>NZ_JBFAYE010000027.1:0-127393 GCF_040681145.1 Actinoplanes sp. NPDC051861
TAGCTAAGCCCGCCAGCGCCGATGGTACTGCACTCGGGAGGGTGTGGGAGAGTAGGACGCCGCCGGACTCAACGTGAACAGAAAGGCCCACCCTCTGGGGTGGGCCTTTCTGCGTTTCAGGCTGAGGGCTCGGTCAGGTGCGGTCGCCGGTGATGTAGTCGGCGAGCGTGGTTCGTTCGGTCTCCAGCTCGTCGATGCGGTTCTTCACCACGTCGCCGATGCTGACGACGCCTCGGAGGGCGCCGTCCACCACGACCGGGACGTGGCGGAAGCGGCGTTCGGTCATCAGGCGTTCCACGTCTTCGAGTTGGGCCTCGGGGGTCACTGTTCTGACCTGGGTCGTCTGGATGGCGCTCACCGGCTCGGCCAGGACGGCGGCGCCGCGCGCGGCGAGCGCCCGCACGATGTCCCGTTCACTGACGATGCCGTCCACCACGGCACCGTCGCGTGAGACGACCACCGCACCGATCCTGTGGTCGGCCAGCGTGGTCAGCAGCCGCTCGATAGGGGTGTCCGGTGGCACCGTGACAACCTGCTCGCCCTTGACCCTGAGAATGTCACTGATCCGCATCGTTCCTCCTGAAGTCGGCCCGCACGTACCCACCTCTATGCCGAACCCACCCCAACCCTGTCAAGAACATTCCCCGCCCGGAGTGTTCCGGCACCGGTTCCGCCTTCCGGGGAAGCGCGATCCTCACCAGGACACGCTCCCACCCCCTCACCGCGGGCGGCGTGTGGAGTTGAGGTGCGTGGGTGGGCCGAACTCCCCACGCCAGGACGTGGCGCGGGCGGCGTGTGGAGTTGAGGTGCGTGGGTGGGCCGAACTCCCCACACCAGGACGTGGCGGGGGAGGGGTGGGGTCTGGAGGTGGATATGGCGACGCCACCGCCCAGCCGGGCGGTGGCGTCGTGGTGGATCAGCGATTGAGGAGAGCTGCCAGTTTGTTGCGGGTGGAGGCCTTGGCGGCGGCCCGGCGGCGGGCGATGTAGATCGCTGCGGCGACGGCGCCGGCGACCGCTAAGGCGGCGGCTGCGAAGGGCGCCGGGTTGCGGCGTGCGGCTTCGGTGGCCTCGGCGGCTGTCGTGCGGGCCGTGTCCGTCGCCTGGCGGGCCGCTTCACCGGCCTGGCGGGCTGCGTCACCGGCCTGGTTGGGGACCGCGCGAAGCTGGTCGGCCGCCTTGCCGGTCGTGGTCTGGTCCGTGCTCATCGGTAACCTCCTGAGGATGCGCTGGCTGGGGTTATGCCCTCTATGCCCCTGGTGTACCCGCGACCAACCTTCCGTTCCGGTTCATTCACGCTCCAGGACCGACGCTAATCGGGCACTGCGCCCCGTGTTGTCCATGAACTGACAGCACGGCGGGTCAGCTGCGGGGCTCCAGCACCGCGGTGCCGGTCCGATCCTCCTCCTCGGATTCGGAGGTCGTCTCCTCCGTACCGGATGATTCGGGCGCCTCATCTCCCAGGGGAACCGGGAACAGGCCGGGGATGAAGGCCGACGTCGGTTCCTCGTCGTCGTAGTCCCCGGCGTCCGAGGCGTCCTCGGCGGCGAGCGCGGCCGCCGAGCTGTAGAGCGTGGACGACACCGCTGTGCCGTGCACGACGGGAACGGTCAGGCTGGGCGGGGCGGCGTCCTCGTCGTCGGGGGCGGGCCGGGCGGCGGGCTTGCCGTACAGGAAGGGCGCGGGGGCCACCGAGGAGATCTCGCGGGGGCGCGGGGCGAGGCCGCCGGCGCTCTTCGGCAGGTTGAGCAGGACGGTGTTGAGGTTGCCGTCGGTGACCTCGGCGAGTTCGGCCAGGGCGCGCCGCACCGAGCCGCGGCTGGTCCGGCGGAAGTCGCCCACCAGCAGGACGTGGTCGCTGAGCGCGGCCAGGGCGATGGCGTCGGAGGCGCTGAGGACGGCGGCCGAGTCCAGGACCACCACGTCGCAGTGCTCCTGGAGGGCGCGCAGGACGCGGGCCAGCTGCGGTCCCTCGAGAAGGTCGACGTGTTCACCGGTGCGGTGGCCGGCGGGCAACACGCGCAGGCCCGGCACCGTGGTGTCCTCCAGAACCTCGGAGACCGTGGCGTCGCCGTCGAGCAGGGTGGTCAGGCCGTAGTCCCCGGGAACCTGGAAGACCTGGTGCTGCACGGGGCGGCGCAGGTCGGCGTCGACCAGCACCACCGAGCGGCCGGCCTGGGCCAGTGCCACGGCCAGGTTGGACGCGACGGCGGTGCGGCCCTGCCGGTCGCCGGGGCTGGTCACCAGGATCGTGGTCGCGGCGGAGGTGCGCAGAGTCGGGTGCAGGCGGGCGCGCAGGTACCGGTAGGCCTCGGCAGCCGGCGATCCGGGGTCGCGCAGCAGCATCGGCAGCCCGGTGGTGGTGCCGGCCGGGCGCCCGGCCCGGGGGACGGTCGCGAGCACGGTCGTGCCGGCCAGGCGTTCGAAGTCCTCACGGCTGCGGATCAGCCCGCGGCTGCGGGCCCGGATCAGCGCGGTCCCGGCTCCGAGCAGCAGACCCGCGCCGAAGCCGGCGAGCAGGTCCGGCAGGAGCGGCCGGGTGTACGGCTCGGTGGGCAGGCTCGGCGGGCTGATCAACTGGGGACCGGCGGCCGAGCTGGAAGCCGGAGCGGGAGCCTGGGAAGCGGTGGCCGGGTTGCGGTAGTTCAGATACGCCTCGACCAGCGCCCTGGCCCGGACCTGAGCGGTGAAGCGGTTGTCAGCGGAGTAGACCAGGCTCAGCACGGTGGTGCCGGGGACCACCTCCAGTTCCAGACCGCCGAGCATCTCGCTCTTGCCGAGACCGACCCGCTGGGCGGCGCTCAGAGCGACCGCGTCGGAGCGAACGAGGGCACGCTCGGTCTCCAGGTCCGGCGCGGTCCGCGTCTCCACGAGGATGCTCGCCTCCGACCGGTACTCGGCGGGCACCGACCGGTTGATCCCGTAGGCAGCGGCGACGGCGGCTGCCGCGACCACCATCGTCCACGGGCCGTACCGGCGTAAGGTGCGCGCGGATCGTCCATAGATGGTCATGCCGGCAGCCTTCCCCATTCCGCCCGGCGGGGCGTCATCGGTGATCTCAAGCCGGTGATTCTCGCACCGTGTCACGGTCCGCGCGTCGAACGTTCCGGCGATATCCACCCCGCCGGTAGGGTTTACCGTGACTCAGGCGGCGGTGGCGAGGCCCTGCTCGGCCCAGCGGCGCAGGACCGCGGACGGTGCGGCGCCGGCCTGCCGGGCGATCACTTTGCCGTCGCGCATCAGGAGCAGCGTGGGCACCGCCTGGACGGCGAACCGGCGGTGCAGGCCCGGTGCGGTGTCGACGTTCACCTTGACCAGCTTCACCCGGCCGGCGAGATCACGGGCCACCTGTTCGAGCGCCGGCCCGACCAGCCGGCAGGGGATGCACCAGGGTGCCCACAGATCGACCAGGACGGGGAGAGGCGACCTGTCGGCGATCGCGTCGAACGTACGATCATCGGCGTCGGCAATCCATGGCAGTGCCGCGCGGCAGGCGCCGCAGGATGGCGTCCCGGTCGCGGTGGCTGGCACCCGGTTGCGCTTGCCGCAGGAGATGCAGGAGACGATTCGCGGTTCCACGCCGTGTTCAACGATTTCCACCCGCGAAGACTTCCTGGGGGAGCGGTCAGCGGACGACGGAGAGGTTGCCGCGGGGGTTGCGGGTCCGGCGGGTGGCTCGGACGGCCAGGACGGCGAGGACGAGCACGGCGGTGACGCCGCCCAGTTGCAGCAGGGCCTCGGCGACGCTGATCGACGAGAGGGAGAGCCCGTAGAGCGCGAACCCCGTCACCGCGGCCAGCGCGGCGGCGCCTGCGAGACGCCCGAGGGCCGCGCGGGTGCTCCGGAAGCGGTCACCGTGCCCCAGCCAGTACCCCGGGAGCCAGCGCTGCAGCAGCACCGCGAAGAGCAGCGGCGGTGCCACCGCGCCGGCCGCGACGACCAGGCACATCAGCAGTCCGGCGCCCTGCAGGGTGGCCGCCACCGCGCCGGCCGTGGCGAGCGCGATGACGTCGAGGCGGCGCTTGGCGAACCGGGTCTGTGCGACCAGCCACAGCGCGCCCACGGCGATCGGCGGGATCAGTGCCGGAACCGGCGCGAGGTACTCCGCGGAGGCCCAGAAGACCGCGACGTAGGCGGTCGCGAACGCGGCGGCGCGGGCGGCGTAGCTGTTCATCGGCGGCCTCGGGTTTGAACGGGTGGTAGGCCTGGACTTTCGGCGGCCCACCGCCCGAACTGAGGAGTCCGATCAGCACTCCGCCTTGCCGAGCCGCCAGTAACCCATGAACGCCACGGCCCGGCGGTCGACGCCGCAGTCGGTGACCAGGTGCCGCCGCAGTGTCTTGATCACGCCGGCCTCGCCGGCCAGCCACGCGTAGAAGCCGTCGATCGCCGTCGCCTCCTCCGGGACCTCCCAGAGGATCTCCTCGTCGACGTTGACGTCGTCGAGGTCCACATTCGCCGGAGCGGTGCAGTCGCCGAGCAGGCGGGCGGCGGCCGACTGCACGGCCGGGACCAGGTAGGTGCCGTGCGACGCGCCGTCGCGGGCCAGCCAGGTGACGCGGAAACCGGCGGGTGCGGCGATGTCCAGCACATCGGCGCTCTCCGGGACCTCCAGCAGTGCCTCGCCGGTGGCGTCGGCGGGCAGGTTCGACAGGATCGAGGCGATCGCCGGTACCGCGGTCTCGTCGCCGCCGAGCAGGATGCGCCGGGTGCCGGTCGGCGGGTGGAAGTCGATGCCGCCGGCGTTGCCGGTGAAGTCCGCGTTCGGCCCCATGATGCACGCGGTCGCACCGGGCGCGGCGGCGACGGCCCAGCGCGACGCCGGGCCGTTCACCCCGTGCAGCACCATGTCGACGTCGATCTCGCGGCGGGCGGCGCGGACGGCGCGGACCGTGTACGTGCGGATCGGGTTGCGCTGCTCGTCGGGCAGGCAGCGCCACTGCGAATACCAGTCCGGGCCGGTCGGCAGGTGCTCGTGGCCGGACCCGGGCAGCGGCGGGATCAGCTTGATCCGCTGGTCCCAGCCGTTGTCGGCGAATCGGTCCAGCTCGTCGCCGATGAAGGTGACCCGCAGGAAGTTCGGGCTCAGCCGGGTCACCCGGGACACCTCGACCGGGAAGAACCGGAAGGGTGTCGCCTCGGTGGGTACGACGGTCTGGGTCACGGTTCCTCCCTGGCGCTCCGTTTAGGTAACCCTAACCTAAGCTACCGGACTGCACCGGGCGGCCTCCTTCAGACGGCCTCGGTACGACCGATCGGGACGGGTCCGAGCACAGAAGGAGTGACATGCCGCAGAGCCTTACCACCGCCCTCACCTTCAGCGACGCCCTCGTCGAGGACTGGTCCGGTGCCCTGCAGCCGCCGACCGTGCTGATCGCCGACGACGACGATGACATCCGGGAGCTGATCACCTTCAAGCTGCAGCGGGCCGGCTACCGTACGCTCGTGGCGGGCGACGGCCGTGAGGCGATGGCCCTCGCCGTCAACGAGCACCCCCAGCTGATCCTGCTCGACGTCTCGATGCCCGGCCTGGACGGGATCGGGTTCTGTTACGAGCTGCACTCGTCCCCGCAGACCGCACACATCCCGGTCATCATCATCAGCGGGCGCGGCTCTCCGTCCGACGTGGAGATGGGCCGGATGGTCGGCGCCGAGGACTACCTGGTGAAGCCGTTCACGCCGGCCGAGCTGCTGCGCCGTGTCGAGCGCCTGGTGCCCGCCGTGGGGCATTGACCCTCAGACACGGAATCGCTGCACCACCTGGCGCAGTTCGCCGGCGACCTGGGTGAGCTCGCTGACCGATGCGTCGGCCTCGCTGAGGGCGGCGGTGGTGGCGTGCGCGGCGCCGGCGACCGCGTTGATGTTGCCGGCGATGGTGGAGGAGCCGTTCGCCGCCTCGCCGATGCTGCGGCTCATCTCGTTGGTGGTGGCGGTCTGCTCCTCGACCGCGCTGGCGATCGTCACCTGATAGTCGTTGATCTCGGAGATGATCCGGGAGATCTCGGCGATCGCGGTGACCGCGCTGGAGGTGTCCGCCTGGATGGCCTCCACGCGGCGCGCGATGTCCTCGGTGGCCTTGGCCGTCTCCTGAGCGAGGTCCTTGACCTCGGTGGCGACCACGGCGAAGCCCTTGCCGGCCTCGCCCGCCCGCGCCGCCTCGATGGTCGCGTTCAGCGCCAGCAGGTTGGTCTGCTCGGCGATCGACGTGATCACCTTGACCACGTTGCCGATCTCCTCCGAGGACGTTCCGAGCTTGGCGACGGTGTCGTTGGTCGCCTGCGCCACGCCGACCGCGCCCGAGGCGACCTGGGCGGCGCTGTTGGCGTTCTCGGAGATCTCCCGGATCGACGCGCCCATCTGGTCGCCGGCCGCGGCGACCGACTGGACGCTGGCGGACACCTCGTTGGCGGTGCCGGCCACCAGCCCGGCCTGCTCGGCGGCCTCGCGGGACTCGGCGTCCAGGCGGGTGGTCAGCGTGCTCAGCCGCTGGGTGACCGTGCCCAGCACCTCGGCGTCGTGGTTGAGCTGGCGCACGCTGGTGATCAGGCCCTCGCGGGCGCGGTTGGTGGCCTCGGCCATCTGGCCCAGCTCGTCGCGGGAGCGCACCTCGGCGGCCACCGTGAGATCGCCGTCGGCGACCGCGCTCAGAGCCGTGGAGACCGTGGCGAGCTGGCGGCGGATCAGCTGGATCACGCCGAAGCCGACGAAGGCCGCGATGACGAACCCGATCAGCAGGCCGCCCAGTGTGATGATCCGGGCGCGCTGGAAGGCGCTGCTTCCCTCCTTGTCCATGGCGTCCGCGTCGGCCTCCTCGGCGGCCTGCAGGTCGTTCATGGTCGCGGTGATCGTGACGTTGGAGGTGTTGAACGCCTTGGTGATGTCGGCCTGGGCGGGCATCTCGAACCCTGCGGCGGGAGCCTCGCCGAACAGGACGACGTTGCTCAGGTTGCGGTAGTACTGGAAGGCCTCGGCGAAGACGTCCAGCTTCTCCAGGCGGTCGGGCGCGTCGGACGCGGTGGCGATCTCGCGATAGCGGTTGATGGCGGTGTCGATCGTCTCGGCCGCGGCGTTCTTGGCCTCCAGGCCCGCCTGCTTCAGCTCGTCGTTGCGGCTCTGCGTCCCGACGTTGTAGCGCAGGGCGCTGCGGAACCAGTCGGTGAGGCCGCCGCGCATGTTCGCGATCTGCTCCATGCTGTCGACATGGTTGGTCTTCATGTCGTGCAGGTTGTCGCGCAGCGCGCTCATCCGGGTCAGTGAGACCGCGGTGACGGCGACCGCCACGATCGCGACGCAGACCGCGGCGACGGTGCTCTTGATCAGCAGGCTACGGTCACCGAGCAGCCGCTCCAGCAGGCCGCGCCGTACCCGGGTGGTCACTGGCTGCATCGTCTCCTCCGTCGGGCGCGCCGATTCGCGCGATCAACTTTAGAAGCGATTCCGGGTGATTTCGGCGAATTGCGCAAGTAGTCCGGAGACCTGGGTGCTAGCCGTGTACGAGCGCGATGCTGCACCTGGCCCGGTGCAGCAGGTGGCGCCCGATCGACGGGCGCAGCGCCACCCGCAGCGCGCGGCGGATCCGGGCGCCGGCCACCACGAGTTGCGCACCCGCGGCCGCCTCGGCGAGCACCTCGCCCGGCTGGCCGACCAGGATCTCGGTGGTCACCGGCACGCTCGGGAAGCGGCGCCGCCAGCAGGCGACGATCTCCTCGAGGCGCCGGCGCTCGGTGGCGACGGCGTCCAGGTTCGCCTCCGACAGCAGGTCGCGGCTGTCCGGTGGCGGCCAGCCGTGCACCGCGCGCAGGGGCACGCCACGGACCGCGGCCTGCTCGAACGCGAACCCGAGGACCTGGCCGGCGTTCGGTGAGTCGTGGACGCCGGCCACCACCGGGTCGGTCGTACGGGGCTCGCCGCGTACCACCACCACGGGGCAGCGCGCGTGTGCGCCGACCGAGGCGCTCGTCGAGCCGAGCAGGTTGCGGACCGCGGAGTGGCGTGGGCCGCCCACCACGAGCAGGCCCGCGTCAGCGCCGCGCTGGGTGAGTGCCACGGCGGCGGTCCCGTGTTCCACGCGAGCGCGTACGCGTACAAATGGATGTGTTATCGCCGCTGAATCGATGGCCCGGCCGAGCATGTCCCCGACCGCGTCGTCCGTCTCCGAGTCGGGATAGACCGCGGCAGCGGGCATCATCGCCGCCGCGGGCACATAGCTGGGCCACTCGTACGCATAGAGCAACTCCACCGGCGCGTCCGTGCGCTGGGCCTCGTCAAGCGCCCACAGGGCAGCCTTGCGCGCGGCCGGAGAGCCGTCGTACCCCACGACGATCTTAGAATTGGGCACGGTGAGCCTCCTCACATTCCTACCCTGATCGTCGTGCGTGACCGACCCTTCGAGCAAGGGCGAAGGGCTCAGCTCTTCAGGACCTTCAGCACGGCCTCGGCCACGGCGGTCGACGACGCCGGGTTCTGACCGGTGACCAGACGCCCGTCGGTGACCACGTGCGACTGCCAGTCGGCGGCGCCCGAGTGCCGCGCACCCAGCTCCTCCAACCGGCTCTGCAGCAGGAACGGGACCACCTCGGTGAGGCCGACGGCGCTCTCCTCGGTGTTGGTGAAGCCGGCGACCCGCTTGCCGGCGACCAGCGGGCTGCCGTCCGAGAGCGTGACGCCGACGAGCGCGGCCGGGCCGTGGCAGACGGCGGCCACCACGCCGCCCCGCTCGTACAGGTCGCGGGTGAGCGCGGCGAGGTCCGTGTCGGCCGGGAAGTCGAACATGGCGCCGTGGCCGCCGGCGAACAGCACCGCGTCGTACGCGGACTGATCGACGTCGGCGAAGCGCGGAGTGTCCTTGAGCGCGGGCAGGTCGAGGAAGGCGCGCTGCACTGGGTCGTCCAGGTCGGCGCCGTCGACCGGCGGCTCACCCCCGGCGACGCTGACCAGGTCAACGGTGTATCCGGCGTCGGTGAAGACCTTCCACGGGTGCGCGGCCTCGGGCAGGTAGTAGCCGGTCGAGCGGACCCCGGCCAGGTCGTCGTGGCTGCTGAGTGCGATCAGGATCTTCTTGGTCATGCCTCGATTCTGGTCCCGCACAGCCATCGGCCACCAAGAGGATTCGTCGAAGTGAGCCATCGGAATACTGATGGCATGTTGCCGCTGGACCTGTTGCAGACGTTTCTCACGGTTTACCGCGCAGGCACCCTCACCCGGGCCGCTGAACTGCTCGGCCTGTCCCAGCCGACCGTCACGGCGCAGCTTCGCGGCCTGGAGAAGCGGATCGGGCAGCCGCTGTTCGTCCGTGGTGTCCGGGGCGTGACGCCGACCGCGGTCGCCGAGGACCTCGCGCGCCGGCTGGACGGTCCGCTCGACGCCCTCGCGGCGGTGGCGGGCGGGCTCGGTGAGGCACCGGGACCCGCCGGGCGGACGCTGCACCTGGGCGGGCCGGCCGAGCTGATGAGTGCCCGGGTGCTGCCCGCGCTGGCCGGGACGATCGCGGCCGGTGTGACCGTCCGGGTGCGGCTCGGGCTGGCCGAGGAGCTGCTGTCCGAACTCTCCGGCGGGCAGCTCGACCTGGTGGTCAGCGCGATCCGGCCGCGGCGCTCCGGAGTCTTCGCCGAGCCGCTCTGCGACGAGGAGTTCGTGCTGGTGGGCGCGCCGGGTAAGACGTTCCGCCCGGACGCGCGGCTGCTCGCGTACGGGGAGGAGCTGCCGATCATCCGGCGGTGGTGGCGGCACTTGCTGGGTACACCGGTTCCCCAGAAGAGGGCCGTCCTGGTCGTTCCCGACCTGCGGGGACTGCGCGCCGCGGCGATCGCCGGGATCGGGGTGACCGTGCTGCCCCGCTACCTCGTGGCCGAGGATCTGCGTGCCGGGACGCTGGTGGACCTGCTGCCCACCGAGGATCCGCCGATCAACACGCTCTACCTGGCGACCCGGTCCGCCGGCCGGGACGCGCCGCACGTGGCGGCGGCGCGGGAGGCACTGCTCACGCAGGCTCGTCTCTGGTGACCCGGTTCCCGGCGATCTCAGTGATCCAGGGCTCGACCACCTCGTCCAGCAGCGCCGCCAGGGCCGCCGCCGACCCCGTGGTCAGCGGCGCGAGCGCGTCGCGGACCGCCGCCCGGGCCATCGAACCCGCTTTCCGGAGAACCGCCTCGCCCTGCGGGGTCGGGCAGAGCCAGACCCGTCGCCGGTCGGTCTCGTCGCGTTCCCGCTCGATCAGGCCCGCCGACTCCAGGCGGTCGGCCAGCGGTGTGATCGAGGACTGCGGGAGAGAGAGCAACCGGGCCAGCGCCCCACCGGTCAGGCCCTCGTGCTCACCCAGCACATAGAGGGCGAGCAGGTCGGTCGGCGACATGCCGGCCCGGACCGCGCCCTCCTCCATCGCGGACTGGACGATGCGCCCCGCCTGCAGCACGAGGTAGCCCAGTTCGCGGCCGCCCGGCGAGCGGGCGAGCGATTCGTCCGGGGTCACCTCTGTCTCATCGGCGCAAACGCGCGGTGCCTGATCGGAAACATGGATTTGATCTACGGCGGTTAGCCTCCTGGCGCCATTCCGAGCTGTCGTTGCGCGCAGGAGGAGAATTCAATGGCTGTCAAGGCCGAATACATCTGGATCGACGGTACCGAGCCGACCGCCAAGCTGCGGTCCAAGACCAAGATCCTGGCGGACGGCGCCGAGCCGCCGATCTGGGGCTTCGACGGTTCCAGCACCAACCAGGCGCCCGGCGACAAGTCCGACTGCGTGCTGCAGCCGGTCTTCACCTGTCCCGACCCCATCCGTGGGGGCAACAACATCATCGTGCTCTGCGAGGTGCTGCTGATCGACGGCACCCCGCACCCGACCAACACCCGCTCCGCGTGCGCTGCCACGGCCGCGAAGTTCGGTGACCAGGAGCCGATCTTCGGCATCGAGCAGGAGTACACGTTCTTCCGCGACGGCCGCCCGCTCGGCTTCCCGGTCGGCGGCGGCTTCCCGGCACCGCAGGGCGGCTACTACTGCGGCGTCGGCTCGGACGAGGTGTTCGGCCGCGAGATCGTCGAGGCGCACATGGACGCCTGCCTCGAGGCCGGCCTGCACCTGTCCGGCATCAACGCCGAGGTCATGCCGGGCCAGTGGGAGTTCCAGATCGGCCCGGTCGCCGCGCCGCAGGTCGCCGACGAGCTGTGGGTCGCGCGCTGGCTGCTCTACCGCATCGCCGAGGACTACGGCATCTCCGCGACCCTCGACCCGAAGCCGGTCAAGGGCGACTGGAACGGCGCCGGCGCGCACACCAACTTCTCCACCAACGCCATGCGGTCGTCCTACGACGCGATCATCACGGCGGCGGAGTCGCTCGGCAAGAAGCGCCAGGAGCACGTGGACGGTTACGGCGCGGGCATCGAGCACCGGCTGACCGGCCTGCACGAGACCGCGCCGTGGACCGAGTACAGCTACGGCGTGTCGGACCGGGGCGCATCGGTGCGCATCCCGTGGCAGGTGGAGAAGGACGGCAAGGGCTACATCGAGGACCGCCGGCCGAACGCCAACTGTGACCCGTACGTCGTCACGCGCCTGATCATCGACACCTGCTGCTCGGCGCTCGCCTCCTGATCCCTGCTTCTTGTCAGACCCCGCGCGTAAGTTCCCCGGCGTGAACTTCGAAGTCCTCGCCGGGGATCCCGCTTCGCCGGTGATCCTGCACGTTCCGCACTCGTCCCGGGCGGTCGTCGAGTCCGGGCTGCTCGTCGGCGGGTTCGAGCTGGCCGACGAGCTCGACCACCTCACCGACGCGCACACCGATCTCATCGCCGCGCGCGCCGCCGGGGCCGCCGTCCGCCGGCCGTGGCAGTTCGTGAACCGGTTGTCCCGGCTCGTCGTCGACCCGGAGCGGTTCCCGGACGACAGCGAGGAGATGCTCCGGGCCGGGATGGGCCCGGTCTACACGCGGGGCTACGCCGGTCGGCACCTGCGCGACGGCGACGATCCACTGCTTCTCAAGGAGTTCTTCTTTCCCTACGCGGAGGCGATGACCTCCCTGGTCGCCGAGCGCCTGGCGGCGACCGGCCGCGCGGTGATCGTGGACGTCCACTCCTATCCGACCGTCCGTCTCCCCTATGAGCTGCACGGCGACGGCCCGCGCCCGCCGGTCTGCCTCGGGACCGATTCCGTCCACACTCCCGAGTGGCTGATCGCCGCCGCCCGCGCCGCGTTCGGCGACGTCGGGCTCGACAGCCCGTTCGCCGGCTGCTACGTCCCGAGCACCTTCTGGCGCACGAAACCCGAGGTCGCGTCGCTCATGGTCGAGATCCGCCGCGACCGATACATGAGCGAACCCGGCGGTGAGCCCACGTCTGGGCTGGCCACGGTCGCGGCCGCCCACGCCGTATTGATCGACGCAGTGCCCTGATGGGATTACCCGGGTGGCGGCGATCCCGGTCCCCGGGTGACATGATGGGCCGGGCAGACTGTCTCCCGGCGGCGAAAGGCACGGCAGTCTATGGCGAACTTCGAGGCGCGGACGTCCGCCGAACCCGGGCGGATCATCGTGACCCTCGCCGGGGAGTGCGACCTGTCCACCCGCGAACATCTCACCGCGGTGCTGCTCGACGCGGTCCACCGGGCCAAGGCCGTCTTCGTCGACCTCGCCCAGCTCACTTTCCTCGACTCGAGCGGGGTGCACAGCCTGATCACCGCGTATCACGCCGCCAAGCAACGGGACTCCCGCGTCTACGTGGTCAACGCGACCGGTGCCGTCGCCGCCGTCCTCGAACTCACCGGCCTCGACACCCTCCTGCAGGCCCCCGCCGAGAACCACCGCCATGTCTGAGACGACCGACGGGATGTCGTATTCAGAGCCGGACGACCTGCGGGCCGTCCGGGCATTCGTCACCGAGCGCGCCATCGCCCTGGGCCTGCCCGCCGGCCGCATAGACGTGCTCACGCTCGCCGTCAGCGAGCTCACCACCAACACCCTCCAGCACACCAGCGGCGGCGGCCACATCCGCGTCTGGGCCGACAACGGCCGCCTGGTCTGCGACGTCGTCGACGGCGGCCTCGACCGCCCCTTCGGCCGCGCCATGCCCGCCGCCGAGGCCATCCGAGGCCGAGGCCTGGCCATCGTCGAACGCATCTGCGACGCGGTCTACACAGCAGCGGTCCCCGGCGGCACCCTGGTCCGAATCTGCCTGGACCTTTAAGACAACCCCTTCATAGGTACGCGTCACCCCCACCCCGCCGATCCCCACCGTCCCGCCACCCCACGCGACCCCCTGCACCGTCCAGGCCGCCAGGCGCGCTACGGCGCCCACTGCACCCCCACGCCCCACCCGCCCCGCCCCACCTCCGCGCACCGCCCCGCCTCCGCGCACCGCCCCGCCTCCGCGCACCGCCCCGCCTCCGCGCACCGCCCCGCCTCCGCGCACCGCCCCGCCTCCGCGCACCGCCCCGCCTGTGCGTGCTGTCCCGCCTGTGCGTGCTGTCCCGCCTGTGCGTGCTTTCCGCGTCGCGCGACCCCGGGATCTTGGGCGTGCGAGCGGCCTGTCCCAGGCTTGTTGCCGGTCGTGGCGCCCCAAGATCGCGGCGACTGCGCGGGGTGGTCAGGTTACGCGGAGGAGGAGGGTGCAGGTGTCGTCGTAGGGGCTGGGGGCGTGGAGCAACTGGTGCAGGTGCGGTAGTGGGGCGTCGCCCGGGGTGGCGGAGACGGTGGCCAGGTGGGTGTGTACCTCGGCGGTGCGGTGGGGCTGGGCGCCGTCGCGGCGTTCGATCAGGCCGTCGGTGTAGAGGAGGACCAGGTCGCCGGGGACTAGAGGAGTGGTCGTCTCCGGGAAGGACTCCTCGGGTTCGGCGCCCAGCAGCAGGCCCGGTGGGCGGTCCAGCTCGGAGCTGACGCCGTCGCGGCCGAGGAGTGGGGGCAGGTGGCCGGCTCGGGCCCAGGAGAGCAGGCGGGTGGCCGGGTCGTGCAGGGCGACCAGGGCGGTGCCGGTGATGCCGAGCTGGGCGCAGAGACGGTTCATGTGGCGCAGCAGTTCGCCGGGCGAACGTATCCCGATCGAGAGCCACGCGACCAGCGCGAACCGCAGATGCGCCATGCCGCTGGCCGCTTCGAGGCCGTGGCCCGCCACGTCGCCGATGGCCAGTGCGACCGAGCCGTCCGGGAGGTTCTGCGCGTGATACCAGTCGCCGCCGACCTGGATGGCGCTCTCGGCGGGCAGGTAGCTGACCATCGCCTCGAGGCCGGCGAGGGGGAACGGCGCGGTGGGCACCGGCTGGATCATGTTCTGCAGCTGGCCGGCGAGGCGGTGCTCGGCCAGGGCGGTCATCTCGCGGGTGCGTAGTTGGTCGCTGAGGAGCTCGATTTCCGTACGCGAGTCGACCCGCGACGTCACGTCCTGCACCACGCCGTAGATCTTGACCGGTTGCCCCGCCGAGTCGCGGGCCACGTCGGAGAGGATGCGCAGGTGCTTGACCTGCTCGCCGATCCGGAAGCGGACCGTGACGTCGGAGGTGGCGCCGCTGTCGAGGGTCTGCCAGGCGGTCTCGGCGATGCCGCGGTCCTCCGGCAGCATCGCCCGGCCCTGATCCGCGCGGGAGAGCGGGCCGAGTCGCGGGTCCCGGTCGAAGATCCGGTACATCCCCGGTGACCAGTCGTGGCTGCCGTCGACGAGGTTGTACTCCGTCCAGCCGAGGCTGCCCAGGACCTCGGTGTGCTCGAGGCGCCGTTGGTACTCGTCCATGCGCTGCCACCACACGAGCAGGCCGCCGAGGACGCGGTGCACGCTGACCTCGAAGCGGGACTCGGCGACGACGCCGGGGCGTTTCTCCTCGTAGCGGAACTCGTCGAGGCGGCCGGGTGCGCCGGAGCGAAGCACCTCCGCGTACATGTTCCAGAGCTGCCCGCCCACCATGGACGGGTAGAGCTCGCTCAAACGCCCGTCGACGCGCTGCCGCCCGCGGCCGTAGATGTCGCGGATCTGGTCGCTGGTCGCGGCGATCCGGAAGTCGATGACCTCACCGGCCGGGTCGTGGACCGGGAGCAGCCATGTGCAACCCGCCGGAATCGCGGCGAGCAACTCCCTGACGACCGCCTCGTCCGCCATCCCGACAGGATATCGGCGCGGTCCCCGTACACCTAAAAGACCGACGCCCTGATCCGTCGCAGAAAGCTCGCGTTGTCCGGGGTGGTCCGCAGCTGCTTCAGCAGCTGGTCCATGCTCTCGCGCCGATCCTGGCCGGTGAGCGCGCGCCGCACCTGCGCGATGACCGCAGCCTCGGCCGGGGTGAGCAGAAGTTCGTCGTGGCGGGTGCCGCTGGCGCTGACGTCGATGGCCGGGAAGATACGCGCCTCGGCGAGTGAACGGTCGAGTTTGAGTTCGGCGTTCCCGGTGCTCTTGAACTCCTCGAAGATCAGCGTGTCCATGAGGGAGCCGTTCTCCACCAGCGCGGTCGCGATGATCGTGAGCGAGCCGCCCCCGTCGAGGGCACGTGCCGCGCCGAGCAGGTGTTTCGGCGGGTAGAGCGCGGTGGAGTCGAGCCCGCCGGAGAGGGTGCGCCCGCGTCCCGGCGCCGCCAGGTTGTACGCGCGCCCGAGCCGCGTGATCGAGTCGAGCAGCATGACCACGTCGGTGCCCTGCTCGGCGAGGCGCTTGGCGCGTTCGACGGCGTTCTCGGCGACCTTGATGTGGTCCTGCGGCGGGCGGTCGAAGGTTGCCGAGAGCACCTCGCCGCGCACCGAGGAGCGCATGTCGGTGACCTCT
Source organism: Actinoplanes sp. NPDC051861 (assembly GCF_040681145.1). Lineage (NCBI taxonomy): Bacteria > Bacillati > Actinomycetota > Actinomycetes > Micromonosporales > Micromonosporaceae > Actinoplanes > Actinoplanes sp. NPDC051861. The sequence goes on from NZ_JBFAYE010000027.1 coordinate 15,729, forward strand.
TCGGGCCGTTCGTCGACGAGCACAGTCATGAGGTGGCACTCGGGGTGGTTGGCGCTGATCGCCTGGGCGATCTGCTGGAGGACGACGGTCTTGCCGGCCTTCGGAGGCGCGACGACGAGCGCCCGCTGTCCCTTGCCGATCGGCATGACCAGGTCGACGACACGGGTGGTGAGTGGTCCTCCCGGCGTCTCCAGGCGGAGTCGCTCGTGCGGGAAGACGGGGGTCTGTTGATAGAAACGCTGGGGTCTGGTGGCGACTACGGTCACCTGATTCTCCTTGCGGTTTTGCCGGATGTTTCGGACTTGCGGGGAAATGGCGCGACAGCGCGTGTGAAGAAGCCGCTCGAAAACGGCTGTGAGAAGTGGATCAGCGGGCGGCAATGCCGGCATCCGCGATCCGGATGGCAACAACGGTAGCATGAGGCCCTCACAGCGGGGGGAGGACGACATGCCACTGTTGCGCCGGGTGATCGGGGCGGTTCTGCGGCGGGTGCGCCAGCATCAGGGCCGGACGCTGCGGGACGTCGCCGAGGCCGCCGGGGTGTCTTTGCCGTACCTCTCGGAGGTCGAACGCGGCACCAAGGAGGCCTCGTCGGAGGTCCTCGCCGCCATCTGCCGTGCGCTGGGGCTGCCGATGCCGGAGCTGCTGGACGAGGTGCGGCGCGAGATGCTGCGCCAGGTGCCCGCGCAGCGGCACTTCATGACGAGCCGTCGTCCCGGTGGTGGTTCGGACGTCCGTTGCTCGGCGAGCGTGGGACGGGGTCCGCGGGCGGCGCGGCTGCTCACGCGTGGTTGCCGGCTCGGCGTGGCGATGCCCGTGATCAACTGCTGAAAGTTCCTCGTCTTCCGGCTGGTGGGTGCCGCTATCCTTGGCCGGGTGCCGAGCGACGATCCCTATCCCGTGCGCCCGGGCTCCAGAACCCGGGCCTACCTGTTGATCGGGGCGGTCGCCACCGTCCTGGTGATCTCCGGCGCCGCTGTGGGGCTGGCTCGCGGCAACAAGCAGCCGGACGCCGGGGCCGACTGGGTGAGCCCGGCCGCCTCAGCGCCCGCTGCCGCGCCGAGCAGCGCCGCCCCGCCGCCGGAGGCCGTCGAGCCGCCCGCCGACCTGCCGGTCATCAGCTACGAGAAGGGTCCGCGCGGCCTGCCCGCCGACCCGGAGACCGAGTGGGCGACCGTGCCCACCGAGGCGCTGCGCCCAACGGTCAAGACCGCGCTGTATGACGCTCCCGGCGGCAAACCCCGCGCCTTCCTGCCGCCGCGGATCAGCGGGCTGCCGGTGGTGGCCCCGATCGTCGCCCGCCGCGACGGCTGGGCCGCGGTGCTCGCGCCGTCCGCCAACCACCGCGTCGGCTGGGTGCCGGAGAGCGGCTGGCAGGCCGAGCCGCTGCGTGACCACCTCCTGGTCGACCTCAGCGAGCACCGGCTGACCTGGCTGCGCGAGGGCGAGGAGCAGCAGTCCTGGACCGTCTCGCTCGGCACCGAGGCCACGCCGACGCCGCCGGGGCGCACCTTCGTCATGGGCACGACCGGCACCAGCGGCGCGATCTTCGCCGGGCTGGACGCGCTGGTGCTGGGCTCCGTCCCGCAGAACCCGGAGAACCTGTCGGCCGGGCTGAAGGGCGCGCACACCGGCATCCACGCCTGGACCAACCGGAGCGCGTTCGGCCGCAGCGTCTCCAACGGTTGCGTACGGATGCCGCCCTCAGCCGTCAAGAAGCTGCTCGCCGAGATCGACCCCGGGACACCGGTCCTCGTCGTCGCCTGATTGTCGTACCCCTCCGGCACAATCGCCATCGTGCTCCGTGAATACCTACCCGTGCGGTCCGAGGCGCGGCGGCTGCTGATCGGCATCCTGCTGGCGTCGATCGGGCGTGGCCTGACGCTGCCGTTCCTGTTCATCTACCTGACCGACGTGCGCGGGCTGAGCGACGCCGCCGCCGGGTTCGCGATCGGGTGGTTCGGGGTGGTCCTGCTGGTCCTCTCCCCGCTGGGCGGCTCCCTGATGGACCGGATCGGCGTGCGCCGCGTGCTGGTCCCGGGCTATCTGGTGCAGGCCTGCGGCACCGTGGTGCTCGCGTTCGCGTCGAGCCCGGCGGCCGTCTTCGCCGCGCTCACCCTAATGGCGGCCGGACTCGCCCCGTCCTGGTCCGGTGCCGCCACCCTGCTCGCGTCGCTCACCGGCGAGCACGAGCGCCAGCGGGTGTTCGGGCTGCAGTTCGCGCTGCTCAACCTCGGCATCGGGATCGGCGGCCTGACCGCGGGCGCGGTGGTCGACGTCGCGCGGCCGGTCACGTTCCAGGTGGTCTACCTGGTCGAGGCGGCCACCTTCCTGGTGCCGGCCGGGATCGTGCTCAGCCTGCGCGGCGTCGGGCACGCACCGGCCGCGCGCGAGACTCCCGGGCCTCGCGGCAGCTACCTCGACGTGCTGCGCGACCGCGCGTTCCGCCGGCTGCTGCTGTTCGGCCTCGTCCTCACCACGTGTGGATACGCACAGATCGAGGTCGGCTTCCCGGCCTTCGCGGTGCGCGTCGCCGGTGTCGAGCCGCGCGTCGTCGCCTGGGCCCTGGCCGCCAACACGATCACCATCGTGGCCGCTCAGCTGATCGTGGTGAAGCGTCTCGAGGGCCGCAGCCGCAGTCGCAGCCTGATCGTGGTCGGGTTCGTCTTCGCGGCCTCCTGGCTGATCCTCGGCGCCGGTGGCCTGGCCGGCGACGGCGCCCCGGTGGTCGCGGCGCTCAGCGTGATCCTCTGCGCGGCGGTGTTCGCGACCGGCGAGACGCTGCTGCAGCCGGTCATGCCGGCGATCACCAACGTGCTGGCACCCGACGAGCTGCGAGCGCGCTACAACGCGGCGATCTCGATGCTCTTCGGCATCGGCTCGGTGATCGGGCCGGTCACCGCGGGCCCGCTGATCGGCGCCGGCCGGGGCGGCGTGTGGGTGGCCGTGGTGATCGGCGGCTGCCTGATCGCGTCGGTGCTGGCGGCCTCGCTGCACCGGCTGCTGACGCCCGTTCAGGACGGCCGGGAGATCGAGGACGCCGTTTACAAGTAGGAGTTAGTGTTCACCCCATGCTGCGCAGGCTGGGGTTTCTCACGATCGGGCTGTTCGACGAGGCGGATCCGCGGCGGGGACACGAGTCCACGCTGGAGATAATCGAACTGGGGGAGAAGCTCGGCTTCGACAGCGCCTGGCTGCGGCACCGGCACCTGCAGTTCGGCATCTCGTCGCCGGTCGCGGTGCTCGCGGCGGCGACGCAGCGGACCAGCCGGATCGAGCTGGGCACCGCGGTGACCCCGCTCGGCTGGGAGAACCCGGTGCGCCTCGCCGAGGACCTGGCGACGGTGGATCTGCTCTCCGGCGGGCGGCTCAACCCGGGGATCAGCGTGGGCCCGCCGATGCACTGGGACCGGGTGAAGGACGCGCTCTATCCGGACACCGCCGACGCGGAGGACTTCAGCTACGCGCGGGTGTCGCGTTTTCTCGCCGCCGTGCGGGGTGAGCCGGTGAGCGGGTTCCGGGGGAGCGAGGGGTTCGAGGAGTTCTCGGACCGGGTTCAGCCGCATTCGCCGGGGCTGTCCTCGCGCCTCTGGTACGGCGGCGGGAGTCTCCGGTCGGCTCAATGGGCCGGTGAGAACGGCATGAACTTCCTGACCAGCAGCGTGGTGAAGGCCGAGGAGTCAACCGACTTCGAGCAGATTCAGCTGTCGCATGTCCAGAAATTTCGGAAGTATCACCCTCAGGGTCGAGTGTCGCAAGGCCTCGTCGTGATCCCCACCGACAGCGCATCACCCCAACAAATCACGAAATATCGGGCGTATGCGGAAAAGCGGTTGCCGAGAACAACGGAACCCCAAGGACCGGCGCGGATGATGTTCGCACCGGACATCGTCGGAACCTCGGAGGAGATCGCGGAACGTCTGAACGCCCACGCCGCCTTCCAGGAGATCGACGAGGTCGCGTTCGCCCTGCCGTTCACCTTCGAGCACGACGATTACGTCCAGATCCTCACCGATATGGCGAGGAGTCTGGGCCCGGCTCTGGGCTGGAAGCCGGCAGCCTGACACTCACCGTCAGGCCGCCGTCCGCACGCGGCTCGGCCTGCGCGGATCCGCCATGGGCGCGGGCCACCGACCGGACGATCGACATCCCGAGCCCGGACCCTTTCGCCGACGTGACACGGTCACCGTCAAGACGGCGGAAAGGTTCGAACAGCACGGGTACGTCGTACGCCGGAATCGCCGGACCCGAATTGCTCACCGTGACCGCAACGCCGAAGCCCGACAGCCCCGTCTCCACCCGCACCCACCCGCCCGGCCCGGTGTTGTGCCGGATCCCGTTCTCCACCAGATTGCGGACCAGTTGCTCGAGGAGCAGCCCGTCGCCGCTCGTCGGCGCCGGTGACGCCGCCACCGTGACCTTGATGTCCGCCGCCGACGCCTCCGCCGCGCACTGCTCCACCACGTGCGCGGCCACGTCGGCCAGATCCACCGGGCTCGGCGACGGCAGCTCCTGCTCCGAGCGTGCGAGCAGCAGCAGCCCGTCGATCAGCTTCTCGTGCCGGGTGTTGATCCGCAGCAGGTCCTCGCCGAGCCGCACCACGTCCGCCGACGCCGTCCTGCGGTGCATGGCCAGCTCGACCAGTGCCCGGTTCAGCGTCAGCGGGGTCCGCAGCTCGTGCGACGCGTTCGCCACGAACCGCCGCTGCCCGTCGAACGCGTGCTCGAGCCGCTCCACCATCCCGTCGAACGTGTCGGCCAGCTCCTTGACCTCGTCGTCGGGCCCCCGCAGGCCGATCCGTTTGCGCAGGCCGCGCTCGGTGACCGGTGCCGCGGCGATCCGGCCGGCGGTGGCGGTGACCGAGCGCAGCGGCCGCAGCATCCGCCCGGCCACCAGCCAGCCGAACAGGAGTGCCGCCGCACCGACCACCAGCAGCGCCAGCGAGCCCTGGACGAGCAGCGTCTTGGTGGCGGCGGCGACCAGGGCGTCCCGCTGCTCGCCCAGCCACAGCCGTGCCGCCTCACCGGTCAGCACCGCGTCGCCGTTCACGATCACCTGGCGCAGTTCGCGGTGCTCGCCGGGAGGCGGCACCAGGCCGATGCTGAAGCGCTCCCGGAAGAGCAGCAGGTTGACGGCGAGCAGCAGGAACCCGGCGACCAGGAACAGGCCGCCGTAGACAAGCGTGAGGCGCAGGCGGAGGCTCATGCGATCTGATATCCCACGCCGGGCAGGGTGTCGATCACCTGCGGGTCGCCGAGCTTGCGGCGCAGTTTCAGGATGGTGAGCCGGACCGCGCCGGTGAACGGGTCGGCGTGCTCGTCCCACGCCTTCTCGAGCAGTTGTTCGGCGGAGACCACGGTCCCGTCGGCGCGCAGCAGCTCGGAGAGCACGGCGAACTCCTTTTTCGACAGCGAGACGTATCGCCCGTCGCGGGTCACCTCGCGCCGGGCCGGGTCGAGGGTGATGCCGGCGCGGCGCAGCACCGGCGGCGAGCCGGGTCGGGTGCGCCGGCCCAGTGCGAGAACGCGGGCGGCCAGCTCGGGCAGGGCGAACGGCTTGGTCAGGTAGTCGTCGGCGCCCAGGGAGAGCCCGGCGACCCGGTCACCGATCTCGGCGGCGGCGGTCAGCATCAGCACCCGGGCCTCGGCACCGTCCTCGACGAGCCGCCGGCACACGTCGTCGCCGTGCACGCGGGGCAGGTCCCGGTCCAGGATCACCACGTCGTAGTCGTTGACCGCGATCCGCTCGAGCGCGGATGCGCCGTCGCCGGCGATGTCGACCGCGTGGGTGTCCTCGCGCAGCCACTCGGCGATCGTGTCCGCGAGCAGGCGCTCGTCCTCCACCACCAGGATCCGCATTCGCTCATGCTGCCAGTGGCGGCGTTTCTCCGGCGTTACCGAATCGGCAAACGCCGCGGAAACGCGGTCTCGCGTTGCATTGGCGGCCATGCGAAACAACCTGATCGTTCTGACCGGGATCCTGCTGGCGCTGGCGGGCTGCGCCGATGCCGACAAAACGGATGCAACCGCTCCCAGTGCGGCCGCGTCGATCGACCCCGACACCCGCAACCTGAAATTCGCCGAGTGCATGCGCGAGAACGGCGTCGACGTCCCCGACCCGAAGCCGGGCGAGGGCATGCGGCTGAAGTTCGGCCCCGAGTCCGGCGGCCAGGAGAAGGTCCAGGCGGCCATGGAGGCCTGCCGCGAGTGGGCGCCGACCGGCGTGAACGGTGGCGGGCCCGGTGCGGATCCGCAGCAGGCCGAGAAGATGCGGGCCTACGCCCAGTGCATGCGCGACAACGGCGTCGAGTCGTTCCCGGACCCGGAGGACGGCATGATGCGGATCGACGCCACCACCGGCGAGGACCCGGACTTCGAGGCCGCCGAGCAGAAGTGCGGCTCGGTGCTGCGGTGAGCCGGCGTGTCCTGGGAATCGTGGCGGGTGCGGTGGCGGTCGCCTCGGCCGCCACGGCGGCGGTGCTGACCGCGCGGCCCGGCGCGGGGAGCGAGCAGGGGGCCGGCGACGCACTGCCACCGGCGACCGCGGAGATCAAGCGGGGCACGTTGCGCGAGTCGGTGGAGGCCGACGGGGATCTCGGGTACGGGCCGACGCGCTCCGCCTCCGCCAGGAAGCAGGGCATAGTCACCTGGCTGCCCGACAGCGGCGCCGTCGTGAAGCGGGGCGACCCGCTCTACCGCATCGACGACGACCCCGCGATCCTCCTGTACGGCTCCACCCCCGCCTACCGCCGCCTCACCCCCGGCGACGAGGGCCGTGACGTCGCCCAGCTGGAACGGAACCTGACCGAACTCGGCTACGACGGCTTCACCCCCGACGACGAGTACACGTCCTCGACCGCCGCCGCCGTCGAGGACTGGCAGGATGACGCCGGCCTGCCCGAGACCGGCGTGGTCGAACTCGGTCAGGTCGTCTTCGCCTCCGGCGCCGTACGTGTCGACTCCCTGACCGCCTCCCCGGACGCCGCCGTGGCACCCGGGCAGGCACTGCTCACCTGGACCGGCACGTCGAAGGTGGTCACCGTGCGCCTGGACGTCTCCGACGCCGCCGTCGCCAAGGCCGGCGCCGCGGTCGAGGTGACCCTGCCCGACGGGAAGCGCGTCCCCGGCTGGGTGACCGAGGTGTCGACCGTGATCGAACCCGGCACCGGTCAGGACGCGGATCCGACGACCGAGATCGAGGCGCAGGTGTCGATCACCACCGCCTTCAGCGGCCCCGCCTCGGTTGACGTCACGTTCACCGCCGCCGAGCGGAGGAACGTGCTGACCGTCCCGGTCGCGGCCCTGGTCGCCGCGGCCGGCGGTGGCTTCGGCGTGGAGGTCGTCGAGGGGACGGCCACCCGGCACGTGCCGGTCAGGACCGGGCTCTTCGCCGACGGCCGGGTCGAGATCACCGGCGACGGCCTGCGCGAGGGCACGACAGTGGGGATGCCGAAATGATCACGTTGACCGACGTGAGCCGGTCCTATCCCGGCGGGGTGATCGCCCTGGACCGGGTCACCACGACCATCGAGCGTGGTGAGCTGACCGCCGTCGTCGGCCCGTCCGGGTCCGGCAAGTCGACGATGCTGAACATTCTCGGGACACTCGACCGCCCGACATCCGGCTCCGTGCGCTTCGACATTACCGACATTTCCGAAATGTCGGATCAGGAGCTGTCGGCCCTCCGTGCCACCAGGATCGGCTTCGTCTTCCAGCAGTTCCACCTGGCGGCCGGCACCAGCGCGCTGGACAACGTCGCGGACGGGCTGCTCTACACGGGGATACACCGGGCCGAAAGACGCCGCCGGGCCGCGGAGGCGCTGGACCGGGTCGGGCTCGGCCACCGGCTGCGGCACGCACCGCACGAACTCTCCGGCGGCGAGCGCCAGCGCGTGGCGATCGCCCGCGCGGTCGCCGGGAACCCGCAGCTCCTGCTCGCCGACGAGCCGACCGGCGCCCTCGACTCGCGATCCGGTGAGGGCGTGATGCAGCTGCTCCGGGAACTGCACGCCGGCGGCACCGCGGTTGTCGTGATCACCCACGACCGGGAGATCGCGGACAGCCTGCCCCGCCAGATCCGCATGCACGACGGGCGGATCCTGTGAGCGATCCGGGCCCCCGCCACTTCGAAAAAGGTGCGATGAAGCCGGCCCGCCTGTCCCCGGCGGACGTGATCCGGGTCGGCGGGGTCGGGCTGCGTACCCGGCCGATGCGGGCGTTCCTGTCCGCGCTCGGCATCGCGATCGGCATCGCGGCGATGGTCGCGGTGGTCGGCATCTCCTCGTCGTCCGGCGCGGAACTCGACCGTACGCTCTCCGCCCTCGGCACGAACCTGCTCACCGTCGGCCCGGGGCAGACGATCCTCGGCGAGGAGGCGGAACTGCCGCTGGAGGCCGAGTCGATGATCGAGCGCGTCGGCGGGGTGGAGGCGGTTACCGCGATCGGGCGGGTGGACGACGCCAGTGTCTACCGGTCCGAGCACATTCCGGAGGCGAAGACCGGGGGCGTTGTCGCGTACGCGGCCCGCGCCGACCTCCTCGACACCGTCGGCGCCGCGCTGCGCAGCGGGGTCTGGCTGAACCCGGCCACCGAACGGTTCCCCTCGGTGGTGCTCGGTTCCGCCACCGCGGAGCGCCTCGGCGTCGGTGCCGCCGGTCCGGACACGCAGGTCGTGATCGGCGGTGTCCGGTTCACCGTGATCGGCGTCCTCGACGCGGTGCCGCTGGCGAGCGAGCTCGACTCCGCGGCGCTGATCGGCTGGCCGGCGGCGGCGAAGTGGCTGGACTTCGACGAGCACGCCACCACGGTCTACACCCGGTCGGTGGAGAGCCGCCTGGAGACGGTCCGCGACGTGCTCGCGGCGACCGCCAACCCGGAGGCGCCCAACGAGGTCGAGGTGTCCCGCCCGTCCGACGCGCTCGCCGCCAAGCAGGCCACCAGCCAGGCGTTCGCCGGACTGCTGCTCGGCGTCGGCGCGGTCGCGCTGCTGGTCGGCGGCGTCGGCGTGGCCAACACGATGGTCATCTCGGTGCTCGAACGGCGGCCGGAGATCGGGCTGCGCCGGGCCCTGGGCGCCACCCGCGGCCAGATCCGCACGCAGTTCCTGGCCGAGTCGCTCCTGCTCTCGGCGCTGGGCGGGGCCGGGGGAGTGATACTCGGCGCGGTCGTGACCATCGGCTACGCCGCGTACTCGAACTGGCCCTGGGTGATCCCACCCTGGGCCCTCGCCGGCGGCCTGGCCGCGACGCTGGTCATCGGCGGCATCGCAGGCCTCTACCCAGCCGTCCGCGCCGCCCGCCTATCCCCCACCGAAGCCCTAACAGTGTGTTGATTTACGGCGCACATAGAGGCCGAACTCCACACGCCAGGGTTGGCGCGGTTCCGTGTGTGGAGTTGGGGCGCGCACGGAGGCCGAACTCCACACGCAAGGTTTGGCGCGGTTCCGTGTGTGGAGTTGGGGTGCGTATGGAGGCGGAACTCCACACGCAAGGGTTGGCGCGGTTCCGTGTGTGGAGTTGGGGTGCGTATAGAGGCGGAACTACACACGCAATGTTTGGCGCGGTTCCGTGTGGAGTTGGGGTGCGTATAGAGGCCGAACTCCACACGCAAGGAAACGCGGGAAGGGTTAGTGGATCTGGGACAGCCGAGCCTCCAGGCCGTCGATGAACATCGTCAGCGCGAACTCGAAGCTGTCCCGGTCCACCGCGTCCGCGTGCTCCCGCAGCCGGTGCGCGTCACCCAACGACGGATACCGATCCAGATAGACCTGCACGTCGTCGACGAACCCGCGCGAGAACGACCCCATCGCCGCCCCCACCACCAGGTACTTCGTCGACGCCCCGATCATCGTGGCGTCCCGCGCCGGCCAGCCCGCCGCGACCAGCCCGCCGTGCACCGCGTCGGCCCGGCGCAGCGACGCGTCCCGCTGTCCCGGCCCGCGCACCAGGAACGGCACGATGTTCGGATGTTCCGCGAGCGCCGCCCGGTAGGACCGCGCCCACCCGAACAGACCCTCCCGCCAGCCCCGCGCGAACGCGCTGGTGTCCACCTTCTCGATGATCTCGCTGGCCACGTCGTCGAGCAGCTGTTCCTTGGTGGGGTAGTGGAAGTACAGCGCCGGTGCGCTGACGCCCAGCGCCGCGGCGAGTTTGCGCATGCTCAGCCCGTCGAGCCCGTCCCGGTCGATGATCTCGAGCGCGGCCGCCCGGATCCCGGCCTGGCTCAGCAGCGGCGTGGTGGGCCGAGGCATGTGAGCACTCCATCGTTTGAACTGACTAACGCTGTTAAGTTAACATGCGCAGAGAAACCTGACAGCGTTCAGTTTATGCCCAGGAGGCGTCGTGGACCTCAGCCTCACCGAGGAGCAGGAGCAGTTCCGGGCCCTCGCCCGCGAGTGGGTGGACCGTGAGGTCGCGCCGCACGCCACCGAGTGGGACCGCGCCGAGCAGGTCGATCCCAAGATCGTCGGGAAGCTTGCCGAACTGGGCTTTCTCGGTCTGGGCATCGCCGAGGACCTGGGCGGTTCGGGTGGCGACTTCCTGACCTACGCGCTGATGATGGAGGAACTCGGGCGCGGCGACACGTCGGTGCGCGGCATCGTCTCGGTCTCGCTCGGGCTGGTCGCCAAGAGCATCCAGGCCTACGGGACCACCGAGCAGAAGGGCCGGTTCCTGCCCGCCATGTGCGCCGGCGAGAAACTGGGCTGCTTCGCGCTGACCGAGCCCGGCACCGGGTCCGACGCGGGCTCGCTGACCACCCGGGCGGTGCGCGACGGCGACGACTGGGTGCTCACCGGCGAGAAGGTCTTCATCACCAACGGCACCATGGCGAGCGTGGCGCTGGTCTTCGCGCGCAGCGGCGGTCCGGGACCGAAGGGGATCACCGCATTCCTGGTGCCGACCGACGCCGCCGGCTTCGGCCGACGGGAGATCAAGGGGAAACTCGGGCTGCGTGGTCAGGCGACGGCTGAGATAACTCTTGATGGGGTACGCGTTAACGACACCGATCGCCTCGGCGACGAGGGTAAGGGCTTCCGCATCGCGATGTCCGCTCTCGACAAGGGCCGCATCGCCGTGGCGTCCGGTTCGGTCGGGCTGGCCCGCGGCTGCCTCGAGGCCGCCGTCTCCTATGCGAGGGAGCGCACCCAGTTCGGCAAGCCGATCGCCGCCTTCCAGCTGGTCCAGGAGATGATCGCGGACATGGCCGTCGAGACCGACGCCGCCCGGATGCTCGTCTGGCGCGCCGCCGGACTGGTCGACAGCGGCCGGCCGTTCGGCACCGAGGCGTCGATGGCCAAGCTGTTCGCGACCGAGGCCGCGGTGCGGGCGGCCAACCAGGCGATCCAGATCTTCGGAGGGTACGGCTACGTCGACGAGTTCCCGGTCGGCAAGGCCATGCGCGACGCCCGCGTCACCACCCTCTACGAGGGCACCAGCCAGATCCAGAAGTTGCTCATCGGCCGTGCGCTGACCGGGATCAGCGCGTTTTGAGGGGGAGAAACATGAGTCGGGTCGCCATCGTCACCGGCGCCGCACGGGGTATCGGCGCGGCCACCGCGCTGCAGTTCGCGTCCGAGGGTGCGTCGGTCGCCGTGCTCGACCTCGACGATCAGGCCTGCGCCGCGGTCGTCGACCAGATCAGGGCCGGCGGCGGCACCGCGATCGCGCTGGGCTGCGACGTCGCCGACGAGGCGCAAGTCGACGCCGCCGTGGACAAGGTCGCCGCCGAGCTCGGCGGGGTGGACGTGCTCGTCAACAACGCCGGTGTGCTCCGCGACAACCTGCTGCACAAGATGTCCGGCGCGGACTGGGACCTGGTGATGAACGTGCACCTGCGCGGCGCGTTCCTGTGCAGCCGGGCCGCGCAGCGCCACATGGTCCCGCGCCGGAGCGGCAAGATCGTGAACACGTCGAGTGTGTCCGCGCTCGGCAACCGGGGACAGGCCAACTACGCAGCCGCGAAGGCCGGCATCCAAGGTTTCACGCGTACGCTCGCGATGGAGCTCGGGCCGTTCGGCATCAACGTCAACGCTGTGGCGCCCGGCTTCATCGTCACCGAGATGACCGACGCGACCGCCGCCCGGGTGGGTGTCTCCGCCGAGGAGATGCAGGCCCGAGCGGCCGAGATCACCCCGCTGCGGCGGGTCGGCAAGCCCGAGGACGTGGCCCGCGTGGTCGCGTTCCTGGCCAGTGACGCGGCATCGTTCGTCACCGGGCAGACCCTGTACGTCGACGGCGGACGCCGTCTCTGATCGCCGATAGGACTGACATGCGTCGCACCGTTTTCAACTCCGACCACGAGGCGTTCCGGCAGACTCTGCGGGCGTTCATCGAGGCCGAGGTGGTTCCCCGTTACGACCAGTGGTTCACCGAGGGTGAGGTTCCGCGCGACTTCTACAAGCAGCTCGCCGAGCTCGGGCTGTTCGGCATCGAGGTGCCGGAGGAGTACGGCGGCGCCGGCATCGACTCGTTCAAGTTCGCCGCGATCCAGACCGAGGAGACCACCCGCGCCGGTGTCTCGTTCGGTGCCTCCGGGGCGCACGTCGCGCTCTGCCTTCCGTACCTCTTGCAGCTCGGCACCGATGAGCAGAAGCGTCGCTGGCTGCCGGAGTTCGTCTCCGGCGACACCATGTACGCGATCGCCATGACCGAACCCGGCACGGGCAGCGACCTGGCCGGCATGAGCACCACCGCGAAGCTGTCCGACGACGGGAAGCACTACATCCTCAACGGTGCCAAGACGTTCATCACCGGTGGCGTGCTCGCCGACCGGGTGATCGTCTGCGCCCGCACCTCGCCGCCGAAGCCCGAGGACCGCCGCCACGGCATCTCGCTCCTGGTCGTCGACACGAAGGCGCCCGGCTACTCCGTCGGCCGCAAGCTCGACAAGCTCGGCCTCAAGACGTCGGACACCGCCGAGCTCGCGTTCGTCGACGTGAAGGTGCCGGTCGAGGACCTGCTCGGCGAGGAGAACAAGGGCTTCTCGTACCTCGGAAAGAACCTGCCCAAGGAACGGCTCAGCATCGCCTACGGCGCGTACGCCCAGGCCGCGGCCGCGGTCCGGTTCGCCAAGCAGTACGTGCAGGAGCGCAAGGTCTTCGGCCAGACCGTCGCGTCGTTCCAGAACACCAAGTTCGAGCTGGCCGCCTGCCAGGCCGAGGTGGACGCCGCCCAGGCCGTCGCCGACCGCGCCCTGGAGGCCCTGGACGCCGATGAGCTGACCGCTGCCGAGGCCGCCTCGGCGAAGCTGTTCTGCACCGAGGTCGCACACCGGGTCATCGACCGCTGCCTGCAGCTGCACGGCGGCTACGGCTTCATCAACGAGTACCCGATCGCCCGCCTGTACGCCGACAACCGGGTCAACCGGATCTACGGCGGCACCTCCGAGGTGATGAAGATGATCATCGCGAAGGACATGGGCCTGTAACGGCGGACTGGTTCCGGCGGCCACGCTGCCGGAACCACGCCAGCAGGTTGAGCAGCACCGCCCAGGCGGTGACGCCGATGAGCAGGGCCGCCGCCGCGGTGAGCCCCCAGTCGCTCTGATCCGCGCCGCCGTCCCACTCGTCGGCCGACAGCACCGAACCGCCGAGCGCGGCGGCCGCGGCGAGCTGCGGCACCGCCGTCAGCAGCCAGGCCGGCAGGTACATCCCCGTCTCCATCAGGCCGGCCACGGTGACGACCATCCAGACGATGCCGCCGACGGTGGCCGCCCACACTCTTGTCCGGTGTGTCAGTGTCCCGAGGCCGACGCCGGCGGCCAGGAACAGCGGATACGCGACCAGCTCCGCGACGATCACACCCCACGGCAGGTCGAAGTCCCGTTTCCCGGTGAGCACGAAGCCCGCCGCGATCGTCACCGCGGCGAGCACGCCGGCCAGCGGCATACCGATCGCCAGGGCGGCGCGCTGACCGTGCCGCCGCGCCAGCAGGACGCCGATCACCAGGCAGAGCAACTGGCCGAGGAGGACGCCGGACGTGTGCTGGAAGACGTACCGCGTGTAGTTCCACTCCCGCTGCTGGTCGTCGCCCTGCGGGTCGTAGTTGACGAACTGCTCGTAGAAGCCGTCGTTGAACGGCCTCGCGACGAGAACCAACACGACCATGACCGGAACGGCCCAGACCAGCGGGTGACGTCTCACAACCCCTAGGCTTCCGGGCATGGCGATTCTCCACAAGGCACAGATCACGCCGTCCAAGCTCGAACTGCTGCGCGCCTGGCTGCCCGCACAGCCGTGGTACGACGGCCCCGCCGAGCCGGAACTCACCCGTGTGGCCGCCGCGCGCTTCGACGACCCGGACGGCGAGGTAGGCATCGAGACCATGCTGGTCCGTGCCGGAGAGGGCCCGGCGCTGCACGTGCCGCTCACCTACCGGGCCGCACCCCTGGAGGGCGGCGAGGCGTTCCTGGTCGGCACCACCCAGCACTCGGTACTGGGCGAGCGCTGGGTCTACGACGCCACCGGCGACCCGGTCTACCTGGCCGAGACGGCCCGCGTGATCCGCGAGGGCGACCACCAGGCGATCGAGGAGGTCGAGGGCGTGCCCCGCGAGCCCGACCTGAAACTGGCCGGCAGCGGCGTCGACGAGACCGGCCCGGTCGAGGTCCAGGTCAACCGCATACCGACGATCGCCGTCGACCCGGCCGACGAGGGGGTGCTGACCGGCTGCTGGACCGGCCAGGAGACCCCCGTCGTCCTGGTCCACCTACTCCGCGCCGGTGCGAGCTGAGTTCGAACCCCTGAACCCTACGTGACCAGCGCATACTGAATCGGCCCCGGCGGGATCCCCCCAGCGTCCCCGCGGCCCGGCAGGATTCCGGGCTGTCGTAGCGGAGGTGTGGGTCGTGCAGCGCAGGTTCGTCCCTCGCGGGGCCGGGGGACTGGTACTGATGAGCATCCTGGTGTTCCTGGTGGCCGGTGCCGTCATGTCGCTGGGAGCGCACGTGGTGATCCGTGATCGGGCCGCGGACGTTATCGACCGCAAGACCGACGCGGTCGAGAGGCTGGTGACCGCCGAGATCGACCGCTATCGGGCGTCGCTGGAGGACGTCTCGGCGGCCGTCGCCGTGGTGGACCGTTTGCGGGCGGCGGACTTCGAGATCCTCACGGCGCCGCTGAACGCTCAGCGCCTTCCCGGCGCCGTGGCCGTCAGCCTGATCGTGGAGGCGCGCGGCGCCGACGTGCCGGCCGTGCAGGCTCACTGGCGTGCGGCCGGCGCCAAGGATCTGGTGCTCCAGCCGTCACCCGTTGCCGACGACCGGCACTATCTCGGCGTGCTGAGCCGCCCCCTGGACAGCGGGCCGCCCGTGACCGGTCTGGACGCGGCGTCGATACCGGAGGCCCGGGAGGTTCTCGAGCGTGCGCGGGCGACCCACCGGGTGGCGCTGAGCCGGACCTATCACCTCCGCCGCGATCAGGCTCTACCCGCCTCCCAGCGTCAGCTCTCGTTCGTGCTGGCGGCCCCGGTGGAGGCGTTCGGCGAGTTCCGCGGCTGGGTGGTGATGGCGCTGCGCGGCGCTGACTTCCTGCGGGAGGTGATCGGGATCGCCGCGGGTGAGCAGGTGAGCGTGACCCTGTTCGACGCCGGGGAGTCGATCATTCCGGTGGCGGCGTGGCGGCCCGCCGAGGTGGACACGTCGCTGGGTGCCCGGGCCGTGTCCATCGCCGCGCCGCAGCGCTCCTGGCGCCTGACCGTCGAGCCCACCACCGGCTTGCTTCCGCCCACCAACATGGGGCTGATCTCGACAGCCGCTACCGTCGGCCTGTCGCTGGCGGCGCTGCTGACCACGCTGACCGTGATCCTGGTGACCGCACATCATCGGGCTGCCCGGGAGGTGGTCAGGGCGACGGCGGTGCTGCAGGAGGACATCCGGCGGCGGGAGGAGATCGAGCGCCGGCTCCGGCGGCGCGAGCAGGAACTTGTCGGCTTCGCCGGGATGGTCGCTCACGATCTGCGGGCTCCGCTGACCGCGGTGACCGGTTATGCCGACCTGCTGTGCGAGGAGGGCGCCGAGGAGCTGAGCGACGAGCAACGTGCCTTCCTCGGCCGGATGCAGGCGGGCACCCGGCGGATGCGGCGCCTGATCGACGACCTGCTGGCCTACGCCACAGCGGACAACGCGGCGGTACGTGTGGCCGACGTCGACCTAGGCGCGCTGGTCGAGGAGATCGCCGACGAGCGGCGTGTCCTCACCGGTGGCCCGGAGCCCCGGATCGAGGTCTCCGGTCTGCCCACGGTCGCCGGTGACGCCACCATGCTCCGGCAGGTCTTCGACAACCTGATCGGCAACGCGATCAAGTACACCCCGCCGGGGGATCGTCCGGTGGTCCGGGTCAGTTCGGCACCGGACGGGCCGGACTTGTTCCGGTTCGAGATCGCCGATCGGGGCATCGGCATCCCGGCAGACCAGCGGGCGTACGTGTTCGACGCCTTCACCCGGGTGACCGGCAGCGAGCGGTATCCGGGGACCGGGCTGGGCCTGGCCATCGTGCGGCGGGTCGTCGAGCGGCACGGCGGCCACGTAGGCGTGGACGCGAACCCGGAGGGCGGGAGCCGGTTCTGGTTCACGCTGCCCAGCGACCAGGTGGCCGCCCGGGAACCGCAGCGGGCGGCCTGACCGGTCAGAGCGCGTCGTGCGCTTTGCGGGCGGCGATCAGGACCGGATCCCAGACCGGGGCGTACGGGGGCGCGTAACCCAGATCGAGCGCCGTCATCTCGGTGACCGTCATGCCGTTCCAGACGGCCACCGCGAAGGCGTCGATTCGTTTCGCGGCTTCTGTCCTGCCGACGATCTGGGCGCCGAGCAGCAGGCCGGTGTCCTGTTCGGCGATCACCTTGACCGTCATGGGTACGGCGCCCGGGAAGTAGCCCGCCCGGTTCGTGGACTCCACGGACGCGGACACGCACCGGAATCCGGCGGCGGTGGACTCGCGGGTGGACAGGCCGGTCCGGGCCACCTCCAGGTCGCAGATCTTGGTGATGCCGGTGCCGACGATGCCGGGGAACGTCGCGTAGCCGCCGCCGATGTTGATGCCCGCGACGCGGCCCTGCTTGTTGGCGTGGGTGCCCAGCGGTACGTGCACCGGCCGCCCACTGACCCGGTTCAGCACCTCCGTGCAGTCGCCCGCCGCCCACACGCCCTCCACCCCGCGGACTCGTTGGCGCAGGTCGGTGGCGAGTGCCCCGGTGGCCCCGAGTGGGATGCCCGCGTCGGAGGCGAGTGCGGCGTTCGGCCGTACCCCCAAACCCAGAACCACGACGTCAGCCGGCAGCGTCCCGCTGTCGGTGACCACCGCGCGGATCCGGCCCTGTGCGGTTTCCAGGCCGGAGACCGTGACGCCCGTGCGGAGATCGATGCCCATCTTGCGGATCGAGTCCGCGACCAGCGCGCCCATGTCCGGATCCACCGTGGACATCGGCTGAGGTGCCTTCTCGATCAGCGCCACCCGCAGCCCCCGGCGTTGCAGCGCCTCCGCCATCTCGACGCCGATGTAGCCGGCACCGATCACCACCGCTGTCTCGGGGCGGGGGTCCGCGGACAGCCAGGCGTCGACCGCCGCCCCGTCGCCGAGCGTCTGCACGCCGAAGACGCCTTGCGCGGACGTCTCCGCCCACGGGGGACGGATCGGGGTGGCGCCGGTCGCATAGACGAGTTCGTCGAAGCCCTCGGTGAAGGTGGACGACGGCGAACGGACCGTCACGGTTCGCGCTGCCAGATCGATTCCGGTCACGGTGTGGCCGGTGCGCACCTCGATGCCGTCGCGCCGGAAAGTCGACGGGTCGCGGGCGACCAGGGCCGAGGGCCCGGGGACGAGGCCGCCGATCCAGTACGGGATCCCGCAGGCCGAATAGGACGTGTACGCACCCCGCTCGAAGGCGAGGATCTCCAGGTCCTCACGCGACCGCCGCTTGCGAGCCTGTGAGGCCGCGGACATGCCGGCCGCGTCGCCCCCGATCACGAGAAGTCTCACCTGGTCCATTCTGCCCCGAAGTTTCCGTCGCGTTTCCGGAAAGCTGCGGAGAGTGGTTGCCCGCCGCATCAGCCCCCATCTATCGTCATCGAAGCGCTTCGACGCCCAATACGAAATCTGAGGAGACCGTCATGCGAAAACGCGGTCTGGCACTCCTAGCCGCCGCCCTGCTGGTCGTCCCCCTCGCACCCGGGGCCGCACAGGCAGACCCCGCCTACCCCTTCCGGAACCCGAACCTTCCCCTGGCCACCCGCGTCGACGACCTGGTCGGCCGGCTCACCCTCGACGAGAAGATCTCGCTGCTCCATCAGTACCAACCGGCCATTCCACGTCTCGGCATCGAGCTCTTCAAGACCGGGACCGAGGCGCTGCACGGCGTCGCCTGGTCCAACGACTACCGCACCAACTCCAAGATCGACGCGACGGCGACCGTCTTCCCGCAGGCCGTGGGCCTCGCCAGCACCTGGGACCCGGCGCTGATCGAGCGGGTCGGCTCGGCGGTCGGTGACGAGCTGCGCGGCTTCCACGCGCAGGACCCGGTGGTCTGGGGCCTGAACGCCTGGGCGCCGGTGGTGAACCTGCTGCGCGACCCGCGGTGGGGCCGCAACGAGGAGGGTTACTCCGAGGATCCGCTGCTGTCCGGGACGATCGCCACGGCGTACGGGCAGGGCCTGCAGGGTGACGACCCCGATCACCTGAAGGTCGCGCCGACCCTGAAGCACTACGCCGCGTACAACAACGAGGTCAAACGCGACGTGACCTCCTCGAACGTGCCGCAGCGGGTGCTCAACGAGTACGACAGGGTGCCGTTCCGGATCCCGCTGGCCGGCGAGGCCGCGACCGGTGTGATGGCCTCCTACAACCTGATCAACGGCCGGCCCGCCACCGTGGACCCGGACCTCGCCGGGCTGGTCCGCGACTGGAGCGACCAGCGGCTGTTCAACGTGAGCGACGCCTGGGCGCCGACCAACCTGACCGGCTCGCAGGCGTACTTCCCGACCCAGGCCGAGGCGAACGCCGCGACGATCAAGGCCGGTCTGGACAGCTTCACCGTCAACGACACCAACGCCGTGCCCACGGTCACCGCGATCAAGGAGGCCCTCGCGCAGGGTCTGCTCACCGAGGCCGACGTGGACAACGCGGTCGGCAACGCGCTGAGCATCCGGTTCCGGCTGGGCGAGTTCGATCCGGACGGCGGTCCCTACGCGGACATCCCGGCGTCGGTGATCGACAGTCCGGCGCATCGGGCGCTGGCCCGGGAGAGCGCGGGCGAGGCGGCGGTGCTGCTCAAGAACAGCGGCATTCTGCCGCTCAAGGCCGGGGGTTCGGTTGCGGTCAGCGGTCCGCTCTCGGATGCGCTCTACACCGATTGGTACGGGGGACAGCTCCCGTACAAGGTCACCGTCCTCGACGGCATCACGGAGCGGGCAAGCTCGGTGACCAACAGCTTCGGCGCCGACCGGATCGCCCTCAAGTCCGTGGCGACCGGCGGTTACGTGACCGCCACCGGCACCACCGGCGGTGACGCGGTCGTCGCCACCGGCTCCACGGCGAGCCCGGCCGCCCAGTTCGACAGCGTGGACTGGGGCGACGGCGTCTCCACCCTGCGCAACGTGGGCAACGGCAAGATGCTCGGCTACAACTGGGGCCCGTTCGTCACCGCCGAGAACAACCCGACCGGCTGGTTCGTCCAGCAGCAGTTCAAGATCGAGGAGCAGCCGGACGGCACGGTCGCGCTGCGCTACGCCGGTTACGAGACCCAGGAGCCGTGGTTCGGCGCCAACCGGTACGTGACGATCGACGCCGACGGCAAACTCGGCCTCACCTCGCCCGACCTGGCCGGCGCCGCCCGCTTCACCAGGGAGCTCCTGGTCGACGGGGTCGCCGAGGCCGCCGCGCAGGCTCGTTCCGCCTCGGTTGCCGTCGTGGTGGTCGGCACCGACCCGTTCGTGGCCGCCCGCGAGGTGCACGACCGTGCCTCGCTCGGCCTCGGCGCCCGCCAGGAAGCACTGATCAAGGCGGTCCGCGCGGCCAACCCGAACACCGTCGTGATCGTGCAGAGCAGCTACCCGCAGACGCTCAACTGGGCACAGCAGAACGTCCCCGGCATCGTCTGGACCACCCACGCCGGCGCCGAGACCGGCCACGCCATGGCCGACGTCCTGTACGGCGACGTCAACCCGTCCGGCCGGGTCACCCAGACCTGGTACCGCTCCACCTCGCAGCTCCCTGACGACCTGCTCCAGTACGACATCATCAACACCCGCCAGACCTACCTGTACAGCGACGCCACGCCGCTCTACGCGTTCGGCCACGGCCTGTCGTACACCAGCTTCAAGTATGGGAAACCGCAGGTCGGAGACGGCCGGGTCAGCCTGACCGTCACGAACACCGGTAAGCGCGCCGGTGACGAAGTGGTCCAGCTCTACACGCATCAGCGCACCTCCCGCGACGCCACGCCGACCAAGCAGCTGCGCGGCTTCCAGAAGGTCGCGCTGAAGCCGGGGCAGTCGAAGACGGTCACGTTCCGTCTCCAGCCGTCCGACCTGGCCCGCTGGGACCAGACCCGGCAGCGCTGGGTGGTGGAGAACTCGGTGCACGACATCCTGCTCGGCGCGTCGTCGGCCGACATCCGGCAGCGGGCGACCCTGTCCGTGCGCGGCGAGACCATCCCGGCCCGGGACCTGTCGCGCGAGACCCGGGCCGAGACGTTCGACGCGTACGCCGGAGTGAAGTTGCTCGACGAGAGCAAGGCTCGCGGCACCGTGGTCGGGGCTTCCGCAGCCGGCGACTGGATCGCCTTCAAGGACGCCGCGCTCCGGGGCGGGACCACGTTCACCGCTCGCGCCTCGGGCGCCGGCACCGTGCAGGTCCGGCTCGGCTCGCCGACCGGCCGCCTGCTGGGCACCGCGACGCTCGCCGACACCGGCGGCGTCTACGCCTACGCAACCGTGACCGCACCGCTGGCCCGGGCCACCGGCCGCCAGGACGTCTACCTGGTGCCCAGCCCCGGCCTGCGCCTAGCCACGTTCACCATCCGCTGACCAAAGTTCCCGCGTGTGGAGTTCGGGTCGCTATGTGGGCCGAACTCCACACGCATGGGGGTGGCGTTTGAGTGTGTGGAGTTGGGGTTGCTGGGTGGGCCGAACTCCACACGCATGGGGTGGCGTTTGAGTGTGTGGAGTTGGGGTCGCTATGTGGGCCGAACTCCACACGCATGGGGGTGGCGTTTGAGTGTGTGGAGTTGGGGTTTGTGGGGAGGCGGAAATCCACACGCTGGGGGTTCGCTGGTGGGGGACCGCTGATCAGTAGGATCGAGGAGGGGAGAGGTCGTGCCGAACGACCGGGCGACGTGGGGAGGCGCTGTGCCGACGATCAATGACGTCGCCAGGGCGGCCGGGGTGTCGCCCAGCACCGTGTCGTACGTTTTGAGTGGCCGCCGCCCGATCTCGGCCGAGACCCGCGCCCGGGTGCAGGCCGCGATCGCCGAGCTCGGATTCCACCCGCACGCCGGCGCCCGCGCCCTGGCCAGCAGCAAGACCAACGTGATCGCGCTGGTCGCGCCGCTGCGCGTGGACGTCAACGTGCCGGTTATCATGCAGTTCGCGACCGCGGTGGTGACCGCGGCGCGTTCCCACAACCACGACGTGCTGCTGCTGACCAAGGACGAGGGCACCGCGGGCCTGGAGCGGGTCGCGCACAGCACGATGGTCGACGCGCTGATACTGATGGATCTAGAGCGCGACGACATGCGCATCCCGTCGCTGCGGCGGCTCAAGCAGCCGTCGGTGCTGATCGGCCTGCCCGCCGACCACACCGGCATCGCCTGCGTCGACCTGGACTTCGGCGCGGCGGCGCGCGCGGCGCTGGAGCATCTGGCCGGGCACGGCCACCGCCGGATCGGCCTGGTGGGCCCGTCACCCGCCGTCTATCGGCGCCAGACGACGTACGCGGACCGGTTCCTCACCGGTTTCCTGGACGCCTCCGCCGAGCTGGACCTGCGGACGGTCACGCACCCGTGCGAGCCGGGCACCGAGGGCGTACGCGCCTGCCTGTCCGACCTCGACACCGAGTTGCCCGGCCTGACCGCCCTCGTCGTGCACAACGAGGAGGCGCTGCGGCCGCTGCTGGACCTGCTGCAGGCCACCGGCCGGCGGGTGCCGGAGGACATCTCGATCGTCGCCGTCTGCCCCCGTGACGTGGCGACCGCCATGCCGGTGAACCTCACCTCGATCGACATCCCGGCGCACGACGTCGGAACCCTCGCGGTCGAAACCGTGATGCGGCTGCTGGACGGGCGGCGTGTCGAGTACACCAGGTTGCTGGAGCCCAGCCTGGTCGAGCGGGACAGCTGCCGCGAAATCTCCACGTCACACCGTTGACACGAATGCTGCTCGTTCCATAGTTTCTCGGCAAGGCCCGTCGTCGAAGCGCTTCGACAGTTTGTTGAAAACGCTGCGCCGAAAACACTGCGTCGAAGCGCTTCGACGATGGCGCCGCCGGCTTACGACCTATTCCAGTCCCCCTGGGAGGACGGCAATGTTCCGATCACGAACCGGCATCGCGGCCGCGGCGTTGTTCCTGACCGCGTCCCTCGGCCTGACCGCCTGTGGTGGTGACGACGGCGCCGAGGAGGGCGCCGACGCCAAGACCCTGACCCTCTGGCATTACGAGGGACCGACCAGCGCGATGGGCATCGCCTGGAACAAGGCGATCGAACTGTTCAAGTCCAGCCACCCCGGCGTCGAGGTGAAGTTCGAGGAGAAGGGCTTCGAGCAGATCCAGCAGAACGCCCAGATGATCCTCAACTCGGACAGCGCGCCCGACATCATGGAGTACAACAAGGGCAACGCGACCGCCGGCCTGCTCTCCAAGCAGGGGCTGCTCACCGACATCACCGACGAGGCCTCGAAGCGCGGCTGGGACAAGAAGCTCAGCCCCAGCCTGCAGACCACCGCGAAGTATGACGAAGACGGCATCATGGGCAGCGGCAAGTTCTACGGCGTGCCCAACTACGGCGAGTTCGTGACCGTCTACTACAACAAGAACCTGTTCGACAAGTACAAGCTGGCCGTGCCGACCTCGCTCGACGAGTTCACCAAGGTGATGGACACGTTCGTCCAGAACAAGGTGACGCCGCTCGCCGTCGGCGGCGCTGAGTACCCGGCGCAGCAGATCTTCTACGAGCTGGCGCTCTCCAAGTCCGACCGGGCCTTCATCGACGACTACCAGCTCTACAAGAACAAGGTCGACTTCAAGGGCCCGCAGCTCAGCTACGGCGCGCAGACGTTCGCCGACTGGGTGTCGAAGGGCTACATCAGCAAGGACTCGGCCAGCATCAAGGCCGAGGACATGGGCGTCTCGTTCTCGCAAGGTAGGTTCCCGATCCTGATCTCGGGCAGCTGGTGGTACGGCCGGTACGCCACCGACATCAAGGACTTCGAGTGGGGCACCTTCCTGTTCCCCGGCAACAACCTGCACCCGGGCTCCAGCGGCAACCTGTGGGTGGTGCCGGAGAAGAGCAAGGCCAAGTCCCTGGCGTACGACTTCATCGACATCACGATGTCGCCGGAGATCCAGGCGCTGCTCGGCAACAGCGGTGGCGTCCCGGTGGCGGCCGACCCGTCGCAGATCACCGACCCGAAGAACAAGGAACTGGTGGAGACGTTCAACAAGATCTCGACCAGTGACGGCCTCGCCTTCTACCCGGACTGGCCGGCGCCCGGCTACTACGACGTGCTCGTCGCCGGTGTGCAGGGGCTGATCAACGGCTCAAAGACCCCGGACGCGTTCCTCGACGAGATCGCGAAGCCGTACAACGAGAACCTGGCTGACCTGGGTAAGTGAGAGGGGTCGCGGGCGGCGGGGAGACCCGCCGCCCGCGGCGCGGGAAGGGGCCCGGTATGGCCGGCAACAATCTCAGGAACCGCGGGTACGCGGTGTACCTCATTCCAGGAGTACTCGCCTCGATCGCGGTCATCATCGTGCCGCTGGTCATGACGGTCTACATCAGCTTCACCAAGTGGACCGGAGTGGGCAGCCCGCGCTGGGTCGGCTTCGACAACTACACCCGGCTCTTCGCCGACGAGCTGTTCTGGCAGTCGTTCAGCAACATCGTGCTGCTCATCATCGCGATGGCGGTGATACCGACGCTGCTCGGCCTGGTGCTGGCAGCGGTGCTCTTCGACTACGTCGCCAAGCACTTCGGCGACCGCTGGGCCGGCGCCTTCCGCTCCGGCTACTACCTGCCGCAGGTCATCCCGGTCGCGGTCACCGGCATCATCTGGAGCTGGATCCTGCACCCCAGCTACGGCGCCCTGAACCGGATCCTCGAGTCGATCGGCCTCGGGGGACTGGCCAGGAACTGGCTGGGTGACCCGGACTACGCGCTGTACAGCGTGATGGCCGTGATGGTCTGGTTCCAGCTCGGCTACCCGATCGTCATGTTCATGTCCGGCCTGCAGCGGATCGACCCGTCGATCTACGAGGCGGCGGACCTGGACGGCGCCTCGTGGTGGCAGCGCTTCCGCAAGATCACGGTCTACATGATCCGGCCGGAGTTCTACGTCGTGCTGATCACCACCACGATCGCCGCGCTGAAGATCTTCGGGCAGGTGTTCGTGCTGACCGGCGGCGGCCCGAGCAACGCGACGCTGGTGCCGTCCTACTTCGCGTACCGCAACTTCTTCGAGAAGGCGCAGGTCGGGTACGGCTCGGCGATCTCGACCGTGCTCACCGTACTGATCGTGGTGCTCGCCTTCGTGTTCCTGCGGCTGCAGCACCGGGCGGAGGAACTCTCATGACCGTCACCGCGGCGGAAGCTCCCTCGCGTACCCCCGAAAAGCCGGCGCCGAAAGCGCTGCGTCACCGCAATCCCACCCGGTTCTTCGTCCTGACCGGCCTGCTGGTGCTGCTGCTCCTGCTGGTCGGCCCGCTGCTGGTGATCGCGGTCAACGCGGTGAAGAGCCCGGCGGAGTACGCGAGCAACGGCCCGCTCTCGATACCCACCAGCCTCTACTGGGACGGCATCGTCGACTTCTGGAACCGGGTGAACTTCGGCCAGAAGCTCTGGAACAGCTTCATCACCAGCCTGGTGGTGGCCGTCCTCGGCGTCGTGCTGTCGATTCTCAACGCGTACGCCCTCGGCATCGGCCGCGTGCGCGGCCGCGTCTGGTTCCTGGTGTTCTTCCTGGTCGCGAACCTGCTGCCGCAGGAGGTGCTGGTCTACCCGCTGTACTACATCTCCAAGGAGGCCGGTCTCTACGACAGCCTGATCGCGATCATCATCATCTTCACCGTCATCCAGGGCGCCTTCGGCACCTACCTGCTCACCTCGGTCTACTCCGAGTTCCCCCGGGAACTGCTGGACGCGGCCGAGGTGGACGGTGCCGGTAAGTGGCGCACCCTGTGGCGGGTGGTGGTCCCGGTCAGCAGGCCGACCCTCGCGGTGCTGTTCACGTTCTTCTTCATCTGGACGTGGAACGAGTTCTTCCTGCCGCTGGTCTTCCTGATCTCCAACGACAACCAGACCGTCCCGGTGGCTCTCGGCGTCCTGCAGGGCGACCGGCTGATGGACGCGACCACGACCAGCGCCTCGGCCCTGATCGGCGTCGTGCCCGCGATGCTCTTCTTCCTCATCTTCCAGCGGACCCTCACGCGCGGCATCGCCGCCGGCGCGATCAAGTGATTAGGTAAGGACGCGCATGAAGTTCACTGACGGCTACTGGCGCAAGCGCTCCGGCCTGACCGTGCTGCATCCAGCGCATCTCCTGGACAGCACGACGGGCCCAGGTTCGCTGACCGTCTACGCCGCCACCCGGCCGGTCCACCACCGCGGCGACACCCTCAACGCTCCGCTGATCACCGTCACGGCCACCGCGCCGGCGCCGGACGTCATCCGGGTCACCGTCGAGCACTTCCAGGGTGAGGAGCCACGGAACCCCGCGTTCGCCATCGCCGAGGAGCCCGTGGACGTCGCGGTCGACGACCTGTCGATCACCTCCGGCCGGCTGACGGCCCGGTTCACGGCGGGGGAGCGGTGGGGGCTGGACTTCCTCGCCGAGGGCCGGCGGATCACCGGCAGCGGCTGGAAGGGCATGGGGGTCGTCGACACCGCCGACGGTGAGCACTACGTCCACGAGCAGCTCGACCTGGGTGTCGGCGAGGCGGTCTACGGGCTCGGCGAGCGGTTCGGGCCGCTGGTCAAGAACGGCCAGAGCATCGACATCTGGAACGAGGACGGCGGCACCAGCAGCGAGCAGGCGTACAAGAACGTCCCGTTCTACTTCACCAACGCGGGGTACGGCGTGCTCGTCGACCACCCCGGCAAGGTGTCCTTCGAGGTCGCCTCCGAGATGGTGTCGCGGACCCAGTTCAGCGTCGCCGGGCAGAGCCTGTCCTACCTGGTCATCTACGGGCCGACCCCGGCTGAGGTGATCCGTAAGTACACGGCGATGACCGGCCGTCCCGCGCTCCCGCCGGCCTGGTCGTTCGGCCTCTGGCTGACCACGTCGTTCACCACCTCGTACGACGAGGAGACGGTGAACAAGTTCGTCGACGGGATGGCCGACCGGGACCTGCCGCTGAGCGTGTTCCACTTCGACACGTTCTGGATGCGCGAGTTCTCCTGGTGCGACTTCGAGTGGGACACCCGTGTCTTCCCGGACCCGCCGGGCATGCTCAAGCGGCTCGCCGGCAAGGGCCTGCGGATCTGTCTGTGGATCAATCCGTACATCGCGCAGCGCTCGCCGCTGTTCGCCGAGGGCAGGGCGAACGGGTACCTGGTGAAGAAGGCCAACGGCGACGTCTTCCAGTGGGACCTGTGGCAGGCCGGCATGGGCCTGGTCGACTTCACCAACCCGGCCGCCCGGGAGTGGTACGCGAGCAAGCTGCGCGCACTCGCCGAGATGGGGGTCGACGCCTTCAAGTCGGACTTCGGCGAGCGGGTGCCGACCGACGTGGTGTGGCACGACGGCTCCGACCCGGAGCGGATGCACAACTACTACACGCAGATCTACAACCAGGTGGTCTTCGACGTCCTGAAGGAGGTGCGCGGCGAGGGCGAGGCCGTGCTGTTCGCCCGGTCGGCGACCGTCGGCGGCCAGCAGTTCCCGGTGCACTGGGGCGGGGACAACTCCAGCACGTACGAGTCGATGGCGGAGAGCCTGCGCGGCGGCCTGTCGCTGATGTCCTCCGGCTTCGGCTTCTGGAGCCACGACATCGGCGGTTTCGAGGGTATGCCGGACCCGGCCGTGTTCAAGCGGTGGATCGCGTTCGGGCTGCTCAGCTCGCACAGCCGGCTGCACGGCAGCACGTCGTACCGGGTGCCGTGGGAGTTCGACGAGGAGGCCGTGGACGTCCTGCGGTCCTTCACGCACCTCAAGTACCGGCTCATGCCGTACCTCTTCGGTGTCGCCCGCGAAGCCCACCTGGACGGCCTTCCGGTGATGCGCCCGATGGCGCTCGCGTTCCCCGGCGACCCGGCCGTCACCCACCTGGACCGGCAGTACCTGCTCGGCAACGACCTCCTGGTCGCGCCGGTGTTCAGCGCCGCGGGCGACGTGTCGTTCTACGTGCCGGCCGGCCGCTGGACGCACTACCTGACCGGCCAGGTCGTCGAGGGCCCGGCCTGGGTACGCGAGACCCACGGCTTCGACAGCGTGCCGCTGCTGGTCCGCCCGGGCGCGGTGATCCCGGTCGGCGCCCGGCAGGACCGCCCGGACTACGACTACCGGGACGGGGTGACGCTGCGGCTGTTCGAGCCCGCCGAGGGCCGCACCGCCGTCGTCGTGCCGGGACCGTCCGGTTCGGACACCGTCTTCACGGTGACCCGGGAGGGCGCCGAGATCCGCGTCGGCCGCGCCGGCGATCCGCTGCCGTGGCGCGTGCGCGTCGGTGACGAGGTGACCGAACTGACCGCGGACCAGGACAGCTGCACCCTCACCGCGGGATAGCAGCCGGCCGGAGCGACCGGCGGCCTCTACCGGGGCCGCCGGTCACTTCTGATAGACGTCCGGCACGCCGTCCGCGTCCTCGTCGGCCGCCTCCTGCGCGCACAGACGGCGGTAGTGCCGGTTCCGCATCCGCAGCACCACGGCGGCCAGGATCGCCGCGATCAGGGATCCCGCCAGCACACCGATCTTCGTCTCGTCGTCCAGCGCGCTGCCGGACCCGAAGGCCAACTCGCTGATCAGCAGTGACACGGTGAAGCCGATCCCGCCGAGCAGGCCCAGGCCGAGCATGTCCCACCAGCTCAGCCCCTCGGAGAGCTGTGCCCGGGTGAAGCGCTGCACCAGCCAGGTCGATCCGACGATCCCGATCGGCTTGCCCAGCACGAGGCCGGCGACGGCCGCGACCGAGCCGGCGCCGATGCTGCCGCCGACGGTGACCCCGGCGGCGAAGAACGCGAACACCGGCACCGCGAATCCCGCTGACACCGGCCGCCACCGGTGCTCCATCCGCTCCGCCACGTCACCGCTCACCGGCACGGTGAAGGCGAGCAGCACGCCGGCGACCGTCGCATGGATGCCCGACGCGTGCATCAACGCCCACGCCGGCAGAGCGAGCGGCAGAAGCAGCCACCAGCGCACCAGCCCGCGCTGGACCAGGACGCCGAACAGCGCGATCAGCAGGCACGACACCAGCAGCGGCACCGGGTGCAGCGCCGACGTGTAGAAGATCGCGATGATCAGGATGGCCAGCAGGTCGTCGACCACGGCCAGGGTCAGCAGGAACGTGCGCAACGCGCCGGGCAGATGGGTGCTGATGATGGCCAGCACGGCCAGTGCGAACGCGATGTCGGTGGCCGTCGGCACCGCCCAGCCGCGCAGGCCTGCGGGGTCACCCGCGGTCGCGGTGACCGCCACGAAGATCAGCGCGGGGACCAGCATGCCGCCCATCGCGGCTGTCACCGGCAGCGCCGCCCGGCGTGGGTCCCGCAGGTCGCCGGCGACGAACTCGCGCTTGAGCTCGAGACCGGCCACGAAGAAGAAGATCGCCAGCAGCCCGTCAGCCGCCCACTCGGCGAGCGAAAGGTTCAGGTGCCATTCCCCCGGCCCGACCCGGAAGGACGCCAAATCCTGGTACAAGTCTTTCCATGGGGAGTTCGCCCAGGCCAGCGCCAGCACTGTCGCAGCGAGCAGGAGCAGGCCACCGACCGTCTCGGCGCGCAGGATGTCGGCGACGCGCCGGGCCTCGGCCCAGGAACCGAGAGCGAACAGGCGGCGGGGCGTCGGCGACGTCATGTTTCGTCCTTCAGGGAGGAGTACAGAGCGGGACTCGCCGACCAGACTTCCCGGCACACCGACCAAGATTCTACGCACGTCGACAGGGGTAACGTCCCGGCCGGAGGGGACCAAAGACCCATGTAGCGCCTCTGCGCGGCCGATAAGTTGACCTTGAACGTCAGGACAGGCACTCGAAATCTCTCGAGAGGAAAGACTGTGACCGCCGTTTCGGACAACCGAGCCACGCACGACCAAGAACTCGTCCGGAAGCTGGCCGCTCCCGGCGAGGCCGAGGTGGCCGGCCTCGACGCCTGGTGGCGGGCCAACAACTACCTCACGATCGGGCAGATCTACCTGCAGGCCAACCCGCTGCTGCGGGAGCCGCTGAAATCCGAGCACATCAAGCCGCGCCTGCTCGGCCACTGGGGTACGAGTCCCGGTCTGTCGTTCGTCTACGCGCACGTCTCCCGCCTGATCAAGCAGACCGGTCAGCAGGCGATCTACCTGGCCGGCCCGGGGCACGGCGGCCCGGCGCTGGTCGCCGCGGGCTACCTGGAGGGCACCTACTCCGAGGTGTATCCGAACGTCGGCCTCGACGAGAGCGGCATACTGCGGCTGTTCCGCCAGTTCTCCAGCCCCGGCGGCATCCCGAGCCACGTGTCGGTGACCACGCCCGGTTCCATCCACGAGGGCGGCGAGCTCGGCTATGTGCTGGTGCACGCGTACGGCGCGGTGATGGACAACCCGGATCTGCTGGCGATCGCCGTGGTGGGTGACGGTGAGGCGGAGACCGGCCCGCTGGAGGGCTCGTGGAAGGGCGTCTCCTTCATCAACCCGGCGCATGACGGCGCGGTGCTGCCGATCCTGCATCTGAACGGTGCGAAGATCGCCGGTCCGACCGTTCTGGCCCGCAAGGACCCGGCCGAGGTGCGCAAGCTCCTGGAGGGCCACGGCTACGACGTCATCGAGATCGAGGGCTCGGACCTGCCGGGCATGCACCAGCGGTTCGCCGGGGTTCTCGCGGAGGCGTGGGGCAAGATCCGGGCGATCCAGACCGCGGCGCGCAGCGGGCAATGGGACGGCAAGCGCCCGCACTGGCCGTTGATCATCATGCGTACGCCCAAGGGCTGGACCGGTCCCGAGAAGATCGACGGCATCACGGTGACCGGCACGTGGCGCTCGCACCAGGTCCCGCTCTCCGGGGTGCGGGGCAACGAGGACCACCTGCGTGAGCTGGAGAAGTGGCTGCGGTCCTACCGGCCGGAGGAACTGTTCGACGCGACCGGCGCACCGGTGGCCGAGGTCCGCTCGTTCGGCCCCGGGGGTGACCTGCGCATGTCGGCCAGCCCGCACGCCAACGGCGGCCTGCTCACCCGCGACCTCGACATGCCCGACTTCCGCGACTACGCGATCGAGGTCAAGGAGCCGGCGCAGACCAGGGCCGAGTCCACCCGCAAACTCGGCGAGATGATGCGCGACATCTATCAGCGCAACGGCGACCGGTTCCGGCTGTTCTGCCCGGACGAGACCAACAGCAACCGGCTCGGCGCGGTCTTCGAGGTCTCCGACCGAGGGTTCATGGAGTCGGTCAACGACGACGACGTGAAGATCAGCCGTTCGGGCCGGGTCATGGAGGTGCTCTCCGAGCACAACTGCCACGGCTGGCTCGAGGGGTACAACCTGACCGGCCGGCACGGCATGTTCGCCACGTACGAGGCGTTCGCCATGGTCAGCGCGTCGCAGACGGTGCAGCACGGCAAGTGGCTGCAGGAGGCCAAGCACCTGCCCTGGCGCGCCAAGGTGCCGAGTCTGAACATCCTGCTCACGTCGACCGCCTGGCGCAACGACCACAACGGCTTCTCGCACCAGGGCCCCGGCCTGATCCAGGTGGTGCTCACCCAGCGCGGCGACGTGGCCCGGGTGTACCTGCCGCCGGACGCCAACACGCTGCTCTCGGTCGCCGACCACTGCTTCCGGTCGAAGTCGTACATCAACCTGATCGTCATCGACAAGCAGCCGCAACTGCAGTGGCTGACCATGGACCAGGCGATCGAGCACACCGCGAAGGGCGCCGGCGTGTGGGAGTGGGCCGGTACCGACGACGGCTCCAGCGACCCGGACATCGTGCTGGCCTGCGCCGGCGACGTGGTGACGATGGAGACCGTGGCGGCCGCGCAGATCCTCAAGGAGAAGCTGCCGCAGATGCGGGTCCGGGTCGTCAACGTGGTCAACCTGATGACGCTGCCGCGCCCCAAGGACCACCCGCACGGCATGAGCGAGACCATGTTCCGCGAGCTGTTCACCGACCACGTGGACGTGGTGTTCTCGTTCCACGGCTACCCGGGTGCGATCCACCAGCTGGTGCACGGCCGGCCGGACGCCGACCGGTTCCGGGTGCGCGGCTTCATCGAGCAGGGCACCACGACCACACCGTTCGACATGACGGTGCGCAACCGGGCCTCGCGGTACCACCTGGTCATGGACGCCATCAACAACGCCAAGCGGCTCCCGGTCGGCGCCACCGATCTGAAGGCCTGGTGCGAGAAGCAGCTGGAGAAGCACGAGCGCTACGTCGTCGAGCACCTCGAGGACATGCCCGAGGTCCGCGACTGGTCCCTCGGCGACTGGGCCGAGCACTGAGTCCCGGCCAGTGGAATTGATCACGGGCCTGGCACCCCTCCGGTGCCGGGCCCGTTCGTTACTGCGCGTTTCCGGTCGTTAACCAACAGGTTCGCGCGGGTGAACACGCGTTGACGGGTGCGAATCGGTCAGCGGGGCGAAATCAATTCTGACGAATCCGCGGCGGAGAAGTATCTCACCCTTTCAATCGACGGCCGGAGAAGCGAAAGTGAGGGAAGCGCACGCACCCGTCGCTCGATGATGAGGAAGGGGAACCCCCGTATGGCCGCCTCGCTGAACCCTTGGCCGACGACCCGGCAGGGCTCCAAGGATCACCAGGTCACCACGTTGCAGTACCTGCTGCAGGCCCATGGTCACACGGTCACCGTGGACGGCGTCTTCGGCGCGCAGACCGGTGACGCGGTACGCGCGTACCAGCGGGCCAAGAACCTTCCGGACAACGGCGTGGTGGGACCCGAGACCTGGCAGGCACTCATCGTGGAGGTACGCCCCGGCTCCGAGGGCAGCGCGGTCCGCGGTCTTCAGCGGGAGTTCCGGCTCGGCGAGGGCGCCGACGGTGTTTACGGCCCGGTCACCGAGCGGGCGATCCGCACCTTCCAGCAGGACGCCCAGCTTCTCGTCGACGGCGTGGTCGGCCCGGACACGTGGCAGGCCCTCGTGAGCGGCGCACGCTCCGAGTTCAGTCAGGCCGCCTGACCACGACGCGGCACCGTGGGGGTTTCGAGGCGGTTCACGCCCCGACACCCCCACACTCGTGTCCAGAGACCATTGCGTGTGGAGTTGGGGTGTGGAGCGGGGCCGAACTTCACACACGGGGGTGGGGGTTGAAGCCGAAGGGTAGTTCGAGGCGGTGGCGGCGCATCAGGTCCCGATCGCCCAGCAGGTCGGCGGTCGCGCCGTCGGCCACGATCCGGCCCGCGTCCAGGATCACCGAGCGGGAACACAACTCCAGGGCGTACGGCAGGTCGTGGGTGACCATCAGTGTGGTCACCGGCAACGACACGATGATCTCGGCGAGTTCGCGGCGGCTCGCGGGGTCCAGGTTGGACGACGGTTCGTCCAGGACCAGGATCTCCGGGCGCATCGCGAGCACGGTCGCCACGGCCACTCTCCGCCGCTGGCCGAAGGAGAGGTGATGCGGCACGTGGTCGCGGTGCTCGGACATGCCGACAGCGGCCAGAGCCTCGTCGACGCGATTGGTGAGCTCGGTTCCGCGTACGCCTAGATTTTGCGGACCGAAAGCCACGTCCTCCGCGACCGAAGGCATGAAGAGCTGGTCGTCAGGGTCCTGAAAGACGACGCCGACCCGGCGGCGGATCTCGGTGATCGCCTTGCGGTCGCCGGGCGTGACCGGCAGGCCGGAGATCTCCACCGACCCGGACCCACCGTGCAGGATGCCGTTGAGGTGCAGCACCAGGGTGGTCTTGCCGGCGCCGTTCGGTCCCAGGAGCGCGACCCGCTCGCCCTGCGCGATGCGCAGGTCGACGCCGTGCAGGGCCTCGCGGCCGTCCGGGTACGCATAGCGCAGCCCGCTGATCGTCAGTGCCGGAGTCATGTCGATCATGCTAGGACGACCGCGGCGAGGGCGATCCCGGCAGAGGCGACCGGAAGTGTGGCCGACAGCACCCAGTCGCGGGCCGGTGCCGGACCGCGTTCGGAAGCGGGCAGGCGGCCGGTGTAACCGCGGGACAGCATGGCGAGATAGACCCGTTCACCGCGCTCGTAGGAGCGCAGGAAGAGCGCGCCGACGCCGACCGCGAACGCTTTCGCCTGCCAGAGGAACCGGGGGTCGTAGCCGCGGGAGATCCGGGCGATCCGCATCCGCCGCGCGTCGTCGGCCAGCACGTCGATGTAGCGCAGCATGAACGTGGCGATCTGGGTGAACACCTGCGGGCAGCGCAGCCGGTCCAGTCCCAGGATCAGGTCGCGCATCGTGGTGGTCGCGGCGAGCAGCAGCGAGGCGAGGACGCCCAGCGTGCCTTTCGCGAAGATGTTCCACGCGCCGTAGAGGCCGTCCACCGACAGCGACAGGCCCATCCACATCACTCGCTCGCCGTGCCCGGCGAACGGCAGCGCGACCGCGAGCAGCACGAACGGCAATTCGATGGTGGCGCGCTTGGCGAGCCAGCCGGCCGGGACCCGGGCGATCGCGGCGACCACGGCCAGTAGGAGCGCGTAACCGCCGAAGGCGAGGAACTCGGTGCGCGGCGTGGCGACCACGACGATCGTGAACAGCACAGCCGAGACGATCTTCACCTCCGGCGGCAGCCGGTGGACCGGGCTGTCCCGGTCGAGGTGGAGAGGATGGGAGTGCCCGCTGCTCATGGCGCCAGCATAGTTAGTGAAGGATGGCCGCCTCGACGTCGCGGCGAGGGGTGGGATGACCCGGCCGGCCGTAACCGACCCGGAACGCGATCTGCGGGAAGCCGGTGCGGCCGAGCGAGCGCCGCAGCTGGTCGCGGGCGGCCGGCACCTCGATCGGCTGGGAGATCATCGAGGTGGCCAGGCCGGCGTCGGTCGCGGCGAGCAGCACATGCTGCAGCGCCTGACCGGCCATCACCTGGTCCAGCTTGCGGTCGCCGGCCGTGCCGAGGATCCCGACCAGGGGCTCCGGCTCGTAGTCGCGGCCGGCGGCGCGGCGGCGATGGCCGAAGTTGCGCTGCGGGATCAGGTCCTGCGGCTCACCGACCGTGGCGGCGGCCGCGACCGGGATGCCGTCCGGCGCGTCCTCGGTGTCGGTCCAGGTGATCAGCTCGGCCTGGTAACGCATGTCGCGGCGGAGCACCCGGTCGGCGCTGTGCGCGATCTCCGAGAAGCCGGTCAGCGCGGTCATCCCGACGAGCAGATCCAGCCAGGCGCCCTCCGCGCGGGCGGACTCGATCAGGCGTACGCGCACGTCGGCGGGGACCGGGTCGGGCCAGAACGGGTCACGGTGGCTGTAGCGGCGCTCGATGGCGGTGTAGAGGTCGCGTTCGGCGTACGTCGGTGGGCGGTGCCGCCCCGGGGTGAGCCGGGCGATCACCTCCGGCCGGTCCGGGTCCGGCAGCAACTTCACGTCGGCCGGCGCGCCGCCCCAGGCCAGCGCGAGCCGGGCGTTGTAGGTGGCCGAGCCGAGGGCCAGGCGCATCGCCCAGCCGCCGCCGGCGTCCGCGACGGTGAGCTGCCGGGCCGGGTCCGACAGCACCTCGATGGCGCCGTCGTCGAGGCGGAACAGCCACGGCTGGCTGTTGTACATCGAGGGTGCCTGGATGCCGGCCGCGGCGGCGCGCCGCAGGTCGGACTCGTCGTAGCGGATCACGGCACTTCTCCTTCACGGTGGTCTGTTCCACCGTGCCTCCCGCGGAGCCCCGCCGATAAGGGCCGAAAGTCCCGGTCAGCCGCTGAGCGGGACCCGCCAGGTGACGACCGTGCCGGCGCCGTCCGGCCGGGGGACCGCCTCGAACTCGCCGCCCAGGTCGGTGGCCCGCTCACCCATGTTCACCACGCCGCCGCGGGCCAGCGCCGGATCGATGCCGACGCCGTCGTCCTCCACCTGCAGGATCACGTGCCGGTCGGCGACGCGGACCGAGACGCGTACGTTGCGGGCCTGCGCGTGCCGGGCGACATTGGACAGCGCCTCGCGCAGCACCGCGATCAGCTCGGGCACGATGTCGTCCGGCACCGAGCTCTCCACCGGGCCGACGGTCTCCAGCGTGGGCCGGAAGCCGAGCGTGTCCAGCGCCGCGTCGCAGGTGTCACGCAGCTCGGTGCGCAGCGTCGCGCCCACCGGTGCCCGCAGCTCGAAGATCGACCGGCGGATGTCGCGGATCGTGGCGTCGAGGTCGTCGACGGCGGCGTTGATCCGCTTGACCACCTCGGGTCTCGTACCGGCCGGCGCGGCCGCGCCCTGCAGCTGCATGCCGGTCGCGAACAGCCGCTGGATCACCACGTCGTGCAGGTCGCGCGCGATCCGCTCACGGTCCTCCAGCACGGCCAGCAGCTCGCGCTCCTCCTGGGCGCGGGCCCGCTCCAGGGCCAGGGCGGCCTGCCCGGCGAACGTGGAGAGCAGCGCCGCGTCGTCCAGGTTGGCCGGGCGGCTGACGATCAGTACGCCCTGCTGCAGGCCGAGCGGCGCGACGATGGCCGGGCCCTCCGGCACCGGGCCGGGCCACTCGGCGGTGTCGCGGAGGTCCTCGACGAGAGCCGAGTCGTTGCCGAAGGTGTCGGCGGTGACGATCCGCCCGGCCAGGTCGGCGCCCTCGGCGACCTCGATCCGGTACCGCGCGTTCTCCTCCTCGTAGAGCAGCACGAGGACCAGCTCGGCGTCGGCCACCTCGCGGGCCCGGCGGGCGATCAGGGCGAGTGCCTCGGTGCGCCGGACGGTGCCGAGCAGCACGCCGGTGATCTCGGAGGCCGCCTCGAGCCAGCGCTGCCGCCGCTGGGCCAGCTCGTAGAGGCGGGCGTTGTCGATGGCGACACCGGCCGCGGCGGCGAGGGCCACCACGATCTCCTCGTCGTCCTCGCTGAACTGGTCTTGTTTCTCGGCGAGGTACAGGTTGCCGAAGATCTGGTCACGGGTGCGGACCGGAACGCCGAGGAAGCTGTGCATCGGCGGGTGGTTCGGCGGGAAGCCGAACGAGTCCGGGTGCTTCGTGATGTCCGGCAGCCGCACCGGCCGCGGATCGGTGATCAGCAGGCCGAGCACGCCGCGGCCGTGCGGCAGATCGCCGATCCGCGCGTGGGTCTCCGGGTCGATGCCGTGCGTCACGAAGTCGGACAGACTGTTGTTGTCCGGGGCCAGGACGCCGAGCGCGCCGTACTTCGCGCCGACAAGCGCGCACGCGGCCTCCACGATCCGCTGCAGCGTGCTGCGCAGATCCAGGTCGGTGCCGATGCCGACCACGGCGTCGAGCAGCGCTCGCAGCCTCTCCCGGCTGGTGACGATGTCGCCGATCCGGTTCTGCATCTCGTGCAGCAGCTCGTCGAGGCGGACACGGGAGAGCGGGCTCAGACCCAGCGAGGGAGTCGTTCCTTCGGCCACGGCCAGAAGACTAGCGTTTCGCGCCACGCGCGGCGCGGGACCTTCGGCCCTTGGTCCCCGGGACCCGCGGCGACAGAATTGAGGCATGATCCGAGTCTTTCTCCTCGACGACCATGAGGTCGTCCGTCGTGGCCTCGTCGACCTGCTGCAGGCCGGCGGGGACATCGAGGTGGTCGGCGAGTCCGGGTCCGCCCAGGAGGCGGCCCGGCGCATCCCGGCCCTGCGCCCCGACGTGGCGGTCCTCGACGCGCGCCTGCCGGACGGCAACGGCATCGACGTCTGCCGGGACGTCCGTGCGATCGACTCGACGATCAAGGGACTCATCCTGACGTCCTACGAGGACGACGAGGCATTGTTCGCCGCGATCATGGCGGGCGCCTCGGGATACGTGCTCAAGCAGATCCGCGGCACGGACCTGGTGGACGCGGTCCGGCGGGTGGCGCAGGGCCAGTCGCTGCTCGACCCGGCGGTCACGCAGCGGGTCCTCGAGCGCATCCGCAACGGCGTCGAGCAGCCGCGCGAGCTGGCGTCGCTGACCGACCAGGAGCGGCGGATCCTGGAGTACGTGGCGGAGGGCCTGACCAACCGGGAGATCGCGGGCCGCATGTTCCTCGCGGAGAAGACGGTCAAGAATTACGTCTCGAGCCTGCTGGCCAAGCTGGGCCTGGAGCGCCGCACGCAGGCCGCCGTCCTGGCCACCAAACTCCTGGGCGACCATCCGTCGCGGCACTGAGAAGCCCGCCCGGCCGCGGCCGGGCGGGCCCCTGTGCCTCAGCCCGCGTACGCGAACGCGAGCTGCTTCAGGTTGTTCCACCAGGTGAGCCGCGCCGCGACGTTCGAGCCCTCGTTGCGCCACTGCGTGCGCATCGGCGGGGCCTTGGTGACGAGGTTGCTCCAGAGCGCGTTGCTCTGCGACTCGGCGGTCGCCGACGCGAGCAGCCACGCGTCCATCCGGATCTTCGCGACCGGCTCGCGCTCGGCCCAGGCGTCTCGGGCCGGGACGGTGACCGCGGCCACGTTCTGCCACGCCCCGCGGGCGTCGGCCTCGTCCGCGGTCAGGGCCACGCCGATCAGCCGCCGCGCCTCGTGCCAGCGCGCCCACTCGTCGGCCACGTACGCGCTGCGGAACGCCTCGTTGTCGATCCCGGCGGCGCTCAGCCAGCCGTAACGGAGGAACTCCGCCACGTCGGCGTCGGTCACCACGTTCTCCGCGCGGTCACGGACCTGGTCGCTCTCGTCGCTGACGGCCAGGTTCGCCACGAAGGCGCGGTCGAACGGGGTCACCAGTGCGGCGCCGTCATCGTACGGAATCTTGGCGTTGTCCTTGTTCAGCGCCGCCGTGTAGCCGGTGCTCGCGAACTCGGCCAGCTCGGCCTCGGTGCCGGCCTGTGCCCGGCGGGCGGCCGCGTTCACCCAGGGGTAGAACTGCGCGGGGTGGGTGGTCGCCATCCGTGCCGCGTAGTCGGTCTGGCGGGTGCGGGTGTCGGCCGCCTGTGCGGCGCCCGCGTCGAATCCCGAGGGCTTGATCTCACCGGAGGGCAGGACGGTCGGGAACAGGAACGCTGTGATGCCCGCCTCACCGCCGTTCACCAACGCGCCGCGCGCCCGGGAGCGCACCGCCGCCCGCGGGTCCTGCACCGAGAGCCACCGGACGAACTCGCGGTCCTGGGCCACCTGGTCGTACAGAACCGGCGGCAGGCCTGCCTGCGCCGGTGTGGGTGTCACCAGCGCACCCAGTGCGACCGCGAACGCGGCCAGGAAGGAACTCCTTCGTTTCAACACTTCTCCCCGTGATCGAATGACACCGCCGCTCAAGTCGATCTATGCGGCGGCCCGCCATTCAAACACATGGGTGAAACCCGCGCCCGGCGGAGCGCCCCCGCGTCTCCGCCGGGCGCGGGGCTGTCGGCCGGGGCCTCGACGGCGACCACGGGCAGCGGGGTCCACAGCGCGTGCGTCACGACCGCGGCCACGGCGAGAACCGCATTGCGACGGCGCACAGACATCTCCCCGTGTTCGACAGCGGTAGCTATTAGAACACATGTTCGATCTCAGCGGTTGATCCACCTCTGCATGTGCTCGGGATAACGGTCGCCCTGGATCCGCACCCGGCCGGCCGCGGCGGTCAGCTCGGCCAGGTCGCCGGTGCTGAGTTCGAGATCGGCCGCGGCGGCGTTCTCCAGCAGGCGGGAGACCTTCGTGGTGCCCGGGATCGGCACTGCCGGCGGGCCCTGGGCGAGCAGCCAGGCCAGCGCGACCTGGGCGTTGGTGACGCCACGGCTCGCGGCGATCTTGGACAGCACGTCGACCAGCGCCTGATTGGCGGCGCGGGCCCGCTCGGTGAACCGGGGCAGGGTGTTGCGGATGTCCGAGTCGGTGAAGGTGGTGGCGGTGTCGATCGTCCCGGTGAGAAAGCCCTTGCCCAGCGGGCTGAACGGCACGAGCCCGATGCCGAGCTCGGCCAGGACGGGCAGGATCCGCTCCTCGGGCTCGCGCCACCACAGCGAGTACTCGCTCTGCAGAGCCGTGACCGGTTGCACGGCGTGTGCGCGGCGGATGACCTCCACGCCCGCCTCGGACAGGCCGAAATGCCCCACCTTCCCGGCCGCGATGAGGTCCCGCACGGTGCCGGCGACATCCTCGATCGGCACCTCCGGATCGACGCGGTGCTGGTAGAGCAGGTCGATCCGATCCGTTCCGAGCCGCCGCAGGGAGTCCTCGACGCTGGCGGAGATGTGCTCGGGGCGGCTGTCCAGCCCGGTGGAGCGACTGCCGTCGAACGAGAAGCCGAACTTGGTCGCGATGACGACCTGGTCGCGGACGGGCGCCAGGGCCTCGCCGACGAGTTCCTCGTTGGTGAACGGCCCGTAGACCTGGGCGGTGTCGAAGAAGGTGATGCCGCGGTCGACGGCGGCGCGGATGAGCGCCACGCCCTGCGCATTGTCGACGGCGGGGCCGTAGCCGTGGTTGAGTCCCATGCAGCCGAGGCCGATCGCGGAGACCTCGAGGCCGCTGTTTCCGAGCGTGCGCTTGATCATTTTGTGCTCCTCAGTCGACGCGACGATCGCCGAGCCAGGCGACCATCCCCGGGTCGTGGTGGTCGAAGAACAGCGAGGCGCCGGTGTCCAGGGCCGCGATCCGGGTCATCTCCTCGCCGGTGAGTGCGAAGTCGAAGACGTCGAGGTTCTGGGCCATGCGCTCGGGGCGCACCGACTTCGGGATCACCACGACGTCGCGCTGGACGAGCCAGCGCAGTACGACCTGGGCGACGGAACGGTCGTGCCCCGCGGCGATCGCGGTCAGGACCGGGTTGGTGAAGAAGTCGTTCCTGCCCTCGGCGAACGGGCCCCAGGACTCGATCTGTACGCCGCGCTCGCGCATCAGCTGCTGGTAGCCGGCGCGCTGGAAGAACGGGTGGGTCTCGATCTGGTTGACCGCCGGAACGATGTCGTTGTGCTGGATCAGGTCGACGAGCCGGTCGGGGTAGAAGTTGGAGACCCCGATCGCCTTGATCAGACCCTCGGCATACAGCTTCTCCATCGCGTGCCAGGAGCTGTAGTAGTCGCCGAGCGGCTGGTGGATCAGGTAGAGGTCGAGATGGTCCAGGCCCAGCTTGCGCAGGGACCTGTCGAACTCGCGGCGGGCGGTCTCCTCGCCGGTGTGCTGGATCCACATCTTGGTGGTGACGAACAGCTCGTCGCGCGGGATGCCGCTCGCGGCGATCGCCCGGCCGACGGCCTCCTCGTTGCCGTAGGAGGCGGCGGTGTCGATCAACCGGTAGCCGGCCGCGAGGGCGTCCGTGACGACCTGCTCGGTCTGCTCGCCGGGGACCTGGAAGACGCCGAACCCGAGGATTGGCATCGGCACGCCGTTGTTCAGCGTGATCGTTTGGTGCTGTGCTGCCATGACTCCACGAAACCCCACGGGCGGCGCGGGAGGCAGTGGAGGTTTTGCCTGGTATTGACAGACCCTCCCTGGCGGCTGCCGCGCGCCGTACCCTTCGACGACATGGGCAACCGGGACGAGGTGCGCGACTTCCTCACCACCCGCCGTGAACGGCTCACCCCGCAGCAGGCCGGGATCCCGTTCTACGGCGGCAGGCGGCGGGTGAAAGGCCTGCGCCGCGAGGAGGTCGCGATGCTGGCCGGGATGAGCACCGACTACTACACCCGCCTCGAGCGGGGGAACCTCACCGGCGTCTCGCAGTCCGTCCTGGAGTCCCTTGCCCGCGCGTTGCACCTCGACGATGCCGAGCGTTCGCACCTGCTCAATCTCGCCGACACCGCCAACGCCGCCGGGCGGTCGATGAGGGGGCCGGTGCGGCGCTCGGGTGTGCGCGAGGGGGTCCAGCGAATCCTGGACACGATCAGTGCGCCCGCATACGCACGGAACGGACGGACCGACGTCCTGGCCGCCAACCGGCTCGGCCGGGCGCTGTATGCCGACGCCAGCGCGGGCGGGTCCACCTTCAACCTCGCCCGCTATCTGTTCCTCAATCCCGGGTCGCAGGACTTCTACCGTGACTGGGAGAGGGTGGCGCGGGACTGTGCGGCGGCGCTGCGCACCGAAGCCGGCCGCAACCCCTACGACCGCGGCCTCACCGATCTGATCGGCGAACTGAGTGCTCGCAGCGAGCAGTTCCGCACCTGGTGGGCCACCCACAGCGTGAAGCTGCACTACACCTCGACCAAGACGATGCACCATGCCGTCGCCGGCGAGCTCGAGCTCACCGGCGAGGCTCTGCACCTGCCCGGCGATCCCGGCCTGACGATCGTCACGTACACCTTCGAACCGGCCAGTCCCACCGCCCAGGCGCTGGACTTCCTCGCCAGCTGGACCGACCGCGAGGCCGCCACTCAGTAAACGGTCAGGCCGTGGGCGCGGAACTGGGTGCGGACCCGGTCGATCAGCTCGGGGGAGGGCGCGGGGGTGTCGGCGAGCGGGAACGGGATGCTCAGGGCGGTGTACTTGGCGGCGCCGAGGCGGTGGAAGGGGAGGACCTCCACGCGCTCCACGGTGCGGATCGAGGCGGCGATCCGGGCCACCGCCTCGACGTTCTCGGCCGAGTCGGTGAGGCCGGGGACGAGAACGAAACGGACCCAGACGGGTACGCCGAGGGCGGCGAGCCGGTGGGCGAACTCGACGGTCGGCGCAAGTTCTCCGGTGCGGGTGACCTTCCGGTAGGTCTCCTCGTCGCCGGCCTTGATGTCGAGCAGTACGAGATCGGTCACGGCGAGCAGGTCGTCGGAGGCCTTCGCGCCGAGGAAGCCGCTCGTGTCGAGGGCGGTGTGCAGGCCCTTGTCGTGGCAGCGCGTGAAGATTTCGCGTACGAAATCGGGTTGTTGCAAGGCCTCCCCACCACTCAGGGTGACGCCGCCGCCCGCGACCTTGATGAAACGCTCGTAGCGGGAGATCTCCGTCAGGAGATCGTCGGCGGTCATCTCCCGGCCGGTGCGCCGATACCAGGTGTCCGGACTGTGGCAGTACTGGCAGCGCAGCGGGCACCCGGCCAGGAACGCGACGAATCGCGTCCCCGGCCCGTCGACGCCGGTCGAGACGTCGAACGAGTGCACGCTGCCCGTAACGGTCACAGCGACCCGTGGAACGTGCGGGAGATGACGTCGCGCTGCTGCTCCTTCGTCAATCTCACGAAATTCACGGCATATCCGGACACCCGGATCGTCAGCTGCGGATACTTTGCCGGATTCTCCATGGCGTCCTCGAGGGTCGCCCGGTCCAGCACGTTCACGTTCATGTGGAAACCGCCGCCGTCGGTGTATCCGTCGAGCACCCCGACCAGGTTGCCGACCTGCTCGTCACGGGTGCGGCCGAGACCGTCCGGCGTCGAGGTGATGGTCAGCGAGATGCCGTCGCGGGCGCTGCGGTACGGCAGCTTCGCCACCGACAGAGCCGCCGCCACCAGGCCGTGCTTGTCCCGGCCGTTCATCGGGTTGGCGCCCGGCGCGAACGGCTCGCCGGCCCGGCGCCCGTCCGGCGTGTTGCCGGTGTGCTTGCCGTAGACGACGTTCGACGTGATCGTCAGCACGGAGAGGGAGGGCTCGGCGCCGCGGTACATCGGCTGCCGGCGGATCTTCTCCATGAACCGCTCGACGAGGTCCACGGCGATCGCGTCCACCCGGTCGTCGTTGTTGCCGAACGTCGGGAACTCGCCGTCCACCTCGTAGTCGACGACGATGCCACGTTCGTCGCGAACCGCCTTGACCTGGGCGTACTTGATCGCGGAGAGGCTGTCGGCGGCGACCGAGAGGCCGGCGATCCCGGTGGCCAGGAAGCGGTGCACGGGGTAGTCGTGCAGGGCCATCTCGAGGCGCTCATAAGCATATTTGTCGTGCATGTAATGGATGACGTTCAGCGCGTCAACGTACGTCTCGGCCAGCCAGTCGAGCATGCGGTCATAAGCAGCAAAAATCTCCTCATAAACCAAAATGTCCGAAACTGGCGGGCTGGGCGGTGCCACCTGTGCGCCACTGATCTCGTCCCGGCCACCGTTGATCGCGTACAGGAGCGCCTTCGCCAGATTCGCCCGCGCACCGAAGAACTGCATGTCCTTGCCCACCCGCATCCCCGAGACACAGCAGGCGATCGCCGCGTCGTCGCTCAGGTACGGCCGGAGCAGGTCGTCGTTCTCGTACTGGATGCTGCTGGTGTCGATCGAGACCCGCGCGCAGAACCGCTTGAAGCCCTCGGGCAGGCGCGGCGACCACAGGACCGTCAGGTTCGGCTCCGGCGCCGGGCCCAGGTTGTAGAGGGTCTGCAGGTACCGGAAGCTGGTCCGGGTCACGAGCGGCCGGTCGTCGGTGCCGATCCCGCCGATCGACTCGGTCACCCAGGTCGGGTCGCCGGAGAACAGCTCGTCGTACTCCGGGGTGCGCAGGAACCGCACGATCCGCAGCTTGATCACGAAGTCGTCGATCAGCTCCTGGGCGTACTGCTCGTCGATCCGGCCCTCCTCGATGTCCCGCTGCAGGTAGACGTCGAGGAACGACGAGGTCCGCCCGAGGGACATGGCCGCGCCGTTCTGCTCCTTTGTCGCGGCCAGGTACGCGAAGTACAGCCACTGCACGGCTTCCCGCGCGGTCGAAGCCGGCCCGGAGATGTCGAAACCGTACGCGGCGGCCATCTGCTTGAGCTCCCCGAGCGCCCGGGTCTGCTCGGCGATCTCCTCGCGGTCGCGGATCACGTCGGCGACCGAGAGGCGGGCGTCCAGGGCCGTCCTGAGCTGCCGGCGCTCCTCGATCAGCCGGTCCACGCCGTAGAGCGCCACCCGGCGGTAGTCGCCGATGATCCGGCCACGGCCGTACGCGTCCGGCAGCCCCGTGATGATGTGCGAGCGCCGGGCGGCGAGCACGTCCGCCGGGTACGCGTCGAACACACCCTCGTTGTGAGTCTTGCGGTACGTGCTGAACACCTTCCGGACGTCCGGGTCGAGTGTCCGCCCGTACGCCTGGAGCCCGCCCTCCACCATGCGCAGCCCGCCGAACGGCATGATCGCCCGGCGCAGGGGCGCGTCGGTCTGCAGGCCGACGATCAGCTCGGCGTCGCGGTCGATCCAGCCCGGCGCGTGTGCCGTGATGGTCGACGGGGTGACGGCGTCCACGTCGTAGATCCCGTTGGCGCGCTCCTCGGCGAACATCGCGGAGAGCCGCTGCCAGATCCGGGTGGTCCGCTCCGTCGGCCCGGCGAGGAAGGCGGCGTCACCGTCGTAGGGCCGCACGTTGTCGTGGATGAACCCGGAAACGTCGATCCCGGTGCGCCATGTCGTCCCCGTGAAACCTCGCCACGCGTGCATGTCTTTCCTCCCACAATCGGCTCACTCCCAGACTCCCGCCCAGGTCCCCTGCGGGGCAGGGCCGTTGGTCCCGAACGGCCGTTACAGGGGGAGCCGGACGCTCGCGATGGTCCCGCCCTGATCGCCCTCGGCAAGGGTGACGGTGCCTCCGTGCAGGTTGACGATCGCGCGGGTGAGGGCCAGACCCAGGCCGATGCCGGGGATGCCGCT
The DNA here is from genome assembly GCF_040681145.1 of Actinoplanes sp. NPDC051861. Taxonomy (NCBI): domain Bacteria; kingdom Bacillati; phylum Actinomycetota; class Actinomycetes; order Micromonosporales; family Micromonosporaceae; genus Actinoplanes; species Actinoplanes sp. NPDC051861. The sequence continues at coordinate 60,604 of NZ_JBFAYE010000027.1, forward strand.
GTGCCGGGCGTTCGTGGCGCGATAGAGGCGGGCGAAGAGCCGGTCGCCCTCGCCCGCCGGGATGCCCATGCCGGTGTCGGTCACGGTGAGCACGGCGGTGTGGTCGTCGGTGGTCAGGGTGACCAGCACCTCGGTCTCGGTGGGGCTGAACTTGACCGCGTTGCCGATCAGGTTCTCGGCGACCTGGCGCAGCCGGGCCGCGTCGCCGGGAACGATCAGCTGAGCGGGCAGGTCGGTGCGGACCGCGGGATGCGGATCGGGCGCGTCGGCCTCGACCGCGCCGGCGGCCGCGGTCACCACCGGGACCAGGTCGACGGCACCGACCGTGAGCCCGGCGTGGCCGGACTCCAGGGCGGCCAGGTCGAGGAGCCGCTCGACCAGGGACCGGAGCCGGGCGTTGTTACGCTCGATGACCGCGAGCAGCTCGCGAACCTCGCCGATGGTGGTGTCGTCGCCGGACTCGGTGATCAGGTCGGTGTAGGTGCCGATCGAGGTGAGCGGGGTGCGCAGCTCGTGGCCGACCAGGGCTACGTACTCGCCGATGCTGGCCGCCAGCTGGCCGGCGAGCTCGTCGGCACGGCGCCGGTCCAGGTAGGCGCCGATGTGCCCGGCGATGCCGGTGAGCAGGACCGCCAGGGCGGGCTCGGGCTCCTGGTGCTCGTCGGTGAAGAACGTCAGCACGCCGACGACCCGGTCGCCGCTGCGGACCGGTACCGCGCCGGCCGCCCGGTAGTCGCCGGAGGAGGCGACCTCGGGGAGCACGGGCGAGCCGGGGGCGTGGATGTCCGGTACCCAGACCAGCTCGCCGCGCTCCCAGCATGTCCCGGCCAGCCCGGAGCCGCGGTCGATGCCCGCGGGCAGGTGCATCTCGGCGTAGCCGGGCCGGCTGTGCGTGGCCACCGGGCGCAGCCGGTCGGTGACCTCGTCGACCAGCCAGAGCCGCAGGTACGGCCAGCCCAGCTCGCCGGAGATCGCGTCCAGGACGGACTCGGCGGCGTGCACGGTGTCGGTGGCGCGGACGAGCGCCTTGAGGACCCGGCTCTTGCAGCTCTGATACAGGTGCTGATGACGGTCGGCGGTCACGTCGTGCACGGCGGCGACCGCGCCGAGCGGGACACCGGCGGCGTCGCGTACCGGGCGGGCGTTGATCGAGAACCAGCGCAGGCGGTGCTGCCGGTCGTGTGCCAGCACGTCGGCGTGGCGGACGTCCTCGCCGGCCAGCGCGCGCAGCAGCGGCAGCTCGTCGGGTGGCAACGGGGTGCCGTCGTGGCGGCGCAGGCCGAACTGGCGCACCCAGTCGCGGATCGTGACCGTACGCAGCTGGTCGCCGAAGAAATCCCGGACCGCCTGGTTGACCACGACCGGCCGGCCGTCGAGGTCGCACGCCACCACACCGGTGTCCAGGCTGTGCAGCATCGCCTCGACGAAGGCGCTGTGGTGCCCGCCGGGCGGCGGCTGCGCCGGTGCCTCCAGGCAGGCGCGCAGCGTGTCGGTCAGCTCCTTGACCCGGAACGGCTTGGGCACCACGGCCACCGCCTCGGCGCCGGCGAGCAGCGAGTCGCCGGGCGGCAGGTACGCCGTGACGAGCACGACCGGCACCCCGGCGGTCTCCGGGTCGTCGCGCAGCGCGCGGCACATCCGGATGCCGTCCATGTGCGGCATGTCGACGTCCGCGACGACCAGGTCGGGCCGGTGGGCGAGAGCCGCAGCCAGCCCGGCCAGCCCGTCGCCGGCCAGCGTGACGTCATGGCCGAGCCGGCGGACCACCTCGGCGATGACGGCCTGGTGTTCCGGGTTGTCCTCGACGACGAGCACCGCTGCCATGCATAAATCATATGAAAAGCGACATTGCGCCTGGCGAGGTTTCGGCTCGGCCCGGCCCTGGGTATCGTCCGCCCGCACATCGGCGACTCCCGAGGTTGTACTGCATGAGCGCGTTGACCGCACACCTGGACGTCCCGCTGGATCGGGGCGCACCCGCCTCGGCCCGGCGGGCCGTCACGGCGGTCCTGGGCGGCTGGGGCTTCAAGGACCCCGACTGGCTGGACGGTGCCGCCGTCGTCGTCAGCGAACTGGTCACCAACGCCGTCCGCCACGGCGGCGGCTGCATCGAGCTCCAGCTGGAGGCACACGACGGGCGGGTGGTGGTGTCGGTCGCCGACGGTTCGTCGGTGGTGCCCCGGCGCCGCGACCCGGACGAGGGCGGCCGGGGCCTCGCGCTGATCGAGGCCATGTCATGCAGTTGGACCGTGCAGAACTACAAGGGCGGCAAGAGGGTACGCGTGGAGCTCCTCCCGTGCCCGACGGGAGAGGGCCCGCTCAGACGGTGAACCGGCCGGCCGCGGCCCGCAGCCGGTCGGCCAGGCCCTGCACGTCCTCGGCGGCGCGGGCGGCCTGACCGACGGCCTCCCGGCTGGCCGCCGTGCTGTGCGCGACGCCGGCGATGTTGGTCGCGATGTCGGTGACGCCGCTCGCGGCCTCGCCGACCCCGCGGTTCATCTCGGCGGTGGTGGCGCTCTGCTGCTCCACCGCCGAGGCGATCGTGGTCTGGTAGTCGCTGATCTGCTCGATGATCCGGCTGATCTCGTCGATCGCGGTGACCGCCTGGCCGGTGTCGGCCTGGATCGCCGAGATCTGCTGGGAGATCTTCTCGGTCGCGCGCGCGGTCTCCTGCGCCAGGTCCTTGACCTCGCTGGCGACCACGGCGAACCCCTTGCCCGACTCGCCCGCCCGGGCCGCCTCGATGGTGGCGTTCAGCGCGAGGAGGTTCGTCTGCGCCGCGATCTGGGTGATCACGTCGATCACGTCGCCGATCTGCGCGGACGACTCGCCGAGCCGGTTGATTGTCTCGCTGGTGGACCGGGCGGCGCCGACCGCGTCCGAGGCGACCTGCGCGGCGTCGGCGGCGTTGCGGGAGATCTCGACGATCGCCGAGCCCATCTCCTCCGAGCCGGCCGCGACCGTGTGCACGTTGCCGGAGACGCCACCGGCGCTGGCCGCGGCGAGACCCGCCTGCTGGTCGGCCTCGGCGACCGAGCTGTCGATCTGGTGGCTGATCCGGCGCATGGTGTCGGACGCCGTGGTGAGCCGGTCGGCGTCCTCGACGATCTCCAGCACGGTGCCGCGTACCCCCTCGACGGCCTCGCCGACGGCGCGGCTCATCGCGCTCATCTCGTCGTTGCCGGACGCGTCCACGGCGACGGTCAGGTCACCTCGCGCCATGCCCTGCAGGGCCTCGACCAGGCGCCCGGCCGGGCGCACGACGCTGCGGGTCACCAGGACCGTGCAGAACAGCGCGGCGATCGCCGCCAGCACGAAGATCACGATCATCGTGGTACGCGCGGTCCGCGCCGCGTCCTGCGCGTCCCGGGCCGCCGCGGACGCCCGTTCGGTCACCGAGGCGACCAGCTTCCCGGTGCCTTCGACGATCTTGAAATACAGGTCGTAGCTGTCGCCGAGCAGCAGCGCGTCGCCGTCCTTGACCTGCCCGGAGTTGTAGAGGGCGGCGATCTGCTCGTCGGCGGCGAAGAACTGGTCCCAGAGCCCGCGCAGGTCCTCGAAGATCGCGCGCTCGGTGCTGGTCATGGCCGACACCGGGAAGTCGGCGAGCAGCTTGCGCAGCGTTTCCGCGTCGGTGAGGAAACCGGCGCGGTTGGGGTTCTTCGGATCCACGGCGGTCTTCGGATCGAGGCGGTAGACGTCCCATGCGTACGCGAGCTGCCACCCGGAGATGTCGGCGTTGTAGAAGTTCTGCAGGTCGACCTGGTGCATCAGCTCCTGCAGGCGGTGCAGCCCGCGGGTGACGTCCTGCTGCCGGGTCAGCCCGGCCGCGCCGACCGCGACGGCCGCCCCCAGCAGGACCAGCACCAGCGTGAACGCGATGCCGAGCCGGCCGCTCAGCCGCAGACGCCGCAACAACGCCATGGTTCCCCCTGCCCGAAACCGGTCTTCTGCCTCCTTTTCGGCAGGACCGGCACCGGACTGAGACAGTCAGTCCTTGGGGAGCGACATCGTGGCGATCGTGCCGTGTCCGGACCCGTTCGACGTGACCGTGAGCGTGCCCTCGTGCGCCCGCACGATCCGGTCGGCGATGCTCAGGCCCAGCCCGACGCCGGGCACCGCCTGGTCCCGGGCGAACCGGCCACGGTAGAAGCGCTCGGCCACGTGCGGCAGCTCGTCCGCGGGGATGCCGGCGCCGGGATCGGAGACCTCCAGCTCGTCGGTGGTGACCCGGACGGTCACCGTCGCGCCGGCCGGGCTGAACAGGACCGCGTTGCGGATCAGCTGCTCGGCGGCCTGGCTGAGGCGGGTGAGGTCGCCGGGGACCGGGGCGGGGGAGACCACGGCGTCGACGACGACCCGCACGTCACGAGGCCCGGATTGCGGCCGGCAGGCGGCCACCGCGGCCTCGGCCACCGTGACGAGGTCGGTGCGGGCGCGCAGCAGCGGCAGCGGGGTGCCGGCCGGGCGGGTGCCGGCGAGCAGGTGGTCGACCATGCGGACCAGTCGCTCACCGTTGCGCTGGATCGGGTCGATGAGTTTCCGGTACGGCGTGAGCTCCTCGTTGTCCACGAGCAGCTCCAGATATCCCTGGATGGTCGTCACCGGCGTACGCAACTCGTGCGAGACCGTCGCGACGAAGTCCTCCTCGCGGCTGATCGCCCGGGACAGCTCGTCGCCGACCTCGGCCAGCAGCAGGCGGTTGCGGATCGCCGCGAGGTGACCCGCGGCCTGTCCCGCCATCGTGCTCAGCAGATCGAGCTGGCGGTCGCTGATCTCGCGGGGCTGGTGGTCCAGCACGCACATCGTGCCGATGACGAACCCGTCCTCGTCGACGATCGGCACACCGGCGTAGAACCGGATGTGCGGCACGCCCACGACGTTGGACCAGGTCCGGTACTCCGGGTGGGCCAGGGTGTCGGCCACCACCAGCGACAGCCGGCGGTCGACGACACGGCCGCAGAACGACGAGCTGAGAGGCCCCTCGCCCGCCCCCGGCATCCCGGTGTTGCCGGCGAACCACTGCCTGTCCCGGTCGATCAGCGTGACCGTGGACATCGGGGTCTCCAGAACCGAGCTGGCCAGTCTGGTCAGCTCGTCGAGCACCACCGGGCGGGGGGCGTCGAGCAGGTGGTAGCTGTGCACCGCGGCGAGGCGGGCGTCTTCCCCTACTGCGCTCACATCGGATCCGTTCTCCAGAGTCGGCGTTGGCACGAATGTCGGCGGTCCGCCGGGTGTGCTTGAGGAGTTCGGGGCGGCGAAATCACGCGGTGCTGATCACTCATGCGGCCTGAGCGGGTGGCGATAGTTCCCGGCGTATCCGAAGTGCCGGTGAAGGAGAGCACCACATGCGGACCGAGCTGTACCGTTCGGCGGGAGCCGACAGCGGCAAACCCCTGGTTTTGCTGGTCGACGACGAGGAGTCGGTCCTCGAGACGCTCTCGATGCAGCTGGGCCGTGACTACCGGCTGCTGACCGCCGCCGACGGTGCCGAGGCGCTGCGGGTGCTGGCCGAGCACGGCCCGGCCGCCGCGGTCGTCAGCGACATGCGGATGCCCGGGATGAACGGCATCGAGCTGCTGCACCGCGTGCAGATGGAGTACCCGTCGACGACCCGCGTGCTGCACACCGGGCACGGGGACATGGCCACCGCGGTCGCCGCGATCAACTCCGGCGGCGTCTACCGGTACCTGCCGAAGCCGGCCGGCACGGAGACGCTGCGGGCCGCGATCCGTGACTCGGTGCGCCGGAACGAGGAGGCGCGGGAACAGCGGCAACTGCTCGACCGTACGCTGCGGACCAGCGTGAAAGCGCTGTTCGGGGTGCTTGAGCTGTCCAATCCGCCGGCCTACAAGCGGGCCGGGCGGATCAGCACGCTGGTCGGCGAACTGTGCGAGATCCTGCAGCTCGGCGGCCTGTGGGAGATCGAGGTCGCGGCGATGGCGTCGCAGCTCGGCGCGGTCACCGTACCGGCCGCCACGCTGTCGAAGCTGGACCGGGGCCTGCCGCTGAACAGCGACGAGCAGGCCTCGGTGGACGCCATGCCGCGTATCGCGCTGCGGCTGCTTGGCGACATCCCGATGCTGCAGGACGTGGTGCAGATCGTGCAGGGTCTCACCGGCGCGCCGGCTCCCGCGGAGGGTCGCTCGGCGCTGGTCGAGGACGCGATCGCGGTGGTCCGCACGGCGATCGTCTTCGAGACGCTGGAGAGCCGCGGGCTCAACAACGTGAACGCGATCACCGCGCTGGAGGAGCGCGACGACGCGGCGCCGCACGTCATCGCCGCGCTGCGCCGGCTCAAGGGCGTGCGGGCGGCGGTACAGGACACCGTGCGCAGCGTGCGGGTCATGGAGCTCGAGGTGGGCATGCGCCTGGTCGAGGACGTGGTCGCCACCAACGGGCTGGTGCTGATCGGCAAGGACACCGTGATCACCGAGCTGATGCTGGACCGGCTGCAGAACTTCGCCCGTGCCGTCGAACTGGTCGAGTCGGTGCTGGCGGCCGTGCCCGTGCTGCGGGGTGCGCTGGTCGGCAGCCGCTGACTCAGCGTTCGTACTCACCGGCGATCACGGCGACCGCTCGCAGCGCCCCGGCGACCTCGTCGCGGACCCGCACCGAGGTGGTCGCCGGGTCGGCCACCACGCCTACCCGGGCCTGATCCTCGACATCGGCGCAGAGATCGGCCAGAGCCGTCGCGCCGATGTTCGCGGCCGACCCCTTCAAGGCGTGCGCCTGTTCGCGCACGGGGCCGGGTTCACCGTCGTGCAGCATGCCGACCAGCAGGTCGGCGGCGGCCGGGACCTTGCCCTCGAACGAGCGCAGGAGCCGGATCACCAGGGCTACCTCGGCAGGGGTCGGGTCGTCCTCGGTCAGGTCGGACAGGCGGGCGCGCACCTCGGCGATGCGGATCTGGTCGCGGGCGTCTATGACGCTTTCCATGCGTCACATGGTGCGCCGTGGCAACGGTCCGGCGTGGAAGGTTCCGGGATTTCCTCTCGGGGCCAGGCCGCCGTACCGGCCTGGCCCCGAGAGCTCAGGCGCCCCAGCCGGCCTGTGTCCCGCCCACTCGCGCGGCGGCGACCGTGTCCGCGTACCCCGAGGCGGCGAACGCGGCGACCGGGTCGCGCGGCAGGCCGCGCTCCTCCCGCCGGTCCGCGAGCGTGGCTCGCACATCGGTCTCGTACGCGTCCATCAGCACCGCGTTCGCCCCCAGCACATCGCCCTCGCGCTGCGCGGTGGCGAGCGCGCCCTGGTCGACCAGCAGCGCCTTCGCGAGGGCCTGCTCGACGTTGAGCACCGAGCGGATCTGGCCCGGGATCTTCTCCTCGATGTTGTGGCACTGGTCGAGCATGAAGTTGACCTTCGACTCGGGCCGGTGCGCGCCCACCGACACGATCTCCGACATGATCCGGAACAGCTGGAACGGGTCGGCCGAGCCCACGATCAGGTCGTCGTCGGCGTAGAAGCGCGAGTTGAAGTCGAACGCGCCGAGCTTGTTGACCCGCAGCAGCTGCATCACGATGAACTCGATGTTGGTGCCGGGCGCGTGGTGGCCGGTGTCGAGCACGACGGTCGCCTTGTCGCCGAGTGCCAGGCAGTGCAGCAGCGAGGTGCCCCAGTCCGGGATGTCCATGCTGTAGAAGTGCGGTTCGAAGAACTTGTACTCGAGCAGGATCCGGTGGTCGTCGTCGGTCGCGTCGTAGATCGTCCGCAGCGACTCGGCGAGCCGGTCCTGCCGGCCGCGCAGCGAGTCCTGCCCGGGGTAGTTGAGGCCGTCCGGCAGCCAGATCTTCAGATCCGTGGAGCCGGTCTGCCGCATCACGTCCAGGCAGCGCAGGTGGTGGTCGACCGCTTTGCGGCGGATCGCCGGGTCCGGGTGGCAGAGCGAGCCGAGCCGGTAGTCGTCCTCCTGGAACAGGTTCGAGTTGATCGCGCCGATCCGCACGCCCAGCTTCTCGGCGTGCGCCCGCAGGTCGTTCCAGTCGTCAACGACGTCCCACGGGATGTGCAGGGAGACCCGCGGTGCCAGCCCGGTGAGGCGGTGGACCTGTGCGGCGTCGGAGATCTTCTCGTACGGGTCACGCGGCACACCGGGACGGGCGAAGACCTTGAACCGGGTGCCCGAGTTGCCGTACGCCCAGCTGGGGACCTCGACAGTGAAGTCGTTCAGTTCGTCGAGGGTCATGAGGTACCTCCGTACCGTCTGTTGGTGAGCCCGTTGAGCAGGGCGGCGAAAACGAGCACCGTGCCGAGCGCCAGCAGCTGGTACTGCGCGCCCTCGTTGCCGACGAAGGCGAGCAGGATGCCCGCGTTCAGCCAGACGATCAGCAGCGTGGCGAGGACGACGCCGGCCACCCTGCCGATGCCGCCGGTGATGGCCACGCCGCCGAGCACGGCGATGGTGATGGCGGGCAGGGCCATGCCGCTGCCCGAGACGCCCGCGTCGGGGCGGGCGGAGGCGAACTGGGCGACGGTCACGACGGCCACCAGACCGGAGATCAAACCCGCATAGACGTACGCCTTGAAGCGCGTGTCCCGGACGGGGAGCCCTGACCAGCGGGCGGCGACGTCGTTGGTGCCGATCGCGTAAAGGCGCCGGCCGTAGGCGGTGCGTGCCAGCAGCACCCAGACCACAACGACCGTGGGCAGCAGGAACGTGAAGATGCCCAGTGGTACGTCGGGGACGTACTGGCCGAACACGGGCAGCTCGACGGACTTGCTGAGCGAGTAGAGGTCCTGGATCGGCGGGGTGCTGATCGGCTGCTGGTTGTTGATCACGATGGCGATCGACTTGAAGGCGTAGTAGGTCGCCAGCGTGGCGATCAGAGCCGGGAAGCCGATGTAGGAGACCAGTACGCCGTTGACGGCGCCGCAGAGGGCCCCGAAGGCGGCGGTGGCCAGGATCGCGATCCAGAGGGGCCAGCCCCATTCGCCGTACGCGAAGCCGAAGACCATGCCCGCGAGGGAGACGATCGCGCCTACGGAGAGGTCGATGCCGCCGCGGCCGGAGAGGATGACCAGCATTTCGGCGAGGCCGAGCATGGCCAGGGGGACCGCGTTGATCAATGCTGCCGACATGTAGTCGAAGTCGTACGGTGCGGTCAGGTAGCCGCCCGCGTCGTTGATGAAGAACGTGACGACGACCACGACGAGCAGGACGGCGAGCAGGGCGATGCGCTGGGTGAGGAGAATTTTCAGGAAATCTGGCCTTTGTCTGGTCTTTTCAGCCGTTAGGGTCATCGGTTCCTCCTCGCCCGCGCCCGGAGCAGGTCGGCGCCGACCGCCACGATGATGAAGATGCCGACGAACAGGTCGGAGAGTTGCGAGCGCCAGCCGAGCTGGGTCACGCCGGAGGCCACCGACTGGACCAGCAGCGCGCCGAGCAGGGTGCCGAGCACCGAGCCGCGGCCGCCCATGATCGAGGTGCCGCCGATGACGACGGCGGCGATCACGGCCAGTTCCTTGCCGGAGCCGACCGACTGGTCCAGCGTCGAGGTGCCCTGCGCGATCACGAAACACGAGGCCAGCCCCACGAGCAGGCCGGTCAGGACGTAGGCGAGCAGGACTCGGCGTTGTACGCGTACGCCCGCGAGCCGTGCCGCCTGCGCGTCCCCGCCGATGGCGAAGAAGTGCCGGCCGCCCGCGGTGTTCCGCAGGTACCACCAGGCCGCCGCGGTGAGCAACAGCGTGATCAGGAACGCGTGCGGGATGCCCAGGGTGCGCCCGTCCGGCCCGCGCCCGAAGAACGCCAGCGTGGCCGGGATGCCGTTGACCGTCCCGGAGCCGAAGATCCGCAGACCGGCGAACATGAACAGGTTGGCCGTGCCGAAGGTGATGATGATCGCGTGCACGCGCCCGTACGCGATCAGCACGCCGTTGATCAGCCCGAGCAGACCGCCCACGGCGACCGACAGCAGCACCGCGACGCCGAGGTTCACCTCCGCGTTGACCAGCGCCTTCGCGGTGATCACCGAGCAGACCATGATGGCGCCGCCGACCGAGACGTCGATGCCGCCCGTGATGATCACGATGGTCATGCCGACGCCGACCAGCGCGATCGGCGCCGTCGCCACCAGCAGCGGCTGGATCGAACCCGCGGTCATGAACGCCGGCGTGCTCAGCGCCAGTGCCACCCACAGCACCGCGATCACGCCGACCAGGACGATCTCCTGCCCGGTTACGCGGTTCCTTATTATTTTGAGCTTTGGCGCAGTCGTGGTCACTCCCGGCCTCCCGCCGCGGCGGCCAGCAGGTCGACCTGGCTCGCGTCCGGACCGAACTCGTCGGTCGTCGTCCCGCCCCGCACCACCTGGATGCGGTCGGCGATGCGCAGCGCCTCCGGCAGGTCCGACGTCACCACCAGCACCGCGGTGCCCTCCTCGGCCAGCTCGGTGATGATCCGGTGGATCTCCTCCTTGGCGCCGACGTCGACGCCCTGAGTCGGCTCGGCGAGCACGAGCACCCGCGGGCGCTCGACCAGCTGCCGGGCGAGGACCACCTTCTGCGCGTTTCCGCCGGACATCGCGTTCACCGGCTGGCGCTCGCTCGGCGTCTTCACCGCGAGCCGCTTGATCAGCCCGGTGGCGACCTTGGTCTCTTTCGCCCGGTCGATGAACACGTTCAGCTTCGACAGCAGCCTCAGGTGGCCGGCGGAGATGTTGAAGGCGATCGACTGGAAGCTGAACATGCCCTCGACCTTGCGGTTCGCCGGCAGTAGTGCGATCCCCATTCGCTGTGCGTGTCCCGGATCTCTTGGCTTGGCGACTTGTCCGTCTATGCGGAGTTCGCCGCTGGTAGCTCGATCTATGCCGTAGATGCAGGCGGCGATCTCCGAGACACCGCTGCCGACCAGCCCGTAGAGGGCCACGATCTCGCCGGCTTTCACGCTCACGTCCACGTCGCGGAACTTCCCGGCGCGGCTCAGCCCGCGCAGTTCGAGCACGGCCGGTCCCTGCGGGACCTCACGATGGGGCCTGGCGTCGGAGAGCTCCTCACCCACCATCAGGTGAGCGATCTGCCGCACGCTCAATTCACCGATCGGGTACGTGCCAATCGTTCTGCCGTCACGCATGACGGTGACCTCGTCCGCGATCCTGAAGAGCTCGTCGAGACGGTGCGAGATGTAGATGACCGAGACTCCGGAGGCGGTCAGTCGCCGTACCACCTCGAAGAGGACCTCGATCTCGGCGTCGGTGAGGATCGCGGACGGCTCGTCGAGGATCAGCACCTTCGCGTCGCCGGCGAGGGCCTTGGCGATCGACACCTGCTGCTGTTCGGCGATGGAGAGGTCGCCGACCGAGGAGGTCGCGTACTTCGCCGGGAGCCCGAGCAGTTCGAGGAGCTCGACGACGCGCGCGTTCTGCCCCGCCCAGTCGACCCGTCCCTGCTTCTTGAGCTCCCGGCCGAGGAAGATGTTCTCCGCGACGGTCAGCTCCGGGAACAGCTGCGGCTCCTGGTAGACGGTCGCGATACCGAGAGCGATCGCGTCCGTGGTGGAGTTGATCTCGATCTTCTGCCCGTCGTACTCGATCTCGCCGGTGTCGGCGGTCTCCGCCCCGGCGACGATTTTGATCATCGTGGACTTGCCGGCGCCGTTCTCACCGACGAGGGCGTGGACCTGCCCCACCCGTACGGTGAAATCGCCGTGCTGAATGGCCCGGACCGCGCCGAACCGCTTGGAAACAGCGGTCAGGCGCAGCCGGACGTTGTCGTTGTTGTCGGCCATCAGTAGTTGAACTGGTCGACGTTCTGGTCGGTGATAGCGAGGGCCGGGCCGAGCAGCAGCATCTTGTCGGCCTCGGTGTAGGCCACGGCCGAGAGGTCGGAGGAGACGTTGTTGGTGGCCGCGAACGGCTTGCCCTGCGCGATCTGGGCGCCGGCCCACGCGGTCAGGTAACCCAGGTTCTCGACGTCCCAGAGGATCGCCGCGGTCGACGACTTGTCCTGCAGGTACGGCTTCATCGCCTGCGGCGTGCCCAGGCCAACGGTGAAGACCTTGCCGATCTTGCCGGCGTCCTTGACCGCCTGCGCCACGCCCGGCGCGGACGAGGTGCACTCGCCGACCAGGCCGGTCAGGTCCGGGTGAGCGTTCATCAGGTCGGTCGCCATCTGCGTCGCCTTGGCCTGGTCCTCGCCGGCGTAGACGATGTCGACGATCTCGGCCTCCGGGTACTTCTCCTTCGTGTACGCCTTCTGCACCTCGATCCACGAGTTCAGGTTCTCGGCGGTCTGGCCGCAGGAGACGATCGCGTACTTGCCCTTGCCGCCCATCGCCTTGAGCAGCGAGTCGGTCAGTCCCTCGCCGATGCCCTGCGCGGTGGCCTGGTTGACGAACACCTCGCGGACACTGCTCGGGGCGTCGGTGTCGGCGGTGGCGACGTGGATACCCGCGTCCTTGGCCTGCTGCAGCAGCGGGGCCATGCTGTCCGGGTCGTTCGGCGCCACGATGAGCGTGTCGACCTTCTGCTGGATGTAGGACCGCACGATGTCGGCCTGCGCGGCGGCGTCGGCCTGGGTCGGGCCCTGGTAGAGCCACTCGACGTTGCCGAGCGCGGCGGCGGCCTCCTTACCTCCGGCATTCATCGCCTCGAAGTAGGGCACGCCCTGTAGCTTCGGGACAAAGGCCACCTTGTACGTCTTGCTACCGGCATCGCTCGTCGTGCCGGAGTCGGTGTCGTTCTTCTTGGTGCAACCGGTGAGCGCTATGGCAGCCGTCGCGGTGAGCGCGACGGCGGCGGCGAACCGAGGACGCATGACGCCTCCTGTTTAAAGGGCTTCTTGAAACGTTCTATCAGGGGTGTGACTCACGTTACGATCCAGTTAGCGCAGGGTCAAGAGTTGAGTCACACCGGTCCGAAGGACTCGCCCAAAGGTTGAGCCCTACAGCCAGGATGGTGAGTGAGACGTTTCAAGATTTGGCCGGTTGCGGCCCGCCGCGCACTCTGACCTCGGCCGTGCGTTGGCCTTCGCGGTCCCGCGTGGCCTTTCGCCTGTTGGTGCTGATCCTTCCGGGATCGCCGCGGTGGGTCCCGCCGGAGCGGGACCCACGGCAATCACCGCTTGCGGCGAATGAGAACGATGCCGGCGGCCGCGGCAGCGATCGCCGCACCCACCATCGCGTAGCGCTGCGGATCGGCCGAAATGCGCCGGGGAAGCGACCCGATGGCCGTCCCCGCACGCTGCGCCGTCTCGGCAGCCGACTCGGCAATGTGCGCCCGAGTCTCCGCGGTGGACTGCTTCACATGAGCCCCGCCGCCCCCACTCGTCGCGGCCTGCTTGACCCGCTCCGTGGTCGCCACAGCGGTGTGCTTGACCCGGTCCGCTGTCTCGCCGGCCGTCTGCTTGACCCGGTCCGCTGTCTCGCCGGCCGTCTGCTTGACCCGATCGGTCGTCTCGGCAGCCGTCTGCTTGACTCGATCTGCTGTCTCGCCGGCCGTCTGCTTGACCCGATCGGTCTTCTCCGCCGCGGCCTGCTTCATTCGCGCCGGCACATCTACCCGGGCGACGAGTTCCGCCGCGGTCTCACCCATCTCAGCCCGCGTCTGAGCGATCTCGGCCTTGAGCTCCTCGATCCGGCCCGGAGACTCCTCATGCCCGTCATCCGACCCGGGATCTCGTCTCCCGGTCGCCGCCTCCGGTGCCTTGTTCTCTCCCGATGCCGGCGCCGGCCTCGAACCTGGCGTGGGAGTCGCCACAACCCCGGCCCCCATCGACCCCGCCGCGGAACCCGTGCGGCTCTCACCCACGGGCCGCCCCGTCGTCGTGGTGTCAGTACTCCGCTCAGCCACACTCCGCTCAGCCACACTCCGCTCAGCCACACTCCGCTCAGCGGCACTCCGCTCAGCGGCACTCCGCTCAGCGGCACTCCGCTCAGCGGCACTCCGCTCAGCGGCACTCCGCTCAGCGGCACTCCGCCCAGCGGCCGAGGCCGTGTTCGCGGAAGTCGCCGGTTTCGCGCCTTGGGCCGGGTCGTCTGGCGAGGCCATGGGTGTTGTGGGTTTCGCCGTACTGGCCGGCTTGCCGGGGTGCGCCAGATCGCTCGGCGAGGGTGCGGCGGGTTTCGGGGTGTCGGCCGGCCCGGCGCCCTGTGCCGGATCGTTCGCCGATGTGGCCGTCTGGTCGCGGTTGGGCTTCGCCGGGGCCGGGCCTGACCGGTTCTGGCCGGCCGGCGCCGGGCGGGAGTCGGTGCGGTTGCGGCTCGGCGGCGCCGGTTTCGGGTCGGTGCGGGCCCGCTCGCCAGCCGTAGGAGCCGAACCCTGCCGATCCCGCTTCGGCTGGGCCGGGCCAGGCTTGGGGTTGCGGTCGGCGGTCACGACTGCCTCCCGTGGCGAGCCGCGGCCATCAGGGTGTCGACGTCACGTCGTCCGCTGGCCATCGCGGCCTCGGGGGTGGGCGGCACAGCCTGCTGCACCTGCTTCTTGCCCACCATGGCGGCGATTCCGGCCACCGCCAGCAGCGCCACCGTCACGATGAGGGCGGCCGCCCACACCGGCATGACGAGTGCCAGCGCCGCGCCGACGGTGACGAACAGGGCGCCGACCCCGTAGAGGGCGATCACACCGGCCCCGCCGAGCAGCCCGGCGCCCTTGCCGGCCTTTTTGCCCTTCTCCGTCATCTCGAGACGGGCAAGCGCCAGCTCGTCACGTACGAGCGTGGTCACCTGCTCGCTGAGCCGGCTGACCAGATGTGCCGTCGACTCCTGGTCGATTCGTGCGTCTGTGTGGGTCATCGTCCCCTCCGTCCTGCACGGTTGTCCGAAGGATCACGTACCCCTGCTAAACCCGACTAATCGCACTCAGCGCAGCGTGAGTGTCCTGGTCAGCCGCCGCCAGCAGTCCCATCGCCCCGGTGTGCAGCGGTTGCCCCTCGATGCCCGTCACCACACACCCGGCCGCCCGGCAGATAGCCATCCCCGCCGCGAAGTGCACGCTGTCCCGCAAGTCCCCATAAGTGACATATGCCGCACGCCGCCCGCCCGCCACCCACAAAAGCGCCAGCGTCGTGGACAACACCCGCGGCCGAAACCGCTCCACAAACCCCGGCGCCGCCAACAACAACGCCGGATGCCGCGGATAGGGCGGATCAAGGTTGACGTCCACCAGCGCCGACCCGGCCGACGGCACCAGCGGCTCATCCACCCAGTCCCACCCCGCCGATGCAGCCAGTTGCCCAGCCGAGCCCCACTCGCCCTCCAACTCCCGGTCGAGCCGAGCGGTCGGAGAAGCCGGCGGCGCCTGGTCCCGGTCGAGCCGTGCGGTCGGAGAATCCGGCGGTGCCTGGTCCCGGTCGAGCCGTGCGGTCGGTGGAGCCGGCGGTGCCTGGTCCCGGTCGAGCCGTGCGGTCGGTGGAGCCGGCGGTGCCTGGTCCCGGTCGAGCCATGTGGTCGGAGAATCCGGCGGCGCCTGGTCTCGGTCGAGCCGTGTGGGTGGTGCTACCTGGTCCCGGTTCCGGTCGAGCGGTGGGCTCGGCGCTGCGCGGTCCCCGGCGGCTGCGGTGTTGGTCCGCGCGCGCCGGCGCATCTGGGCGCTCACCCCGTCGGTCCAGAAGATCTCTCCGGCGAAGGGGTCGGCAGCCGCGGCCACCGTGACACCGTCGGCCGTGCGTAGAGCGACGTTGACCGCGACCATCGGCGTACGAACGGCGTAGTTCAAAGTCCCGCACAACGGGTCCACCAACCAGCGCCGCTCCGACCCCGCCGGCCCCGAGGCGCCTCCCTCCTCCCCGGTGACCCCGTCACCCGGCCGATGCTCTCGCAGCACCGCAAGAATCGCCCGCTCCGCGGCAACATCCGCCTCCGTCGCGAAGTCCCCGCCACCTTTGTCGAGCCGGGCCATCGCAGTGCCGTACCTCTCCCGAACCACAGCCGCCCCCGCCTCCGCGGCGGCAATCGCAACCTCATGATCAAGCATGCGCCAACGCTAGTGCGGCTCTCCAAGCGCCCGTTTGCGCCAGCGACGCGCCTGACAACGCTGGTGCGGCTCTCCAAGCGCCCGTTTTGCGGCGGCGGCGAGCAGTGGCGGTGATCAATGGGGCGCGGCCGACGGGTGTGCTGCGTCGAGCGGGCGGGGAGGCGGAGCGCGCTGTGGTGTCTGCATCGGATCAGCGGGCGGGGACCACGAGGCCCGACTCGTAGGCGACGATCACCAGCTGTGCCCGGTCGCGCGCCTGGACCTTGGCCAGGAGCCGGCTGATGTGTGTCTTCACTGTCGCGAGGCTCAGGCTCAGGTGGCCGGCGATCTCGGTGTTGGAGAGGCCGCCGGCGACCAGGGCCAGAACTTCGCGTTCTCGATCGGTGACGTTCGCGAGGTCCACGGCGGGCCGGCTGGACGGCTCCGGGCGAGCGGCGAAGTGGGCGATCAGCCGCCGGGTGATCGCCGGGGCGAGCAGGGCCTCACCACTGGCCACCACCTGGACCGCGGCGATCAGGTCGGCGGGCGCGGTGTCCTTGAGCAGGAACCCGCTGGCTCCGGCTCGCAGGGCGGCGAACACGTACTCGTCGTAGTCGAACGTCGTCAGAATCAGCACCCGAGTGCCGGATGTCTCGGCCGACCCACAGATCTGGCGGGTCGCCTGGATCCCGTCCAGTTCGGGCATGCGGATGTCCATGAGCACCACATCCGGCTGCTCCCGCCGAGCGATCTCGACCGCCTCCGTCCCAGTACCCGCTTCGCCGACGACGGCCAGCCCCGGCGTGCTGTCCACCAGCAGCCGGAAACTGGCGCGCAGCAGCGCCTGGTCATCCACGATCAGCACCCGAAGCGGCGCCCCGGCCCCGGTCACGATTCACCTCCGGCAGAAACGAACGATAGGAAAGCGGCAGTTCGGCTGGTCGCCTGCGAGGTCAGCGCCTGCTCGCCGCCGCCGAGTCGGGTGAGGCCGCGCATGATCGCGGCGATGCCGCTCGAGGTGGCAACCCGAGCGTTCCGAGCGGGAGGGGCGATCGCATCCGGCCGGGCGGCCGTCGGCCGGCAGTGCCTGGCGGCCGACGGCCGGCAATGCCTGGCAGGGACCACGGCAAGGACGGCGGTCATGGAGTGGCTCCGTAAGGCAGCGTGGCGACGACCGCGAAGCCGCCCCCGGCCCGGGGTCCCGCGCTGAACGTTCCCCCGAGCGCCGCGACTCGCTCCCGCATGCCGACCAGGCCTGTGCCGTCGGCGGCGAGGGCGGGGCGGCGGGAGCCGTCGTCGGTCACCTCGATGCGGAGCCGCCCGCCGGTGTCCTCGACGTCGACCCGGCATGCGGCGGGCGCGGCGTGCCGGACCACGTTGGTCAGGGACTCCTGCACGATCCGGTACGCCGCCAGTGCTATCCCGTCCGGGAGGGTGTCGTCTGCGCGTACGTCCAAAGAAACCGCAATGCCGGCGGCCTCCGCCTGGCCGGCCAATTTTCCTAGATCGGTCAGCGTTGGAGGCACGGAGTAGTCCGGCTCGGTGCGGAGCGCGCCGACCGCCCGCCGCAGCTCGGTGAGCGCGCTGCGGCTCGCCTGCTCGATCACCGACAACGCCGCGACCGCCGCCTCGGGACGCTCCGCCGCCACGTGGGTGGCCACGGACGCCTGCACGGTGATCAGGCTGAGGTTGTGGCCGACCGCGTCGTGCATCTCGCGGGCGATCCTCAGCCGCTCCTCCGCCACCGCCCGCGCGGTGGTCTGCGCCGCCGTCACTTCCGAGTGCCGCCGCCGCTCGCGCAGCGTCCAGCCGATCGCCCAGCTCGCGCCGCAGACCAGCGCGGCGAACGCGGGCAGGGGCGGGCCCGGCTCGTCAGCGCTGCCGACCGCCGGGCCGACGAACAGCGCGACGATCGTGCCGATGAGCACCAGGGCGGTCGCCGCCGACGCGAAGATCGCGCCGCGCCGGCCGGGGACGAGCCGGCCGACCGTATAGATGGTGAAGGCCGCGACAGCGATCGGAGCGGGTGAGGCATAGTCGGGGACGATGCCGGTCCCGAGCAGGACAGCGGCAACCAGGCCGGCGACGACGGCGGTCGCGCCCGGCCAGCGGCGACGGGCCAGCAGCGGTGCGCCGGACGCGACTCCGGCGAGGATGGTCAGCCAGGCCGGCTCGGGCACCGCGGCGGGCGGCGTCTCGGCTGCGGCATACCAGCCGAGCAGCCCGGCGCACTCCGCCAGGATGAGGTTGGCGGTCCACCTCGAGACCGGGCCGAGCCGGTTGATGAGCGACACCCGGCGAGCGTATCGATGAAGGCCCGGCGGTGCGTCAGCCCGCGGGACGTCATCCCCAGGGATGACTGCGGGCCCGCCGCCGTCCCACGGGATGACGCCCAGGTGCATTCCCTGGCCGGACGACTTTTCCCGGCCGCACCGACATCGTTTCAGGCATGACAGTCGATCTGCACGAGGTGAGCAAACGCTATGCCGGCGGCGCCGGTGAGGTGGCCGCGCTGGACGGGGTGTCGGCCCGGTTCGCCGAGGCGACCTTCACGGCCGTCATGGGCCCGTCCGGGTCCGGCAAGTCGACCCTGCTGCACTGCGCGGCCGGGCTGGAGCCGCCCACCTCGGGGACCGTGACGATCGCCGGCACCGAGTTGTCCGGGCTGGGAGAGACCGCACTCACCCGGCTGCGGCGTGACCGGGTCGGCTTCGTCTTCCAGGACTTCAATCTGGTCTCCTCCCTGACCGCCGCGCAGAACGTGGAACTGCCGCTGCGCCTCGCCGGGCGCCGTGCCGCACGGTCCGATGTGCTGGCCGCGCTTTCCGAAGTGGATCTCGCGGACCGTGCCGGTCACCGCCCCCGGGAGCTCTCCGGCGGCCAGCAGCAACGGGTGGCGATCGCCCGCGCGCTGTTCAGCCGGCCGGACGTCCTGTTCGCCGACGAGCCGACCGGCGCGCTGGACAACCGGACGTCGCACCAGGTCCTGACACTCCTTCGGGGTCTGGTGGACAGGCACGGCCGCACCGTCGTGATGGTCACCCACGACCCGGTCGCCGCGGCCGTCGCGGACAGGGTGGTGCTGCTGGTCGACGGGCGGATCACCGACGAGCTGACCGGCGTTGACGCGGCCGGCGTCGCGGACCGGATGACCGCGCTGGAGCGGACATGCTGAACCGTGACCGAATCGGCACATTCGTCGCGGTGCTGCTGGGCACCGCGCTCATCACCACGTTCCTGGTGCTGCTCACCTCGGCGCAGCCACGCGTTCCGGAGCGGCTCGCCGGATTCCCCGCGCTCGTGCAGGCACCCGCCGCCGACAACCGCCCCGACGAGTTCGCCGAGCCTGTGCCGTGGTCGCCGGAGACCGCGCAGGCCCTGCTCGACCGCCTGAGCGGCGTCCCCGGGGTCACCGGGGTGGTCGCCGATCGCAGCTTCTACGCCCAGCCGGTGCTGGACGGCCGCCCGGTCGAGGACAGCACCGCCGGTCACGCCTGGCGGGCCGGATCCCCGCTGGTCGACGGCACGGGGCCGGCCGCCGGCGAGGTGGTCGCGGATCAGCCGGTCGGCGCCACGATCACTGTGCTCACCGGCTCCGGCCCGGAGACGCGGCGGGTCAGCGGGCGCAGCGAATGGCCGGGGATCTACCTGCCCGAGAGCGAGGCCGCCCGGCTCGGCCCCGGCGTGCGGGTGCTCGGCGTGGCCGGGACACCCGATCCGGAGGCCCTGCGTGCCGCGGTCGGCGACAGCGGCGTCGTGCTGACCGGCGCCGAGCGGGGGAGAGCCGAGCCGCAGGACGACGCCCGGGTTCGGTGGATCGGCATGCAGGTGCTGACTGCCACCGCCGCCATAGCGGCCTTCGCGTGTCTGTTTCTGATCGCATCCACCTCGGCCTACGCCGTCGATCAGAGCCGCCGCGAGATCGGGCTGCTGCGCGCGGTCGGGGCCACCCCGCGCCAGGTGCGGTCCATGCTCTACCGATCGGCGCTGCTGCTCGGTGCCCGTGCTGCGGTGGTGGGTGTGGCGCTGGGTGCCCTCGCGGCCCTGCCACTCGCGTCGGTGCTGGTGGACGGGGGGTTCGAGCCGCACGGCTATCACGTGCGGTGGCAGTGGTGGGTGCTCGCGGTGGCGTTCGCGGCGGGCCCGCTGGTCGCGCTCGCGGGCGCGGTCACCGCAGCGCGGCGGGTCACCCGGATCGGCCCGATGGAGGCCCTGCGCACCGCTGAGCTGGAACCCCGGGCGATGAGCCGCGCACGCTGGGCGATGGGGCTGGTCGCGGTGGGCGGTGCGGTCACGGCGGGTGTCGCAGCGGCAGGGGCAGAGGACGTACGCGACCTGGGCACACTGGCCCTCCTAGGAGCAATGGCCCTGATCGTCGCAGCCGTCCTGCTGGCTCCCGCGGTGGTTCCCGCCCTGATCCGGGTTCTGCTCGCGCCCCTGTCCGGGATCACCGCCACGTTGGCGAGGGAGAGCGCGGGTGCTGCCGTGCGGCGTACCGCCTCCACCGCCGCCCCGATCCTGTTCACCGTCGCCTTCGCGGTGTTCGTCACCGGCACCGTCCGCACCTCGGCCGCCGCCTTCGACGCCGAGCGCGTCGCCGCCGTTCCCACCGGTCAGGTCCTCGTCCCGGACGGCACGCCCGGCCTGCACGACGGCGTCGCCGGGCGGGCACCGCTGGACAGCACCGTCTACCTCGACGGGTCAGCCACCGTCGTCATCGGCTCCGACGAGGTCACCCCTGGGACCGCCCTGGTTTCGTCCGCTGCAGCCGAGCGTCTCGGCGAGGCGGTCAGCGTCACGTTCGCGGACGGCAGCACCGAGCGCCTCCGCGTCGCCGGCCCTGCTCCGGACGGCCCGTTCATGTCCGACCTGGTTCTGTCGCGTGACGCCGTCCGGCAGCACGACCCGTCCGCGCTGGCGCCCGCCGTCTACCCGGCACCCGACGGACCCGCGGGCGTGGGCGCCCGGAAGGCGTCCCCGGCCGACATGGCCCGCCGGCTGGACGCCGAGGACGACCGGCTGGTCGCCACGTTCACAATCCTGCTGCTCGCCGTCTCGGCTGGGGCGGGCGCGCTGGCCGTGGCGAACACACTGCTCATGGCGTCTCGAGGACGCCGCCGCGACCTGCGCGTCCTGCGGCACTCCGGCGCCACGGGCTGGCAGGTGATCCGTTCGGTCGCCCTGGAGTCCGGACTGGCCGTGGCGATCGGGTCGCTGCTGGGCGGCACGGCCGGGCTGATCGCCGTCGCCGGTTCCGCGCGGTCGCTGGGCGAACAGGTCGGCACCCACGTCCCGGTCCTGATCTCCTGGCCGGTCATCGCGGGAACGGTGCTGGTCTGCCTCCTGCTCGCGGTCGGCGCCGCGGTCCTCCCCGCACTGCGCCTGATCCGCTCTCCGGCGGCGACCCGATGAGCCCCGCCGGAACCCGGGCGGTGCGCCACTGCCAGGGCGATGGAACGGATCGAATCCGCGGGCCGGGTGCGGTCGTGAGCTGTGGCCCTCACCGAGCCGTGGCGGCCTCCCTGAGCCGTGGCGGCCTCCCTGAGCCGCAGCCCCGGAGCCGTGCCCTCCCCGAGCCGGTGCCCTCCAGAGCCGTGCCCTCCCCGAGCCGGGGCCCTCCAGAGCCGTGCCCTCCCCGAGGCGGCGTCCCTCCTTGTGGGTGCTCGATGAGGCGACGAGGATCACAGGCTGCGGGTGGGTCGCGTCATACCTGATGGGTATGCGGCGTGTGTCGGGTACCCGGGACGGAGTGACACGTGCGTCGGGCGGGTATAACGGTGCCCATGCCCGATGCGCCCCCACTGCTCGCCGCACGTTACCGGCTCGGCGAGCCCCTGGGCCGCGGCGGCATGGGTGAGGTGTGGCTGGCTCGTGACGAGACGCTTCAGCGGGACGTCGCGATCAAAGCCATCGACCAGCCGCCGGGTGCGGAGGACGAGGCGGCCGCTCGGCGTACGTTGCGGGAGGCCAGGGCGGCTGCGCGGCTCAACCATCCCGGCGTGGTCCAGGTGTACGACGTGCTGCAGTTGGACGGGCGCACGTGGATCGTCATGGAGTACGTGCCGTCCCGGTCGCTGCGGGACGTCATCGCCGAGGAGGGGCCGCTCGAACCGGAGCGGGTGGCGCGGATCGGGCTCGACTTGGCTCTGGCCTTGCGGGCCGCGCACCGGGCCGGCGTGCAACACCGGGACGTCAAACCGGCGAACGTGCTGCTCGCCGACGACGGCCGGGTGCTGCTCACCGACTTCGGCATCGCGGCCGTGGACGACGACGGGGTGATCAGCAGGTCGGACGTGGTGGTCGGTTCGCCGCAGTTCATGGCGCCGGAGCGGGCGCAGACCGGCTCGGGTGGTGCGGAGGCGGACCTGTGGTCGCTGGGTGCCACGCTGTTCGCCGCGGTCGAGGGTCATGCGCCGTTCGAACGGCCGTCGACCATGGCCACGCTGGCCGCGCTCACTACCGAGGAGGCGCCGTCACCGAAGCGGGCCGGCTCGCTGCGGCCGGTCATCGACGGCCTGCTGCGCAAGAACCCGGCTGACCGGATCAACGCGGAGGATGTCGAGGCTCAGCTGCGGGCGGTGATCGGGGGCAGGACGTCGTTCGTGTCCCGGATTCCCCGGCAACGAAAGGCGGCAAAACCGGAACATGCGCCCGGAACGGCGGCGGCGGGAACGGCGGCGGGAACGGGAACGGCGGGGGCGGGAACGGCGGCGCCGGAGACCGGAGCAGCGTCGGAAGCTGTGGGCGCACCGGGTGAGACAGCGAAGGCCGGACCGGCCGCTGTGCCGGTAACAGCGCCGACGACTGACGCCTCTGGCGCAGCCGCGAGGGCCGGGGCGTCCGGTGCGGCGGCGAGCGCGGGGACGTCGGGTGCGGAGGCGAGCGCGGGGCTGTCGAGGGCCGAGGCGTCCGGTGCGGCGGCGAGCGCAGGGACGTCCGGTGCGGCGGCGAGCGCGGGGACGTCCGGTGCGGCGAGGGCTCGAGCGGCTGGGGCGTCGGATGTGGCCGAGACACGGGTGGCTGCGAGGTCGGCGGCTGTCGCCGAGGACGGCGCTCCGGGGGCTGGGCGGAACCAGCGGACGATCCTCGCCGGGGTGGCGGTGCTCGTGGTGCTGATCGTCGCGGGGGTTGCCTGGCTTGTGGCGTCGCGTGGGGACGGCAAGACGCCGCAGGCGCAGACCTCGCCTCCTGTTGTGACGAACGGGACGGCCACGGCGGCACCGTCGGCTGGGGTTTCGCAAGGGCCGGACCAGGCTATGCCGCCGCCGTCCACTGAGCCGGTGGCTACGCCCACTGCTGGCGCCGGCGGGCGGCCGGAGCTGCCGGCGGGGTGGCGGGAGTACACGGACTCGACGGGCTTCTCGCTCTATGTGCCGTCGGGTTGGAAGCGGTCGAGGGACGGGACGATGGTCTACTTCCGGGGGGACGGGCGGGTTCTCGGCATCGACCAGACCGACAGGCCCAAGTCGAACCCGGTGGCCGACTGGCGGGGGCAGGCCGATTACCGGGTTTCCCGGGGGGACTTCCCGTCCTACAAGGAGATCAAGATCGAGTCGGTGAAGTACTTCCGCAAGGCCGCTGACTGGGAGTTCACCTTCACCCGCAACGGCACCCGCCAGCACGTCAACAACCGCGGTGTGGTCGTGGCCGACGACAAGGCGTATGGCTTCTACTGGCAGACCGCCGACTCGGAGTGGGACGCCGCCCGGCCCGACCTCCAACTGGTCTTCGACAGCTTCCGCCCCGCGAAAAGCTAGCGCGGAAGGCCAGCGCCGAAGGCCAGCGAGAAGGCCAGCGCGGAAGGCCAGCGAGAAGGCCAGCGCGGAAGGCCAGCGAGAAGGCCAGCGCGGAAGGCCAGCGCGGAAGGCCAGCGCGGAGGGCCAGCGCGGAGGGCCAGCGCGAAAACCAGCGCGAGAAGCTAGCGCCAGAAGCCAGAGCGAGAAGCCAGAAGCCGGGACGTGCGAAACGGGCGCAGCGTCAGAGACAGTCCGGCCTCGGGCGGATGCCGAGCAGCATGGTGGTGTCGATTGCGATCGGGTAGGGCAGGTCTGAGGTCAAGATCTCGCCGAACCCGGCGATCGCGTGTTCGATGTACTTGTCACCGTCCAGGCGCAGCAGACATACGGTGACCGACTGGTAGGTCTTCTTGTCGGGCTCGATCAGCAGATACCAAGGGATCTTCGCGGCGGCGTAGAAGTCCTTCTTCTGAACGCGATCGACGGCCGCGTTGCTCGGCGAGGTGATCTCGCAGGCGAGCAGGACATCGGCAGCCTCGGCGATGGTGCAGACCTCAGGAAACATGCCGATGGCCAGGTCGGGTGACACGATCCGGTTCGGCGCGAGGCGGACGTTCACGGTCGGCAAGAGCTCCACGGCGAGGTCGTGTGGCTCCGGATCGATCATGCCAGCGATGCGCCGGGAGATGCGCTGGTGCGGGAAATCGGCGTTCGGGGTCACCCAGAGGCTCCCGTCGATGAGTTCGATGCGGTTGCGAGTTTCTCCGAGCGCGAGGAACTCCTCCTCGGTCCAGGGCCCGGAGTGGTCCAGCAACGGGTCGATGCTCATGGGCAGAGTCTCGCATGCGCTCATGTGGAACACTGTCGCATGCCTAGATTACAGCCGTCAACGGCACATGGGTCAACGGGGATCGGCTGAGCGGCCGCCGCCGCGGCCCTGGCCAGGCGTTCTGCCACGGCGGCGTGGTCGTCGGTCACCAGGCCGGATCCGCCGTCGGGTTGGAAGCGGCCGAGGGGCGGGACGATGGTCTACTTCCGGGGGCAGGCGGGTTCTCGGCATCGACCAGGCCGACAAGCCAAGGCCAAGGACAGCGACGAGCCAGGGGATCAGAATGCCGGGCCGTGAGGGCTGGGAGTGACGGGAAGCAGCGGCTCGGCCCAGAGCGCGCCCCCGATCAGGTCGACGCGGCGCATCGTCTCGCAGGGTGGTCGAGTGCGGAATCAAACACGCTTGTGGATGCCGAGGAGTCCTTGAGCGTTGATGGTCAGAGGGAACGGCTCATCCAGGGTCAGATTCTCGTCGCCTTCCGCCACCGCGTACGTGTCGTAACCGCCGGCGCCCAACCGGAAGAGGCGGAGCGTGACCGACTCGTAGGTGGTCATGTCGGGCTCGACAAGCAGGTACCACTTGATTTTCGCCTGGGCGTAGAGCTGCATCTTCAGTACGCGATCGCTGGTGACGTTGCTGGGCGACGTGATTTCGACAGCGAGTAGGACGTCCGACGCGTCGACCACCGTGGCAACCCTTGGCCCTCGGGCGAGAACAAGATCCGGTCTCATGACCGTCCCGGGTTCCAGCCGAGTGTTCATGTCTGACATGACCCAGATCGCCGCCTCGTCCGCGGCCGGCAGAAAGGCCGCGGTCAGGCGCCCGATCATCTGTTGGTGTGGTGAATTCGGTCCCGGGCTCACCCAGAGGCCCCCTTCGAGCAACTCGACTCGATATGACGACTCGTCGAGCGCGAGGAACTCCTCCTCGGTCCAAGGGCCCGAGTGGTCCTCAAGGGAAACCTTTGCCATGGGCAGAGTCTCGCATGCGCTCATGCGGAACACTGTCGCATGCCTAGATTGCGTGCGTCAACGGAACACAGGTCAACGGGGGATCGGCTGGGCGGCCGCCACCGCGGCCCTGGCCAGGCGTTCCGCTACAGCGGCGTGGTCGTCGGTCACCAGGCCCACTGTCACTCGCAGGTGAGGGGATCCGCCCGGTCCCACCGCGAACGCCGTCCCCGCCGCCGCCCCGATCCCCTCGCTGGCGAGGCTCAGCAGCGCCGCCTGCTCGTCCGCCACCGGCAGCCAGATGTTCAGCCCCTCCCCGGGCGGCAGGCAGATCCCCGCCGCCGCCAGGCCCGACGTCACCAAGCGGCGGCGACGGGCGTACTCCGAGCGGGCGGCCGAGACCGCGGCGACCGAGGGCGGGTCGGTGAGCAGGGTCAGCAGGAGGTGCTGCAGGAGACGGCTGGTCCAGCCCTGGCCGAGCAACCGCCGCTCCAGGATCGGGTCGAGGACGGTTGCCGGGCCGCTGACGGCCGCGAGGCGCAGGTCCGGGCCGTGGGACTTGGAGAAGCTGCGGACGTGGACGGTCTGGCGGGGCAGGTGCGAGCCCAGCGACACGACCGGGCCGGAGGCGAGATCTCCGGCGGAGTCGTCCTCTACCGCGTACGTCTGTGGGTGGAGCGCAAGCACCTCGGCGAGTGCGATGGCCCGCGAGGGTGACCACGACGCGCCGGTGGGGTTGAGGGCGCGCGGCTGCAGAAAGACGGCGGCCGGACGCCTGCCGAGGGCAGCGGCCAGCCGGTCCGGGAGCATGCCCGAGGCGTCCGTGTCGACGCCGATCACCGAGACGCCGAGCGCCTCGAGAAGGTCGAGCAGCGGCGGGAAGCACGGGTTCTCCACCACCGCGAGATCGCCGAGGCGCAGCAGCGCTGACGCCACCTGGTCGATCGCGTCCATCGCGCCGTCGAAGATCGCCAGTCGTTCGGCGGGATAGGGCCAGCGGTCGCGCAGGAGGGCGGCCAGCGAGGGCAGCACCGGCTCGTCGAGATAGCTGGAGGGTGCGGGGGAGAGGCCATGGAGGGCGGGGATCGGGGGCAACAGGCGCGGATCGGGGACGCCGGTGGAGAGATCAAGACCAAATCCGGAGGTACGCCGTAACGCCGCGCGATAACGACCCGGACCTCCCGCTCCCGGTGTGGCGACGACCGTGCCTCGCCGTCCGTCCGTCCGGATGGTGCCGGCGCGGCGCAGGAGCTGCCACGCTGCGTTGACCGTGCTGGGCGAGAGGTGCAGTTCGGCGGCGACCCGGCGGACCGGGGGAAGTTTGGCGCCGCCTGTCAGGGACCCGTCGCCGACCGCGCGGCTGACCGCCTCGGCCAGTCCTCGGGCACTGGGGTCGGTGAGCCGCGAACGTACGGGGTCCAGCATTTTTGTGACAGTACAAGCGAAGCATTGTTCGGTCCAGGGGCGTCACATAATCTCGGCGGCATGAACTCCATTGCGCACTGGATCGGCGGCGCCGAGCGCGCCGGCGAGTCCGGCCGGGTCAGCCCGGTGTTCAACCCCGCCACCGGCGAGCAGATCGCCGAGGTCGCGCTGGCGTCGGCCGCCGAGGTCGCCGGCGCCGTGGCCGTGGCCAAGGAGGCGGTCGCGGAGTGGCGTGCCGCGTCGCTGTCCAAGCGTTCCGCCGTGCTCTTCAAGTTCCGTGAGCTGCTCGCCGAGCGCTCCGGCGAGCTGGCCGCGATCGTCACGACTGAGCACGGCAAGGTGCTCGCCGACGCCGCCGGTGAGGTGGCCCGTGGCCTGGAGAACGTCGAGTTCGCCACCGGCATCCCGAACCTGATGAAGGGCTCGTTCTCCGAGCAGGCCGCGACCGGGGTGGATGTGTATTCGATCCGCCAGCCGCTCGGTGTGGTCGCCGGGATCACCCCGTTCAACTTCCCGGCGATGGTGCCGCTCTGGATGTGCGCCACCGCGATCGCCGCGGGCAACACGTTCGTGCTCAAGCCCAGCGAGAAGGACCCGTCCGCCGCGCTCTTCCTGGCGCGGCTGTGGAAGGAGGCGGGGCTGCCGGACGGCGTCTTCAACGTCGTGCACGGTGACAAGGAGGCGGTCGACGCCATCCTGGCGCACCCGGACATCGCCGCCGTCAGCTTCGTCGGGTCCACCCCGATCGCCAAGTACATCTACGAGACCGGCACCGCGCACGGCAAGCGCGTGCAGGCCCTGGGTGGCGCCAAGAACCACATGGTGGTGCTGCCGGACGCCGAGCTGGACGCGGCCGCCGACGCGGCGATCAGCGCGGGCTACGGCGCGGCCGGCGAGCGCTGCATGGCGATCTCCGTGGTGGTGGCCGTCGGTGACATCGCCGACCCTCTCGTCGACGCGATCGCCGCCCGCCTGCCCAAGGTGAAGATCGGTGACGGCGCGGACCCGTCGTCGGAGATGGGCCCGCTGATCAGCGCGCAGCACCGGGACAAGGTGGCGGGCTACATCGAGGCCGGCGCCTCCGAAGGCGCGAAGATCGTCGCCGACGGTCGTGATATTTCGGAAATGTCCGGCTTCTTCCTCGGCCCCACGCTGCTCGACAACGTCAACCCGAGCATGACGGTCTACACCGACGAGATCTTCGGGCCGGTGCTCTCGGTGGTCCGGGTGGACACCTACGCCGAGGCCCTCGAACTGATCAACAGCAACGAGTACGGCAACGGTACCGCGATCTTCACGAGGGACGGCGGCGCAGCCCGGCAGTTCCAGTTCGACGTCAACGTCGGCATGGTCGGCGTGAACGTCCCGATCCCCGTCCCGGTCGCCTACTACTCGTTCGGCGGCTGGAAGGCCTCCCTGTTCGGCGACACGCACATGTACGGCCCCGACGGCATCCACTTCTTCACCCGCAGCAAGGTCGTGACGTCCCGATGGCCGGACCCCGGCACGTCGACCGTCGACCTCGGCTTCCCCCAGACCCGATGAGCGCCGAAAGCGTCCGCGCGGACGACCGCGCCCACGTCTTCCACTCCTGGTCCGCGCAGGGGCTGATCAACCCGCTGCCGATCGCCGGTGCGGAGGGTTCCTATTTCTGGGACTACGAGAATCGGAAATATCTCGACTTCTCGTCTCAGCTCGTCAACATCAATATCGGCCACCAGCATCCACGGATGATTCAGGCCATCCAGGAACAAGCCGCGAAACTGTGCACCGTTCAACCCGCCTTCGCGAACGACAAACGCGGCGAGGCGGCCCGGATGATCGCCGAGATCGCGCCCGGCCCGCTCAACAGGGTGTTCTTCACCAACGGTGGCGCCGAGGCCAACGAGAACGCCATCCGGATGGCGCGGCTGCACACCGGCCGGCACAAGGTGCTCTCCACCTACCGCAGCTACCACGGCTCCACCGCCACCGCGATCACCGCGACCGGAGACCCGCGGCGCTGGCCGAACGAGCCGGTCGCCATCGGTGTCGTGCACTTCTGGGGCCCGTACCCGTACCGCTCACCGTTCCACTCCGAGTCCCCGGAGCAGGAGTCCGAGCGCGCGCTGCGGCACCTGCGCGACACCATAGTCTTCGAGGGCCCGGCCACGATCGCCGCGATCCTCCTCGAGACCGTGGTCGGCACCAACGGCATCCTGGTCCCGCCGCCCGGCTACCTGGCCGGCGTCCGCGAGATCTGCGACGAGTTCGGCATCGTGTTCATCGCCGACGAGGTGATGGCGGGCTTCGGCCGCTGCGGCGAGTGGTTCGCGGTCGACCGCTGGGGGGTCACCCCCGACCTGATCACTTTCGCCAAGGGCGTCAACTCCGGCTACCTGCCGCTCGGCGGCGTGATCATCTCGGACGAGATCGCCGAGACGTTCCGCGAGCGGCCGTTCCCGGGAGGGCTGACCTATTCCGGTCACCCGCTCGCGTGCGCCTCCGCCGTCGCATCGATGCAGATCTTCAAGGAGGAGGGCATCGTCGAGCACGCCCGGATGCTCGGCGAGGACGTGATCGAGCCCGCGTTGGCCGGCCTTCAGGAGCGGCACCCGAGCGTCGGAGAGGTGCGTGGCCTGGGCGTCTTCTGGGCCGTCGAGCTGGTCACCGACCGCGCGACGAAGGCGCCGCTCGTGCCGTTCAACGCCTCCGGCGCGGCCGCGGGACCGATGAACGAGGTGGCCGCCGCGTGCAAGGAGCGCGGGCTCTGGCCGTTCACCCACTTCAACCGGATCCACGTCGTTCCGCCCTGCACGATCTCGGTCGACGAGGTCCGCGAGGGCCTCGCGATCCTGGATGAGGCGCTCACTGTGGCCGACCGCCATTACGAGGGCTGAAACCCCGGATTACGTCGTCTGAACGGCTCTCGAAGTTCTGATTCCGTTTCCGGCTTGGAAATTACTTCGGATTCCCTTGCCCGGACTGTCACTCGTGTGACAACCTCCCACCCAGCCCCGACCGGAAGGCCGATCCCAGTGAGCACCGCTGTTCCCGTGCTGCGCAATTTCGTCAACGGTTCGTTCGCCGACACCGAGGACGGGATCACCTCGCCGGTTGTCGACCCCAGCACCGGGGAGACCTACGCTTCGGCGCCGGTCTCCTCGGAACGGGACGTCGAAGCGGCGGTGGCGGCCGCCGCGCAGGGTTTCGAGGTCTGGCGGGACGCCACTCCCGCCGAGCGGCAGCGCGCGCTGCTGCGCATCGCCGACGCCGTCGAGGCGCGCGGCGAGGAGCTGGTCGAGGCCGAGTGCCGCAACACCGGCAAGCCGATCGAGGCGACCCGGCAGGAGGAGCTCGGCCCGCTCCTCGACGAGCTGCGCTTCTTCGCGGGCGCGGCTCGGATCCTCGAGGGCAAGTCAGCCGGCGAATACCTGAAGGACCACACCTCTTTCGTACGCCGTGAGCCGATCGGCGTCTGCGCCCAGATCACCCCGTGGAACTACCCGATGGTGATGGGCGTCTGGAAGTTCGCCCCCGCAATCGCGGCCGGCAACGCGGTCGTCCTGAAGCCCTCCGACACCACCCCGGTGACCAGCCTGCTGCTCGCCGAGATCGCGGCCGAGTTCCTGCCGCCCGGCGTCCTCAACGTCGTCTGCGGTGACCGGGACACCGGCCGCAGCCTGGTCTCGCACCCGCTGCCGCAGTTCGTGTCGATCACCGGCTCCACCCGGGCCGGCATGGAGGTGGCCGCCTCCGCCGCGCCCGACCTCAAGCGGGTGCACCTGGAGCTGGGCGGCAAGGCTCCGGTCCTGGTCTTCGACGACGTCGACATCGCGGCCACCGCCGCCGCCGTCGCCGGGGCCGGCTATTTCAACGCCGGCCAGGACTGCACGGCCGCGACCCGGGTGCTGGTCCACGAGCGGATCGCCGCCGACTTCACCGCCGCGCTGGCGTCCGCGGCCAAGGGCACCAGGGTCGGCGGGCCCGCCGACACCGGCGCGTACTTCGGGCCGGTCAACAACGTCAACCAGCTGGAGCGGGTCAGCGGGTTCCTGGCCCGCA
The DNA here is from genome assembly GCF_040681145.1 of Actinoplanes sp. NPDC051861. Taxonomy (NCBI): domain Bacteria; kingdom Bacillati; phylum Actinomycetota; class Actinomycetes; order Micromonosporales; family Micromonosporaceae; genus Actinoplanes; species Actinoplanes sp. NPDC051861. Next base: position 91,475 of record NZ_JBFAYE010000027.1, read on the forward strand.
CGCCGGACCACGCCGAGGTCGTTGCCGGCGGCAACCGGATCGGCGACCGCGGCTGGTTCTTCGAGCCGACCGTCGTCAAGGGTCTGCGCCAGCAGGACGAGATGATCCAGGACGAGATTTTCGGCCCGGTCATCACGGTGCAGAGTTTCAGCGACGAGGACGAGGCTGTGCGGTACGCCAACGACGTCCGCTTCGGCCTGAGCGCCTCGGTCTGGACCCAGAACCACGGCCGGGCCATGCGGGTGTCCCGGCGCCTCGATTTCGGCGCGGTGTGGATCAATACGCACCTGCCGTTCGTATCCGAAATGCCGCATGGCGGCTACGGTCACTCCGGTTACGGCAAAGACCTTTCGATGTACGGCTTCGAGGAGTACACCCGGATCAAGCACGTCATGAGCTTCAACGGGTAGTCCTCCAATTCTTTGAAAAATCCGCCTCCGAGGTGATAAATGACGACTTCCCCCCCGCACCAGGCCACGAGCGTGCACCCGGGCACCGCTCAGCACGCCGGGCACCCCGCGATCGAGTTCGTCGGTGTGCGCAAGGACTATCTGTCTCACGGTGACGCCGTGCCCGCCGTGAAGAGCCTGGACCTGGCGATCGGACAGGGGGAGTTCTTCTCGCTGCTCGGCCCCTCCGGCTGCGGCAAGACCACCACGATGCGGATGATCGCCGGCTTCGAGGAGCCCACCGAGGGCAAGGTCTTCCTCGACGGCAAGGACGTCACCGGTGTGACTCCGAACAAGCGCGACGTCAACATGGTCTTCCAGTCGTACGCGCTCTTCCCGCACCTCAACGTGCTCCAGAACGTGTCCTTCGGGCTGGAGCGCAAGCGGGTCTCCAAGAGCGAGATCAAGCGGCGCGTCGGCGAGATGCTGGAGATCGTCTCCTTGACCGGCATGGAGAAGCGCCAGCCCAGGGAGATGTCCGGCGGCCAGCAGCAGCGGGTCGCGCTGGCCCGGGCCCTGGTCAACCACCCGCGGGCGCTGCTGCTCGACGAGCCGCTGGGCGCCCTCGACCTCAAGCTGCGCCAGCAGATGCAGGTCGAGCTGAAGCGGATCCAGCGCGAGGTCGGCATCACCTTCGTCTACGTCACCCACGACCAGGGCGAGGCCCTGACCATGTCGGACCGGATCGCGGTGATGAACGCCGGGCTCATCGAGCAGCTCGGCACGCCGCGGCAGATCTACGAGAAGCCGTCCACCCGGTTCGTCGCCGGCTTCATCGGCACCTCGAACCTCATCGACGGGCAGGTGAGCTTCGTCGACAACGGGGTGGCCGTCCTCGATGTGGCGCCGGGTGAGCGGGTCCTGGTGCCGGTCACCGGCAGCGTGCAGCCGGGGCGCAACCTCGAGGTGTCGGTCCGGCCGGAGAAGATCGACCTGCACCGTGCGGCGCCGCAGAACAGCGCGGCCAGCGTGCTCTCCGGCGTGGTCACCGAGGTCGTGTACCACGGGACATCGACCAACTACACAGTGGCGACCTCCGCTGGATCTGACTTCGTGGTGTTCGACCAGAATGCACACGATGCCGAGGACGTCGCGTCGCGCGGCGAACGCGTCTTCCTCACCTGGGCCCCGCAGCACTCGTATTCGATCGGAGTCTGATGTTCCCCACCGATAAGCCGGACCCCTCCCTCCTCCGGGGCATGACGCAGCGGCGGCTCGGCCGTCGTGACGCGCTGCGCCTCGGCGGGTTGTCGGCGATGGGTGCGTTCCTCGCCGCGTGCGGCGTGGAGGGTAAGGGCAAGCCGCAGGCTTCCGTGGCTCCCGACGCCGTCGCCAAGTTCTGGAACGGCAAGGTTCAGAACGGCAAGGTCGACTTCGCGAACTGGCCGCTCTACATGGACCCGAAGAAGCCGGAGCTCGCCGCCTTCACCAAGAAGACCGGTATCACGGTCAAGTACGACGAGGTCATCCAGGAGATGGGGCCGTGGTTCGCCAAGGTCCAGCCGCAGCTGTCCGCCGGGCAGTCGATCGGTTACGACCTCATGGTGATCACGAACTCGATCCAGTTCGGCCAGTTCCGTGACGCCGGCTTCCTGGCGCCGCTGGACCACTCGAAGCTCCCCAACTACACCGCCAACGCCGCCAAGTCGTACGCCGAGTCCTCCTACGACCTCGGCAACGTCTTCAGCGTCCCGTGGGCGTCCGGCATCACCGGCATCGCCTACGACCCGACCAAGACGAAGCGGCCCATCACCAAGCTCGCCGACCTGTGGGACCCGGAGTTCAAGGGCAAGGTCGGCATGTTCCGTGATCTCCAGGAGCTGGGCAACTTCGGCCTGCTCGCGGCCGGCCTCACCCCGGCCAAGTCGTCGGAGGCGGACTGGAAGAAGGCCGCGGCCAAGCTGCAGGAGCAGAAGGACCTCGGCGTCGTCCGCAACTACTACGACCAGAGCTACGTCGACGCGCTCGGCAAGGGCGAGGTCTGGATCACCCAGGCCTGGTCCGGCGACATCTTCCAGAAGAACGTCTCCGACGGCACGAACTTCGAGTTCGTGATCCCGGAGGAGGGCGGCACCATCTGGACCGACAACATGACCATCCCGGTCACGGCGGCCAACCCGGTCGACGCGATCACGCTGATGGACTTCTTCTACGAGGTGGAGAACGCCGCCACCCTCGCCGAGTACATCAACTACGTCTGCCCGGTCCCGGCCGCGCAGGAGGCGATGAAGGCGCACGCCGCCAAGGCGACCGGCGAGGACAAGGAGTACCTGACCTCCGTCGCGACCAGCCCGCTCGTGTTCCCGGGCCAGTCCGACTACGCCAAGCTGCACTACTACGTGGACTTCAACACCGCGGAGGAGCAGCAGGACTTCACCAAGGTGTTCGAACCGATCGTGCTGGGCTGATGCGATGAACCGGGTAAAACGTACACTCGCGCCCTACCTGCTCGTTCTGCCGGGCGGGCTGTGGCTCCTGCTGTTCTTCGTGGTGCCGATGGCGACCATGCTGTCGCTGTCGCTGCAGGAGGGCGACATCGTCAACGGGTACGTCTTCACGGGTCACTGGCAGACCTACGTGGAGGCGATCTCGGGTTACCAGACCCAGTTGATCCGCTCGCTCGTGTACGGCGCCATCACGTCACTCATCCTGATCGTGCTGTCGTTCCCGGTTGCGTACTGGATCGCCTTCTACGGGGGCAAGAAGAAGACGATCTACCTGTTTCTGATCCTGCTGCCGTTCTTCGTGTCGTTCGTCCTGCGCACCATCTCGTGGCGGATGATCCTCACCGACGACGGCGTTCTGCTCCACCCGCTGAAGGAGGCCGGCCTGCTCTCGGCCGGCTTCCACATCCTCGGCACCCCGGTCGCGGTGATCGGTGGCCTGGTGTACAACTTCCTGCCCTTCATGGTGCTGCCGATCTATGTCGCCCTGGAGCGCATCGACCCGCGCATCGTGGAGGCGGCGCGGGACCTGTACGCCTCACCGGCCACCGCGTTCCGGCGAGTGATCTTCCCGCTGGCGCTGCCCGGCGTCTTCGCCGGTGTGCTGATGACGTTCGTGCCGGCCAGCTCCGACTACGTCAACTCGGAGCTGCTCGGCGGCACCGAGACGACGATGATCGGCCAGGTCGTCCAGAGCAAGTTCCTGACCAGCTCCGACTACCCGTCCGCATCGGCGCTCGCCTTCACCCTGATGGCCGTGCTGCTGATCGGCGTGTTCGCGTACGCGCGGGCCCTCGGCACCGAGGACGTGATGAAGGTGGCAGCCCGATGACGCAGACACTCGTGAAGCCCGACAAGGTGCGCATCAGGAAGGCCGGCGGTGTCCGGGTGATGTACGTCTACACCTGGGTGCTGATCGCCTGGCTCGTGCTGCCCATCGCCGTCATGATCCTGTTCGGGTTCAACGACACGACCGGCCGCTACAACCAGACGTGGCAGGGCTTCACGCTCGAGCACTACCGCGAGCTGTTCGCCGTACCCGATCTGACCGACGCCCTGATCGCCTCGCTCATCGTCGCCGTCGTCAGCTCGCTGGTCTCCGGTGCCCTCGGCACCGGCATCGGGTATGCCCTCGGCCGCTACCGTTTCCGCGGCGCCGGCGCCACCAACCTGGTCATGTTCGCCGCCATCTCCTCACCCGAGCTGGTGATGGGCGCCTCGCTGCTCACGCTCTTCGTCTCGATGGGCGTGGGACCCGGCTGGATGACGCTGATCATCGCCCACGTGATGTTCTCCATCTCGTTCGTCGCCACCGTGGTCCGGGCCCGCGTCATCACGCTCGACCGCTCCATCGAGGAGGCCGCCGCCGACCTCGGCGCCACCGCCTGGACGACGTTCTGGAAGGTCACCTTCCCGATCCTGCTCCCGGCGATCTTCTCCGGCGTGATGCTGGCGTTCGCGCTCTCCATCGACGACTTCGTGATCACCAACTTCACCGCGGGCAACGTGCAGACCTTCCCGCTGTGGATCTGGGGCTCGACCCGCGTCGGCCTGCCGCCACAGGTCAACGTCATGGGCACGCTGATCTTCGCGGTGGGCGTGCTGATCGCCGTCGTGGCCAACCTCCGGTCGAGGCCGCGAAAGACCCAGGACTGAGAACGCCGGAGCCGGGGCGGCACTCCGCACCCGGCTCCGGTTCCAAAAGAAGGTCAGACGATGATGCCGCCGTTCGCCCGGCAGGTGTCCCGCACGGACCAGAAGTTGCGCAGGTAGTCGTCGTGCGTCGCCCGGCCCATCACCCGGACCATCGCCTCGTCCGCGAGCCGCAGTGCCGACCACGCGTAGTTGTGGCTGCCCGTGTACGTGCGCGGAGTGATGTCGTCGTCGTACCCGCCGTCGATCAGCATGTACTTGTGGTGCACGCGGTAGGTGAACTCCTCGTTCACCTTCCACCAGCACCGCGTGGTCTGGACGCCCCCGTTCTTCAGGGTCTTCTCGACGTCACCGCCGATCTGACTGGCGACAACATCGATCCAGCACCCGGCTTTGCGCAGCTCCACCAGCTTCGCGGCGATCGGCGTCCGGTTGAACGCCAGCTGCATCACCCGCACGTCCGTCTGCCGCGTCACGTTCGCCTCGTCCTTGTACGAGCACTTGACGCTGTTCAACGTGTTGTAGATGGTGTCCGTCGCCGACCCGGTGAACGCCTCACCCGACGCCTCGTGCCGAGGGAAGAAGAACGCCCGGTAATCCGTCCCGCTGCCGGTGTCGGTGTAGTAGTTGTTGTTGCCGGCCGTCGTCCTCCGGTAACTGACCAGGTCCCTGTGGTACTTCACGTACGCGTTGTAGACCTTCGTGTCCACGAACGTGAGCGCGTTGTTCCACCCCTCGTTCGCGTCCCACAGCGTCATGTTCGCCGACGCCTGGTAGACCACACCCGAGTACTCGGTGCCGTTGTCCAGCACCAGCTTCGAGATCGCCATGAACTTGTTGTGGTTGTACGCCGTCGACGTTGTCCCGTCCGACCAGGTGTGGGAGCGGGTCGCGATGCACCCTCGGGTCCCGCCGTGGACGTCGTCGCACGAGACCACGAACGACGCCTGGGTGTCGTCGGTGCCCAGCCTGGCCCGCAGCCGCCCGGCCGCCGTGAAGTTCTTCGACGCCTGGTCCAGGACGACCTTCACCGCGACGCCCCGCTCGTGCGCCGCCACCAGACGGTCGACGATGTCCGGGTCGTCCTCGGTGTCCGCAGTGTCCGGCGTCTCGAAGTGGTACATCGACATCCGCAGCTCGGCGCCCTGCGGCACCCGGTCGATGAGCCGGGCCACCTGCTTGTAGATCGTGTTCTGCTCGGCCTTGGTGCCGAGCGGGTTGTTGAACACCGCCTTGTTCAGGACCGGATCGGGCTCGGCCGCCTGGGCCGGGCTCGGAGCGGCGAATACGGCGAGCGCGACCATCCCCGCGGTGATCGCGGACCGTGTCTTCAAGATTGTCCTCCCCATGAGTTGAAGATCATTGATGCGGGGAGGGTAGTCGATGCCCCGGTGACCGAGTGGCCCCAGTTGTCGCCGAGGGTCCGGTTACCGGTGATGCGATAGTTGAAACAGCGCGGAAATAGTGGTCCATAGACTTGTGTGCAACGGATTCCGTAGGCAGGATCGAGCGCAACCGCAGAACTCGTAGGAGAGATATCCGTGACCGACCAACATCCCGCCGACGTGGACGCCCTCTCCGCGACCGCCCGTGACCACCTCTGGATGCACTTCACCCGCCTGTCGGCGTACCAGAACGCGCCCGTGCCGGTGATCACCCGCGGCGACGGCTGCTACGTGTGGGACTCCACCGGGCGCCGCTACCTCGACGGCCTCTCCGCCCTCTTCGTCGTCCAGACCGGGCACGGACGGCAGGAGCTCGCCGACGCGGCCGCCAAGCAGGCCAGCGAGCTCGCCTACTTCCCCATCTGGTCGTACGCGCACCCGAAGGCGATCGAGCTGGCCGGCCGTCTCGCCGAGATGGCGCCCGGCGACCTGAACCGCGTCTTCTTCACCACCGGCGGCTCCGAGGCCGTCGAGTCCGCGTGGAAGCTGGCGCGCTCGTTCTTCCGGCGCACCGGCAAGCCGCTCAAGACGAAGGTGCTCTCGCGCGCCATCGCGTACCACGGCACCTCCATGGGCGCGCTGTCGATCACCGGCATCCCGGCGCTCAAGCAGGACTTCGAGCCGCTCGTGCCGTCGACGGTCCGGGTGCCCAACACGAACTACTACCGCCGCCCCGACGAGAACATGACGCCCGAGCAGTTCGGCGTCTGGGCCGCCGACCGCATCGAGGAGGCCATCCTCTTCGAGGGCCCCGACACGGTCGCCGCCGTCTACCTCGAGCCGGTGCAGAACGCCGGCGGCTGCTTCCCGCCGCCACCCGGATACTTCCAGCGGGTCCGCGAGATCTGCGACCGCCACGACGTGCTGCTCGTCTCCGACGAGGTGATCTGCGCCTTCGGCCGCCTCGGTGAGTACTTCGGCGCCGACAAGTACGGCTACCAGCCCGACATCATCACCGTCGCGAAGGGCCTCACCTCCGGCTACGTCCCGCTCGGCGCGATGATCGCCTCCGAGCGCCTGGCCGAGCCGTTCCTGACCGGCACGAACTGGTTCGCGCACGGCATCACCTACGGCGGCCACCCGGTCGGCGCCGCGGTCGCCCTGGCCAACCTGGACATCATGGAGCGGGAGAACCTGAACCAGCACGTCCGCGACAACAGCCCGCTCTTCCGCTCCTACCTGGAGCGTCTCCTGGACCTCCCGATCGTCGGCGACGTCCGAGGCGACGGCTACTTCTTCGGCATCGAGCTGGTCAAGGACAAGGCCACCAAGCAGACGTTCAACGAGGACGAGTCCGAGCGCCTGCTGCGCGGCTTCCTCTCCAGCGCCCTCTTCGAGGCCGGCCTCTACTGCCGCGCCGACGACCGTGGCGACCCGGTCATCCAGCTGGCCCCGCCCCTGACCGCCACGGAGACCCAGTTCACCGAGATCGAGCAGATCCTCCGCAGCGTTCTGACCGAGGCCACGAACCACCTTTAAAAACCATTTTCGGGTACGGGGTCGGCTGCCTCCCTCAACCGCAGCCGGCCCGTCCCGTGGGAACCACGCGACCACCTGCCACCCCAGGCCGCCCGGCGACCTACGGCGCCATGTGCAGGGTCACCCGGCACGCGGCAGCTGCAGTCCGTACCCGTACGGATAAAGGGGTTTGTAGGTTTTGTCCCCGACATTGATCGGCACCTGGGTGACCGAAACCGGCCAGCTCAGGGGAAGCCTGCCGGTGAAGGGTTCTCGGCCGAAGAGCACGTCGGCGACCCCCGCGCCCTCGCTGCCCGGCAGCCATGAAGCGACGAGTGCGTCGATCTCGGGCAGCTGATCGGTGATCACTTGCGGGCGTCCGGAGACCAGCAGGACCACGCACTTCGACGTCGCCGCGCAGACCTTGTCGATCACCTCGCGGTCACCGGCGGAGAGGGTGAGTGACTTGGGTTCCTTCTGCGTGGCCGGGCACCAGGGGCAGACCGGGCTCCCGACGTCGCCGTAACCCTCGGCGTAGGGCGTCTCGCCAACGACGACCACCCCGACGGCATCCGCGGGGATCGGCGCCGAAGCGCCGGGACTGAACGTGACGCGCGGTGCCACTGATCGGATTCCGCCAAGGATCGTCGTGCCCGGGGTGATGTCGCCCGATCGGCCCTGCCAGTCGATGGTCCATCCGCCGGCCTGATTGCCGATGTCGTCAGCGTTCCGGCCGGCGACGTAAAAACGGTCACCGGGTCGCAGCGGAAGCACCCCGGCGTTCTTGAGCAGCACCTGGGACCGGGCGACCGCCGTGCGCGCCAGGGCCCGGTGCTCGTCGCCGCCGATCTCGCCGGCGGTGGCGAACGGGTTCTCGAACAGCCCCGTCTCGAACTTGACCCGCAGGATGCGCCGGACCGCGTCGTCGATCCGGTCCATGCTCACCCGCCCGGCCTCGACCTCCTCGGTGAGCACCGCCTGGAACCGCGGCGCGGTCGCCGGCTCCATGAACATGTCGATTCCGGCGTTGACGCCCAGCCGGACCTGCACCGGTGTGGGCTCCTCGCCGCCGGCCGGGTCGGGGATCTGGTGGATCGCCTCGAAGTCGCTGATCACGAATCCGGTGAAGCCGAGCTCGCCCTTCAGCCTGCCGGTGATCAGCTCCTGGCTGGCGTGCGCCTTGACCGCGCCGCCGGGGCCGTCCTCGGTCCAGTCGAGGCTGGAGTAGGAGGGCATCACGCTGCGCACCCGATGCTGCGAGATCGCGGCGGCATACGGGGCGAGGTCGATCCGGTCGAGGTCGGCCCGGCTGGTCACGGTGACACCCTGGTCGATGGCGAAGCCGCTGTCGCCGGTGCCGTACTCGGTGTCGCCGTCGCCGCCGAAGTGCTTCACGGTGGCCACCACGCCGGCCTCGTGCAGGCCGTCCACGGCGGTGGCCATCCGGGTGACCAGCGCCGGGTCCTCGCCGAAGCTCTCGTACGTGCGACCCCACCGCTCGTCGCGCGCGACACAGACGCACGGCGCGAAGTTCCAGGTGATGCCGGTGGCGCGGACCTCCTCGCCGGTCGCCCGGTACACCCGCCGGACCAGGTCCGGGTCACCGGTCGCGCCGAGCCCGATGTTGTGCGGGAAGACGGTCGCCCCGTACGCGTTGCCGTGCCCGTGCACGGCGTCGATCCCGTAGATCAGCGGGATCCGCAGCGGGGTGGCCAGGGCGGCGCGCTGCAGCGAGTTCACCAGGTCGGCCCAGGCCTGCGGGGTGTTGGGGGAGGGCACCGAACCGCCGCCGGAGAGCACCGAGCCGAGCCGCCACTCGGTCACCCGGCCCGGGTCGGCGGCCACTGCCTTGCGTTCCGCCTGGGTCATCTGGCCGATCTTGTCGGCCAGGGTCATCCGGGACATCAGGTCGGACAGGCGACGTTCGAGCGGCTGGCTCGCGTCCAGGTACACCGCGCGGTCCCCGGAATCGCCGGACCGTTCGCGCACCAGCAACAGGACAGCGGCGACCACGACTGCCGTGAGTGCCAGGTATCCCGCGTAACGCCGCATCCTGGAAGTCTCCCTGATGCTCGGAGCGGAAGAATCGGCCCCGGAAGGACTCGTGCGGGGGCATTCTGAGAGCGAGCCTTCCGACGGAGCTGACCATGGCCGTTTTGTTGATAGCCGAGGACGACGAGGACATCGCCCGCGTGCTGGTCCGGGTCTTCAAGCGGGCCGGACTGACTGTGCTGCGCGCGAGCGACGGGCAGGCGGCCCTCGAGATGATCCTCCTGGAGCGGCCGGACGCCGTCCTCACCGATCTCGGCATGCCACGGATGGACGGCTGGGCGCTGATCGAGGCGGTCCGCGGCCACCCCGAGGTCCAGGACACCCCGATGGCGATCCTGAGCGGCCACCTGCATCCGGGTGATCCGCGCGCGGAGACGGCCAAGGTCTGCGCGATCCTGCTGAAACCCTGCCCCAACGACCGCCTCCTGGCGACCATGACCGGCCTGATCGAGGCCGGCCCGCACGGCCACGACTCCACCCAGGTCAGCTGTTATAGCGATATGCCGGTTTCAGTATGAAATCAGGATTATCGGGGTAAGTCGGCGAGCGGCCGTGACGACGGCCGGGGGCCGGAGGAATCGGGGCGCGTCATGGTGGTGCTGGACGAAGCGGTGCTGGGCAACCCCGTCCGCCTGGAAGCGGTGGACCGGGCTCTGCACACCATGCCCGGCCACGTCTCCCGCCTCGACGACGTCGCCTGCCTGGCCGCCCGGCTCCTCGACGCCCCGATGGCGACGGTGACCCTGGTCGGCGGCGAGGAGGAGTTCTTCGTCGGCACGTACGACATGCCGGAGCGCCTGGTCGCGCCGCGCCGGGCGCCGCTGGCGTACTCGGTCTGCAAGTACATCGTCTGCGCCGACCACCTGGTGCTCTCGACGAACATGTCCGCCGAGCCGGACGAGTCGCTCTGCAAGCACCTGCTCGGGCTGGAGTTCGGCATCCATTCCTTTCTCGGCGTGCCGGTCCGCGACGCCGACGACCGCCCGCTCGGCTCGCTGACCGTCCTCGACCGCCGCCCCCGGCAGTGGACCGACGCGCAGGCGGCCACGCTCATGACGATCGTCGAGACGCTGATCGCCCGCAGCGGCGTGCCGTCGGGCGCCGCCGTCACACCGGACGACGGCGCGTTCCTCGGTGCCCTGCTGGAGACCATGGACGCCGCCGTCGTCGCCTGCGACCGGACCGGCCGTGTCGTGTACGCCAACCGGGCCATGCGCGACGCCCGCGGGCTCCCGGTGGACGGGCCGCTCCCGGAGGACTACCACCGGCAGACGCCCGTCGTCCTGCAACACGCGGATCGCCGGCCGATGCTCTGGGAGAACACCCCGATGATCCGGGCGCTGCGCGGCGAGCGGATCTCCTCGGAGGACGTGTACACCCACGTGCCGGGACACCGTGCGCGTGTCTTCGACACCACCGCCCGGCCCGTACACGGAAATGGCGGCGAGCTGCTCGGTGCGCTGGCCGTCGCGCACGAGGTCACCGCGCTGCGCCGGGCCGAGCGGTTCCGCGCCTGCCACCTGGCCGTCGAGCACGTCCTGAAGAACTCCGGGTCGGTGGCCGAGGCCGCGCCGCATGTCCTGCAGGCGGTCACCACCACGCTCGGCTGGCCGGCCGCCGAGCTGTTCCTCATCGACGAGACCGGTGGCAACCTCCAGTCCGTGGGGCACTGGGACGACGCGGGACTCGAACCGGCCGGCTTCTTCGGCCACATCCCGGTGCGTGGCCAGGGCATCACCGGGCGGGTGTGGGCGAGCGGGCGGGCGATCTGGGTGCCGGACATCGGCGTCAGCCGCGATCTGCGTACGGCGTACGAGCGCCAGCGCGTGGACGTTTGCCTGCGCCGAGGGGTGCGAACGGCGCTCTCCGTCCCGGTCCGCGACGGCGGGTCGCTGCTCGGCGTCCTGACCTGTTACGCCGGCACCGAGGAGTACGAGCCCGACCTGCTCACCGTGCTGCTCGACGGTGTCGCCGCGCAGATCGGCGTCTTCGTCGCCCAGCGCCGGTGCGAGGAGCTGGCCCGTCAGCTGGCCCGCGCGCAGGGTGACTTCGTCGACCTGGTCGGGCACGAGTTGCGTACCCCGCTGACCGCGATCACCGCGAACGCGACCATCCTCGCCGAGGAGGCCTCCGGCCTGGACGCCGACTGCCGGCAGATGGCCCGGGCGGTCGCCCGCAACGCCGCCTCCCTGCAGCGGATCGCCGACACCCTGCTGGACCTGGCCGGCCTCGACTCCGGCCATCTGGTCCTGGACATCCAGCCGGTCGACCTGCCCGCCCTGATCATCGAGGCCGCCACCGCGGCGCGCCGGGCCGCGGACCGCCTGACCCTGGTCACCGAGCTGCCCGGCGAGCTGCGTCTGCCCGCGGACGCCGACCGGCTGCGGCAGGTGGTGGACGACCTGCTCTCCAACGCGGTCCGGTACAGCCCACCGGGCGCACCCGTGCACGTCACACTCCGCGCCGACGACACGATGGCCGACCTGTGCATCGCCGACGGCGGCATCGGCATGCCGGCCACCGAGCGGGCCCGGGTCTTCGACCGCTTCTACCGTGGCAGCAACGTCCGGCATCAGGGCCCGAGCGGCAGCGGTCTGGGGCTGAGCCTGGCACGCGCCATCGTGCTGCTCCACGGCGGCACGATCCGGCTGGCCGAGAACCGCCCGGCCGGCACAGTCGTCTGCGTCCGCCTCCCCCTGGCCGGCCCACCGAAGGCGGGCTGAGCCTTTTCAGGCCGCTCGGCGGCGGTCCCAGGCGTCCAGCAGCGCGGTCGCCTTCAGAGCCGTGTTGATGCCCAGCCAGCGGGCCGGCTCCGGCTCCCAGCGCCGGGAGCGGTGACCGACCCAGGGCAGCGACGTCAGCGGGCTCTCGTGCCCGGAGATCAGGTCGGCGAGGGTGCGCCCGGCCAGGTTGGCGGCCGCCACGCCGTCGCCGACGTAGCCGCCGCCCCAGGCGATGCCGTCGCGGAGACCGACCGACGGCATCCAGTCGCGGGGGATGCCCAGCGGCCCGCCCCAGCGGTAGGCGATCGGCGGATCGATCTCGAAGAGCTCGGTGAGGGTGCGGCGCAGCGCGTCGAAGACCTCCGGTACCCGGTCGAACTCCGGGCGGACACGGGACCCGAAATGGTACGGCGCGCCGCGCCCGCCGAAGGCCAATCTGTCGTCGGCGGTGCGCTGCCCGTAGATGATCATGCGGCGCTCGTCGGTGAAGGTCTCCCGGCGGGCCAGGCCGGCGCGCTGCCAGAACTCGCCGGGCAGCGGCTCGGTGGCGATCATCAGCGAGTAGACCGGTGCCAGGTTGCGCCGGTGCCCCTGAAGGTCGGCGGTGTAGCCCTCCAGCGCGCGGACCACCGTGCTCGCCCGAATCGTGCCGTGGTCGGTGACGACCCGGCCGCGTTCCAGGCGCAGCGCCCGGGTGCCCTCGTGAATGGTCACGCCGAGCCGCTCGACGGCGGCCGCCAGCCCGCGGACCAGCTTCGCCGGGTGCAGCGAGGCGCAGTGCTCGCTGTAGACGCCACCGAGCACACCGGTGGCGCCGCAGATCGCGCGGGCCTCGTCGGCGCCGACGAAACCCTCCGACCCGCGGGCGCGGCGCAGCTGCGCGGGGGAGCGGACCAGGGAGATGGTGCCGCCCTTCGCGTAGTCGCAGTCGATGCCCTCCTCGGCGGCGGCCCGCCCGACCTCGTCGACCGCGCCCTCCAGCGCGCGGTGCATGGCCGCCGCGCGCTGTGCGCCGTACCTCCGGGTGAGCCGCGCCTCGGAGACCGGGAACAGGCCGGACGCCCAGCCGCCGTTGCGGCCGGACGCCCCGAACCCGCAGAACTCCGCCTCGACGACCACGATCGTCAGATCGGGCGCCGCCTTGGCGAGGTAGTACGCCGTCCACAGTCCGGTGTACCCGCCGCCCACGATCGCCACGTCGGCGCAGGCGTCACCGGGGAGCGGGGGGCGCCTCCCGATCGGGCCGAGCGAGTCCAGCCAGAACGAGGGCGCGGTGGTGCTCATTATCGGGTTCCCCAGGCGTAGGTCTGTTTCGCGAGCTTCAGGTACATGAAGGTGTCGGTCGCGGTGACTCCCGGGACCGACCGGACCTTCTCGTTGAGCAGGTCGAGCAGGTGCTCGTCGTCGGTGCAGACCAGCTCGACGAGCAGGTCGTACCGACCGGCGCAGATCACCACGTAGTCGACCTCCGGTATCGCCGCGATCTCGTCGGCGATCGCGCGGAGGTCACCGTTGACCCGCAGGCCGACCATGGCCTGGCGGGCGAAGCCCAGTGTCAGCGGGTCGGTCACCGCGACGATCTGCATCAGGTCGTTGTCGAGGAGCCGCTGCACGCGCTGGCGCACGGCGGCCTCGGAGAGCCCGATCGTCTTGGCCAATGTCGCGTACGACATCCGCCCGTCCCGCTGAAGGTGCTCGATGATCTGCTTGTTGATCTCGTCCAGGGCAACGTCCGTCACGCCGTGATTCTTCACCACGGGCTCAGCCGAACGAAGCACGGAGGATCTCTATGCCTCGATCGAGGTCCTCGTCGGAGATCACCAGCGGTGGCAGGAAGCGGAGCACGTTGCCGTACGTCCCGCAGGTCAGCGTCAGCAGCCCGGCCTCGTGGCACGCCTTGGAGATCGCGGCGGTGCGTGCCGGGTCGGGCTCGACGGTCCCCGGCTGAACGATCTCGACGGCGAGCATGGCGCCACGCCCGCGCACCTCCCCAACCGCTTTATCCGAAATTTCGGATAAAGCGGGTTTTAGGCGCGACTCGATGCGCCGTGCCGCAGCTGCCAGATCCAGCTCACGCATCGTCTCGATGGCGGCGAGGGCCGCGGCACAGGCCACCGGATTCCCGCCGTAGGTCCCACCCAGCCCGCCGACGTGCACCGCGTCCATCAACTCGGCCCGGCCCACGACACCGGCGATCGGCAACCCGCCGCCCATCCCCTTGGCCGTGGTGACCAGGTCCGGCTCGATTCCCTCGTGCTCCGACGCGAACCACTGCCCGGTCCGGCAGAACCCGGTCTGGATCTCGTCGGCGATGAACACGGCTCCGGCCGACGCCGTCCACGCCGCGATCGCCGGCAGGAACCCCGGCGCGGGAACCACGAAACCGCCCTCGCCCTGGATCGGCTCGATCAGCACGGCCGCCACGTTGCCGGCGCCCACCTGCTTCTCGATCACGTCGATCGCCCGGCGGGCCGCCTCGGCGCCGCTGAGCCCGCCGTCGCGCAGCGGGTACGACATCGGCGCCCGGTACACCTCCGGCGCGAACGGCCCGAACCGGTGCTTGTACGGCATGTTCTTCGCCGTCAGCGCCATCGTCAGGTTGGTCCGGCCGTGGTACGCGTGATCGAACACCACGACCGCCTGCCGCCCGGTGGCGTGCCGCGCGATCTTGACGGCGTTCTCCACCGCCTCGGCGCCGGAGTTGAACAGCGCGGCCCGCTTCTCGAACGTGCCCGGCGTCAGCTCGATCAGCTGCTCGCAGACCGACACGTACGACTCGTAGGGCGCGACCATGAAGCACGTGTGAGTGAACTTCTCCACCTGCTCGCGGACCGCCGCCACCACTTTCGGCGCCGCATTCCCCACGTTGGTGACCGCGATACCGGAGGCGAAGTCGATCCACTCGCGGCCTTCGATGTCGGTGAGCGTTCCGCCAGCGGCATGTCCGACATATGACGAAATAGTGGAGCTAACGCCGCGAGCAACTGCGGCAAGCCGGCGCTTGTGCAGTTCTTCCGAGGCGGTCATCAGGCACCCACGGCGTGCATGACGTGCTTGATCCGCGTGTAGTCCTCGAACCCGTACATCGAGAGGTCCTTGCCGTGCCCGGAGTGCTTGAACCCGCCGTGCGGCATCTCGGCGACCAGCGGGATGTGGCAGTTGACCCACACGCAGCCGAAGTCGAGCCGCTGGGTCATCCGCATCGCGGTGCCGTGGTCGCGGGTCCAGACACTGGAGGCGAGTGCGTACTCCACCCCGTTGGCGTAGCGGACCGCCTCGTCCTCGTCGGTGAACTTCTGCACGGTGATGACCGGGCCGAACACCTCGTTCTGGATGATCTCGTCGTCCTGGCGCAGGCCGGACACGACGGTGGGGGAGTAGAAGTAGCCCCGGTCGCCGACCCGGGCACCGCCGGCCTGCAGGACCGCGTGGTCCGGGAGACGGTCGATGAAGCCGCTGACCCGGGCGAGCTGGTTGGCGTTGTTGACCGGGCCGTAGAGCACGTCCTCGTCGTCCGGCGCGCCGGTCCGGATCTCGCGGGCCTGCGCGGCGAGCGCGGCGACGAAGTCGTCGTAGGCGCCGGGGCCGACGAGCACCCGGGTGGCCGCGGTGCAGTCCTGCCCGGCGTTGAAGTAACCGGCCTCGGCGATCGACGCGGCGGCCGCCTCGATGTCGGCGTCGTCGAAGACCACAACCGGGGCCTTGCCGCCCAGCTCCAGGTGGGTGCGCTTGAGGTCGGCCGCGGCGCTGCCGGCCACCTCCATGCCGGCCCGGACCGAGCCGGTGATCGAGACCATCTGCGGGGTGCGGTGGGTGACCAGGGCGCGGCCGGTGTCCCGGTCGCCGAGCACCACGTTGAACAGGCCGGCCGGCAGGAACTCGGCGGCGATCTCGGCGAGCATCACGCTGGTGACCGGCGTGGTGTCGGACGGCTTGAGCACGACGGCGTTACCCGCCGCGAGCGCCGGCGCGATCTTCCACATCGCCATGAGCAGCGGATAGTTCCACGGGGTGACCTGGGCGCACACGCCGACCGGCTCGCGGCGCACGTAGCTCTCGAAACCGTTCATGTACTGCCCGGCGGAGCGGCCCTCCAGGACCCGGGCGGCGCCGGCGAAGAAGCGCAGGTGGTCGATGGCCGGCGGCAGCTCCTCGCTGGCGGTCAGGCCGAGCGGCTTGCCGGTGTTCTTCGACTCGGCGGCGACCAGCTCGTCGGCGCGGGCCTCGATCGCGTCGGCGAACTTCAGCAGCGCGCGCTGCCGGTCGCCGGGGGTGGTGTCGCGCCACTGCTCGAACGCGGCCGACGCGGCCCGCATGGCCCCGTCGACGTCCTCGGCGCCGGACACCGGAGCGGAGGCGAACACCTCGCCGGTGGACGGATCGATGAGATCCTCGTAGCGTCCCTCGACGGGCGCGACCGCCTCGCCGTTGACGAAGTTGTGCAGTGACGTCTTGGCGGTCATGCGGCCTCCAGCCGTGGTATCAGTGCATGCGGCCCCATCTTTTCCGCTGAATCCGTGGCGAACAAGAGGGCTGAGGCAATTTTCCGCAGCTTTAACTTTGGCGCCGAACGGCCAGAAGTGCGACGTCGTCGGTCGGCTGCTCCACGCCCGCATCCGCCATGACCGTAACGCAAACCGTCTCCGCCGGTGCCGCGCGAACCGAGTTGATCAAGCGGTGCACGCCGACGTCGATGACCCGGTCGCGGCGTTCGACGAGACCGTCGGTGTAACAGAGCAGAATGCCGCCGGGAGGAAACTCCAGCGTGGCGTTGCGGCGGGCGCCGGCCGCCCGGCCGATCCCGAGCGGCGGGTCGACCGGGAAGCTGACGAGGCAGGCCTCACGGCCCGGCTCGGCCAGGACCGGCATCAGGTGCCCGGCCGAGGAGATCACGATGCGGGTCCGGTCCGGGCTGATCATGGCGTACAGCGCGGTGGTCAGGCTGCCGGCTTCGAAGTGCCGGACCTTGCGGTCCAGCAGGGTGAGTGCCGCGGCCGGGTCGTCACAGATGAGAGCGTACGCGCGAAGCGCGCTGCGGATCCGTCCCATCACCACCGCGGAGGCGAGCCCGTGTCCCGAGACGTCACCGATCACCACGCCGAGCCAGCCGGAGGGCAGGAGGAAGACGTCGTACCAGTCGCCGCCGATGCCGACCACGTGACCGGGCACGTAGCGGGCGGCCATCTCCACGCCCGGTGCCTCGGGCAGGCGCGCCGGGAGCAGGCTGCGCTGCAGTGCGAGGGCGGCTGCCTGTTCCATCTTGGCCGACCGGATCCGCCCGGCTGTCCCGGCCCGGTCGGCGGCCAGCTCGAGGAGCCGCACGTCGTCGTCGCCGAACGAGCGCCGGGACAGCGTTCCGACGTGCAGCACTCCGACCAGGTCGCCACCCGCGATGATCGGCACGCCGAGCAGGGACCGGATCCCCTTCTCCACCAGGATCGGGTGGAGCACGTCCTCGCCGGTGACGTCGGTCAGCCGCACCGGCGCGCGGGTGGCGGCGACCCGGCCGGCGAACCCGTGGCCGACCGCGACCCGGAACCCGGCCCGGACCTCCTCCTCCAGACCCTTCGCCGCGGTCGCGACCAGCTGCTGGGCGTGCACGTCCAGCAGCAGGATCGCGGCCGTGTCGACGTCGAGCAGGTCGCGGACCCGGTCGAGCAACTCGTCGAGGAGATCGGAGACGTCGAGCCGGGACAGTGTCGCATCAGTGATCGCTTCGAGCCGGCGCAGGCGCTCGTCGTCATTGATGCGTCGGGGCACACCGAAAGCCTAGTGTCCGGAGCCCGGCGCGGGACGTCACCGCCTGTCACGAATCGGCGTGGACCACCTCCACCGGGGTCGCCAGCCGGCGGCCGGACCCGGTCTCGCGGGTCTTGCCGGTGAGGGTGACCGATCCCGTACAGGGCAGATCGGCCGCCGAGGTGCCGACGGAAATTCGCAGCTCACCGGCGTCCACGATGCGGCGCAGCGCACGGCCGGTGTAGGCGGTGCGGTCGGTGTGCACGCGGAACGTCACGTCCGCGGCGGCGCCGGCGGCCAGCTCGACCCGCTGGAACCCGGCCAGCTGAATCACCGGACGGGTGACCTCGGCGACCGGGTCGGTCAGGTACAGCTGGACCACCTCGGCGCCGTCGCGGGCACCGGTGTTGGACAGTCGCACGGTCACGGTGAACTCGCCGTCGGTCGGCACGCTGGTGTCACTGATCCGCAGGTCGCCCACGGCGAACGTGGTGTACGAGCGGCCGTGGCCGAAGGCGTACAGCGGGGTGGGGTCGAGGTTGCTGACACCCAGGTGCACGGCACCCAGACGCGGCTGCAGGTAGGTGCCCGGCTGTCCGCCCGGGTGGCGGGGGATCTGCACGGGCAGCTTGCCGCTCGGCTGGACGCGGCCGGAGAGCACACCGGCGATCGCGGCGCCGCCCTCCTCGCCCGGCATGAAGGCCTGCACCAGACCGGCGGTGCGGCCGGCGAACTCGCCGAGCGCGTACGGCCGGCCGGAGACCACCACGACGACCACGGGCTTGCCGGTCGAGAGAAGCGCTTCGACAAGATCAGCCTGCACACCGGGCAGCCGCAGGTCCGCGGCGTCGCAGCCCTCGCCGGAGGTGCCCTCGCCGAACATGCCCGCCAGGTCGCCGACGAAGGCGAGGCAGACGTCGGCGGACTCGGCGGCGGCCACCGCCGCGGCGAAACCGGACCGGTCGTCGCCCCGGACCGGGCACCCCGCCTCGTAAACGATCTCCGAACCCGGCAGCTCGGCCCGCAGCGCGGTCACCGCGTCGGGCATCTCGATGCCGTCCTCGACACCCGGGTAGCGGGGCAGGACGTGGTTCGGGAAGGCGTAGCAGCCGAGGAACGTCCGGGCGTCGGCCGCGGTCGGGCCCACCACGGCGATCCGGGCCGGGCCGGCCAGCGGCAGCGCGGTGCCGGCGTCGAGCAGCACGACCGACTTCTCGGCCAGCTCGCGGGCCAGGGCGCGGTTGCCGGCCGAGTCCAGGTCGAGCTCCGCCGCGCCGGCCACCGTGCTCTCCGGCGTCCAGCCCTCGTCCAGCAGGCCGAGCTCGGCCTTCTGGAGCAGCGCGCGACGGGCGGCGCGGTCCACGTACGCCTCGTCCACCTCGCCGCTGCGCACCCGGCTGACGAGGTTGTCGCCGTAGCCGATGGTGTCCGGCAGCTCGACGTCGATGCCGGCGGTCAGCGCGAGGACACCGGCGTGACCGGCGTCGGCGGCGACACCGTGGTTGCCGGACAGGAACGGCACGGCCCAGTAGTCGGAGACGACCGTGCCGGTGAAGCCCCACTCGTCGCGCAGCAGCTCGGTGAGCAGCCACGGGTCGGCGCCGGCGGGCACGCCGTCGATGTCGGAGTACGAGTTCATCACCGAGCCGGCTCCGGCCTCCAGAACCGCGGTCTCGAAGGGCGGCAGGATCACGTCGAGCAGCTCCCGGCGGCCCATCGGCACCGGGCCGTGGTTGCGGGCGCCCCGCGAGGCCGAGTATCCGGCGAAGTGCTTGAGCGTGGCGATGATGCCGGCGCCCTGCAGCCCGCGCACGTACGCGGCGGCGACCCGGGACACCAGGTACGGATCCTCGCTGATCGCCTCCTCGACCCGGCCCCACCGGTAGTCGCGGACCACGTCGAGCACCGGCGACAGACCCTGGTGTACACCAAGTGCCGACATGTCGCGGCCGATTGCGGTGGCCATTCGCTCGATCAAGTCGGGATCGAAGGTTGCCCCCCAGGCGGTGGCGGACGGGTATACGGTCGCACCGTACGCCGTGAAGCCGGTCAGGCACTCCTCGTGGACGAGGGCCGGGATGCCGAGCCGGCTCGAGGCCATCACGATGCGCTGCTGGCGGATCAGCTCGGCGGTGCCCTCGGCGATGGTCACCGGGTAACTGCCATATATCCGGGTCAGGTGGCCGAGACCGTGCCTGCTGGCCTCCTCGAGAGCGGGGGCACCGGTGAACTCGTCCTCCATCGGAGCCACGTTGTGGCTCTCCTCCGGTTCCGGACCGGCGGCGCCGGTGGCGCCCTTGTCCTTACCTATCCACCGGCTGCCGAGCTGTGCCACCTTCTCCTCGAGCGTCATCTCGGCCAGAAGAGCCTCGACCCGCTCGGCTACCGGAAGGTCGGGGTCGCGCCAGGGCCGGGGCGCGTGTTCTGTAGTCAACGGTTCCTCCGATAGTTTCCGAAAGTTTCGGGCGCCGCCGGACCTCGGCGGACAGCCCGCACCGGGCCCGCGTCCGGGTGCACTCGCCGCATACTCTCACGGTCTGAGCACTGTTACGGCAAGGGTCTTGACACTCGTCACAGCGAAACCCTACGTTTACGAAACCTCGCGTTAATTTGCAGCCTCTGATCGAAACTTTCGAAACTTAACCGGTTTTGGAAGGATCTGGGCAGGACATCGCCATATCACCAGCCGCTCCCGGCGGCTTCTTCGAGTACGGAGATCAGCGTGAAGCGCAGGAGTTTCCTCACCCTCTCCGCCGGTGTCGGCGCGGGAGCCGCCCTCGCTGCCTGCGGCAACGACGGCCCTTCCGGCAGTGGCACCAGCGGCACCGGTGGTGGGTCGGCAAGTTACTGGTCGCTGAGCGGCGAGCCCGGCCAGCCGTACCGGCAGGCCGCGATCGACCGGTTCAACAAAGCTAACCCCGACAGCAAGATCACCCCGACGTTCTTCCAGAACGACGCGTACAAGGCGAAGATCAAGACCGCGCTCGGCGCGAACCAGGCACCGACCCTGATCTGGGGCTGGGGCGGCGGCGGTCTCAAGAGCTACGTCGACGCCGGCCAGGTCGAGGACCTGACCGACTTCTTCGCCCAGAACGCCGCGGCCAAGGACAAGATCCTCCCGTCCTCGTTCGGCGCCGCCACCGTCAACGGCAAGATCTACGCGATGCCGGTCGAGACGGTCCAGCCGATCGTGCTGTTCTACAACAAGAAGGTCTTCGACCAGGTCGGTGTCACGCCGCCGCAGACCTACGGCGACATCCTCGACCTGATCCCGAAGTTCAACGCCAAGGGCATCGCGCCGTTCTCGCTCGCCGGCCAGTCCCGGTGGACGAACATGATGTGGCTCGAGTTCATGCTCGACCGCCAGGCCGGCTCCGAGGTGTTCGACAACGTGTTCGCCGGCAAGGCGGGCTCGTGGTCCGACCCGGCCGTGCTCGACATGCTGACCAAGGTCCAGGACCTGGTGAAGCAGAACGCGTTCCAGAAGGGCTTCGCCTCGACGGTCGCCGACACCAACGCCGACCAGGCCCTGCTCTACACCGGCAAGGCCGCGATGATGGTGCACGGCTCCTGGTCGTTCGGCATCCAGAAGGCCAACGGTGGCAAGTTCGTCGCCGACGGCGGCCTCGGCTGGATGAACTTCCCGCCGATCGACGGCGGCAAGGGCGACCCGACCAACACCGTCGGCAACCCCGGTCAGTACCTGTCGCTGTCGTCGAAGGCGACGGATGCCGACAAGGAGACCGCGAAGAAGTTCTTCTCCACCACGCTCGTCGACGACGAGGAGAAGGCCGGCTGGGTCAAGTCCGGCGGCGTTCCGGTGATCAAGGGTGCCGAGAGCCTGTTCACCGGCGACGACGCGCAGTTCCTCAAGGACATGGCCACGATCGCGGCGGGCGCCAAGACCTTCGCGCAGTCGTGGGACCAGGCGCTGAGCCCGACCGCGGCCGAGGTGCTGCTGGACAACATCGCCAAGCTGTTCCAGCTCCAGGTCACCCCGCAGCAGTGGGTCGACAACATGAACGGGGTCATCGGTAAATGACGACGCTCGCTCCGCCCGTCGTGCGCGGTCAGGAGCCCACCAGATCCAGCGGCGGGCGGAGCGGCTCCGTCGTTTGGATGGCCCTGCCGGCGTTCTTGATGTTCGTCTTCTTCGGGATCATCCCGCTGTTCGGCGTGATCGCGCTCAGCTTCGCCACGTGGAACGGCATCACGCCGACCATCGAGTTGACCGGCCTGGTCAGCTGGAAGGCGGCTCTGAGCGACCCGAACCTGCCCAACGCGATCTGGGTCACCTTCGTGATCATGATCTTGTCGTGGGCGGTGCAGACCCCGATCTCGATCCTGCTCGGTGTCTTCATGGCCCGGCAGAGCCGTTACCGAGGGTTCCTGTCTGTCTTCTACTTCATCCCGCTGCTGCTCAGCTCCGCGGCCATCGCCATCACCTACAAGTCGCTGCTCGACCCGAACTTCGGGCTCGGCGCCGGCCTCGGGATCGAGGCGCTGAACCAGAACTGGCTCGGTGAGGCGAAACTGGCCATGGCCACGCTGATCTTCGTGGTGTCCTGGCAGTTCATCCCGTTCCACTCCCTGATCTACCAGGGCGCGGTCCGGCAGATCCCCACGTCGATGTACGAGGCGGCGCAGATCGACGGCGCCGGCCGGCTGCGGCAGTTCTTCGGGATCACCCTGCCCCAGCTCAAGTACACGATCATCACCTCCTCGACGCTGATGGTCGTGGGCTCGCTGACGTTCTTCGACCTGATCTGGGTGCTCACCGCCGGCGGCCCCGGCGACTCCACCCGCGCTCTCGCCGTGCAGATGTACCAGCAGGGTTTCCAGGCCAGCCTGATGGGCCCGGCCAGCGCGATCGCCGTCATCCTGGTCCTGGTCGGCCTCGCTCTCTCGTTGCTGCTGCGGCGACTGGGCGGACGCGCCGACGAGAGCCAGCTGGAAGGAGCCTGAGATGGCGACGATGACCCCACAGGCTCGCCAGCAGGCCACCCGGCCACCGGCGTCGCACGCGCCGCGCCGGTCGACCGGCCGCCGCCTGCGCGAGATGAACTGGATCGGTGGCAGCTTCGGCTGGGTCTGGCTGCTGATCGTGATGCTGCCGCTCTACTGGCTCGTCATCACCAGCTTCAAGACCCAGGCCAACTACTTCTTCACCAACCCGCTGAAGCCGCCGTCCGAGTTCACCCTGGAGAACTACCAGCTGGTGATCGAGAGCAACTTCACGCGGTTCTTCCTGAACAGCGTCATCGTGACGGCGGGCGCGGTCCTGCCGGCCACGCTGATCTCGTTCATGGCGGCGTACGCGATCGTCCGCGGCGCCGGCAACCGGTTCCTGAAGACCGTCAACGGCATCTTCCTGATGGGCCTGGCGATCCCGCTGCAGGCCGTGGTCATCCCGGTCTACCTGATCATCATCAAGATGGAGCTGTACGACACGCTCCAGGCGATCATCCTGCCGTCGATCGCGTTCGCCATCCCGCTGTCGGTGCTGGTGCTGGGCAACTTCATCCGCGACGTCCCGAAGGAGCTCTTCGAGTCGATGCGGATGGACGGCGCCACCGAGTGGGGCACCATGTGGCGGCTCGCCTTCCCGCTCACCCGTCCCGCCCTGGTCACCGTGATCATCTACAACGCGGTGGGCATCTGGAACGGCTACCTTCTGCCGCTGATCCTCACGCAGAGCCCCGACCAGGCGACCATCCCGCTCGCCCTGGCGTCGTTCCAGACCCAGTTCGGCGTGAACGTCCCGGCCATCGCCGCGTCGGTCACGCTCACCACGGTCCCGATCGTGCTGCTCTACGCGATCGGCCGCCGCCAGCTGGTCAGCGGTCTGACCGCCGGCTTCGGCAAGTAGCACCCGGCGTGTGGAGTTCGGGTGCGCTCCGCGCCCGAACTCCACACGCGGGTCTCAGCGCGCCGGTGCGGTGCTCTCCCGGACCATCAGCTTCGTGACCAGCTCCACCCGAGGGGTCTCGATGGACTCGCCGCGCGACAACCGCAAAACGGTACGCGCGGCGAGCGCCCCCATCTCGGCGAGCGGCTGACGGATCGTGGTCAGCGGGGGCGAGGCCCACTGCGACTCCGGCAGATCGTCGAACCCGACCACGCTCAGCTGCTCCGGCACCCGCATGCCCCGCCGCCGGGCTGCCTCGCAGACACCGAGCGCCATCAGGTCGCTGGACGCGAAGACCGCGGTGGGCGGATCGGCAAGGTCGAGCAGCCGGCAGCCGGCCACGAAACCCGACTCGTGCCGGAAGTCCCCGGTCTCGATCAGCGCCTCGTCCGCCCGGATCCCGGCCGCCTCCAGCGCCGCCCGGTAACCGTCAAGACGGGCCCGGCTGCACAGCAGGTTCTTCGGCCCGGCGACGAACCCGATCCGCCGGTGCCCGAGCGACAGCAGATGATCCGTGGCGGTCCGCCCACCGGACCAGTTCGTCGCGCCGATCGTCGGCACATCCGAGGCCGCACCGCCGGCCGGGTCGATGATCACCACGGGGACCTTGAGCCGGTGCAGCTCGTTGTGCACCGGCTCGGCCACGTCCGAGGTCACGAAGATGACGCCGTCGGACGCCCGGGCCCGCAGATTCTGCAGCCACTGCCGGGTGGCGGTGGTCCGCCGGTGCACCTGCGAGACCACCGTGCCGACCCCGGAGGCGTGCGCGACGTCCTCGACGCCGCGGATCAGCTCCAGGGCCCACGGGCTGTCCAGATCGTTGAAAACGAGGTCCACCAGACGGGCCCGGCCGGAGTGCCGAGAGTTGCGGGGCCGATAATCGTGCTCACGCAGCAGCCGCTCGATCAGCTCACGCGTCTGCGGCGACACGTCAGAACGACCGTTGAGCACCCGGGACACCGTGGGCACGGACACCCCGGCGGCCTCCGCGATGGCAGCAATCGTTACGCGTTGCCTGGCCACGGCCATGGGAGCGCTCCTTACCGCCGGTCCATTCGTCTGGAAGTTTCGGACCTGGCAACGAAATCATGCCATGTCCGCGCCCTACGCGGAGAACCGGGGAATGACCTCCTCCTGGAAGCGCAGCAGCGGCTCGTGGTCGTACGCCACCCGCGGGAAGTAGACGATGGCGTAATCGGCACCCGCCTCGGCGATCCGCTCCAGCCTGGCGATGTGGTCCGCACTCGAGTCGGCCAGGTTCACGTTGAAGCTCGTGGACTTGACGATCCGGTCGTAGTCGCGCTCCTGGCGCTCACAGTGCTGCCGCAGAATCGCCAGCTTGTCCCGGATGATCTGCGGGTCGCCGGCGCCGACGTTGCAACCGTCCGCGTACTGCGCCACCAGCTTCAGCGTCACCTTCTCACCACCGCCACCGATCCAGAACGAGGGATGCGGCTTACGCACACCCTTGGGCTCGTTGATCGGCTGATCGATCCTGTAGTGCTTACCGGCGAACACCGGCCGGTCCTCGGTCCACATCTTGTGCACGATCTGCACCGCCTCCCGGAACGCGGCCATCCGCTCCGGAACGTCGGCCCACTCGTATCCGTAGGCCTTCCACTCGTGCTCGTACCACCCCGCGCCGATCCCCGCGTAGAGCCGCCCCTTGCTGGCCACGTCAACGGTGGAGGCAATCTTGGCGTACAGCGACGGATGCCGATACCCGTTGCACCCGACCATCTGCCCGATGTTCACCCGCGTGGTGTCCCGCGCCAGCGTCGCACTGACCGTCCAGGCCTCGAACGTCGTGTTCATGGTCGGCTCGGGCGTCGTGTGAAAGTGGTCGTAGACCCAGACGGAGTCCCACGGCCCCGCGTCAGCCAGCTTCGCCACCGCGGTCATCGCCTCGTACTGCTCGACCGGATCGGCGATCTCGGTCAGATCCATCCGCCACCCTTGCGGCACGAAAACCCCGAAACGCATGCTCATGAGATCAACTTACGCCGCCCTTCAGGACAACACGGCGTCGGCGATCGCGGCCACCATCTCTGGACGGAACCGGGCGAGATCCGGCACCGCCTCCAGCCAGTCCTCCTCAGCGAGGGCGAGAGCGAACATCCGGTCACGGGGCCCGGCGTCCGCGAATCCGACAGCCAGCCGGGTGTAGAACCTGGTCCGAGCCTCGCTGTGCGGAATCGCGTGAACAGCAGCCAGGCAATCGTCGAACAGATCAGGACGTAGGGCGAGCAGGCTGATCATGATGCTGGCTCGGACCCCCGGGTCAGGATTGTCGAGCCGCCGGTCGAGCAGCGCGTCGAGGGCGGCGGCGGTAACGAGATCACCTGCTGCGCCGACCAGCGCAGCGATGCGCGCGACGACCTGTTCAGGGCGCATCGCGGTGCCAACGGGCTCGGCGAACTCAAGCATCGTAGAGCTGGGGTACCAGAAGGCCCGAAGCTCGGTAAGCGAGACAGCGAGGTCCCACTCGCCGCATTCCGCCGCAGCCAACGCCAACGCCCGGTAGGCGTGCGGCGCCGGAGGACGCCCGGTCACCGGTAGGTGGCGGATCAGTTTCACCAGCCGGCGGAAGTCCCGGAGTTCACGCGTGGACGAGCGGGCGCAGGCCATGGAGACGAGAGCCATGAGCCGATAGCCGGGTTCGTTGATCTCCGCTACGACGGCTTCGCCGAAATTCGGATCACCGCCGGCGGCGGCCAAGGCGATCAACCGGGCCAATAGTTCGTCCCGATGCCGCTCGTCGGTGTCGGTTCGGACAATCGCCAGAGCCTCGTCGAATTCACCGCCTCGGGCCAGAGCCATCGCGATCATCAGCTCGGACGTGCGGCGTTTGCGCGCTGAGCGGAACCTGGATGCGAGCCGGCGAGCGCGGGCAACCTCTCCCGCGGCAGCCTCGGCCGCGACCACGTCGATGGTCAACGATCGCGCGCTGCGGCCTCGGAACTCGGCGGCCAGGCTTTCCGCGCGATCAAGATCCCCCGCGCGGACGAGCGCGTCGATCAGCTGGACGGTCGCATCGGCGACCCACCCGGCGTGGCCTCCCTCGACAGCCGCCCGGAACAGAGCTTCGGCGCGGTGCGGGTCACCCGCGTCAGCGGCCGCGGTTGCGATGTCCATCGCCAGGGCGCCCCGCTCGCTGAGCCGCTCGACAGACTCGAACAACGCTTCGGCCCGAGGGAAGTCGCCGCTGCGCGCCAGTGACCGGATCAGCACCCGTCTCAACTGCTCTGACCAGTTCGCTGCCTCGGCAAAACCGTCGATCGAGGACTGCACGAGTCCGGCCAAGTTTGCCGCGCGGGAATTGTCACCGGCGCGCGCCAGTTCCTCCGCCAAACTTGCCAGCATCCCCGTGGATCCGGCCAGTTGTTCCGACTCGGCCAGCAATCGCTCGGCAGTCTCCGGCTCCGCCAACGTGTTCCAGAGGAACGCCAGTCTGGCCAGTGGAACCACTCTGTCCGGCTTCCACCCGATGGCGCGCACTTGCTGCTCGGCGACATGCAGCACCTCACGGCGGCGCCGATCGTCACGACGGTGATGGGACCAGTGCTTCCTCAACTTGTGGTAGAAGTCTGTGCGGCTGTCCCAGGTGACGATCTCCGCCGTGTCGTCCATGACCCGTTCCAGAAGATCGCTGACGTCGTGCCCTTGACTCTCAGCCCAGAGGGCCAGGTCAAGGAGCGCGGGAGCGCGGTCGCTGGGGTGCCGCAGATCTTCGGCCAGGCGCCGGGCGGTCTCGTTGCGGCCTGCCGGTCCGCCTCTCACCATCACGTCGATTCTGGCGGCGTGAGCCATCGCCGCCGCTTCCTCGTCCATCATAAATTGGTGAACCGCCGGATCCCAGGTCCCGGGAATCGGATCCATATGCGGTGCCGTCTTGATCAGATGCCGGGCCACGTCGGCATGCCTGATGGCTTCGTCGCCACGGCCCGAGCAGGCGATGGAGTCCGCAAGTAAGAGGTGCAATTTAGCCCGCTTCACGTTGTATATGACGTTCTCCACGGCGCCAACCGTCCGCCGAACCAGTTCCTCGGGCAACTCACCGCCAGTTACAGCCCCCCGCGTCAAGTCCACCCATGCCGCCGCGCGGAGCTCGTCATCGGTGATGAGTTCGGCGATCTTCTCGCCTTCCGCGAGGTATCCCGCTTCCGCCAGAGCTCGCACCAGATGAGCGGCTGTCTTGGCGCGGCTGCGGAGTGGTGCCGACCGCACGGCCACCTCGGCGTGGTCGGGATGACCGAGCCGGACCATGGTCGCGGCGAGTTCGACCGGAATCTCGGCGTTGCGTGTCACGATCCGCAGGCGGGACAGCGCCAGGTCGGCCATCAGGCCGAGCGGCGGGAACTCCGACGCGGCGACCACCCGCTGTGCCGTTGCGATCTGGTTGAGCGCCAGGGTGTCCGAGCCGTACATCTGGCGGATCCGGTCCTGCCGTCGCTGATCGACCGCCAGTGACACGGTCCCCGCCAGGTCACCATCGGCCGCCACCAGCTGGAAGTAGTCCTGCAGCAGGTAGCCCGGTGTGCCCTCCGGCCAGGACCGGTCGCGGTAAAGGTCGTTCCAGCGGGACAGCCGGTTGCGGTGCTTGTTCAGCAGCCGGTCGCCCAGCAGGGATTCGGACATCTCCCGTAGCTGGTCGTGAGCGATCAGGTAGGAGCCGGTGTCGCCGCGGCGAGTGAAGGCACGGCCCCCGACCGTACCCATGCAGGCGTCGATTTCGGCGGGCCGGGCACCGGCCAGTTCAGTGAGGTCGGATCGGGACAGGCCGCCGCCGGCAACGGTCATCAGGCCGAGCAGCCGGCGTTCGGTCCGGGTGCCGTTGAGCAGCCGGCGGATGTCGCGTTCGGCGTCGGCCCGTATGGTGCGCCCGTGTGCCGAGCCGCCAAGAGGCCGGACCACCGCCGGATCTCGCAGCGGGTGTTCGTCCATGACGTCCGCGGGCAGCGGGAGTGGCCGGCCACTGACGATGACGCGGAGGCCGTCGGGTGGCCTGGCGGGGAGCATTCCGGCGATGCTGTGGCCGCCCTCCGGCCACCTGCTGTGGTCCTCGTCCAGACCGTCCACCAGCAGTACCAGCCGTTCGCCGATGCTTCGGCACTGCTCGACGGCTGCGGTGAGCAGGTCGAGGAAGGCGATGTCGCGGACCGATTCGCTGAACGGAGGCGCCGGCTGTGTCCCGGCCAGATCAGCCAGCTGGGCACCGACGACATCGGTGAACGAGTAACGGTTGTTCATGGCCGCCACGCGTCCGGTGACGAAGAACGCCACCACCTTCGCGCCGGCCGGCGGGTGCAGGGCGAACCACGACATCAGTGCGGTCTTCCCGGCCCAGGGAGGGGCTTGCCACCATGCGTACGCCGGTCCTTCGTCCGCGATGCAGAAAGCGGTCAGTTCAGCCAGCTCAGTCTCGCGGCCACGCAGCTCATCCGGTGCGAGTGTCTGCCGCACCCACGAGCGGTACATTCCGCTGCCCAATCCACCGGTGGGCGGTGCCGCCACGTTGACGTTCACCTGCAAGCCGTGGTTCCCGACCTGAACACCGGCGGACTGGGAGATGACTACGCGGCTCCTTTCACCGGGGTTCGGCTCGCTGTCCCGATGCGCGGTCATGGTCAGCCGACGGTGTCGGTCGTGCCTGGGCCACAGTGGTCATTCATAGATCCATCATTACGCAGTGCTGTGGTCCAGTCACAGGCCCGGATGGCGGATGGTCCGCATCACCCGGCGGGGCGCCGGCGGCCAATCCTACTTATCCTATCGGCTATGACCTGTTGCACGCCGCCGTCCGGCGATCGCCCGGCGCTCACCCTGGTTCCGACGCACCTGGCCGGCGGCGGGACCCATCCCATCGAGCAGATCACGGTCCCGGCCCAGACCTTCGCGATGGGTGACGCTCACGGCGACGGCGCGAGCGCCGATGGGGAAAAACCAGTCCATGATGTACGCGTAAACGCCTTCACCCTCGACGCCACCTCGGTGACGGTCGCCGCCTTCCGGGCGTTCGTGGCCGCGACCGGCTACCGCACCGAGGCGGAGTCGTACGGCTGGTCCGCCGTCTTCCACCTCGCGCTGACCGACCCCGATCACGTGGCCGGCCGCATGCACGGAACGCCCTGGTGGCTCGGCGTCGAGGGAGCCGACTGGGCACGCCCCGGCGGCCCCTCCGATACGGCTGTCGACGACCACCCGGTCGTCCACGTCAGCTGGAACGACGCCCGCGCCTACTGCTCGTGGGCCGGCCGCCGCCTGCCGTCCGAGGCCGAGTGGGAGTGCGCCGCCCGCGGTGGCCTGCCGTCCCGGCGTTTCCCCTGGGGCGACGAGCTCCCCGCCGGCGGCCACGCCCTCAACATCTGGCAGGGGGACTTCCCGGTCCGCAACACCGAGGACGACGGGTTCCTCACGACCGCACCGGTCCGCACGTTCGAACCCAACGCGTACGGACTCTGGCAGCCCGTCGGCAACGTCTGGGAGTGGTGCGAGGACTGGTTCGCACCGGACTATTACGCGATCTCCCCGCTCGACGACCCCCGCGGGCCGTCCGGCGGCACCGCCAAGGTCATCCGCGGCGGCTCCTACCTCTGCCACGACTCCTACTGCAACCGCTACCGCAACGCCGCCCGCTCCGCCAACACCCCCGACTCGTCTACGGGAAACATGGGCTTCCGGACAGCGGGACCGGCACTCACAGCATGACAGTGCCAACGGCTGGACCCCCCTCCCCGCGCCGGCCCACCCACCCCGCGCCCGCTCAGCTCGCCGCACTCGCCCGGCACCGCCCCACTTCCCGTCCTGACCCCCTCTCCGCGCCGGTCCTCTCCCGCCGCAGATCGAGCGCGCCCGTGCGCGCCAGAGGCGGTCACAGCGCCCAAGGTCCACGGGTGGTGAGGGCGGGCAGGCGCCGGGAAGCGCGTGGGTGCCGGACCGTCTGCGGCAAACCGGGCGCAACGCCCAGATCGTGACCGTACGGTTGGAGACGGGGGAAACCATGAGTGCTTTCTTCAACGACCTGGGTGTACGTCACAAGATCGGTGCCGTCATCGTCATCGGCGTGCTGGTCGCGATCGTTTCCGGCATCCTGGCGAATCGTGCCCTCAGCCGGGCCGCGGCCGCCGCCGACGAGCTGTACCACGAGAACATGGCCAGCGAGACAGCCCTCGCCGACCTGCAGACCATGGCTGTGCAGACCCGCCTGGATCTGGCCAACCTGCTGATCTCGCAGACGCCCGCGGAGGACGACAAGTACGAGGCGGCCGTCAACGACAACCTCTCCGCCTTCGACGGGCTGCTGGACGCCTATCACGCTACCGAACCCGCCGCCGAGGGCGCGCTGATCGCCGCGCTGGAGGCCGACTGGCAGGCATACGCGGACATCGTCACGAGCAAGCAGATCGTCAACGCGCGCAACAACGCGTACGTCACGTTCGCCCGGGTCCGCGACGACGAGACCTCGAAGCTGATCGCCCAGGTGAACGAGACGTTCGCGGCACTCGGCGAGGCCGAGTCCTCCGACGCCGCCGGCACCGCCGCCGGAGCCGAGACCACCCACGTCACCAACCGAAACATGATCATCGCCGTCGGCGTGGCCGGGACGCTCCTGTCCGTCGCCGTCGGGGTTCTGGTGATCAAGTCGGTGGTCGGCGCACTCACCCGGGTCAAGCGGGTCTGCGAGGCCCTCGCCGAGGGCGATCTGACCCTGCGCACCGGCCTGACCAGCGGGGACGAGCCGGGCCAGATGGGCCGGGCGCTCGACGCCGCGGTGGAGAACCTGCGCGGTACCGTCGCGACCATCGACCGTTCCGCGAGCGACCTGGCCGGTGCCGCCGCCGAGGCCGACGCGGTCACCACCGAGATAGCCGGTTCGGCCGAGCAGACCACCAGTCAGGCGCAGACCGTCTCCGCCGCGGCCGAGGAGATCTCGCGCAGCGTCGACACGGTCTCCGCGGGCAGCGAGGAGATGGGCGCCTCGATCCGCGAGATCTCCCAGAACGCCACCGAGGCCGCCCAGGTCGCCGGGGAGGCGGTCTCCCTGGCCGCCAGCACCTCCCGGACCATGAACCAGCTCGGCGCCTCGTCCGCCGAGATCGGCAACGTGATCAAGGTGATCACGTCGATCGCCGAGCAGACCAACCTGCTCGCCCTGAACGCGACCATCGAGGCCGCCCGCGCCGGCGAGCTGGGCAAGGGTTTCGCGGTGGTGGCCGGCGAGGTGAAGGAGCTGGCCCAGGAGACCGCCCGCGCCACCGAGGACATCTCCCGCCGCGTCGAGGCCATCCAGGCCGACACCAGCGGCGCGGTGACCGCCATCGAGGAGATCAGCCGCGTGATCGGCCGGATCAGCGACTTCCAGACGACGATCGCGTCCGCCGTCGAGGAGCAGACCGCCACCACGGCCGAGATGAACCGGAGCGTCACCGAGGCCGCCACCGGGACCGGCGACATCGCCCGCAACATCACCGGCGTGGCCGAGGCGGCCCGGTCGACCAGCGAGGGCGCCGCCCGGTCCCGCCAGACCACCGCCGAGCTCACCCGCATGTCCGGCGACCTCTCCGCCCTGGTCAGCACGTTCCGCTACTGATTCGCCGAGGGACTGCCGCGTAGCGTTCACGGCATGACTGAGCCGCAACTGCTTTCCGCGTTCGCCGGGCACTGGACGGGCGAGGGCACCGGGGTGACGGTGATCCTGCCGCCTCCGGGCACCGTCGGCTCCGGTGAGGTGCGCGGTGGCGCTCCGGCGACCCGTGAGTTCGCGCTGCTCGAGCCGACCCGGCTGGTGGACCGGGTGGACGCCGTCGTGCTCTCCGGCGGTTCCGCGTTCGGGCTGACCGCGGCCGACGGCGTGATGACCCTGCTGCGCGAGCGAGGCCTCGGCTTTCCCACACCCGCCGGTCCCGTGCCGATCGTCGTCGGCATGTCGATCTTCGACGGATCCGTCGCAACAGCGCCACCGGGTGCCGGTGCCGGGCGCGATGCCGCCGTTGCGGCACTGCGTGGAGATCTTTTCAGCAGGGGTACGGTCGGAGCCGGCACCGGCGCGTCAACCGGCAAGTGGCGCGGTCACCCGGCGCCCGGGGGTGTCGGCTGG
This sequence comes from Actinoplanes sp. NPDC051861, assembly GCF_040681145.1. NCBI lineage: Bacteria > Bacillati > Actinomycetota > Actinomycetes > Micromonosporales > Micromonosporaceae > Actinoplanes > Actinoplanes sp. NPDC051861. Next base: position 124,443 of record NZ_JBFAYE010000027.1, read on the forward strand.
GCCCGGGGCAGCGCCGGCGCCGCCCAGGTCGCGGTGGTCGCCGTGGTCAACGCGTGGGGCGACGTGCTCGGCGAGACCGGCCGCCCACTGTTCGCCGGTCCACCGGTGACCCGCCCGCACACCCCGCTGGGCCTGGAGAACACCACGATCGCCGTGGTCCTGACCGACGCCAGGCTCACGAAGTCCGACTGCTACCTGCTGGCCCAGAGCGGCCACACCGGCTTCGCCCGCGCCCTGCACCCCGCACACTCCCGCTTCGACGGCGACGCCGTGGTCGCCCTGGCCACCGGCGAGGCGGGCCCCGACGTGGACCTCGACCTCCTCCGAGCCGCCACCACGGAGATAACCGCCGACGCCATCCGCTCCGCCGTCTGAACCGCCGGGGCCGGCGGCGGGCCGCGCCGGACCGGCCACCCGGACCGCGAGGGCAGAGCGACCGTTCTCGCTGTCGGAGGGGTTGACGCGTACCTTTGAAGATCTTTGGTGTTATGACTGTGGGATGTTGGTTGACTTCACCGCGCCCGTGGCCGCCTCGCCCGCCGAGGTGGAAGCGGCGGCTGTCTCCGCCGAGCAGGTCGGCTATGACGGGTTCGCGGCGGCTGAGACGCGGCACGACGTCTTCACGACGCTGGCGCTCGTGGCGCGGGCCACGACGCACATCACGCTGCAGTCCGGGATCGCGGTGGCGTTCGCGCGGAACCCGATGAATGTCGCGGTGCTCGCCAACGACCTGCAGCTGATCTCCGAGGGGCGGTTCCGGCTGGGGCTCGGGTCGCAGGTGAAGCCGCACATCGAGCGGCGGTTCGCGATGCCGTGGAGCAGGCCGGCGGCGCGGATGGAGGAGTTCGTGGCGGCGCTGCGGGCGATCTGGCGCACCTGGGCGACGGGGGAGCGGCTGGCGTTCCGCGGCGAGTTCTACCGGCACACGCTGATGACCGACTTCTTCAGCCCGGGACCGAATCCGTTCGGCAATCCGCCGGTCGAGCTCGCGGCCGTGGGCGATCTGATGGTCCGTGCCGCCGGGCGGGTCGCGGACGGGCTGCTGGTGCATCCACTGACCAGCGCGGACTACCTCGGCGAGCGGATCCTCCCGGCACTGCGGGAGGCGCGCGGCGGCAGTCTCGACGGGTTCAGCCTGGCGATGAGTGCGATGGTGGTGCTCGGCGCCGACGAGCAGCAGCGGGCCCGCGCCGAGCAGGCCGTCCGCGGGCAGATCGCGTTCTACGCGTCCACTCCCGCATACCGTCCGGTGCTCGAGACGCATGGCTGGGGCGACCTGGCCGACCGGCTCAACGGCATGTCCCGCCGCCAGGCCTGGGCCGACATGGCGAACGAGATCACCGACGACGTGCTGGACGCCTTCGCGATCGCGGGCGACCCGGCCGCGGTGGCCGCGGGGCTGCACGACCGCTTCGGGTCCGCGATTGATCGGATTTCGCTATATACGCCCTATGAAGCGGACCGCTACCAGATGGCAGCGGTCCGGACGGCGTTGCGGAAGGACTAACCAATTTCGATCGAGTCGACCCGGTTCGGATAGAAGGCCACGTGTCCCTTGATCGCGGCCACCGGAGGGTACGGCTCCCGATACTCCCAAATCGCGTCGGTTGCCTTCTCGCCGCCGATCGGGATCGAGTAGTAGCTCGCGTCACCCTTGTACGGACAGTAGCTCTGCGTCGTCGTCGCCTCGAGGAGGGTCTGGTCGACGTCGGCGAGCGGGATGTACTGCACCGGCGGATAGCTCGCCTCCTGCAGCGTGACCGCATCGCGGGTGTCGGCCACGACCTTGCCGGCGACGGTCACGACGACCCGCTCACCGGTGGGCGTCACGGTGATCGGGTGAGCGGGTCCTGGTTCCAAACGCGGCTTCATGTTTCGACACTACTCGCGGTCGGTCCGGAGTCCGGCCGTGTGCGAGGTGGGCGCTACGGTGATCGGGTGAGTACTTCCGCGATCGATGCGGCCGTCGCCGCCGGGATCGAGCACGACGTCGTCCGGCACGGGCCGGTGAACAGCGTCACCGAGGCCGCCGCCGCGCAGGGTGTCGAGTTGCGCGACCTCGTCAAGACGCTGGTGGTGCGCCGGGCCGAGGACGACTACCTGTTCGTGCTGGTCCCCGGCGACCGGGTGATCTCCTGGCCGAAACTGCGCACCCTGCTCGGGGTCAGCCGGCTGTCGATGCCGGACGCCGCCACCGCCAGGGACGCCACCGGATACGAACGGGGCACGATCACCCCGTTCGGCTCGGCGCGCCCCTGGCCGGTGATCGCCGACGAGCTGGCCCGCGGTCGCGTGATCAGCCTCGGCGCGGGGCAGCGTGGGTTGGCGCTACGCCTCTCCGCCGACGACGCCATCAAGACACTCGGCGGCTCCTTCGCCGACGTGACCGAGGACGCCTAGCAAAAACCCGCCCGAACCCCACACGGTTGGTTGTCGACGGTTTGGTGTGTGGAGTTGGGGTGTGGAGTGGGGCCGAACTCCACACACGGGTCGTCAACCACCTTGGGCTTGACCCGATTCGACGGACAGGGTCGATGTGTTGATCTGTTTAAGCTGTGTTGAGGGGCGGTAGCGGTGGGGTGCTGGTGCCGGTCTCGTAGGCGGCTGGGCTGAGGTAGCCGAGGCTGGAGTGCCGGCGGCGGGTGTTGTACCAGCCTTCGATGTACTCGAATATCGCCTGACGGCAGGTTGCACGGGTGGGCCAGGCCTGCCGGTGGACAAGTTCGGTTTTGATCGTGGCGAAGAACGATTCGGCGACCGCGTTGTCCCAGCACTGGCCGCGCCGGCCGACCGACAGCCGCACCCCGTTGTCGCGGGCGAGGCGGGTGTGCTGGGAACTGGTGTATTGACAGCCGCGGATGCTCTCCTGTTTGTCAAGCGGCGGTTCGAGGTTTTGACCGGCGGGGTGGCGGGGTCGGCTGGCCGGGATTGAGCAGGTAGTAGATCTCGCG
>NZ_JBFAYE010000028.1:0-122093 GCF_040681145.1 Actinoplanes sp. NPDC051861
ACCATCAACCCCTGCAACCTGCAGCTTCTCTACCAGGGTCGTTCGCCCAGCTCGGGCGGCGACTACGGCCTCCTGCCGTACCGGCCGGGCCTGCTGACCCTCCAGCGATAACGCAGAAAAGTGGCGGGGCACCGGAGAGGTGCCCCGCCACTGTCATGTCAGCAGCGGCCCAGGTCCTGCCACTGCTCGGTCCAGCCGGGCTCGGAACCCTGGGTCCACCACCGGGCCTTCCACAGGTGCACGCCCTGGCCGGACTTCGGCCCGGACGGGTCGCCGTACTTGCTCTTCTCGTGCTTCACCACGCTGCCGCCCGGATAGGCGGTCGCGAACTGCCAGTTCGCGGCGCTGGAACAGTTCCCGGCGGGCGGCGGCGTGGAGACCGACGGGGAGGCTGTCGGGGAGGACGGCGGCGTCGTCGGGTTGACGCACGGACCCGAGGAGGCGACCGTGTCGGCGAACCGGGTGCCCGCCGACCGGTAGGACGCCGTCTGCGACGACACCTGGGCCGGAGTGAGCACCTGGTTCTTCGCGAACAGCACCCAGTCCACCTGCTCGATGTACGTGGAGAGCCCGCCGCTGTGCGTGGCCGTGTCGATGAACCACAGGTTCCAGTTGATGGTCATCGTCTGGCGCGGGAAGTACTTGCCTCCGTGGTCGCCCACCTGCACGCCGTCGATCCAGTAGACGACGTGCCCGTTCGCCACCTGCGCCACCAGGTCGTGCCAGCCGTCGAGGCTCGACCGCTGTTCGGAGTGCAGGTTGTCGGCGTACCAGGGGTCGGCGCGGTACGTGTACCAGGTGGTCTGGTAGTTGATCGGCCCGGTCTCGCCCCAGCCGCCGTTCGGCAGGTACTCGGAGATGTCCAGCTCGCTGTAGGTGGGATCCATGTCCCCGTTGAGCGGGCTGATCGTGAAGAACGTCTGGTTGATGTGGTCGCCGTCGTTGCCGCTGACCGGTGCGTCGGTGAACCGGACCCGGCTGGCGTAGGTGCCCTCCAGGTAGCGCTTCTGCGTCGAGTACAGCTCCGCGTGGTTGGTGCCGGCGGCGGTGCCGTCCGTCGACGCGGTGAGCTGCAGGACCTTCTGACCGGCGTTGGTCGGGAAGGTGATGTTGCCGGCCGACCAGTTGGCGCCGGGCACGCCCGGCCCGCCCTGGTAGCTGCGCGGCGTCCAGCCGTTCGCGGTCAGGGCCGGGTCCGACGACGAGTTGTAGTGGAAGTCGTCGAACAGGTATCCGCAGTCAGCGGCCGAGGCCGAGCCCGAGGTGAGTGCAACGGTGCCGCCGGCGACGGTCAGCACCAGCGCGGCCAACGATGCCAATCGATGTTTCATGGACGGACTCCTCCCGAGGGGGAATGGGGCAAAGGAGTGTTAACGGACCGCGCCGGCGGTCATACCGGCTCGGATGTGCCTCTGAAACGCGACGTAGGCGACGAGCACCGGCAGCATGGCGATGGTCAAGCCGGCGAACAGACCGCTCCAGTCGCTGCGATACCCCTGGCTGACCGACAGGGCGGCCAGACCCTGCGCCAGGACGTACCGGTCCGGGTCGGGATTGAGAACCAGGGGGAGCAGGTACTGGTTCCAGAGCCCGAGGAAATTGAAGATGCCGACCGCGACCAGGCCGGGTCGGGCCAGCGGCAGCATGACGCGGAAGAACACCGCGGTGTGCGAGCAGCCGTCGAGCACGGCGGCCTCCGCGACCTCGTTGGGCAGGGTGCGGAAGAAGGCATGAAGGAAAAAGACCGTGAAGGGTACGGCGTACGCGCTGTACACCAGGATCAGGCCGGGATACGTGCCGAGCAGCCCGAGTTGCTGCACCACGAAGAAGAGCGGTACGAGTGCCAGGAACACCGGGAAGAACATCGCCGCGACGAACGTGTAGTAGATGAACCGGTTGCCCCGGAACGGATACCTGGCCAGGGCATAGGCGACCATCGAGCCGAGGAACATGGTCAGCACCAGAGCGCCGCCGACCACGATCAGGCTGTTCAGGAAATAGCGGCCGATGTTCGCCGCGGTCCAGGCCCGCGACCAGTTCTCGAAGTGCAGCTCACCGGGCATGCCCCACGGCTCGTTGAGGATCTCCTGATCCGTCTTGAGCGAGCTGATCACGGCCCAGAGCAGCGGCAGCGCGGTGACGACCGCCCAGGCGAACATGGCGAGGTGCGGCAACGGGTTGCGCCGCTCCTTGACGACATCGGCCGGCGAAACGACACGGGACGGGCGTTCCATCAAAGTGGTCATGCCATCTCCACCTGGTTGCGGCGGCCCCAGCGCAGCGCGAACACCGCGAGGGTCAGCGCGGCGAAGAACAGCGCCACCCCCATAGCCGTGGCGTAACCGAACTTCCCGTACGTGAACGCCGTCCGGTACAGCGAAAGCCCGACCACCTCGGTGGCACCGTCCGGACCGCCCGGCCCGACCGTCATCACCTGGACCAGCACGAAGCCGTCCAGCGCGGCGATGCCCAGATAGACGAACGCCACCTGCACGCTCTCCGCGACCAGCGGCAGCGTGACACCGCGGAACGTGGCCCACCGCCCGGCGCCGTCCAGGACCGCCGCCTCGAACAGCTCCTTCGGTATGCCGTCGATGGCGGCGCTGAACAGGACCACGTAGAAGCCGACCGAGGACCAGACCACGACTGCCATCACCGAGATCAGCGCGAGCGACGGCTCGGCCAGCCAGCTGCGGGTCAGGCCGTCCAGCCCGACCGCGCGCAGGCCCGAGTTGAGCAGCCCGGTGTTCGGGTTGTAGACGAAACCCCAGAGCACCGCGATGATCACCAGGCTGAGCATCTGCGGGAAGAAGTAGACGATCTGGTACGCCGACGAGCCGCGAACCGGCCGCCGCCCGTGCAGCATGCTCGCCAGGAACAGGGCCAGCGTGATCGTGGCGGCGGGCACCACCAGCAGCATGACCGCGTTGTTGCGGACCGCGTCGAGGAAGAGCGAGTCGCCGCCGAGGCGGACGAAGTTGTCCGCCCCGACGTAGTGCGCCTCGCCGGCCACCCCGGTCCAGTCGGTCAGGGAGAGGTAGAACGCCTGGGCGTACGGGGAGAGCACGAAGACGACGTGCAGCACCAGCGCCGGCCCGAGCGCGGCGAGCAGGAACCGCCACCGGCCGTGTCGCATCAGCGCGTGTACTTCACGACGGTGGTGTCCTTGGCCAGCGAGTCCGACGCCTTCTGGATGCGGGTGGACCAGTCGGCCGGGCTGATACGGCGGTTCACCAGTTCGCCCGTGGCGTCGTCGACCGCCTTGGCGAGCGGTGCGTACCACGTACGAAATCGGTAGTTGAAAGCGTCACCACCCGCGGCCTTGACCGCGTCACGCACCGAGCCCAACCCGCTGGAAAGCGTCAGCCCTTCGGTGGCGCCCGCCACCGCCGGAAGGGTGCTGTTGGCCTGCGCGAACGCCGTCGCGGACTCCTTGGAGAAGAGGATCCGCAGGTACTCCAGGCCGCCCGCGACATTCTTCGCCTTCGCCGGCACCAGGTAGGACTCGCTGCTCGCGGCCTGGATCGCGGTGACCGGGAGCGCGCTGCCGGCGGGCACCGGAACGGTACCCATGACCATGTCGAATCCGGCCGGCGTGACGTCCTTCTGCTCGCTCTCCAGCCAGGAGCCGCACGGGATGAACGCGGCCTTCTTCTGACACCACGCGGCCTGCGCCTCGGTGTGCGACAGTGCCTCCGAGCCGGACATGAGATAGCCCTTGCCGGCCAGCTCGGCGAAGGCCTCGGCGGCCTGGGTGAGACCCGGCTGCGTCCACGCGTCCGGCAGCAGGTTGTCGACGGCCTTCACCAGGTCCAGTCCGCCGATCTTGGCGGCCATGGTGAGCAGCGGGTCGTTGATGTACTCCGGGTACTTGCCCTGGTAGGTCCAGGGTGCGATGCCGGCCTTCTTGATCGTCTCGCAGAGCGCGAGCATGTCCGACCAGGTCGCCGGGTACGCCCAGCCGCGCTCCGCGAACAGCGACTTCGAGTACCAGACACCCCACACCGTGTACGTGAAGTTCAGCGTGACCGTGCTGCCGCCGAACGTGCCGTCGTCGACCACACCGGGCAGCAGCGTGTCCCGCACCTTCTTGCCGGGCTGGTCGAACGCCGGGGCGTCGAGCAGTTCGGCCAGGTCGGAGACCTGCTTCGCGCTCACCAGCGTGGCGATGTCCAGCCGGCCCGCGCCGGTGTTGTCGACGACGTCCGGTGGGTTGCCGGCCACGAAGCGGGGCTGCATGGCCTCGCCGACCTTCTGCAGTCCCTTGTGGTCGATCTTGGCGGCCGGGTACTTCTCGGTGTACTTCTGCTCCGCCTTGATCGCGTACTCGTCGCCGTACCCCCCTTTGAAAACGACCACCTCGAGAGGGGCGTCGGGCTTGACCCCCAGGGGGTTGTCGGCGCTCTTGGCGCCGCCGCCGTTGTCCGCCGGCGCGTCGTCGTCCGCGGCCGTGACACAGGCGCTGAGCAGGGGTGCGGCAAGTGTCGCGGCACCCGCCGTCCGGAGCAGGCTTCGCCGGGTGGGGTACGGTCTGTGCAGGGATTCAGGGTTCATCAGCGGGCTCTTCTTTCCCTATGCGGTACGCCGGATGCGCCCGGCGTACCGCGCCTCGAGTTCTGCGTTGTGTTCCTTGCCGCCGGGCACGTTGTCCGACAGATAGACCGGCGGGGTGACCCCCGCCGCGAGCAGACGGGCGACCACCTCGGTGACGATCTGCTGGGCCAGCAGCGCCGCGGTGATCGAGGAGACCGCGCCGACCGCGCCGCCACCGGGCAGCGGCAGGGTCGCGTCTCCGTAAGGTGCGCCGTTGTCGAGCACGACGTCGGCGATGTCGCCGAGCTTGCGGCCGCTCGGGTGCCGCGACGCCACCCCGGCCGAGTGCTCGGCCGACGTGATCGCGATGAGCGGGTGACCACGTTCCTTGACCAGCAGCGCCATCTCGACGACGGCGCCGTTGATGCCCGAGTTGGACGCGATGACGAACGCGTCGTCGGGCTTGACCGGTGCGAGCTGGTAGAGCTTGTGGGCGATCTCCGGCTTGCGCTCGACGGTCGGGTCGGCGAGAGCCTCCAGGGGCTCGCCGCCGTACAGGACGATGTCGCGCAGGGCGATCCGGTTGGTCGGCACGAGGCCGCCGGCCCGCCCGGCGATCTCCATGGCCAGGGCCTCGGAGTGGCCGCAGCCGAACGCCTGGATCACGCCCCCGTTGCGGACCGCCTCGGTGAGGAGATCGGCCGCGTGATCCTTGCGCTCCTGCTGGCCGCGGCCGATCCGCTCCACCGCCTCGGTGATGCGCTGCAGGTAGTCCCCGCTGGTGATGCTCACGGTGTTCCTTTCTCCGACCTGCGTTTGCGGGTCGGCATCTTTTCCGGCAACCGGTGCGCGTCGACGGCCCGGACGGTCAGCTCCAGCGCCTCCGCGGTCCGCTCGTATGTGCGCTGCGCCACCGCCACATAGATCAGGTCGAGGACCAGCAGCTGCGAGTGCAGGGCGGAGAGCGCGGCAAGCCGGAACGTGGTCTCCAGCACGCTCGTGGTGAAGACGACGTCGGCGACCTCGGCCAGCGGCGAGCGGTTGAAGCTGGTCACCGCGACGGTCAGCGCGCCGTGGTCGGCCGCCTCGGCGAGCGTCTCGATCACCTCGCGGGTCCGGCCGGAGTGCGACAGCCCGATCGCGACGTCACCCGGCAGCAGCAGCGCGGCGTTGGTCAGCGCGGTGTGGCTGTCCTGCCGGTGCCAGACCGGGACCCTGATCCGCTCCAGCCGGAACGCCATCTCGCGGGCCGCGGTGCCGCTGCTGCCGAGCCCGAACAGCTCGACCCGCTGGGCGCCGGCGATCGTCGCGGCAACCCGCTCGATGTCGGGGATCGACAGGCCGGCCGCGGTGCTCTGGATCGCCCGGGTGTCGGCCGCGGCCACCACGCTGAGCACCTGATCGAGCGGGTCATCCGGGGTGATGTCGCCGCTGATGTCGGTTTCCCAGCGGGCTTGCTCGGCACGACCGGTCTCGGTGGCGACCGCGACCCGAAGGCTCGCGTAGCCCTTGAAGCCCAGGGTGCGACTGAATCGGGTCACCGTCGCGGTCGACGTCCCGGAGCGCTCGGCGAGATCCACGATGCTGGCGTGGGCCGCGGTCTCCGGGTCCGCCAGAATCGCCTCGGCGATCCGGCTCAGCGCTTCCGGCATCTGCGGCCCCTCGATGCGCAGCCGCCCCAGCAGCCCGCCGCTCTCACCCGTCATCCCGTGGACATCCTTTTCATCGATTGCCTTTGACGATGAAAATTACGACCGTTGCGTGAGCTAGTCAACAATGAATTTCTGTGCTTCGATCCTCGGCATGGCATTCGTGGTAGGCGTCGACGCTGGTGGGACAGCGTCGCGGGCGGTGGTCGCCACTCTCTCCGGTGCGGTGGTGGGCCGCGGCCGCGCCGGTCCCGGCAATCCCTTCGCCGCCGGTCCGGCCGCGGCTTCGTCGATCGCCGACGCGCTGCGTCAAGCGCTGTCCGGTGTGGACTCCGACCTTGTCACCGCCGGGGTGCTCGGCCTGGCCGGGACCGGTGCGTGCGCCGATCCGGCGATCACGAAGGCTCTCGACGACGCCTGGCGATCAGCCGGCCTGTCCTGCTCCTGGGAGGTCGTCGGGGATGCGGTGACCGCTTTCGCCGCCGGCACCCCTTCGCCGTCCGGGGCGGTGCTCATCGCGGGGACGGGCGCGGTCGCCGCCCAAATTCAAAACCATGCAACGGTACGGGTGGCAGACGGCCTCGGTTGGCTCCTGGGCGACGAGGGGTCCGGCCACTGGTTGGGAATGAGCGCCCTGCGAACAGCCGTCCGATCCTGGCCGTCCCCGTCCCCGTCCCCGTCCCCGTCCCCGTCGCCGTCGCCCTTCGTCGTCGCCGTCGCCGAGCACGCTGGTGTCGACGACCGTGACCAACTGATCTCCTGGGCGCAGCGGTTGCCGCACGCCCGGATCGCCGCCCTCGCCCCGCTGGTCTGCGCCCACGCCCGCCTCGGCGACCCCTCCGCGACCGCCATCGTCACCGCCGCGGTCGGCCACCTCACCGCAACCCTCGACGAGGTCGCCTCGGTTGGCCCGGTAGTCCTGGCCGGCAGCCTCCTCACCGCCGACACCCCCATCCGCGACGGCGTCCTCACCGTCCTGCGAACTCGCGGCACCACCGTATTGACCAGCGGAGACCCCGCCGCAGCCGCCGCCTGGCTAGCCGCACGCCCCCTACCAGGCACCAACCCCACCGCACTCCACACCACTCTCCTAACCCCTCGCGTGTGAATTTCGGGTGCGCAGCGGGGCCGAACTCCACACGCAGGATGGTGCGACTTCTTGTGTGTGAAATAGGGGTGCGCAGCGGGGCCGAACTCCACACGCAGGATGGTGCGACTTCTTGCGTGTGGATTTGGGGTGCGCAGCGGGGCCGAACTCCACACGCAGGATGGTGCGACTTCTTGTGTGTGGATTAGGGGTGCGGAGCGGGGTCGAAATCCACACGTGGGGTGGGGGCGTGGGAGCATGAGGTGGTGACAGCCGAGAGCGTCGTGCGGCGCGGGCGGCGGCGGGATGCCGAGGAGAATCGGGACCGCATCCTTCGGGCGGCGCGGAATCTGCTGGTGACGCATCCGAACGCCAGCATGGACGACCTCGCGCAGGCCGCGGGCGTGGTTCGGCGGACGCTCTACGGACACTTTCCTAATCGGGACGCGCTGCTCGCCGGGCTGGCCGACAAGGCGACCGCGGATCTGCTGGACGCGCTGAGCCGGACCGACCGGGCGGACCTGGATCCGGCGGTCGCGCTGGCGGAGTTCTCGCTGACCCTGTGGCGGGCCGGCGATCAGTATCGTCTTCTCATCTCGCTGGCCGAGAGCGAGTTCGGCACCGCGGCCCTGCGTGACCTGCTCACCCCGATCCGGGAGCAGGCCCTCGAGCTGCTCACCCGGGGCCGGGAGGCCGGCCGGTTCGCGACCCACCTGCCGCTGCCGGTGCTCAGCACCACGCTGCAGGCCATGACGATCGCGTTGCTCCAGGCGGTCAACGACGGTCTGTGGACCTGTGACGGTACCCAGTCCTCGATCGCCATCCTGATCGCCGCCGGGCTGCCTGCCGCCGAGGCCGAGGCCGCGATCCAGCAGGCCCGTTCGCTGCGGTAAGAGGTCACTCTCACATTAAATTGCACGCCTCTGAGCAAGCTCGCTAACCTGCACATGACTGTGCATGTTCGTGCGTGTTCGGAGGCACCGTTGTCGTCCTCTCTCTTCCGCCTCGCCGCGGCCGTCGTCCGGCATCGCGGGCGGACCGTCGCCGTCTGGCTCGCCGTGATCGCGCTCCTGGCCGGCGCCGGGAACCTGGTCTCCCGTGGCACCGACGACGCGTTCACCATCCCCGGGTCGTCGTCGCAAACCGCGCTGGACACCCTCAAGCGCGTCTTTCCACAGGTCAGCGGCGCTTCGGCTCAGCTGCTCGTGACGCTTCCGCCGGGTCAGGATCCGCGCGGTGATCAGGTTCGGGCAGCCGTCGCACGTGCCATCACGGAGGCCGAGCGCGTCGACCGGGTAGCGGCCGTCGTCTCTCCCTATGACGAGAAGGTCAAAGGCGCGGTGAGCGGACAAGCCGCGATCATCGTGGTCCAGCTGGAGGTGCCGATCACGGCGGTCGAACCCGGCACCCGAGAGGCGTTGGCCGAGGTTGCCGCCGGACTCCAGGAGCGGCTCGGGCCGGGCGCGGAGGTGCTGGCCGGCGGCGACGCGTTCTCGAACCGGGTGCCCAAGCTCAGCCCCACCGAGGGACTCGGCCTGCTCGTGGCGCTGATGGTTCTGCTGATCACGTTCGGCTCGCTGCTCGCCGCCGGGATCCCGCTGCTCACCGCGGTGCTCGGTGTGGGGCTGTCGGCGTCGCTGCTCTACGGGCTCACCGTGGTGGCCGGGGTGCCGTCGACGGCCGTGATGCTCGCGGTGATGCTGGGGCTGGCGGTCGGCATCGACTACGCGCTGTTCATCCTGTCCCGGCACCGCGACCAGCTGCGCGACGGCCTGGCGGTGGACGAGTCGATCGCGCGGGCGGTGGCCACGGCCGGCTCGGCGGTGGTGTTCGCCGGGCTCACGGTGATCATCGCGCTGGTCGGGCTCGTGGTGGCGGGCATTCCGTTCCTGACCACGATGGGGCTGTCCGCGGCACTGTCCGTCGCGATCGCCGTCCTGATCGCGATCACCCTGATCCCCGCGCTGCTGGCGCTGGCCGGTGAACGCATGCGCCCACGCCGTCGCCCGAGCGCCGGCGAGGAAGGGGGCGGCGAGGAGAGGGGCGGCGAGGAGAGGGGCGGCGAGGAGAGGGGCGGTGGGCGCGAGCGGCCGGAGGCCCCCGGCAACGGAGGTGGCCGGCAGGGACTCAGACAGAGCTGGGGCAGACAGAGCTGGGGCAGGCGGGGCTGGGGTCGGCGGGGCGGCGGGGGTCGGCTGGCGCGCGTTGACCTGGGTGGGCGCTGGGTGCGTGCCGCCACCCGCCGGCCGGTGATCACGGTTGTGGTGATCGTGCTCGGGCTCGGTGTGGCCGCCCTGCCCGCCGGCGAGCTGCGCCTGGCCCTGCCGGACAACGGCAGTGAGGAGCACGGCAGCGCCGCGCGGGAGACGTATGAGGCGATCAGCGAGCACTTCGGGCCCGGGTACAACGGGCCGCTGCTGGTCACCGCGAACATCATCTCCAGCAGGGACCCGGTCGGCGTGATGGACCGGCTCGGTGCCGAGATCGGCGAGCTGCCCGGGGTGGCGCTGGTCGCGCTGGCCACGCCGGATCCGAAGGGGCAGGTCGGCATCGTCCAGGTGATCCCGGCGAGCGCACCGGACTCGCGGGCCACCACCGAGCTGGTGCACCGGTTGCGCGACCTGGAGCCGCACTTCCACGACGCGTACGGCGTGCACACCGCGGTCACCGGCATCACCGCGGTCGGCATCGACGTCTCGGCCCGGCTGGGTGCCGCGCTGGTGCCGTTCGGCCTGCTCGTGGTCGGGCTCTCGCTGGTGCTGCTGACCATGGTGTTCCGGTCGATCGCGGTGCCGATCAAGGCCACCGCGGGCTACCTGCTCTCGGTCGGCGCGGCGTTCGGTGCCACCGCGGTGGTGTTCCAGCGGGGCTGGTTCGGCGACGCGCTGAACGTCTCGCACACCGGCAGCGTGATCAGCTTCCTGCCGATCATCCTGATGGGCGTCCTCTTCGGACTCGCCATGGACTACGAGCTGTTCCTGGTCTCCCGGATCCGCGAGGAGTACGTGCACACCGGCGACGCCCGCCACGCCGTCGACGCCGGGTTCCGCGCCTCGGCCCCGGTCGTGGTTTCCGCCGCCGTGATCATGCTCGCGGTCTTCGCGGCGTTCGTCCCGGACGGCAGCGCCACCATCAAGCCGATCGCGTTCAGCCTGGCCGTCGGCGTGTTCGTGGACGCGTTCCTGGTCCGGATGACGCTGGTCCCGGCCGTGCTGGCGCTGCTCGGCGACCGAGCCTGGTGGCTGCCGGCCAGGCTTGACCGGGCGCTGCCCGCACTCGACGTCGAGGGCGAGGGCATCACTCGTGAGCTGGCGCTCGCCGACTGGCCGGAGCCGGACTCGGCGTATGTGGTGGCCACCGAGAACTTCACCGTGGGCGACGGGCTCTTTCCTCCGCAGAACCTCCGGATCGGTCCGGGCGAGATCGTCGAGGTCATCGGCGAGGAGCACCAGACCAGGGCGTTTCTGCTTGCGCTGGGCGGGCGGCTGGGCCAGGTGCGGGGCACCGCGAAGGTGGCGGGCCTGCTTTTGCCACAGCGTGCTTCCAGCGTACGCAAAAAAGCCCTTCTGTCCGCACGAAGCGTGCCCCTCGCCGCCGCCGCACCGCTCCTCCTTATCGACGGTCTGGACCACGTCGTCGGCCGTCAGGCGCGTGCCGAAGCCTTCGGTGCGCTGAGCGCCGCGGCGGCCGCCGGCACCACCGTGATCGTCACCGCCCGTGACCACGACCCGGATCTCTTCTCCACCCGCACGATCGAGTTGACCCCTGCCGAGGTGTACGCATGAAGCCGCTCCGCACCGCGATCCTGCTGGTCCCCGTGCTGATCGCCACGGTGCTGCTCGCCGCCGCCGACAGCCCCGCCCGCCAGCTGCACACCGTCACCGCCGCCGTGGTCAACAACGACGAGCCGGTGCAGCGCGACGGGAAGACCGTTCCGCTCGGCCGCGAGCTGGCCGCGCGGCTGGTCGATCACAGCGGCGACAACTACACGTGGGTCCTCACCGACGCGGAGGACGCCGCCGCCGGCCTCGACACCGGTGAGTACGCCGTGGCCGTCACCATCCCGGCGAACTTCTCCGCGGCGGCCGTCTCCACCGGCGGGACCGATCCCAGCGCCGCCGAGCAGGCCAGGGTCCAGGTGACCGCGTCCCGTGCCACCGCCGGTGTCGACCCGATCGTCACCCGCGCGCTGACCGGCGCGACCGTGGAGACCCTGAACCGGACCGTCGTCGAGACCTACCTCGACAACGTCTACCTGGGCTTCAACGGGATGCACGACCAGCTCGGCGAGGCCGCCGACGGCAGTGACCAGCTGGTGGTCGGACTCGGTGAGCTGGCCGACGGCACCGGTGACCTGGCCGACGGGCTGGGCCGGCTCACCTCCGGCAGCCGTGATCTCGCGAACGGGGTGTCCCGTCTGGACGACGGCGCGGGCCGGGTCGCGGACGGCGCGGGGCAGCTCGCGGACGGCGCCGGACAGCTCGCCGCCGGGCTCGGCACGCTGCGGAAGAGCACCGCCACCCTGCCGGCACAGACCCGCGAGCTGGCCGACGGCGCCCGGCAGGTCGCCGACGGCAACCGCGAGCTCGCCGACACCGTCGTTCCGCTCGCCGACCGGGCGGTCGACGGTATCGACCGGCTCCCGGACCTGCGCGCCGAGGCGGCTCGTGCCCGGGAGCTGGCCGAACAGTGCGAGACGCCCGAGGAGCTCTGCGGGCAGCTTCGGGAGATCGCCGATCAGCTCGTCGCCGAGGCCGATCGCGCGGAGTCGGCCAAGGACGACGTCCGTGGCCGGGTGGTCGAGGTCCGCACCGGCATCAGCGCGCTCGCCGACGGCGCGGAGCGGGTGGCCGACGGCACCGACGCCCTCGCGAAGCAGACCCCGCGCCTGGTCACCGGCATCAAGCAGGCCGCGGGCGGTGCGACCCGGCTGGCCGGCAGCGCCGGTCAGCTCGCCGTCGGCGCGGACCGGCTTGCGGACGGTGCCTCCGACGCCGCCGGTGGCGCGAAGCGGCTCGCTGACGGCACGGCCACCGCGGCCGGCGGTGCCGGGTCCCTCGACGACGGCGCGCACCGGGCCGAGGACGCCGGGCAGCGGCTCGCCGACGGGTCCGGAAAGCTGGCCTCCGGCGCCGACGAGCTGGCCGGGGCTCTCGGTGACGGCCGGGACCGGGTCCCCACGTACACCGAGGCCGAGCGAGAGCATCTCCGGACGGTCGCGGCCACGCCGGTGACCAGCGATCTGGACCTGGGCGACGTCGGCGGCCGCGTCGCCGGGGCGATTCTCGTGATCGCCCTCTGGGTCGGCGCGATGCTGATTCTGCTGGTCGTGCCGCCGGTCGCGCAGGACCCGCTGACCTGGAGCGGGAGCACCTGGCGACTGGCCGTACGCAACGCCTGGCACCCGTTCCTGCTGGCACTCGCCCAGGCGGCCGTGGTCACCGCCGCGGCGCAGGTCTTCCTCGGCCTGCACGCCCTCGAACTGCTCGCACTCCTGGTCGTCGACATCCTGGTCAGCGTCACCTTCGTGATCGTCAACCAGGCCCTGGTCGCCGGGTTCGGCAACGCGGGCCGGATGCTCGCGACCGTCGTGCCCGCGGTCACGCTGGCCACCGCGGCCGTCTCGGGCGTGCCGGGCTGGCTCGCCACAGTGGACGCCCTGCTGCCGGGGCAGGGTCCGGCGTACGCCATCCGCGCGGTCACCGCCGACGCCGGCCTCGGCCCGTACGGCATCGCGCACACCCTGGCCTGGCTGATGCTCGGCACGGCCGGATACCTGATCGCCACCGCTCGGCGACGCAGTATCCCCGTATTGCGCCCGGCGGCGGGTATCTTCGGGCCATGAGAACGGTGACCAGGCGTTTCGCCCTGCAGCGGGTGGATCTCGAGGGTGCCGTCTGCCCGGTCCCCGAGGAGATCGCCGAGGCACTGCGGGGCCGGGAGTCGGTGTCGATCGTGCTTCAGCACCGCTATCACGGCGTCACGCCGGTCGAGGGGACCGTCGAGCTCCCGCCCGGGCCGGAGATCGCGGTGAGCTGGCCGGACGACATGCGACCCGGGGTACTGGTCACGCTCTCCTGGCGGCCCGCCAAGGACGACCTCCTGATCAAGACCGTGCCGCTGGACGACGCGCTCGCGATCGACGGCGTGGAGTATTTCCATGAGTACGACGCGGCCGCCGTCACCCGCGACTTCGATCCGGGCCGCTCCAACCACGGGCAGGTCCTCGGTGTGGTGCGCCGGCTGGGCCGCGTCTTCGAGGATGGCAGCGCGGTCTTCGCCGAGGACGGTCTCGTCGCGAAGTCCGGGCTGGGCCGCGGGACCAAGGGCAGGTTCCTGCTGGCCAACGCGGTCGAGCAGCTGATCCGCGAGGGCTTCGTGACCCGCGTGACGGGCAGCCTGGACGCGGACGGAGAGCCGTCGTACCCACCGGTGGACGGCGAGGAGACGGCCGACATGCTCTTCTATGCCCCGCTGGTGGAGCCGCTGCCGCACGCCAGTGATCGCGGCGAGCACTGGGTCAACGGGTTCGTCCGGAAGCTGCCGCGCGGGGCACAGCCCTCGGAGAAGCAGCTCGCGATGTACGAGCAGCTCTCCGAGGAGACGCTGGCCCCGGGTTACACCTTCGTCAAGAAGCACCATCGGACTGGATGACCGGTGCGGGCTGGGCCGGCTCCGGCGGTCCGTCGTTGGTCTGGGCGAAGAAGAGGAACCCGGCGCAGAGGACGAACAGCAGGCCGATCGCCGCGATCGTCGCGAGGATCCACAGTGGCCGGCGGTCCGGCGGTGTCCTCACCGGCGAGGCGACCGGCGTTGCAACCGGGATGTCCTCGGCCGCGACCGCGGCGATGACCGCGGGCTCGCCCAGCCGCTCCAGGATCTCCCGGACCTGATGCTCGGTCTCGTCCGGCAACTCGGCCCGGCCGGCCTCGATGTGCTCGCGCAGATCGCGGACCAGCTCGTCACGCCGGTCCCGCGGCAGGCCGGCCGTCGCTCGCGCCACGGCGGCCAGATAGTCCGCGACCAGCGAGTCGTTGCGCTCGGTCATGGCTGCTCCGTTCCCCATCCCGATACTCATAGCTGCCCCGTTCCCAAGATCCGGTCGACCCCGGCGCGGAAGGCGGTCCACTGCACCCGGAACTGATCGAGTGCGACCTTGCCGGCCGGGGTGAGGGTGTAATAGCGGCGCGGCGGCCCGCTCGGCGACTCCCGCCAGCCGCTCTCGATGCGCCCGGCCCGGCGCAGCCGGGAGAGCAGCGGATACATCGCGCCTTCGCTGGTGGTCAGTTGCAGCTCGGCGCTGACCGTGCGGACCAGCTCCATGCTGTACATCTCCTGCTCGGCCAGCAGGCCGAGCACGCAGTACTCCAAAGTGCCGCGTAGCAGCGCGGTGGTGGAAGGTTCCTCACTCACGCCACGCATAGTACCTTGCGATGCAAGGGTCAGGCCCTGCCTGACAAATCAAGATCGTCAGGCGTAGCCTGACCGCCATGCCAGACCGTGACGATGTGTGGAACCAGACCGACGAGGCCTCGCCGTACACCGACGAGGCCCGCGCGCTCGTCGAGCTGGCATCGATCGCCAGGGAGCTCTCCGACGCCTCCCGCACGTTCGTCGCCGCGGGCGGTCAGCCGCAGGTCAGCCTGATCGAGAAGGCGTCGCGGACGGTCACCGGCGCGGAGCGGCTGCTGTCGGCGGCGGTGGTCGCGTGCCGCGCGGCCGGCATCTCCTGGAAAGACATCGGGGAGTCACTGGGAGTGACCAAGCAGACCGCGCAGGGCCGCTTCACCGGCGCGGTGAACCAGTGGACGGACGCGCCGGCCACGGACTGGTTCGCCCGCGCGGCCGAGCTGGACGCGTGGATCCCGTTCTCCGGCGGACTGCGGCGGATGGGCCCGTTCGAGGAGCAGCTCGAGATCTCCGACCGCCGCCGGCGACTGCTGGAGGGGCACATCTTCCCGGCCGCTCAGTTGGCGCCGCTCTACGACCGGGAGGCGGTGCTCTATGACCGGCTGGCCGCCGGTGGCGTCGACGTGGCGACCAACATGGCCGCCGCGGACCGGGCTCGCCGACGGGCCCAGGAGTGCCGCGAGCACCTGGCCAAGGAGTACCCGCCGCTGACCATCGAGACCGCGAACGGGCCACGGATCGCCGCGACCTGGGAGTCGGACGCCGGGAAGTACCGGTGTCCGGTCTGCCCGGCGCTCAGCGCCACCACCTCCGAGGCGATCAGGCACGCGGAGACCGGTCACGAGCTGCCGGTGCCGCCGGGCTTCTGAGCGGCACCACCAGCGGAACACCCGTGACCGGATGGGGCAGCACCTCGACGGGATGCTGGTAGACGTCGGTCAGCAACCCCTCGGTGAAGATCTCGGCGGGTGGGCCGGAGCTGCGGACACGGCCCTCGGCGAGGATGTAGGCGCGGGTGGCGTACGCGGCGGCCAGGCCCAGGTCGTGCAGCACGACGACCACGGCCGCGCCCGCGGCGGCACGATCCCGGGCCGCCGCCATGACCAGCTCCTGGTGCCGCAGGTCGAGTGCGGCGGTCGGCTCGTCGAGCAGCAGGGCCGGCGTGCGCTGGGCGAGCACCCGGGCGAGCGCCACCCGGGCCTGCTCACCGCCGGAGAGCGCCGGGAACGGGCGGTCGGCGAAATCGGCCGTCTCGGTGAGCCGCATCGCCTCGGCGACCTCGCGCTCGTCGTCGGCCGCCTCGGGACGGCCGAGCCACGGCGCCCGGCCCATCCGGACGACCTCGCCGACCGAGAACGGGAACGACAGCGCGGCCTTCTGCGGCAGCACCGACCGTCGCCGGGCCAGGTCGATCGGCTTGCAGGTGGTCACGTCCCGGCCGTCGATCTCGACGGTCCCGGTGTGCCGCACGTCGCCGGCCAGAGCCGCCAGCAGCGTGGACTTGCCGGCACCGTTCGGCCCGACGAGCGCCACCACCTCGCCGGGGCCGGCGTGCAGATCCACCCCGTCGACGACCCGGCGCCCACCGAGGTCGACGGAAACACCTGTCGCTCTCATCCCCAGCCTCCGGCCCGGGCGCGGGTGCGGCGCAGCAGCCAGAAGAAGGCCGGGCCGCCGACCACTGCGGTGAGCACCCCGAGTGGGAGTTCCTGGTACTCGATGGCGGTCCGGGCGATCAGGTCGCCGGTCACCACGACGACCGCGCCGGCCAGCGCGCTCGCCGGGATCAGCACCCGGTGCCCGGGACCGGCGATCATCCGGATCAGGTGCGGCACCACCAGGCCGACAAAGCTGATGATGCCGGTGAACGCCACCGCCGACGCCGTGAGCAGGGCGGTCGCGACGATCGCGGTGAGGCGCAGCCGCTCGGTGTCGACGCCGAGGTGGCGGGCCGGGCGTTCGCCGAGGGCCAGCAGGTCGAGGCGGCGGGCGCAGACGCCGGCCACCGCGAGACCGATCAGGGCGCAGGGTGCGGCGACGGCGACGGCGTTCCAGGTGGCCTGGGCGAGGCTGCCCAACTGCCAGAAGGCGATGGCGCGTACGCCGTCGTCGTCGGTCAGGAACATCAGCAGGCCGAGCACGGCGCCGGCTGTTGCGTTGACGGCCACACCGGTCAGGACGAGGGTCACCACCTCCGTGCGGCCGGCGGCGCGCGACATCGCGTACACGATCAAGGTTGTCACCATGCCGCCGGCGAACGCCGCGGCCGCGATGCTCCAAGCCCCGAAGATCGTGATGCCGCCGACGATGGCCGCGGCAGCGCCGACCGCCGCGCCCGCCGAGACACCGACGATGCCCGGCTCGGCCAGCGGGTTGCCGAAGACGCCCTGCATGAGCGCACCGGCGCAGCCCAGCGACGCACCGACCACGACGGCGAGCACCACGCGCGGGAAGCGGACCAGCCAGAGCGCGTTCTCGCCCTGCACAGCGGCGGGCAGCGGCCCGACGTCGAGACCCAGGCGGTGCGCCAGTGAGCCGAGCACCTCGGCCGGGGAGATCGGGACCTGGCCCCGGCCTGCGGCGATCATGGCGACGGTAAGGAGCGCGACGCCCAGCAGGCCGATCGTCGCCACCCTCTTGTTGATCAGTTGCACGGGCCGTAGACCGCCTTGGCCAGCGCCTCGACCGCCTTGCCGGTACGCGCACCGAAGTTCAGCAGAATGCCGTCCTCCATGTCCACGATCCGCCGGTTGATCCCCGCCGGGGTCTGCGAGACACCCGGCAGCTTCAGCAGACCCTCCACGCCGTCCACCGACTTCAGCCCCTCGGTCATCACGAGGATCACGTCCGGTGCCGCGTTGATCAGGCCCTCGCTGGTCAGCGGCCGGAACTTTTTCAGCCCGGCAGCGCTGCCCGCGTCCACCGCGCCGATCGCCTCGATCATCGCGTCGGATCCGGCGCCGTCACCGCCGATCAGGAACACGCCCGCCGTGCCGCGCACGTAGAGGAACGCGATCCGTGGCGGCGTGCCGTCGCGCGGCTTCTTCGCGGCGTCGATCTCCGACTGGACCTGCTCGACGAGTTGCTCGCCCACCTCGGGTACGCCGAGCGCCGTCGCCACCGCCCGGATGTGCCGGGGCACCGACTCCAGGTTCTGCTCGTCGTCGACGATCACGACCGGGATGCCCGACTTGCGGATCTGATCGAGAACGGCCGGCGGCCCGATGCTGTCGTCGGCGAGCAGCACCGTCGGGTTCAGCTTGAGGATCGCTTCGGCGGAGAGATCGTGCCCCTGGGGTGTGACCAGGGGAAGGTTTGCCGCGCTCGGAAAGGTCGTCGACGTGTCCCGGCCGATCACCCGGTCGCCGAGGCCGAGGGAGAAGACGATCTCGGCGAGGGAGCCGTAGAGGTTCACGGCGAGGATCCGGTCGGCGCTCCTGACCGTGACACCGTCCACAGTGACCGGGAGCTTCGGGGTGGGGTTCTGGCTGATCGGGGTGACGTCGTCGTTCGCGAGCTTCGCGGTGGCGATTCCGCAGCCGGTGGTGTCTTGTTCGGGGCCCACTTCGCTGACCGCGGTGCAGCCACCGAGCAGGAGAAGCACGACTAAAAGGATCTTTTTCATGCCTTCTCCTGCTTTTGGCGGCGGAGGCGGCCGACCACGCTCGCGGCCATCGCGCCGACCATGAACGCGCCACCGATCGCCCACCAGTGACCGAGCGGCGTCGCGCTGCTGGTGCGGCTCAACGCCGGCTCGGCGGCCAGCGCGGCAACCGGGGTCGTCGCCTCCGGCGGTGCGGCCGTGGCGAGCTTGCCGGCGGGCGGCCCAACCGGCTTCTTGGTGGGCTTCTTCGTCCCGGTGGGCGTGACCGGATTCACGGCAGCGGCGGTCGTCGAAGTCGCGGCGGCCGGCGCGAACCGGATCGGCACGCGTTTGTCCTGCGAGCGGTCGGCGGTGCGGGTGTGGTCGGCCCGCGTGACGATCGCGCAGCCGCGGACGGCGCAGTCGATGTCACCGATCATCTGGCTGACCCGGATGGACACCCGGAACGAGCCGCCGCTGCGATAGGGCTGTGCCAGGCCTTCGGCGTACGACGGGGGGTTCGACGAGATCCACGCCGATGAACCCGAGGAGCCGGACATGTCGGCGCCACCGCCGCACGGCGACGGCAGCACGCCAGGGCCGTTGTCCAGGCAGAACGCCACGTAGATGCCTTTGGTCTCGTCGTACCCGCTGCCGGAGACGGTGACCGTCTCACCGGTCCGGTCCAGGCCCTTCGTCTTGGAGACGGTGAGCCGTTTCGCGGCCAGTGCGGGCGCGCCGACCGAGCCCGTCACCAGCAACGCCAGAGCCGCCACCGCGACCCTCACGCCCATACGCACCGTTGCCCTCCGATCTTGCGTTGATCACCAGATTAGGTGAGGCTAGCCTAACTTCACGCTTCACTTCGGAAGGAAATCACGAACATGGGCACAATCAACGGCCCGCATCGGGTCGCCATGTGGGCCGGTGCGATCGCGCTCGGCGCCGCCACCGCGCTGACCGGGGTCGCACCCGCGCTCGCCGCACCGGTCAATGTGGCCGGTGGCAGCCTCGACTGGGGCTTCAAGGCGTCGTTCCGGGCGTACGTCGGCACCGGCAACGGCAACCCGCCCATCGGGTTCAGCAACGGGGCCAGCCGGAATGCGGACGGGACGTTCGACTTCCCGGCCAACGGCGGGACCTACGACGCGGCTGCCGGTACGGCGACGGTCAACTATGGCGGGACGGTCGTCTTCTCGTACCCGGCTCATATGTTTGAAATCACCCTCGCCAACCCGACGCTGGTCGTGGACGGCGACGGGACCGGATCGCTGCTCGCCGACGTCGACCTGGTCGCCAACAACGGCACTACCCAGCAGCACCTCGACCAGGCCGAGATCGCCACGGTGGCGACCACCGCGCCCGCGGTCTCCGGCGGCGACATCGCGTTCTCGAATCTCGCCACCACCCTGACCGCGGCTGGAGCGAGCGCGTTCACCGGGTTCTACGCGGCCGGCACCGCACTCGACGCGCTATCCGCAACCGCGTCGACCTCGGCCACCGACCCGACGGACCCGACGGACCCGACCGATCCGGACCCGACGGACCCTGAGCCGGGCAACGGGTCCGCCACTCAGAAGATCACCGCAGCCGTCTCCGGCGGTGCGCTGACGCTGGCCTCGGCCGGTTCGGCAGTGGCGCTGTCGGCGGCCACGCCGGGGCAGACCGCGACCGGCAACCTCAACGCCGTGACGGTCAGCGACCTGCGCGGCACCAACGCCGGCTGGGACCTGGTCGGCCAGGTCACCGACTTCACGTCGGCCGGTGGCGGCTCCATCCCGGCCGCCAACCTCGGCTGGGAGCCGTCCGCAGCGGTGACCGGCACCGCCCTGGTCGCCGCCGACGGCGTGAAGAACGCGGTGACCCCGGGCAACCCGGTCGCGCCGGGCACCGGCCTGGGCACCAGCCGCACCCTCTGCACCGCCGAAACCGGGAGCAGCCTCGGAAGCTCCACCTGCGGCGCGGCGCTGAAGCTCGGTGTTCCCGAGTCCAGCGCGGCGGGTGAGTACAGCGCCGTGCTCACTCTCACGCTGGCCTGAACCCGGGAACCGGCCGGGGATTCCGCAACAATCCCCGGCCGGCTCGAACCCATCGTAAGGAGCAACATGATCGCGCGGGGCGCGCTTCTTCTGACGTTGCTGGCGGCGCCCGTGCCCGCGCCCGCGCACGCGCCGGGAGACAGCGGTGTGCGCTGGTCGGTGCAGCCGTCGACGGCCAAGGGCCCGGACGGCCGCGACTTCATCCTGCGCCGTGCCGCGCCCGGCGAGCGGCTCACCGACTACATCGGCATCACCAACCTGACGAACAAGGCGCAGACCTTCTCCGTGTACGGCACCGACGCCTACAACACCGATGACGGATCGTTCGCCCTGCTCCCGGCCGCGGACAAGCCGTCCGACATCGGTTCGTGGATCGCTCTCGGCGCCCGCTCGTTCACGGTGCCGGCGAACACCCGGCTGGACGTGCCGTTCTCGATCACCGTGCCGGTCAACGCGACGCCCGGTGACCACGCGGGCGGCGTGATCGCCTCGATCGCCGAGGAGACCACCGGCGCCGACGGCCAGAAGGTCCTGGTCGACCGCCGGGTCGCGGCCCGCGTTTATCTCACGGTCGCCGGGGCGGTTGCGCCCACGTTGAAGATCGATACGGTACGCCTGGAGTACGCACAATCCGCGAACCCGTCCGACGGCGGTGTCATGACCGTGCGCTACCTCGTCCGCAACACCGGCAACCAGCGGCTCAGCGGCACCGGCGCGGTACGTGTGACCGGCCCGTTCGGCTGGCGGCTCGCGCGTACCGAGGCCATGGAGATCCCCGAGTTGCTGCCCGGCGGCTCCGTGACGATCACCGAGAAGATCCTGGGCGTGCAGCCGACCGTTCGCCTCGACGCACGTGTCGAGGTCGAGCCCGCCACCTTTGAGCAGAAACTCCCCACGGTGTCCCGCAGCACCGGCGTCTGGGCGTGGCCGTGGGCCCTGGTCGCCCTGGTCGGCGCGCTCGTTCTCTACCTACTTATCCGCCTTATCCGACTTGTTCGGCGTCGTCGTGCGACGCGACCTCTGGACATCGTGCCCACCCCGTGACGACCATGAACACGACACCGAGGTCGTGCCGGATCTTCATTGCTCCGCAGATCAGGAAGGACGAGCCGACATGACCGGATTCGCCGCCCGCATCCGTCGCGCCACGATGGTCGAACATCGTGAGGCCGAGAACCGTACGTTCATCTCGCGCCTGATGGCCGGCACTGTCCCGGTGGCCGGCTTCGCCGAGCTCACCGCCCAGTACCTGGTCATCTACCGCGAGCTGGAGGCGGCCGCCGACGCCATGCGCGACGACGAGTTCGCCGCGCCCTTCGCCGACCCGGCCCTCTACCGGGTTCCCGCGCTCGAATCCGACCTGGCCCACCTCTACGGCCCGGACTGGCGCGCCACGGTGCCGACGCTCGCCTCCACTGCCCGGTACGCCGAACGCCTCCGTGCCTTCTGCCGCACCTCACCCGCGCACTTCATCGCCCACCACTACGTGCGCTACCTGGGCGACCTGAGCGGCGGCCAGCTGATCGGCCGCACCCTCGCCGAGAAGTACGGCCTGGACCGCAGCGCCACCGCCTTCTACCGCTTCGAGGGCATCCCGGACGCCCGCGCCTACAAGACCGCATACCGGCAGAAGCTGGACGCTCTGCAACTCCCCGAGGCCCAGCTCGCCGTGGCGGTGGCCGAGGCGCAGCTCGCCTTCACCTGCAACAGCGCGATCTTCCAGGAGCTGGGCGCCGCTTACCCGGACGACCTGATCTCCGCGGCCTGAACCACCCGGTCCCGCGGCGACAGCGCGAGCCCACCCACGACCTCGCGCCCGCGCCACCAACGCAGCCGTCAGCGCACGTCGCCATCGGCGCCCCGAACCCACGGCCTCCCGCTGAAATGAGAAACAACAGCCGCCTGCCGTCCCAAGCATTGCGTCTGCCGGGCGGTCCTCGGTCCTCGGAGGCGCCGGCCTCGCCAACCGACTGCGACCTTCCGGGGCGCCGGCGCTCCTCCCCGGGCGCTGGCCTGCCGGATGACGGCTCCCCGGATGGCGGCCCTCGCGCGGCGGTCCTCGCGCGGCGGTCCTCGCGCGGCGGCTCTCGCGCGGCGGCCTCGGCCGGCCGCCCAGGCGGGCGCAACGGCGGGGGCGTGACGGGCGCAACGGCGTGACGGGCGCAACGGCGGGGCGGGCGCACGGCGGGGCGGCACTACGCCACGGCGAGGGCCGGACGGGCGCAACGGCGGGCGGGGCGGGCGCTACGGCGGGGCGGCGCTACGGCGGGGCGGGGCGGTTACGGCGAGGTCAGGTCGGTCAGGTTGCGGAGTAGTTCGGAGGCGGTGACCGGGTCCAAGCGGCCGAACGGAATCCGCCCCTTGCCCGCCGGACCCCACTTGCTGCCGGTGCCGTCGTGCAGGTAGATCTCGGTCAGTTTCTGGTCGGGGAAGGTGGTCAGGTCGCCGATGGCGATGCCGGGGTCCAGTTCGATGGCCACCTCCAGCTCGGGGCTCAGGTGTAACTCCATGCGGTCCTGCATGCCGGCGTCCTGCGGGGCCTCGCGCTGCCAGCCGAAGCGTTCGAGACCGATCACCCTGGTGGTGGGCAGCGTGATGTTCTCGAAGCGGGCCAGATGGGTGGCCTCGCGCTCGTCCGGTGTCAGGGTGAGGACGGGGCGGCTGAGCTGCGGGAAGGGCTGCAGGATCTCGTAGTCGGCGAAGAGCTCGGCCCAGGCGGGCACCGCCGTGCCCAGGTGGACCGGGTGGGCGACGCCGACGAGGGCGTCGTCCGGCAGGGTGAACGCGTCGTCGTCCACGGTGGAGAAGGAACGGTCCTCGGCGACCCGGAACGCGGCGCCGGAGGAGTGGTCGGCCCAGACCAGGCGGCGGACCAGGTGCCAGAGCAGCGGGTGGGCGACGAAGAGCTGCCGGAACTCGGTGCCGGTCCAGCGGCGGCCGGTCACCATGGCGCGCTCGAGACGGCGAACCTGGTCGGCGGCGACGGTGCGGACGTCCTTCTTCAGGGCTGCGAACTGTTTCCAGGCGGCGGTTGCCAGCTCGGCGTCGTCGCGCGCGCCGGGCTTGGGCAGGGCCTTGAGTCGCTTGCCGGCGCTGTCGGTGACGAACGGGCGCAGCTGCTCGTCGAAGCCGACGACGAACTGGCGCGGGCCGTAGTCGAGTCGCAGGCTGCCGTCGGCCGCCAGCCCGAAGTCCGGGACGAGCCGGTCGGCGAGCTGGTCCGCGGTGAGCCCGAGGGCGTCCGCGACCTCGGTGATCTTCTGTTGGGCGGCCGACTTGAGGCCTTTGAACTTGGCCCGCTGGGCGACGCTGTGCAGGTGCATCAGCGCGACGTCGGTGCCGATCGTGGCGAGGATGTCGACGCCGGTGACGGCCTTGGCGTGGCCGCCCTCGCCGGGCCAGGCCAGGATCAGCGGGGTGAGCCGGCGGACGGTCTCGTCGTCGCCGAGCAGGCCGAGCGCGGTGAGCGCCCAATTCTCCTTCGCGTCGCCGCCGGAGGACTGCCAGCGCTGGAACACCGCCCAGGCGAACTCGGCCAGGTCGGACGGCTCGCAGGCGTCACGGACGATCGCCAGACCCGCGTAGGGCTCGTCGAGCTTGGAGATGGACAGGATGGTGATCACGTGCCCGACCGCGTCGGCGGGCAGCGCACCGGAGCCGTCGCGCAGGCGCACCGGCGGCAGGACGGCCGGGATCGCCCAGGTGGGCGTGGGTGGCATCCTGGCCGGGAGCACGGTGAGCGGGTCGGTGGCGAGCAGCGTCTCGATCGCGGCCGCGGCGTCGGGGCCGTAGGACGCGGCGGCCGTGCGGACCGCGTCGGAGTGCCCGTTGGCGTGCAGCGTCAGCAGGGCGCCCTCGGCCTGGCGGCGAGCCGGCCCGGCCTTGCCGAGCGCGGGTGCGACCAGGGCCCGTGCGGCCTCGGGATGCCGCAGCAGCCACGTCATCGCGACGCGGCGCAGGCTCTTGAGCCGGGCCAGCCACTCGGCCATCAGCACGGCGATCTCGGGTGACGAGTAGGGCATCAGCAGTGCGGCGTAGTCGGGCAGTGCGCGCTGCGCCAGCGGCAGGGCGTGCGGCAGCGCGTCGAGCTCGAAGCGGGCGACCAGCACGCGCATCCAGTGCTCCGCCTGCCAGGTCTCGGTGGACCGCCAGCCGGCGAGCAGCGGGCGGGCCAACTCCTCGGGCGCGTCGGCGAAGAACTCGAAGCCCTCGAACCACCTCGCGGTGCCGGCGGCGATCGACGCGGCGATGGCCGGCCAGTCGCGCACACCCTCGCTGTAGCGGGGGAACGGGGTGGTCCGCCAGGTCTCGCGCTCGCCGGGCAACCAGCTGACCGACACCGGGTCGGTGCAGGCCAGGCCGGAAATCACCACCGGCTTGACGGGCTTGCCGCGGTGC
This sequence comes from Actinoplanes sp. NPDC051861, assembly GCF_040681145.1. Classification (NCBI taxonomy): domain Bacteria; kingdom Bacillati; phylum Actinomycetota; class Actinomycetes; order Micromonosporales; family Micromonosporaceae; genus Actinoplanes; species Actinoplanes sp. NPDC051861. The sequence goes on from NZ_JBFAYE010000028.1 coordinate 24,700, forward strand.
AGCCACGGCGGATCGGTCAGCAGCGGTGGCAGCGCGGTGCCGGGCGCGACGGTCATCGACGCAGTCTGCTGGATGATCCGCTCCACCCGGCCGGCCGACTCCGGATCCAGCGAGGGAAGGGCCCGCTCGGCCAGGTCGGTGTGCGTGAGCACGTGCTCGGCCAGCAGGTCGGGAGCGGCGTCGCTCTCGGCAAGAACTCGCAGGGCGATCTCGGGGTGACGCTCGGCCGTCTTGCGCAGGGCGGTCGTCACGTGTTTGCCGTCGGCGCGCTCCAGCAGACCGCGCACCACCTCCTCGCTGGGGAGCACGGTGAGGATCGAGAGCACACGCTGCCGGATGTCGGTGCTGCCGGCCGAGGCGTCGAGCCAGTGGAACAGCGCCGGTGCCGCGCCCACGCCGACCCCGTCGACCAGCGTGGTGAGCACGGTCATCGAGCTGACCACGGTGTAGTGGTGCGCCACGGCGGCGAGGGCCGAGGCCTGGGCCCCGGTGCCGGCCGCGGTGAGCAGGACCGCCGCGCGGAACTCGTCGTTGTCGGCGATCGCCGAGGCGATGTCCGCCTCGACCCACTCGTGCCGCGCCGGGACCAGCACCGAGGCGGCGAAGCTCGCGTAGGGGTGTGTGGCGCGGTGCGGCGCCAGGGCGGCGACGACCGCCGTGTAGTCCTCCTCGGAGGCGGTGGCGACCGCCTCGCGCACCCGCAGCAGCACCTCGGTCCGGATGTCGATGATCCAGGCGTGATGCGACTCGCCGGGGCGCATCGCCCGGACGCCGTAGCGCGTGTCGGGCCCCGAATAGCGATGGAAGTCGTCGGTCATGAGCATCGCCTGCAGCGTGACCGCCGCCTCGGCGGCGAACCGGACGCCCCGCTCGGCGACCCAGGTGTCCGCGATGGCGACGGCGCGGGGGCGGTCGTTGAAACCGCCGGTCGTCGCCGCCGCGGCGGCGGCCGCGCCGAACGGTGTCGCGTCGGCTGCGCGGTCCAGCCAGGCCCGCGCGGCGAGCCGGGTGGACTCGCCGGTGGTGGGCGCGGCGAGGATCACGTGCGCCTGGCGGTCGCGGACCGCCGCGTCGAACGCCTGCCGGGCATCCGGGCCCGGCACGAAACGCTGTGCCCCGGCGCTGCCTCGGCGCGCGATGCGGTGCCGGTGCCACGCGGAGGGGAGGACGAAGTCAGCCATGGCCCGGAACGTTAGCGCCGCCCTCCGACAAATTCGGGCTGGCCCACCATGGTCAAGATCTGCGATTATCCGGCCATGTCGGACAACACACGACAACACCGCCTGGCCGCCATGCGCGCCTGCGACCGGATCCTCTCCGGCGTCCGCCCGGTGACGATGCGCGAGCGCCTCGCCGACCTCGGCGCGGGCGGTGACCTGGACGGACTGCCCGACTTCTACGGCGACGGGCCGGTCACGGCGCTGGAGGAGAAGGTCGCCGGCCTGCTCGGCACCGAGGCAGCGGTCTTCTTCCCGACCGGGACGATGGCGCAGCAGGTCGCACTGCGGTACGGCGCCGACCGCACCGGCATCCCGGCCGTCGCCCTGCACCCGCTCGGGCATCAGGAGATGCACGAGCGGCACGCGTACGCGGACCTGAGCAACCTCCGCGCGGTCCGGTCCACATCAGCGGCCCGCAACCCCACCGCCGCCGACATCGCCCTGCTGGACGAGCCGGTCGGCACCGTGGTGGTCGAGTTGCCGTTGCGGGACGCCGGGTTCGTGCTGCCCACCTGGGACGAGTTGACCGAGACGTGCGCGGCCGCGCGGGCGTTCGGCGCCCGGATCCACTTCGACGGTGCCCGGATCTGGGAGTCCACCCCGTACCTCGGGAAGACGTTGCGTCAGGTCGCGGCGCTGGCCGATAGCACGTACGTCTCCTTCTATAAATCTGTCGACGGCATTGCCGGCGCCGCACTCGGCGGGACCAGCGACCTGGCCGCGTTCGCTCGCGCCTGGCGGCACCGGTACGGCGGAAACGTCTTCCAGCAATGGCCCACCGCGCTGCTGGCGACGGCCGGTCTCGACCGCGAACTGCCCCGGCTGCCCGGCTATGTCAGCCACGCCCGGACGATCGCCACCGCCCTGGCCGGCCTGCCCGGCGCCCGGGTGCATCCGCAGCCGCCGCACACTCACCAGTTCCGCCTCTTCCTGCCGTTCCCGGCGCGTGCCCTGGACGCCGCCGCGCTGGCCCTGGCGGAGCAGGAGAAGATCTGGTTCGTCGGCGGCTGGCGGGACACCGAGGTCCCGGGCGTCGCGATGACCGAGGTGACGATCGCGGCCGCGGCCCTGGAGTGGACCGCGGCCGACGTGGTGGAAACCGGACACCGTTTCCTGCAGAAGGTGACCGGCATCACAGCGAGGTGAAGATAGGCTCGGCCCGATGGGGACATGGCTGGCCACGATCCGTTTTCCGGACGGCGCCGTGCGGTTTGCGAGCTACAGCACCGTCGTCGAGTCCGTCGGGACGACGCTGCATCCCGGCGTGCGTGACGACGCCGGCCGCGCACAGCCCGCCGGTGAGCCGTTCCCCCGTTTCCCCGACGCTCCGCAGGCGCCGATCGGCGACCTGATCCTGGTCACCGTCGAGCGCGAGCCCGACGACGATTCCTGGCACGCGCTGTACTGCCCGAACCGCGCGGACCTGGTCGGTCCACTGTCTCCCCACTACCGGTACCGGCTGCAGGAGGAGTACGACCTGGTCCGGGACGAGGACGGCACGCGGCACCTCTGCGAGTGGGCCGGTGAGAAGGCCGAGTGCGGCCGGGTCGTCACCGGCGAACCCCTCGGCCTGCAGTATCCGGCGTGGGGGATGGGCATCGAGCCGTCGCCCGCGTACCGGGGTGACCCGCCACCCGCGCCCGACCTGTTCGAGGAGTGGGACGCGCCGGACATCTGCCGTCCGTGCCTCCTGGCCTGGCTGAAAACGCCGGAGGTGCCTGCTCCGGCCGTTTTCGAGCGCCGGCAACCGAGGCCCTGGTGGCGATTCGGCCGATAGCGCCCCTTGTCCGGAACCCATCCGGCGGCCTACGCTGCCAGCAGCAGGAAAGCGCTTTCCTCATGACCGCCCGGAGGAGTTCCACATGGCAGCGCGCAGATCGATCGGAATCGTCATCAACGGGGTGACCGGTCGGATGGGCTACAGGCAGCACCTGGTCCGTTCGCTGCTCGCGATCCGCGAGCAGGGTGGCGTACCGCTCGCCGGCGGCGGGCACATCTGGCCCGAGCTGGTCCTGGTCGGCCGCGACCCGGACCGACTGGCCGCGATCGCGTCCCGGCACGGGCTCACCGAGTGGACCACCGATCTGGACGCGGCGCTGGCCCGGCCGGACGTCGAGGTCTACTTCGACGCCCAGGTGACCGCCCAGCGCGAGAAGGCGATCCGGCAGGCGATCGCGGCCGGCAAGCACATCTACACCGAGAAGCCGCTCGCCGAGAGCTCCGCGGCCGCCGAGGAGCTGGCCGAGCTGGCCACCACGGCCGGGATCCGCAGCGGCGTGGTGCAGGACAAGCTGTTCCTGCCCGGCCTGCGCAAGCTGAAGCGGCTGATCGACGGCGGGTTCTTCGGCCGGATCCTGTCGGTCCGCGGTGAGTTCGGATACTGGGTGTTCGAGGGCGACTGGCAGGTCGCTCAGCGCCCGTCGTGGAACTACCGGGCGGCCGACGGCGGCGGCATCGTGATGGACATGTTCCCGCACTGGAACTACGTGCTCGAGGAGCTGTTCGGCGCGGTGCGCGGGGTGCAGTGCACGATCGCCACGCACATCCCCAAGCGGGTCGACGAGCGCGGCGAGGAGTACGTGGCCGACGCCGACGACGCCGCGTACGCGATCTTCGAGCTGGAGGGCGGCGTCGTCGCTCAGCTGAACTCGTCCTGGACGGTCCGGGTCAACCGCGACGAACTGGTCGAGTTCCAGGTCGACGGCACCGAGGGCAGCGCCGTCGCCGGCCTGCGCGGTTGCAAGATCCAGCACCGGGCGACCACGCCGAAGCCGGTCTGGAACCCGGACCTGCCGCTGACCGGGGCCTCCTTCCGTGACCAGTGGACCGAGGTGCCGGACAACGACGAGTTCGACAACGGCTTCAAGGTGCAGTGGGAGGCGTTCCTGCGGCATGTGGTGGCGGGCGAGGAGTTCCACTGGGACTTCGCGTCGGGCGCGCGTGGCGTACGCCTGGCCGAGGCCGGTCTGCAGTCGGCGCGTGAGGGCCGCCGCATCGAGCTGGGGAACGCCTGACATGGCCACCGTGAACCTGCCCGGCGGGCGCAAACTCGTCCTCACCGACCGGACGGCCTGGGCGAAACCGGTCAAGCCGGCGGAGAGCCGGATCGCCTACGCTGCCGCGCACGTCGTCGCGGACCCGCTCGCGGAGAACTCGCCCGGCGCGCCCGCGGTCCTCGACTGGGAGTCCACGCTGGACTTCCGCCGCCATCTCTGGGCGCACGGTTTCGGTGTCGCCGAGGCGATGGACACCGCGCAGCGGGGCATGGGCCTGGACTACACCGCGACCAGGGAGCTGATCCGGCGAAGTGCGGCGGAGGCGGCCGCGTGCGGGGGACGGATCGTCGCCGGCGTCGCCACCGACCAGCTTCCGGTGGGTCCGGCTTCTTTAGATCAAGTGCATGCAGCGTACGGAAGCCAGCTCGCCGATGTTCTGCATGCCGGCGCGACCCCGGTGCTCATGTGCAGTCGTCACCTGGCGGCCGCCGCGCGCGACGCCGACGACTATCTCCACATTTACCGTGATCTGCTTGATACTTCGGACAAACCGGTTGTCCTGCACTGGCTCGGCACCGCGTTCGATCCCGCACTCGAGGGCTACTGGGGCTCCTCCGATGTGGAGAAGGCCACCGAGACCGTCCTCGAGCTGATCAACGCCAACCCGGCCAAGGTCGACGGCATCAAGATCTCGCTGCTCGACGCCGACCACGAGATCCGGTTGCGCCGCCGCCTCCCCGCCGGTGTCCGGCTCTACACCGGGGACGACTTCAACTACCCGACGCTGATCCGCGGCGACGAGCAGGGTTACTCGGACGCACTGCTCGGCATCTTCGCCGCGATCGCCCCCGCCGCCGCGGCCGCCCTCGCCGCGCTGGACCGGGGCGACCTGGACGAGTACGACCGGATCCTCGCACCGACCGTCCCGCTGTCCCGGCACATCTTCAAGGCGCCGACGTTCTACTACAAGACCGGCATCGTGTTCCTCGCCTGGCTCGCCGGGCACCAGAACCACTTCACCATGGTGGGTGGCCTGCAGTCCGGCCGGTCGGTGCCGCACTTCGCCAAGCTGATCGAGCTGGCCGACGCGGCCGGCCTGCTGCCCGACCCGTCGCTCGCCGCGTACCGGGCGAACCGATTCTTCGAGGTGACCGCGGGATGAACCGGCTCTCCTTCAACCAGATCACCGCGAAGCACTGGGCGCTGCCCGACCTGGTCCAGGGCCTGACCGAGGCCGGCGTAGGCCAGGTCGCGCTCTGGCGCGAGCCGGTCGACGAGTACGGCCTGGAACGCTCCGCCGCCCTGGTACGCGACGCCGGCCTGTCCGTCACCTCGCTCTGTCGCAGCGGCTTCTTCCAGGCCCCGGACTGGTACGACGACAACCGCCGAGCCGTCGACGAGGCCGCCGCCCTCGGCACCTCGGTCCTGGTCCTGGTCTCCGGCGGCCTGCCCGAGGGTTCCAAGGACATCGCCGGCGCCCGCAAGCACGTCGCCGACGCGATCGCCCAGCTCGTGCCGCACGCGGCCGCCGCCGGTGTCACGCTGGCGATCGAGCCGCTGCACCCCATGTACGCCGCCGACCGCTGTGTGATCAGCACCTGGGACCAGGCGATGGCGATCGCCGAGCAGCATCCGGTCGGCCAGGTCGGCGTCACCGTCGACACCTACCACCTGTGGTGGGACGACACCGCGCTCGACAAGATCGAGCAGGCCGGTGAGCGGATCGCGATCTACCAGCTCGCCGACTGGATCACCCCGCTGCCGGCCGGTGTGCTCACCGGCCGCGGCCTGCCCGGTGACGGCTGTGTGGACATGCGCGCCTTCCACGCCGCGGTGGAGAAGGCCGGGTACACCGGCCCGATCGAGGTCGAGGTCATGAACTCCGAACTCTGGCAGCGGCCCGGCCGGGACATCCTCGCGGCGACCATCGCCGGCTATCGACAGGTCTTCTGAGCTCCGGATCGGTTCTTCTGAGCTCCGGATCGGCGGCGAGGGTCAACGGCGCCCGCTCGCCCCGACTCCGGTCTCCCGGCGCCGCCTCCGCGCCGTCAAGGCGGCGTCGGGAGCTACCCTCTTTCCAAGATCTTGATTGACAGGGGGTGACCATGGCGGGCATCGACACCCCGGCCGGGTACACCCGTCTGGAACGGATGAGCACCGGGCCCGAGGGCGACGTCTACCAGGCGTGGGACGAGCACGCCGGCCGTCACGTCGCGCTCAAGCTCTTCCACCGGTACGCCGGTGGGAGAGCCGAGGAGGCCTCGTTCGCCGCCTACTGCGCGGTTGCCGTCGGCCTCGGCCGGCACCCGTCGATCGTGCCGGTCCGGTACGGCGGGATCACCGCCACCGGCCGCCCCTGGCTCGTCCTGGACCTGATCGAGGGCGGCACGCTGGCCGAGGCGATGCGCGGCGACTCCCCGCCCGCACCGGCTGACGCGTTGCGGATCGCCATCGCCCTGGCCGACGCGATGGCCTGGGCACACTCGCTCCGGCCACCCGTCGCGTACGGCCGGCTGCGACCGGATCACATCCTGCTCGACCCGTCCGGTGCGCCGATGCTCGCCGACTTCGTGGCGCCGTTGGTGACCACCTCGGCGTCACCGGCCGCGGATGTCGTCGCCCTCGGCACGCTGCTGTTCCAGATGCTCACCGGAAATCCCTGGCCGGGCGTGCCGGAGCGGGACGACCCGCTGGTCGCGGCGTGGCCGGGACTGACCCGGCTCCTGGATCAGGTGGTGGCGCCGATTCCGCAGGTGGGCACCATGACGGAGTTCGCTGCCCGGTTGCGTGAGGTGCGGGCGGGGCTCACCGCTGATGCGCCCGGAGTTCCACCAGAAGACCATCACGATCAGTGAGGACCGCGCCGAGGATGCGCCGACCCGCCGCGAGCAGGTCCGCCACTCCGGTGTTCAGCGCGTACATCACCAGCGACCCGTCGCGGAACGAGCTGACGATGCCGGCCCGGCGGAGCACGGCCAGCTGCTGTGACAGGTTGGACGCTTCCACGTCGATCTCCGCGAGCAGGTCACGTACGGGTTTGGGACCGTCCTGGAGGAGTTCCAGCACCCGGATCCGTACCGGATGACCGAGCGTGCGGAACATTTCTGCCTTCGCCTGGTACAGCGGCACTGACACGGCGCGTCCCTCCGCCTGGACCGGTGGCTTTCAACGCATCACAACGCCGTCGCGGCGCACTGGTGACGGGCGATGAACACTTTCGGAGTTGAAGAAATCCGCAACTGGATCGACAAGCGAAATCAAAGTCGCATGGGCACTTCTGTCCGAACCGGACAGCATGTGCGACCGGTCCGGCCCGACCTCGGAGAGGCTGCTGAACCAGAGTCGAGAAGAGGCCCGGGGAGGAAACGCAATGCCGGACATGGACGTAGCCCTCAAGGACGCGATGCAGATCGACGGCGCCATCGGCGCCGCTCTCGTCGACCGGTCCAGCGGGATGGCACTGGGCATCGCCGGCGGAGGCCGGGAGTTCGACCTCACCGTGGCCGCCGCCGCGAACACCGAGGTGATCCGCGCGAAGCTGCGCACCATGGAGATGCTCAACCTGCACGAGAAGATCGAGGACATCCTGGTCAGCCTCGACACGCAGTACCACCTCATCCGGCCGCTGACCGGGCGGTCCGGGCAGGGTCTCTTCCTCTATCTCGCGCTGAAGAAGGACCGGGCGAACCTGGCGCTCGCCCGGCACCAACTCAAGCGCATCGAAGAGGGACTGGATATCTAAAGCCGGGTCGACGGGCGGCGGGGGATGGGCGTGAAGTAGTTGGTGGGTGCCGGGACCGGTTCGCGTACCGGGTCGCCGTCGAGGATCTCGGTCATCCGGCGCACGGTCGGGTCGCCCTCGTCGGCGACGTAGTCGTGGTCGCGCGTGTGGTCCCGGCCGTCGGGGATGCCCAGTCCGCGGAAGATCGGCGTCAGCGCGAAGGTGAGGATCAGGTTCACGGCCAGCGCCACGACGCCGACATAGATGCTGGCGTTGCTGTCGATGCCGATGGTGTCCAGCGGCCAGGCTGATCCGCCGAAGTGCTCGCGCACCACGGTCCGGCCGTCCGCGCCGCCGAACTTGGGCACCTGGTACAGCATCACCATGCCGACCAGCAGGCTGGCGCCGATCCCGGTACCGAGCGCCCACCGGTGGAACCAGTTGGTGTAGAGGCCGAGCGCCACCGCGGGCAGCGTCTGCATGATCACCACGCCGCCGATGAGCTGGAGGTCGATCGCGAACTGCGTGTTGAGCAGCAGGATCACCAGCAGCGCGCCGAACTTCACGGTCAGCGAGACGGTCTTGCTGACGTACGTCTCCTCCTTGGCGGAGGCGCCCGGCCGGAAGTACTCGCGGTAGATGTCCCGGGTGAACAGGTTGGCCGCCGCGATCGACATGATCGCGGCCGGCACCATGGCGCCGACACCGATCGCGGCGAAGACCATGCCGGCGGTCCAGGCGGGTGAGTTGTCGGCGAACCACTGGGGTACGACGGTGTTGCTGTTGCCGCCGACGGCCTGCGTGTTGCTGTAGATCGCGGCGAATCCGACCAGCATCAGGATGCCCAGCGTCAGTGTGTAGATCGGCAGCACGGCCAGGTTGCGCCGCAGCGTGCCCCGGTTCCGCGCGGCCAGCACACCGGTCAGCGTGTGCGGGTAGAGGAAGAGCGCCACCGCCGACCCGAGCGCCAGCGTCACGTAGTTGAGCTGGCTCTGCTCCGGCAGCAGCAGCCCGTCGTCGGTACGCGGGGTCGCCGCGAACTTCGCCTCCGCCAGCCGGAACACCGGATCCCAGCCGCCCGGCATCATCGACACGATCATGACGACGGAGAGCACGGCCCACAGCACCAGCGTGTCCTTGACGATCGACACCAGGGCGGGCCCGCGCAGCCCGGAGCTGAACGTGTAGAGCGCCAGCACCACGAACGCGATCGTCAGCGGCCAGCCCTTGGGCAGGCCCATCACCTCGAAGACCGCCTCGATGCCGATCAACTGCAGCGCGATGTACGGCATCGTGGCCACGATCCCGAGAACGGCGATCACGGTGCCCAGCTCCCGTGAGCCGAACCGGGCGCGGACGAACTCCGCCGGTGTGACGAAGCCGTGCACGTGGCAGACCGACCAGAATCGGGCAAGCACCACGAACAGCATCGGGTAAACGATCACCAGGAACGGCACTGGGAAGAAGCCGGCCGCGCCGAGCCCGTACACGAGGGTGGGCACCGCGACGAACGTGTACGCCGTGTAGACGTCGCCACTGAGCAGGAAGAACGTCACCCAGTTGCCGAACGCGCGCCCGCCGAGGCCCCACTCCTCAAGACTGTGGATGTCGTTCGGCCGACGCCATCGAGAGGCCGCGAACCCCATGATCGCAACCAGTCCAAAGATCAACGTGAAGACGGCGAGCTGCATCCCCTGGTCGTCCAGTGCGGGCATCTCAGCGGTCCTTCAGGTGGACGTAGGCGATGACACTGCTGGCCAGGAACGCGAATCCGAGCTGGCACCAGTAGAAGAACGGCAGTCCGAGGAAGGACGGCTCGAGCCGGTTGTAGAGCATCGGCATCAGCGGCAGCACGATGGGGATCAGCAGCAGCCAGTGCCGGGGATGGGAGTCGGGGCGCCGGAAGAAGCCGCGCAGGGTCCGGCGTACCGGGATCACGTGGTCGGGCGCGGCGTGTCGCGGGTGGACGGCCGGCATGCTCCGCGGGATCTCGGCGCGGGGCGGCCATTGGGGGGGTGGGCCCTGGATGGTGGTGTGCCAGTCAACTTGTCCGTAACGCCTGTCCGCCATGGCAGCCTCCGGAGGGTGATCATCTGTCCACCGGCCGCAATGTTTGCAGGTGACTTTAGTCACGATCATCGTCCGTTCGGCTGACGGGTGATCGTCCATCCATCCACTTCTATCAATCGTTAGTACGGTTTGCCATGCGGTTTGACGCCGAGCATCCACAACTGAAGGCAGCTGTTCCATTCGCCCCTGAACGGTGCGTTGCGTTGGCAAACTGGGCGGGGAGGTACGCGTGGACAAGATCCGCACCGCCATGATGGTTCAGCAGTGGCGGCAGCTGACATTTCTGCACTGGCGTTACCCGGCCGACGTGGTGCAGCGATTGCTGCCCGCCGAGCTGACCCCGCACACCCACGACGGTGAGGTCTGGGTGGGATTGATCCCGTTCCTGATGTGCGAGGTGCGGCCGCCGAAGCTGCCCGAGTTGCCGTGGCTGTCCCGGTTTCCGGAGACCAACCTGCGGACGTACGTGACCGGGCCGGACGGCGGCCAGGGCATCTGGTTCTTCTCGCTCGACGCGGCCCGTCTCGCGGCGGTGGCGACGGCCCGTGCCGGGCTGAGCCTGCCCTACCGCTGGTCGCGGATGTCGCTGCGACGCGAGGGCGACGTCACGACGTACCAGGGTGCCCGCCTCTACGAACCGCGGGGCGCCGGGTACCGGATCAGCGTCCGATCCGGCGCCGGCTGTCCGGAGGCTGAACCCGGCTCACTCGACCACTTCCTCACCACCCGGCACCGGCTGTACACGGTGAAGATGGGACGCCTGGTCTCCGTCGACGTGTGGCATCCGCCCTGGCAGTTGCACCGGGCCGAGGTGCTCGAACTGCGGCAGGACATCACCGCGGCGGCCGGGCTGCCCCGGCCGCACGGTGCGCCGCTGGTCCATTACTCGCCCGGGGTGCGCACCCGGATCGGGCTGCCGAAACTCATCCGCTGAACTCGGTCTCGAGCATCCCGAACTGACGTGGCGTAGCCCTGACCGGCGAACTCCGGGTAGCCGGGTATCCCCGGGTTGTTCGCACACCAGTTCGAGTTATCCACACCCTGTGCGCACAGCCTGTGCATTACCGGCGGCGGTCCGGCCGGTCAGCAGCAGAAGCAGCGACGCGATCGGCGCGCTGATCTCCTGTCCGGCGCCGGCGCTCCAGTCGGCGTCGGTGGCGACCAGCCGTGTTCCCTTGAACCTGCGCCGGGCCCAGAACGGCCAGCCCATCGTCCACACCCGATCGGCACCCGCCACGGCCGCGTCCCGCGGCATGCCCAGCCGGCGGCGGAGCGGAACCGCGATGTCCTGCGCGTGCACCAGGACGTCGAAGAGGATGTTGCGGTAGTTGGTCACCGCCGGCAGCCGCTGCGAAGCGGCATGCTGCCGCAGCTCGGCGACGAGCTCCACCGGGGATCGCGCCGCGTGCCGCACGGCCATGTCGTGGTTGAGCCGATGGAAGCGGCCGCCGGCCCGGATCGCCGCGGCGGTCATGGCCAGCGGTCCCGGTGGCTGCGGTGCCAGCGCGAGGTGAGCGGCCACGTCACGGGCCCGCCAGCCCGCGCAGAGCGACGGCGCCTCCCACTCGGCATCGGTCAGCCCGTCCAGCAGATCGGCCACCGCGAGCCGCTGCGCGGTGATCACTCGCCAACTCTCCGCGGCGTCCATGGCGCCCCCCAAGAAGTCAGATTCTCGTACTAAAGTAGTCAGCGTATCTGACTTTTACTCAAGGGGAATGTCGCATGCCGCAAGAGACACCGAACGTGGGTGTGCTGATGTTCGTGGCGTACCGGGAGATGGAACGGCGCGTCCTCGACGCCGTCGTCGCCGCGGGTTACGACGTCACGCTCGCCCAGGCGCGGATCTTCCAGCGGATCGGCCCGGACGGCACCCGGCTCGTCGAGCTGGCCGATCAGGCGCAGGTCACCAAGCAGACGGCCGGGTTCCTCGTCGATCAGCTGGAGCGGGCCGGTTTCGTCGAGCGGGTGGCCGACCCGACCGACGGCCGCGCGCGGCTGGTGCGGATCGCGGAGCGGGGCCGGCGGGCCGGTGAGATCGCGGCCGGCGTGGTCGCCGAGGTGGAGGCGGAGTGGGTGGCCCACCTGGGCAAACGGCGGATGGGCCAGCTGCGCGACACGCTCACCAAGCTGCGCGAGATCACCGATCCTTACGCGCGGTGACGCTCAGTCCGGGCGATGCGGTCGCCCGGTGTCGGCCCGCCGGTGTCAGAAGCGGTCGCGGCCGGTGTCGACGTGCCGGCGAACCAGCAGCCAGGCTCCGGGCAGCAGGGCCGCCGCCAGCGCCGTCTTCAGGACGTCGCCGATGACGTACGGGAAAAGGCCGTTCGCCAGCGCGGAAGCCAGGTCCATGCCGGTTGCGAACGCGAGCCACGGCACCCCGACCAGGTAGATGAGCGCGTTGCCGGCCGCCATCAGCGCCACCGTGAGACCCGGGCGGCGGTCCGCACCGAGCGCGGCGAGCTGACCGGTGAGCGCGGCGGCGAGGACGAACCCGACGAGGTAACCGGCGGTGGCGGTGGGCCAGCCGGACGCGCCGTCGGCGAACCACGGGACGCCGAGGACGCCGGCCGCCATGTAGAGCACCATGCCGGCGGCACCGCGGCTCGCGCCGAGGGTCGCGCCCACCAGCAGGACGGCGAAGGTTTGACCGGTGATCGGAACGGGTGATCCGGGAACCGGGATCGCGATCTGCGCGGCGGCGCCGACGGCGGCCGCGGCGCCCAGGGTGAGGGCCACGTCCCGCACGGCGGAGCGGCCCCAGACGTCCGCCAGGACGCCGGTCGACCGGCCCGGAACCACTGCGCTGAACGTCACCGCGAAGCCCTTCTGTACACCTGGTGTGGACCCTAGGCTCCGCCCGTCCCGAGCGGCAGGGTCCGAGTGCAAATGTGATGATCGTGTGATCGTTAACACGAACCGGGACCAGGGGTGGTGACCCCTGGTCCCGGCTTCGTTATCAGACGGTGAGGGTCCACGTGTTGATGTAGCCGGTGTCGTTCCGGTAGGTGTCCTGGACCTTGAGGCGCCAGGTGCCGTTCGCCGCCTCGCTGGACAGGTTGGTGGTGTACGTCGCGTTGACGTTGTCCGCGCTGTCCGAGGTCGAGATCGGCTTGAGGTTGTAGGTGCTGCCGTCCGGTGCGACCAGGTCGACCCGCAGGTCACCCCGGTACGTGTGGACGATGTTCACCGCCACCGTCGAGGTCGACGACGCGTTGCGCGCGCAGCCGCTGATCGCGATGTCGCTGTACACCGCGGCGCCGAGGTCCGGGATGGACACGTCGGTCGCGTTGGTGCCGGTGCAACCCGCCGGGGCCGGGGTGGTGGCCGTCGGCGAAACGGTCGGGGACGTCGAGCCCGAGCAGGTCGGGTCGGCCGTCTGAGCCGGCACGCTGACCGCGTCCCAGGCCGCCTTGGTGGTGTTGAAGAGCCCGCACGTGCTGTCCAGGGCCTTGGCCGCGGTCAGGGTCCAGGTGCGGTACTTCACGTACGACGAGCTGGACGTCTTCATCAGCATCGCGTTGTACATGATCTTCATGGCGGTCTGGATGCCGACGCCGGTGATCGCGCCGGAGCCGCTGCACCGGGTGCTGGCGGGCTGGCCGTTGGTCGGGTTGGTGCCCTCGGCGAGCAGGTAGAACCAGTGGTTGCCGGGACCGGCCGCGGCGTGCACCTCGTCGCTCGGCGTGCTGCTGGAGTAGCAGTTGTCGTCGCCGGCCAGCGACGGGTTGTACATGTACCGGATCGGGCCGCTGCCGACCAGGTTGACCTCCTCGCCGACCTGGTAGTCGGGGGCGTCGTTGGCGTTGTTGGCGAACCACTCGGTGGCCGCGCCGATCGTGTCGGCGACGAACTCCTGGGTGCCGCCGCGCGAGATGCCGCCGGGCGTGGTGTCGTCGACGCCGTGACCCAGCTCGTGGCCGACCACGTCGGCCGAGCTGATCCACTGACCGGCGGTGTTCTTGCCGATCTGGATCTGGGTGCCGTCGTAATAGGCGTTCTGCTGGTTCAGGCCGACCCGGATCGGCCAGCCGCCGCCGCTGCCGTTGAAGCCGTTGCGGCCGAGCCAGCTGCTCAGCATCGCCTTCTGCTTCTGCGCGGTGTAGAAGGCGTCGACGCAGCCGGTCTCCTTGCTGGTGCCGGTGCCGTTGCCCCACGCGTTGTCGGTGCCGCTGAAGACCGTGTTGGTCGACGAGTCCTGGCAGCTCAGCGTCGTCATCGACGGGTCGCGCAGGCTGTAGGTGGAACCGGAGAGCGTGGTGTCCAGGCTGACCGCGCCGTTGATCCAGCCGGTGCCGGTGCCGGCCACGTCCATCACGTTCTCGTACGTGCGCAGCACCGCGCCGGTGAGGGCGTCGACGTCGACGGTGAGCCGGCTGATTCCCTCCTCGCTGGTGCCCTTGATCGTCGATTCCCAGGCCAGGCGCGCGGTGCCGTTGGTGGCCTCCACGACGAGCCGGGTGCCCTCGACCTCGCTGACGGTCTTGAGCTGCTTCTTGGCGATGGTCAGCGAGTCGGCCGCGGTCAGCTTCGGGGTCACCGCGAGCGAACCGATCGGCCGGCTCTGCGCCACCGAGGTGTACTTCGTCTGCCCGGCGTTGTCGGTGACCACGACGAGGTCACCGCCGATCACCGGAAGGCCCTTGTAGGTCCGGTCGAAGGGCACGTAGTGGAGGTTTCCGGAGGTGATCACCTGGTGCTGCACGAACGCCTCGTCGGCGCTGGCCTGCAGCACCGGCGGGCGGTCGGCCACGAGTGCCGACGCGGAGTCCGCAGCCGTGGCTGCCGCCACGGCGGGTTCTACCGGCTGGGCGGTCGCCGGTCCGGCGACCGCCACCATCGCCGACGCCACCGCGGTCGCGGCGGTCACGGCGATGACGACAGGGGTACGGGATTTCACGCGCATACTCCTCTCCCGCCCGTGGGGTGCCGGGCAGGCCTCGACCGTCCGTCCATGGACGATGGGTCACACCTGGGTGACTTGAGGTGAGACGTTATGCATCGACGGACGTAACCGAATCGGGGAAAACCCTTGCCGTTCGCCGGTAGCGAACGGATCGAGCCTTGGCGATACTCGGCAGCTATGGAGGAACAGCGTCCCGAGCTGGGCCGCGATCTCGCTCACGCGCTGCGTACCGGACCGTTCTCGGCCGCTCTGCACCTGGCGATCGAGGACCGCGGGGTGCGTCTCGACGAGATTCAGCGGCAGCTGTCCGCGGCCGGGATCCACCTCAGCCTCACCACGCTCAGCTACTGGCGGCGCGGCCGGAGCCGCCCCGAGCGCCCCGAGTCGCTCAAGGCGGTACGGCTGCTCGAAGGGATCCTGTCGCTGCCCGAGGACTCGCTGATCGTCCAGCTGGGCCCGCGGCGGCCGCGGGGGCGCTGGCTCACCAGGCCGCCCGGCACCATCGATGTCGACCGGCTGTTCACCGACGGGGTCAGCGTCGCACGGGCGATCAGCGGGCTGGACCGGTGGATGTATCACGAACTGACGCGGCTCAGCCTGCACGACCTCTACACCGTCGGCCCGGACCGGGCGGAGACCGCGCTCGCCTGCCGTCAGGTGCTGCGGGCCAATGTGGACCGGGTGGCGCGCACGGTCGGCCTGTTCGCCAGCGACGATCCGGCCGCGATCACCTCGATCAACGCGATCCGCAACTGCCGGATCGGCCGGACCCGCCACGACACCGGCGCGGGCCTGATCGCCGCCGAGATCGTCTTCGACCGGATGCTGTCCCGTGGCGAGACCGTGGTGATCGAGTACGAGTACCGCAGCGAGTCCCGCGTACCGACCGAGAACTACTACCGCGCCTTCACCACGCCCGTGAACGAGTACGTACTCCAGGTCCAGTTCCACCACGACTCGGTGCCGTCGCGCTGTCACCGCTTCCAGCGCCGCGCGCTCAACGCTCCCGATCAGGGCGTCTGGGAAGCATGGATCGGTTCCACACACGGTGCTCATCTGGTCGCCTCCGACGTCGCGCCCGGCATCGCCGGCCTGAAGTGGGAGTGGGAGTGAGCGGGCCGATCAGACCCGCTCACTCCCGCCGGGTCAGGACGACGCGCTGACGGACACGTCGTCGATCACGAAGCTGGTCTGCAGGGACCAGTCCTCGACACCGGTGAACACGAGGTCCACCGTCTGCCCGGCGAAGGCGGACAGGTCAACCGCCTTCTCCACATACCCGGATGTTTTGTCCAGGTTGGTGTACGCCGCGACGGTCGCACCGCCGGCGGTCAGGGTGAGCCGGTCGTAGACCTGCCCGTCGTACTCGGCCGTCGCGATCCGGATCCAGAAGCGCAGAGTGACCGTCTCGCAGGACGGCAGCGTCACCCGCTGTGAGAGCGTGTCGGTCTGTGCCTGGCCGCCGCCGTTCAGCCACGCGTTGCGGGTGCCGGTCCGGGCCGGGTATTGCGACCAGGTCCCGATCACGTTGGCGGTCGAGGTCCACGGGCTGCTGCCGGACTCGAAGCCCGGGTTACCGATCGGCTGGTTCGGTGTGCAGGTCGGGTCGGGATCCGGGTCCGGACCCGGGCCTCCGCTCAGGAAGCCCGTGTAGAGCAGCACGTTCGGGGATCCACTGCCGCCGCCGGTGATCTTCCCGGTGGTGCCGTTGGTGACCAGCGCGTCGCGGACCTGCGCCGGCGACGCCGACGGATTGATGCCGAGGTAGGCGGCTGCGGCACCGGCGACGTGCGGCGAGGCCATCGACGTGCCGGTCATCGTGGCGCTGCCGGTGTTGCTCGAGTACGACGCCGAGACGATGCTCGTGCCGGGCGCGAACAGGTCGAGACACGAGCCGTAGTTACTCGTCGTATAGCGGGCATCCGAGCTGTTGCTGTTACCCACCGTGATTGCTGCCGGCACCGCCTGCGGGCTGTAGTAGCAGGCGTTGTCCGACGAGTTGCCGGCCGCCTGCACGAACTGCACCCCGGACCCGATCAGGTTGGTGACCGCGCTGTCCATGGCCTGGCTGGTGCACCGGCTGCCGCAGCCGATGCTGTAGTTGGCGACGGCCGGTCTCTGGGCGTTCGAGCGCACCCAGTTGATGCCCGCGATCAGGTCGTCGTTGGTCCCCGAGCCCTGGCAGTTCAGCACCCGTACGGCCACCACGCTCGCCTTCTTCGCGATCCCGTACGTGGTGCCGGCCGCGGTGCCCGCCACGTGCGTGCCGTGACCGTGGCAGTCGGCCGGGTTGCTGTCGCCGTCGACGATGTCGACGCCCTGACGCACCCGCCCGCTGAACTCGGCGTGCGCCGCGTTGATGCCGGTGTCCAGCACATAGACGGTGACGCCCTGCCCCGGGCCCGCCGGGTAGGTGAAGCTGCGGTCCAGCGGCAGTGACCGCTGGTCGATGCGGTCGTCGCCCCAGTTGGGCGGGTTGGTCTGGGTGTCCTGCACGGTGATCCGCTGCACCTGCTCGACCGAGGCGACGGCCGGGTCGTCGGCCAGTCTCCGCGCCTGGCTCTCGCTCATCGCCGCGGAGAAGCCGAACCCGACCTGGTCGAAGACGTGCCGGACCTGTCCGCCGAACCGGCGGGTCAAGCCCCGCGCCTGGTCACCCACCCCGGAGCGGTCGGCGAGCGTGACGATGTAGCGGCCCGGTACGGCGTCCGGGCTGTCGGTGTACAGAACCGGGCCGGCGGTAGCCGGTGTACCCGCTACGACCACTCCTGCCAGGGTCGTGACCAGGGCGAGGCCGGCGGTGGAAAAGCGTTGCCACACGGGGGATCTCCTCCTTCGCGTCGTGCTTGCGGCGAAGGTAGGAGGGTGCTCGGGCGATCAGGCAGATCGAGAAACAGCAATGGACGACCGGCGGCGGTCAAAACTGTTTATGCGGCGCCGATCTCGGTGACCTCGACGAAGGGCTCGTTGTTCCACCACTGCGCGTGGATCACGAAGCTGCGCTCGGTCGAGGTGAAATAGATCGCGAGGTTGGTGTCCGAGCCCTGTTTCTGCACGCTGTAACCGTCGGCGGGCGTGGCCGTGACCAGCGAGACGATGCCCTGGCTGGTCATCTTGATCGCGGCGGTGCCGCCGTCGCAGCGGAACGTCCGGACGTACGTCTTCACGCCGTCACCGCCGGTGGTGACCGTCCAGCCGTTCTCGGTGGTGGTCGGTGGCGTCGTGGTGGCCGGCGCGGTGGTCCCCGGCGCGGTGGTGGCCGGTTTCGTCCCCGGCTTCTTCGACGTCCTCGTCGGTGACGGATCGTCCGTCTCGGGCGCGTCGTCGGTGGGCTCGGGACGCTCCGGGACGGCCGGCGGCGGTGTGGGCGACGCGGTCGTGGTGACCGCCACCTGGGCGGGTGGCAGCTGATCGAGGTCGGGCAGGGCGCCCC
The DNA here is from genome assembly GCF_040681145.1 of Actinoplanes sp. NPDC051861. Lineage (NCBI taxonomy): Bacteria > Bacillati > Actinomycetota > Actinomycetes > Micromonosporales > Micromonosporaceae > Actinoplanes > Actinoplanes sp. NPDC051861. The sequence goes on from NZ_JBFAYE010000028.1 coordinate 43,043, forward strand.
CCTCGGCCCGGGCGGCGTTCAGCACGGGCGAGAGCGCGAACGAGGAGAGCACGATGCTCGTGGCGGTGGCCACACACCACCCGGCTATCGGCAGCCACCTGGAAGATCGCACGAGGGCATCCTCTCACCTTGCCCTATGGTTTCCGCCATGGCGTTGATCCTGTTGGTCGAGGACGACCGCATCATCACGGCCGCACTGACCCGTGCGCTGACCGACGCCGGGCACGTCGTACGCCCGGTCGGACAGGCCGCCGCGGCACTGCGGATCGTCACTCAGGAGCGCCCGGACCTGGTCATTCTCGACCTGGGGCTGCCCGACATCGACGGCACCGACGCGCTGCGGATGATGCGTACGGTCTCCGACGTCCCGGTGATCGTGGCGACCGCCCGGCGCTCCGAGGCGGACATCATCGCGCTGCTGCAGGCCGGCGCCGACGACTACGTGACCAAACCGTTCTCCGGCGGGCACATCCTGGCCCGGATCTCCGCGGTGCTGCGCCGGGCGCGCACCACGACCGAGCAGCAGCCGAACACGATCACCGTGGGCGAGCTCGTGATCATGCCGAGGCAGCGGCGGGTGGAGCTGCGGGGTGAGCCGTTGCAGCTCACCCGGCGGGAGTTCGACGTGCTGGCGTACCTGGCCGAGCGGGTGGGCCAGGTGATCAGTCGCCGCGAGCTGATGAACCAGGTCTGGCAGCAGGCCCGCATCGGCGAGGAACAGACCATCGACGTGCACATCTCCTGGCTGCGCCGCAAGCTCGGCGAGACGGCCGCGAAACCTCGTTTCCTGCACACCGTCCGAGGAGTCGGCGTCATGATGGTCGATCCGCAATGAGGTGGGCGCTGAACCGGCTCGCGCTGGCGATCACCTCGATGGTGGCCCTGGCGTTCCTCGTGCCGCTCGCCGTCGCGACCCGGCAGATCGCGTACGACCGGGCCATCTCCGAGGCGCGGCAGCAGGCCACCGCGATGGTGACCGTGCTCGGCGTGGACAGCGACCTGGTCGAGCTGACCAACGCGGTGGCCAGCACGACGGCGGGCAGCGCCGGCCGGCTCGCCGTCCACCTGCCGGAACTCGCGCCGATCGGCGTCTCGCACCTGACCACCGACACCGTGCGCCGGGCCCTGCAGGAGCGGCGTTCGGCGACCGCCGAGGCGCCGGGCGGCATCGCGTATCTGCAGCCCACCGTGCTGACCGACGGCCGGACCGTGGTGGTCGAGGTCTTCGTGCCGGAGGAGGAGACCCGGCGGGGTGTCTGGCCGGCCTGGCTCGCGCTGGGCGGGCTCGCGGTGGTCCTGGTCGGCGGTTCGGTGCTGCTGGCCGACCGCCTCGGCAGCCAGCTGGTCCGCTCCACCCGCCAGCTCGCGGCGGCGACGCGCCGTCTCGGAGGCGGCGAGCTCAACGAGCGGATCACCCCGACCGGGCCGCGCGAGCTGCGTGACGCGGCCAAGGACTTCAACACCATGGCCGATGATCTGCGGCGCCTTCTGGATCGCGAGCGCGAGCTCGCTGCCGATCTTTCACACCGATTGCGTACGCCCCTGACGGGCCTTCGGCTCGACGTGGAGGCGATGCCGCCCGGTCCCATCGCCGAGCGCATGCGTCAGGCCTGTGACCTGCTCGACGAGGAGCTCGAGGCGATCATCACCGGTGCCCGGCTGGGCGTGCAGGAGCGTGGCTCCGAGCAGTGCGACCTGGTCGAGGTGCTCGCCGACCGGCTGGCGTTCTGGTCGGTGCTCGCCGAGGACCAGGAGCGACCCTGGGAGGTGGTCGGCGGCAACGAGCCGGTGATGATCCCGATGCCGCGCAGCGAGGTGATCCTGGTCGTCGACGCGATGCTCGGCAACGTCTTCTCGCACACGCCGGACGGTGTGGCGTTCCGGGTGCTGGTCTCGGGCAGCGGGCTGCTGGTCGACGACGCCGGACCGGGCATCGGTGACCCGGAGAACGCGGTGAAGCGCGGCTTCAGCGGCGCCGGATCGACCGGGCTCGGCCTCGACATCGTCCGCCGGGCCGCCGAGACTGTGCGCGGGCAGCTGGTCATCGACCGCAGCCCGCTCGGCGGCGCCCGCGTCGGATTCCTGCTCCACAGCGCCCCGGCGGAACCCGAACCTCAGCCCCGCCGCGGTCGCAGCGCGTTTTATTAAGGGTTTTCGGTCGCTTTAAGGCTCCGTTATGGCAGCGGCTCCTAACGTTCCCGGCCGTAAGGAACGCCAGGACGAGTTGTCTGGAGAGCTGACATGCGCAGGAAGATCGCCTACCCGCTGGCTACCCTCGGGATGGTCGCATCGAGCTTGGCCGTCGCGTCGTCCCCGGCCCTGGCGCACGGATACGTCTCCTCGCCGCCCAGCCGCCAGGCCCAGTGCGCCGCCGGCACCGTCGCGGACTGCGGTGCCATCCAGTTCGAGCCGCAGAGCGTCGAGGCGCCGAAGGGCTCGGCCCAGTGCAACGGCGGCAACGCGAACTTCTCGGTGCTCAACGACAACTCGCGCCCCTGGCGCGCCACCAGCGTCGGCAGCTCGGTCACCTTCAACTGGGTGCTGACCGCCCGGCACCGGACCGCCACCTGGGTCTACTCGATCGGTGGCCGGCAGATCGCGTCGTTCAACGACAACAACCAGATCCCGAACGCCACGGTCTCGCACAAGGTCGACCTCAGCGGCTTCTCCGGCCGGCAGACGGTGCTCGCCGTCTGGAACATCGGGGACACCGTGAACGCGTTCTACAACTGCGTGGACCTGAACATCGGCGGTGGCGGCGGCTCGACCCCGACCACCGCGCCGACCACGGCCGCGCCCACCCAGCCGCCGGCCACCACGCCGACGACCGCCCCGACCACGACCGCTCCGAAGCCGCCGGCCACCACCAAGCCCACCGGCTCGGTCTCCGGCAAGGAGTGGGCGCCCGGTGTGGCGTACAAGGTCAACGACGTGGTGACCTACAACGGCGTGCGTTACCAGTGCCGCCAGGCGCACAGCTCGATCCGCAGCTGGGAGCCCTCCATCTGGACGCTCGCCCTCTGGCTGCCGCTGTGAAGCGCCGCGTCGTAGCCCTCGCCCTGGCCGCACCGCTGTTCCTGCTCGGCGCCTGCGGCACCGACACCGCCAAGGACACGTCGGCCGCTCCGGCGTCCGCGGCCGCCGGTACGCAGAACGTCAAGAACGTCTCCGAGATCACCGCCGGGTCCACGTTCAACGACACCGACGTGATGTTCCTGCAGATGCTGGTCGACAACCAGCAGCAGGGCCTGGAGATGGTGGAGATCGCCGCCGAGCGGGCCGAGCGCCCGGAGGTCGTCGACTTCGCGAAGGCCGTGCAGGCCACGCAGAACGACGAGGTCAAGATGATGCAGAACTGGCTCACCGAGTGGGGCAAGCCGACCACGGTCGACAAGCGGGTCAGCCTGCACGCCGACCACGGCGGCATGCCGAGCACCGGTGACCAGGAGATCGAGGCGCTCCGCACGATCAAGGCGGGCAAGTTCGAGACGGCGTTCCTCAACCTGTTCCTGGCGCACCAGCACAACGCTGTCGAGATGGCCGGCCTGGAACTGGACAAGGGCGGCAACGAGCTGGCCAAGTCCTACGCGGAGCGGGTCCGGCAGTCCCGCGCCGACCAGGTCCAGCAGATGCTGAAGCTGCTCAACGGCTGAGCCGGGGCGATCAAACAGGGCGATCCGCGTGGGGAACCGCGGGTCGCCCTGTTTTGGGTTCGGGACCGGTTTGACCCGAATACGGTACACATATGCCAGCTTTTACCCGTACCCCCGCAGTGGTTTTGTCCATCGCACTCGCTGCCGCCGCGGCAGCGACGCCCGCTGCCGCGGCGCCCGCGTCGCTCTGGGACCACCCCGGCTATGACGCCGAGGACAGCTACTACAACCCGGCGGAATCGGTCATCAACGCGGGCAGCATCGCGAAGCTAGGCAAGAAGTGGTCGGTCAACCTGCGCAAGAGCGACGCGAGTTGCTCGGGACCCTCTGCTCCGGTGCTCGCCGGCGGCCGACTCTTCGCCACCGACCACCTGGGGATCTCCAGCTACGCGGCGGCCGACGGGAAGCTCGGCTGGCGCTTCGACTGGGCCGACATCATGGACAACGAGGTGCCCCGGCTGGCGGTCAGCGACGGTTTGCTGATCGCCGCGAACGGCGACTGCAACTCGCAGAGCGACCCGGACGGACAGCTCACCGCGATCGACGTGGTCACCGGCAAGCAGCGATGGCAGCTCCCGCTCGACATGCCGATCTACTCGGCTGTGGTGGACAAGGGTGTCGTGGTGGTCACCGGCTGGTCACAATCGGACGAGGAGGCGGTTGTCGCCTACCGCGCGCGGGATGGCAGGCAGCTCTGGCGCAAGGTGAACCACTCCACCACCGGCGTCTCCGCCAACGGCGTCCTGCTGATTCACAAGACCGACGGGTACGGCGAGCCGGCCGGTGACACGGCGGCTGTCGACATCGGCACCGGTGCCACCCGATGGACCCGCAAGGGCGGGTGGACCGCCCAGGCCGCCTCGCCGCGGGCCGACCGCTTCTATGTGACCTCGCAAGACCGCAGCCTGGTGGCGATCGACGCGGCGACCGGCAAGGCGGTCTGGACGGCGGCCGGCAAGGAGTCGGCGCTCGTGGCGGCCGACGGGACGCGGGTTTATCGCACCGAGGGCCGCGGCGTCGAGGCGCTGGACGCCCGCACCGGCAAGCGTGCCTGGATCACCCAGCTGGGGGTGGAGGCCACGCAGCCGGTCCGGGCCGGTGGCCTCCTGTACGCCGGGGGAGCGGTCCTGAACGCGTCCGACGGCACGGTGGCCGGCCCGGTGTTCGGCGGCCGCGTCGTGGTCACCGGCGGGCTCCTGTACCAGGTACTCGGCAACCTGCTGGTGACCTACGGCGTGCGCTAGCGGCCCTCATGCGTGTGGAGTTGCGCCCCGCTCCGCACCTCAACTTCACTCGTCGGGCTGGGTGCCCTCGTGCGTGTGGAGTTGCGCCCCGCTCCGCACCCCAACTTCACACGAGCGGGCCGAGCGCCAGGCGGGGCGGGCCTAACGCTTCCAGGTGCGGGTGGACAGGTACCGGATGTTGCCGACCCTGTCCTGGGCCCGCAGCTGCACCTTGAGCGTCTTTCCGTACTTGCTGGTCTTGATCGAGAAGGCGTATCCCGAGGTCCAGTCCCACTGGACGAGCTTGCCGTTGATCCACAGGTCGACCCGGTAGACGCCGGATGCGTCCTTCGCGGTCGCCTTGACCGTGACGGTGCCCTTGACCTTGGCGCCGTTCTTCGGGCCGGAGGTCCAGGTCAGCGTCGGGGCAAGGTTGTCGGCGACCGCGTTGCGGTAGATCGAGCCCATGTTGCCGGCGCGGTCGAACACCCGCCACTGCAGCGAGACCGTCTTGTTCAGGGTGCCGCTGTTGTAGCGGACCGCGTACGGCGCGGAGTAGTCGGTTCCGACGTACTTGCCGTCGGCGTACAGCTGGGCGTATGCGAGCCCGGAGCCGCCGGCGTCGGTCACCCTGTCCGCGGTCACCGTGATGGTGCCCCGGAAGCGGGCCATGTACGACGGGGTGACCAGGCCGATCGCCGGCCGGGAGGTGTCGACCTTGACCACCGCGCGGTCGGCCGCGACCTCACCGAAGGCCAGCCACTTGTCGGTGTCGGCGGGCGGGGTCGCGGTGGTGGTCAGCGCGTTCTCGAGGGTCCACTGGTTGGCGGCCGGGGTTCGCGACTTGATGAGGCCGGCCACGCCGGAGGTCAGCGCGGTGGCGAACGACGTACCGCAGACGTCCTGGGTGCCGCCGGAGGACGTAGCGGCGGTGGCGCAGAGCGGGGCGGCCAGGTCGACCCAGGTGCCGAAGTTCGAGTCGGCGTGGCGCTTGCCGTCGGTGTCGGTGCCGCCGACGGCCAGGACGCCCGCACCGGCGGCGGGGAAGTACTTCAGGTTGCCGCGGGCGGTGTTGCCGGCGCTGGCCAGCACGATCGCGCCCTTGGAGCGGGCGTAGTCGATGGCGGTCTGCACGACGGCGCCGGAGTTCGGGTCGTTGGTCTGGTCCGGGGCGCCGAACGAGAGGTTGATGATCTTTGCGCCCTTGTCTGCGGCGTAGGTGATGCCCTCGGCGGCCTCGCTGTCGTAGACGCCGCCCCACTGGTCCGCCGCCTTGACGGGGAGAATGTTGCAGGCCGGGCAGGCGGCCTTGACCAGGGACGCCACGGCGGTGCCGTGACTGGCCTTGTTGTCGTCGGCGGTGTCGTTGGGGTCCGGCGCGCCCTCGATGACGTTGGCGCCGGGCAGGACCGCGCCGGCGAGGTTGCCGGCCGGGGTGACACCGGTGTCGACGACGGCGATCGTGACCGTGGACCAGGTGGTGGCGGTCTGCAGGGCGGCCGGAACGCCGAGCTGGTTCAGGGCGTCGGTGACCGAGGGGCCGGCCGCGGCCTGCTCGTCGGTCGCGTCGCTTTCTGCCGCCGGGGTCTCGCTCTCCTCCGTCGGATCGGCCAGGACCGTCATGCGGCGGTCGAGCTGGACGAACTCGACGCCCTCCTGGTTGCGCAGCTTCGCGGCGACCTCGGACGCCTCGTCCTCGGGCACCTCGACGGTGGCGGCGCCGAGCTTGTCCAGCTGCGCCGAAGCCTCCAGGTCGTAGCCCTTGTCGTCGAGCCGGTCGGTCGTGACCGCCTCCTGGCCGGACTCCAAGCCGACGATCAGCCGTACATCCGGATCTGTCCCCGCCACCGCGGGAAGGGTGACGCCCGCGCCTGCCAGGGCCACCGCGGTGAAGAGGGCGATCTTGATCTTCTGCCGGGACCGGCCCGGTCGTGCGTGCCGGCTCATCGGGCGGTCTCCACTTGGATCTCGGCGAGGCCGACGTTGGCGGTCTTGGCGCCGACGCCGGTCACGGTGAAGGTGACACCGGTGACCGTCCGGGTCGGGAAGGTGACGGCGTAGGCGGCGCCGTTGTTCGGCAGCGCCGGAACGTTGACCTTGCTGCCGTCGCTGAACGTCAGCGTGCCGGCGGTGACCTGGTCGTTGCCGTTCGGCCGGTCGTAGAGGACCACCTTGTTGATCGTCTGCGGCTTGTCCCAGGTCAGCTTCAGCCAGCTGCCGGCCTTGCCGCCGGTAGTAGCCCACTCGCGGTTCGTGCCGATGCCCGAGCCGACCGTGTACCCGTCCACCGCGCGGATCGCCTGCTGGCTGGTCGCGGTGTTCTGCGACGAGGCGGTGACGGTGGCCTGCGGCGCGACCGTGGAGGCGAACGCCTGGATCTCCGCGAGCCCGACGTTCTTCGTGGTCGCGCTGACCGCGGTCACGGTGAACTTGAAGCTCCACATCGGCTTCGGCGCGAACGTCACAATCTTGGCCTCGCCGTTGTTCGGCAGCGCGCCGACCTTGATCGACGTGCCGTCGGTGAAGCTCAGCGTGCCGGCGGTGACCTGGTCGTTGCCGTTCGGCCGGTCGTAGAGCACGACCCGGTCGATGGTCTGCGCGTTCGCGAAACGGCCGTAGATCCAGCTGCCCGTCTTGCCGCCGACCGTCGCCCACTCGTCGGTGCCGGCGATCGGGGAGCCCTTGGTGGACCCGTTCACGGCCTTCGCCGGGGTCTGGCCGGCCGTCAGGTTGTACGACGAGGCGCTGATCGTGGCGAGCGGCGCGACGTTCAGGACACCACCCTGCTCGGCGGCGTTCTTGAAGCGGCGGAACGAGCGGATGTCGTACGCGCCGTTGAGGCACGCGCCGGTCGTCTGGCAGACCATCGAGTCGTGTTCCGCGTACGCCATGAACGCGTCCATCTTGCGGTCCTCGACCGTGTAATAGACGTTGGCGGGCAGATCGGCGACGGCGTACGCCATGTACGCGCTGATCCGGTGCGGCGTCTTGTACTTCAGATGCGCGTCGAACGTCAGGTACGCCGTGGTCCGGTGGTCGCTGTGATCCGAGGCGCGGTTCTTGTCCGAGTAGTCCAGCGTCTGGATGGTGTCCGGCTGGAACGTCTGCATGACGTCGAGCAGCAGCTCGGTCAGGCCGGCCTTCGTGTACGTGTTGGCCCCGTCCACCGAGTGGATCTCGGAGAGGCTGCCCTGGTAGAGCTCGGCGAGGCTCTCGCCGTCGTTGGCCGGCCAGCCACCGCCGCCGCCGTCCGGGCCGCGCAGGTGGACCAGCGCCACGTCGGGGCGATCGGCGAGTGACTCGTAGCGGACGTCGTAGTCGCCGAACGTGACGGTCTTGGAGTTCCACTCGTCGTCGACGTCGGCCATGTAGGCGTATGCCGCACGCGGACCCTTCTCCCGCTCCCGCCAGTACTGCTCGCCGGCGCCGGCGTCTCCCGCCGTCATGAACACGGTGAGCGTGCACTTGTTCGCACCGATGTCGCGCTGCACGTCAGGGTTCATGAACAGCAGGTCGTCGTCCTGGTGCGCGACAACGTTCAGCACCCGCCCGCGCGAACAGCCCGAAGTGTCCAAAATGCCGGCACTGGCCTGCATCGTCACGGCGGTGGCACCGATCAGAGCGAGCACGCCAGTGAGCGTGCCGGCCCACCGGCGTTGGGTCTTGCCCAGCATTCGCACCCCCGTGATCAATCTGGACGGGGGGAACGATACCTATCGGTGTCGAATCGACGCGAGTCCCAATTCACGCGTGTGACATTGCCTGTTAACCCTTTACACCGCCAGAACGAAACGCTACCGTCCCGGCCTCCACGCGGTCGCCACGGCGTCGTCCCTGGTCATCGCCGGATTGGTGGGGCGGCGTTGGGTGGCCTGGGCTTCGCGGCCTTGATCCTGCCGATCGCGGTAGGTGCGGTTGTCTTCGGGCACGGTCATGCATCCAGCAGGACACGAGCGAGGGGGAGCGGGGTCGTGCCCTGGCCGCGGGGGCGGGGCGTGGTTCTGGCCAAGATGAACGGGTTTGTTCGCGTCGCTGCCGGTGATGCGTCACACGATCGAACAGCTGAATTGATGCAGGAGTGATCGTAACCGCCGTCCGGTCGCGAGAATGTGACCGGGCGGCTGCTTGTTTCCTGGCCTTCCATCCAATCTTCGACATCGCTCCACGAGCAACCCGTGAGAGGCGAGTTTGGCGTCACCGGCCGACACCGCTTCCGATAGGTTCGACCCAGGATCGGGTCGGAGGGGTAGGGCATTGGACGCCTTCTACACAGTGTTCGCGGACTGGGCGCGCAGATTCGGTGTCGACGCAGCCGTGTCGAGATTCGGCGATGCGTTGGCCGCCGGAACCGTGAGTAGTTATCGGCAGCAGTTTCTGGCCGACAAGGCGAAGGTTCAAGCCGGTGGCCCACCGATCATCACCGCCGGGGCGGAGGACTGGTACAGCGGTTCTGTGGAGACCGACCGATTCTGGCCGGCTCTTGCGGAACAGTTCGAGAACGAGGGCTGGGACGAGGACCGGATCGATTCCGTGAACCGCTCCTCGGGAACGGTCGTGGCGCACACCCCGAGGCCGGACAAGGCGTCCTGGAACGCCAAGGGCCTGGTGGTGGGGTATGTGCAGAGTGGCAAGACCACCAACTTCACGGCGGTCATCGCCAAGGCGGCCGATGTTCAGTACCGCCTTGTCATCGTGCTCTCCGGCATCCACAACGGTCTTCGGCGGCAGACGCAGGTCCGTCTGGACGAGTACCTGAAGGATCTGAACCCGGACGACTGGATCCCGATGACGTCGGTCGAACGGGACTTCGTCAGTCCCACGCACGGTGCGGCGTCGATTCTGAATCTGGACAAGCCGGTCCTGGTGGTGGTGAAGAAGAACGCCGCCGTACTCACTAAGTTGATCAAATGGCTAGGAGCTCCCAATGCGCGAAAGGCGCTGGAGTCGGCTCCCGCATTGGTGATCGACGACGAGGCTGACCAGGCTTCTGTGGCAACGGGTCGGATCAACCCGCTGCTTCTGAAGCTCCTCGGCCTCATGCCGCGATGCACGTACGTCGGGTACACGGCCACGCCCTTCGCGAATGTCTTCGTCGACCCGGCGCAGGACGACCTCTACCCGAAGTCGTTCATCCTGAACCTGCCCCGCCCCGACAGCTATTTCGGGCCGGAGAAGATCTTCGGCCGTTATGCGGTCGAGTGGGAGGACGACGCCGCAGCGAACGAGCCACTGGACGGGTACGACATGGTCCGTACCGTCCAGGAAGAAGACGTGCCGCTGCTCAGGCCGGGAGGTAAAGAGTCGGCCGAGGGCTTCACGCCCACGATGATCGACGAATTGATTGATGCGGTTCGCTGGTTCTGGCTGGCCACGGCGGCACGTCGGGCACGACACGACACCGGTCACAGCACGATGTTGATCCACACCTCGGTGAAGATCGCGGTACACGAGAGCTACCGAGCCCCGCTCGAACATCTGCGGACGACAGCTCTGAAAGAGATCGCCACCGGTGACGAGGCTGTTCTCGACAAGTGGCGCGCGCTCTGGGAAGCGGAATCCGCCCGAGTGTCGGCCGAAGACTTCGGCCGAGCGCAGAACTCCTTCACCGAGGTGCTGGAGCACTTGGCGGGCGTGGTCGAGGACACCCGTGTTGTTCTGGACAACTATCGAAGTCAGGATCGGCTCGACTACTCGGAACCGTCGGTCGTGGCGATCGCCGTCGGCGGCAACACGCTGTCGCGAGGCCTCACGCTGGAGGGCTTGGTCGTCAGCTTCTTCGTCCGAGGGGCTACAGCCTATGACACTCTGCTCCAGATGGGCCGTTGGTTCGGGTACCGCGGCGGCTATGAGGATCTTCCGCGGATCTGGATGACGCCGAGTCTCGAGGACGCATTTCGGCACCTGGCCACCGTCGAGCACGAGATGCGCGACGACATCGATCGTTATCAGCGTGAGAACTTGACTCCGACCCAGGTCGCGGTACGCATTCGGACGCACCCCTCGCTACGCATCACAGCGAAGATGGGCGCCGCTCAACCCGCCTACATCTCGTACGCCGGACGACGTCTTCAAACCCGCTACTTCTTGCATCGGGACAAGGAGTGGCTCGACGCCAACCTGGAAGCCGCACAGAGCCTTGTCCAGGAAGCGGTGCTGCACGGTGACGAGGAGCCGCTGAGCACGGCTCGTCTGATCCGCAATGTTCCGGTGTCTCTGATCAAGACTTTTCTCGGCAGGTACGAGGTTCACGAGGATTCTCCGGACCTGGATCGCGCCATGATGATCAAGTACATCGACAGCCGACTGGCGGATGAGCGGCCGAGCTTGGCGACCTGGTCCGTTGCGGTTGTGATCGGTGAGGGGGCGGAAACTCGGTTCGGTGGTCTCGACGTCCAATATGCGGTTCGCTCTCGTCTCGACGACGCTCGTGCGGACCGGGCCGATATCAAGACCCTCATGAGCAAGCAGGACCGTGCCCTTGACCTGGGACTGACGGTGGCGGAGGCCCGTCAGAAGAGCGAGGACGACCTGGTCAAACTCCGCAACGCTGACAAGGTGCACCACAACCGGGGACTCCTTGTCCTTTACCTCATCGACCCGCTCAGCACTCCGGCAGAGCGTAAGCCCGACAGCCGCTCGGCCACCCGACGCGTGCCACTAGCGGCCGTCACTCCGGTAGTCGGCATGGGTATCACGTTTCCGGGCGATCCTTCGTCGCAGCGCAGGATCCAGGCCAGCCACGTCGCAGTCGATCTCTCGGACGTAGAGAGCGAGAACTTGGACGAGGCGCTGGACGTCGACACTGAAGAGCTGGCGTGAGCGCGAGCGGACTGAGCGAGCTCGAACGTGCATGGGCGGTTCTCGGTAGACCGCGGATCGAGGAGTTTGTTTCTTTCCCCCTCACGCTCGTGTTCGGTGGTGAGGTTTGCCGGGCAGCGGTAGACCGGTCCGGCGCACGGCATCTGTTGATTCCGGTGGACGGCGAGCACCTCATGGTGGATCCGCGCCCATCCGTCCTCGGCACTTCGGTCCGCCGGCTCGGATTCGGCGGAGCGGTGGCGACATATGTCGATGTGACCTGCGCCGACGGCGAGCTGTTCGAGGAGTTCAACGAGGTTCTGAGCGACGTCCTGGACACCATTGAGGGCTCGCCGAGGCCGGGCGCCGAGGCAATCGAGGCAGTGGGCCGATGGCGACGCTTGTTTCGTAGCGCCCTGGCCCGGGGCCTCACCCGACCGGCGAAACTCGGCCTGTTCGCCGAGCTCACGGTTCTGGGGGCATTGCTCGCGGCCGCGCCGGACCTGCCGATTGAGGCATGGCGGGGCCCGCTCGGGGCACCTCACGACTTTGAGGCTCCCGCGCGGTGCCTGGAGGTGAAAGGACTGGGATCGGAAACGGACTCCATTGTGGTCCACGGCCTCGCGCAGCTCGACAACCATGACAAACGTCCGTTGGAACTGGTGCTCGTGCGTGTGGTCGACGACCCGGACGGTCGTACGGTCGGTGACTTGGCCCAGGAACTTCCGATTCAGGCGAAGGACCGTTCGAGATTCAAATCCCTTCTCGCAGCGGCCGGGTGGCACTCCGATCTCGACCGACCCGACGGCGACACGTTCGCCGTCGGGGAGAAGTTCATCGTCCCGGTGACGGACGGAGTACCCCGACTCGTCGCCTCATCCCTGACTGAAGGACGGTTGCCGGAAGGGGTCGGCCGCCTCCAATATCAGCTGGAACTGACTTCGCTCCTGCCACACGTGACAAAAGCATCCTTGAACGAGATAGCGGTGGAATCGACTCGATGAGCCTCCAATGGTGGTCACAGCCCTTTGCCCCTGAGGGCTCCGCCGCCGCCGAGGGCATCGTCAAGCAGTTGGGTCGGCCGGCGCTCGACCCCTTGACGGTGTTGGTCCGCGAGGCGGCGCAGAACAGCTGGGACGCTCGTGTGCCGGGTCAGATTGTCGACTTCGACGTCGACATCCGAGTCCTCGGGGACAGCGCTGCACGGTGGCGGGATCTGTTGCTGCCTGGACCAGCGGCAGAGTCGAAGCTGGAGATCGAGGGAGTTCTTCGGCCCGAGTCGGCCGTTCTGGTGGTCTCGGACCGGAACACCGTCGGTCTCGGGGGACCTCTTCGTGCCGGGGTGAAGGCGGCTGGCGGACAGAAGGCCGACTTTGTGCAGTTCCTTCGGAACGTGGGCGAGCCGAGCGATCACGAGTTCGGCGGTGGCACCTACGGCTTCGGCAAGGGAATCTTTTATCGACTGAGCCGGGTCGGTGCAATATTGGTGAACACCCGGACGCACTCGACCGGCTTCGACTCGCGTCGGTTCATGGGCGCGGCACTCGGCCACAGCTGGTACCAAGGCGACCGTCGCTTCACGGGTCGGCACTGGTGGGGGGAAGTCGGCCCGGACGGCATTCCGGACCCTGTTCTCGGCGACAGAGCGGCGGATTTTTCCACTCGGCTGAGCCTGCCGGACTTCGCAGACGGTCGAACCGGAACTGACATCGTGGTCCTCGGTGTTGATCTCGGCGTCACCGGTCTCGGCAACGAAGTGCGAGAGCGCAGCCCTCACGAAGCCGCGACCTTCCTTGCGTCGTCGATCCTCTGGCACCTGTGGCCCAAGATGGTTCCCGATCGGGACGGGATGCGGATGCGTTTCTCTGTAGGGGTGGACGGCCGTCGAGTTCCCGTGCCCGCGCCCGAGAAACTCGAAGATCTGGCGCCCTTCGTGCAGGCCTTGAAAGAAATCCGGGACGACCGAGGCGACAGTTACGCGCGAACTGTGCCACCGAAGAACGCCGGTTCGGTGGCGTTCGCGCTGGGCGTCGCCGACCGAACCAGCCGTCGCGAGCTTGTGACCGCGGCTCGTCCGTTCTCAGGTCCGACCCGTCACATCGCGCGCATGCGTGTCGCCGAACTTGTTGTCGACTACTTCGAGGGTCCGCCGCATCCCGACCCGCTGCTGTCGTACGCGGGCGTGTTCAGAGCATCGGAGGACGCCGACGAGTTGTTCGCCTCCGCTGAACCACCCACTCACGACGACTGGGTCTCCAAGGGACTCAGTGGTTCGGCTCGTGGCGTGGTTCAGGGCCTTCGCGCCTTCCTGATGAAGCGCATCGACGAGCGACTCGGATTCGGCTCTCAAGCAGGCGGTTCGGGCGGGAAAGGCCTCGGGCAACTGGCTGCACGCCTGGGATCGGTCATCCCACCGCGACTCGCCGATGATGAGAGCAGCGAGGAGTTCGGCAGCAACAGCAACATGTCCGACGGTGGCGACACCGGCGGGCCCGTTGGTGGGCGCGCGGTTCGCGGCTCACGGACCTCGACCGGTGGCAAACCGCGTCTCGTGGGATCACCGCGCCTGCATCTTCACGAGGGCCGGCCATTTCTCGTAGCAGTCGTGAAGGTGCCCGCTGCAACGACCGGGCGGACACTGACGGCAGGGGTCGACGTCGTGGTCGAAGGCGGTGGCAAGGAAGGCGAACCGCCTGCGGGGATGAGCCCTCCGACGGTGCTGCAATGGCAGTCGGGTGACGGCGCGACCATTGTGCGTGGTACCGACATCCGAATCCCTGCGGGAGGAGAGTCCGACTGGTACGTCCTGGCTGATTACGTGCCGGACGCGGTGATTCGATTTCGCATCGGGCAGGTGATGAGCAATGGCTGACGTTCTGCCCTACTTCGTTCCGGCGCCCGGGACAGTCATCTGGGAGCCTTGGCAGTTGTTCGACGGTCAGGAATGGTCCGCACTTCCTGACGAGATCGATGGTTGGGATCCGGGAACGGATCTCGAGGTGGCCCGAAGGGTAAGGGTCGATGGCGGTCGCCTGCGGGACGAGACCGGTCTTGACCTGGCCGACGTCGTACTGGCTGTTTCCTGGACCAGCTCGACGACCAGCATGACCGATGCTGCTCCGCTTGTGTCGTTCGATCAGGACGGGTCAGCAATCGCCCATGCGGCTCTTCCCGGTGAACGAATCTCGGGTCTGCTCAAACTGCGCAGCACGATAAGCATGGTGCGGCCGCCCACGTCGTATCGCCCTGGAGTGGCGTGGATCCCCGGATCGGTGCTGTCCGAGCACACGCATCAGGTGTTGCTCGACAGTTCATCCTCGATGTTCCCGACCCATGAGATCGACTTCGCGGGGACCAGGTTGTCGCCCGAGGCGAGTTGGCATCTCGAGACCACCACCGATATGTCAGCGGCGTTCTTCGCCACGTTCCGCGTTCTCATCAACAAGCGGGACACAGAACTGAGCAGGGCGGTGGCACGGGGTGCCAAGGACCGCCGTCAACAGGCGCTGCTGGACGAGCTCGAATCTGGCGTGGCTGAGCTATTGCTGGAGATCGCGGTCCATTGCCGAGAAGAACTCGACGAGAGGGCGGACTGGCCATCCGACTCGGTGGGCGACGTGCTGTCGAGGATCGTGCGCTCCTCCAGGCTGACGCAGCAGGCGCCATCGACTCCGCAGGAACTTGCAGACTTCCGGACTGCGCTCACCGGAGCCGTCCGGGCCGGAGGTAAAGGTCGGGTGTTTCAGTGACCGTGCTGTGGCCGTATATACCCGAGGCTGTGGCGGTCGCGTTGTATGCCGAGGTGGCCGACGGGAAGCAGATGGTGCCGGCATCGGCCCACGAGAGCCAGTTGTGGGCGCCTGTCGGAGCCCGAATCAGCACTCGGCAGGTCACGGATCTGGTCACAACCATGGTCGGCGTCGCGGAACGTTTCGGATTCCCGACGCCCGCCCCGGCGGAACGTCGCATCGCCTTCGACCGTGAAGCCGCCTTCCTGATCCGTGCGGGTATGGATCTGACCTGGTCGGAAGCGGGGAACCGCGGTATCTGGTCCTTTATGTCGCTCGTCGCGCTGCCGCATCTCACCGAGTGGCGGTTCGGCACCGACAACAACGAGCGCTGGATTGCGACCGACCTCACGCGGCACACCTGGGCACGGCTGTGGTGGCAGGCCGTCGTATTCGAGGGACGTGAGTCGTTGCTCGCTGCGCTTTCGGAGAGCGATCTGAACCAGCTGCTGGAGCGTCGCAGTATCGGGGGCGACCGACGTCTGGTCGCTGCTATGGCAAGCGCGATCATCGATGTTCCCGCTGACCTGTCACGCCGACTCTTGATCCGCGACGTCAGCCGCCGGCTGCGCCGTTACCTGGCCTTTGTCGACGTGAAGGCGCTCGACGACAGCCAGGTGGACATGCTCTGCCGCAAGTTGTGTACCGACAGCGTGCGTCTGCTACGTCCCGAGGACGGGCCCGTCGTCGGATTCAGCCCGTCTGGCTGATCCGTGCCGCGATGTGCGTGGCCATAGCCTCGGCGAGCTGCACCGGAACGGCGTTGCCGATCTGCCGAGCGATGTCGTTCTTGGTGCCGCACCATTCGAAGGTGTCCCTGAAGCCCTGCAAGCGAGCTGCTTCGTGGTGACTGATCGTGCGGTTCTCGACCGGGTGCAGGTAACGCCCCTTCTCCGGTTTGAAGAACTCGGTTCGGATCGTCACCGAAGGGCGGTCCCATCGCAGTCGGGCCATCACGTCCATCCCCGCCGTGCGCCCGATCCAGCACTTCGCCATCAGCTCGATCGGGAGGCTTCGCCGATCGCCGCCCTCCGGGATGTTGTTCATGCGGTCGATGGTCAGTTGCCGGTAATTCCGGGCTAGATCGAGGTCGGATGCTTTGAACCGACCCGGAAGCGACTTCCGGAAAAATGTTGTTGAGCTGGCGGGAAGTTCGGTGTTGCCGGGGTCGACGCTGAACTGCAGGTCACCGATCTCGTCACGTACCGTCCGCCATTCAGCCTCACGAACCGTCGGAGCAGGGATCTCGACGGCAGGGAGATCCCTGTGGGTACCGATGACGATGAAGCGTCGGCGCAACTGGGCAGCGCCGTAGTCGGTCGCGCGGACAACCGCGAACCGGAGCTGATAGTTCTGCAGCCGACCGTTGGCGGTCTCAGCCTTCAGCGAGGCAAATTCCTGTGACTTACCGAACTGTGGAACGTTCTCCAGCAGGAAAGCCCGGGGGCCGCTCCGGTTCAGTACATCGACGTACATGTTCCACAGCTGATTGCGCGGATCGTCGGGGTCACGCCTTCCCAGGGTTGAGAATCCCTGACATGGAGGACCTCCGATTACGACGTCGGCGTCTGGAACTGTGCCGCTTTCCACCCATTCTTCGATGTCGCCTGCGAACATGTGGTCAGCGCCGAAATTGGCGGCATAGGTTGATGCGGCGGCGTGGTTCTGCTCAACGGCACCGACGGGTCGGAATCTGCCGGTGTTGACAAATCCGGAAGTCAGACCTCCACAACCGGCGAAGAGGTCGATCAGCCGCAGTTTCTCCGTCTCTTCCGAAGAAGCGCTGTCGTTGATCGGCTCGACCGTCAATGTCTTCCTCCTGGCGGGGGCCGTTCACGAGCGGGTCGGCATGCGGCCGGTCGCTCATACTAGATCCTCGGGGGTGGCCGGTGTGGCCGGCGCGCCGGGTGCGCAGGGTTCGTTCGCTTCCTGCAATCGTTCGATGATCCGACGCGCGGCGTTAGCAGGATCGTCGTGCTCCCAGATCCGCAGCACGTTCCAACCGAGCGCGGCGAGATGTTCGTCCGTCGTCGTGTCGCGGCGCTGATTGGTCTCGAGCTTGTTCGCCCACCAGGCGCTGTTCGAGGCAGGACTTGTCCGATGCTGCGGGCACGAGTGCCAGAAACAACCGTCGACGAAGATTGCGAGCTTCGCTCGAGTGAATGCGATGTCGACACTCCGCCGTGCCATGCCGGGTATGCGCCATGCCACCCGATAGCGAAGGCCAGCCGCATGGAGAAGCCGCCGGATGGCCAACTCGGGCACGGTGTTCTGGCGCTTCTGCCTGCTCATACGTGCGGATACACCGCTGGAGCTGGGCACAAGCTTGTCGACCACCCCGTAACGTTAGCCAGGGTGCCCGCGATACGCACTACCGGGTGGATCGGCGGCCTCGTCACGGCAATGTCGTGCGACCCGAGGGTCGGGAACCCCGTGTTCTAGGGTGGCATTGACGTGATCGGGTACGTGTGAAGGGACATACGTGGAGCTCCTGCACTCCGGCAAGGTTCGGGACGTTTACTCCGACGGGGATGATCTTCTTCTGGTCACCTCTGACCGGATCTCGATCTTTGATGTCATCCTTCCCACGCTGATTCCGGACAAGGGCAAGATCCTCACCCAGCTCTCCCTCTGGTGGTTCGACCAGCTGAGTGACACCGTCCCCAACCACGTCATCTCCGCCACCGACGTCCCCGACGAGTGGCGTGGCCGTGCCATCCGCTGCCGCCGCCTGGACATGGTCATGGTCGAGTGCATCGCCCGTGGTTACCTCGCCGGCTCCGGCCTCAAGGACTACAACCACAACCGCAAAATCTCCGGCGTCGAGCTCCCGGAAGGGCTCATCGAGTCCTCCAAGCTCCCCGAGCCGATCTTCACCCCCAGCACGAAAGAGCCCGTCGGTGGTGGCCACGACGCGCCGTTGACGTTCGAGGAGACGCAGGAGCGGGTGGGTAAGGAGCTTGCCGAGGAGCTCAGGCGGATCACGCTCGAGGTCTACCGGCGCGGGTCGGAGATCGCCGCGGCCAAGGGGATCATCATTGCTGACACCAAGATTGAGTTGGGTATGACGGAGACGGGGCAGCTCACGCTCGCCGACGAGCTGCTGACGCCGGACTCGTCCCGGTTCTGGAGTGCGGACGAGTGGCAGCCGGGCAGTGTGCCCCGCTACCTGGACAAGCAGTTCCTGCGGGACTGGTCGACGAGCCTGACCGACTGGGACCGGACCGCGCCGGGGCCGGAGATTCCGGAGGAGGTCGTCGAGGCGACCCGTAACCGGTATGTAGAGGTCTACGAGCGTCTCACCGGAGATCGCTGGAGCTGACCGGGACCGGCATACGATCAAGGTTGTGGATTACGGTCACGCGCTGCGGTTCGGCACCTTCCTGACACCCTCGAACGCCGACCCGGAGTCCGTGGTCGCGCTGGCTCGCCTCAGCGAGGAACTCGGCTATGACCTGGTCACCTTCCAGGACCACCCGTACCAGCCCGGTTTCCTCGACACGTGGACGCTGCTGAGTTGGGTGGCCGCGCGTACCGAGCGGATCGAGCTGGCCGGCAACGTGCTGAACATCCCGATGCGCCCGGCGCCGGTGCTGGCTCGGGCGGCGGCGAGCCTGGACCTGCTCTCCGGTGGCCGGGTGGCGCTCGGTCTGGGCGCGGGCGGGTTCTGGGATGCCATGGAGGCGATGGGCGTCACGCGTCGCACACCCGGCGAGTCCGTGGATCAGCTGAGCGAGGCGATCGATGTGATCCGCGAGCTGTGGCGGACCGGTGAGCGGGGCGGTGTTCGCTACGGCGGTGACTACTTCCGGCTGACCGGCGCGAAGCGGGGGCCGGCGCCGGCGCACGAGGTGCCGATCTGGGTCGGTGCCTACGGGCCGCGGATGCTGCGGCTGATCGGGACGAAGGCGGACGGCTGGCTGCCGTCACTGTCGTACCTGAAGCCTGGTGCTCTGGAGACCGGCAACGAGATCATTGACCAGGCGGCGAAGGCGGCCGGGCGTGATCCGCGGGAGATTCGGCGTCTGCTGAACGTCTTCGCCGAGCCGGAGAAGAGTGCCGCGCAGTGGGTGGAGGAACTGGGAGCGCTCGCACTGGAGCACGGAATCGGCACGTTCATCGTGGGTTCTGACGATCCGGGCCTTCTGGAGCTTTTCGCGGCGGAGGTGATTCCCGGGGTGCGGGAGGCGGTCACGCGGGCCCGTTCCGCGGGTGGTGTCGCCACCGGCCCGGTGCGGCCGTTGGCCGCGCTGGCGCTGCGACGAGACGGCATCGATTACGACGGGCTACCGGATTCGCTTGCGGCCGTTGCGATTGAGCCAGGCGATTTTTCGTACGCGAAAGTGCGCTCGACCTATCTCCGCGGAGGCTCTCCCGGTCTGGTCCTGCAGCCGCGCACCGCCGACGAGGTGGCCGAGGCCCTGGCGTTCGCCCGTGAGCAGGAGGTCCCGCTGGCGGTCCGCAGTGGCGGTCACGGCATCAGCGGCCGCTCGACCAACGACGGCGGCATCGTGATCGACCTGTCCCGGCTCAACGCCATCGAGGTCCTCTCCGAGCCGGACCGGCTCGTACGCGTCGAGGCCGGCGCCCGCTGGAAGGACGTCGCCGCCGCGCTGGAGCCGCACGGCTGGGCCCTGAGCAGCGGCGACTACGGCGGTGTCGGTGTCGGCGGGCTCGCCACCGCGGGAGGTATCGGCTGGCTGGCCCGCGAGCACGGCCTGACCATCGACCGGATGCGTGCTGCCGAACTGATCCTCGCCGACGGCACCCGAGTCCGAGCCTCCGCCGACGAGAACTCCGACCTGTTCTGGGCGGTACGCGGTGCCGGCGCGAACTTCGGTGTGGTCACCGCGTTCGAGTTCGAGGTCGACGAGGTGGGACCGGTCGGGTTCGGTCAGTTCGTCCTGGACGCGGGGGACGGCGCCGGTCTGCTGGAGCGGTGGGGCGCCGCGATGGAGGCGGCACCGCGCGACGTCACCACGAACCTGATCATGGGGCCGCCGCGGCGTGGGCGGTCGCTGGCGCAGATCTACGGCGTGGTGGACTCCGCCGAGCCGGACACGATCATCGAGCGGTTCACCCCGATCGCCGGGGTGGCGCCTCTGTTGGATCAGCAGGTGCAGTTGGTCCCGTACGCCGGAGTCATGAACGTCCCGGACGCGCCGCACGACGGCCAAGGCGAACCGGCCGTGCGCTCCGGTCTGATCGACCACCTGACGCCGGAGTTCTGCACGGTGGCCGAGCGCCTGATCTCCTCCGGCACCGTTTACTTCTTCCAGGTCCGCTCGGTCGGCGGCGCGGTCGCGGACGTGCCGGCCGAGGCAACCGCGTACGCCCACCGCGAGGCGAACTTCTCCGTCGTCGCATTCGGCGGCTCGAAGGCCCGCCTGGACGCGGCCTGGGATGAGCTGGCGCCGTTCTTCCGGGGCTTGTATCTCTCGTTCGAAACCGATCAGCGCCCGGAACGCATCGGCGAGGCTTGGCCGCCGGCGACGCTGGACCGGCTGCGTGAGCTGAAGCGGCGTTACGACCCCACGAACCTGTTCCGGGACAACTTCAACATCAGTTAGTGGTGCGCGGCTGTGGCCGGCTCCTCGTGCCAGGCCACTCCCACCGGGCACACGCCGCACGTGAGCTGCTCGCCGCACGTGGGGCACCAGTCGTTGGTGCGCCGCAAATACCACCCGAGGGCTACGCCTGCGAACAGGCTCAGCAGGCCGACGATCGCGGAGACGGTGACTGCCCCGGTCATAACAGCGGGCTCCGTCGCACCAGGTGCAGTCCGCGATGGTCCAGCGTGGGGTCGCTGTCCTCGCGCAACGTCACATACGGCGCGGTGAAGGTGTCGACGCCGGTGCCCCGGTGTGTCCCCGGGCGGTAGGTCACCGTGACCGCGCGCGGGGATGACGCCTCGATGATCCCGGCTCGCCAGCCGTCCCGATAGACCCACACGGGGTCCGCGGGGCGGTAGCTCTCGGCCGGTGCCACGTCCGCGGGATCGCGCTGCGGAGGTGCGACGGTCGGCGTGGACGCCGTCCAGTTCGACATGCGGTGCCTCCCAGAGGCGGGCGTCGGGGGGACAACAGACAGCCCCAACTGAACGCAACGTCCGAGCAGCCGCAATTTTCGGCACGCTGTGTTAGCAGTCGGTACGTGTCTGTCAGCTATCATGCTCGTCATCCAGTGCGTTCGCAAGGCCAGATGCACGTGCATCCGGCGCGCGCAGACGCTCGGAGGCTACGAACCAGCAGGTTTCGTAGTGCACGATCTCCGCTCTAGGATGCGTAAGACTGCGCCGGGCAGTCACAGAGCAGCGACGAGGAGTCAGGTGAGCGCGGGTTCGCAGGAGGAGGCGCCGGGCGGCGGCCCAACCGTGCTGCGTATCCTGCTCGGCTCCCAGCTTCGGAAGCTGCGGGAGTCGAGAGGGATCACCCGTGAGGCCGCGGGCTATGAGATCCGCGCCTCCGGTTCGAAGATCAGCCGGATGGAGCTGGGCCGGGTCAGTTTCAAGGAACGCGACGTCGCGGACCTGTTGACCTTGTATGGGGTGACCGACCCCGCCGAGCGCGAGGCTCTCATCGGGCTGGCTCGTCAGGCCAACAACCCGGGCTGGTGGCATCACTTCAGCGACGTCCTTCCCGGCTGGTTCCAGGCTTATCTGGGGCTCGAGGCGGCGGCCACGCTGATCCGGACGTACGAGATCCAGTTCGTTCCGGGTCTGCTGCAGACGCAGGACTACGCCCGTGCCGTGATCATGCTCGGTCACGCCGGCGCCTCCGCGGACGAGATCGACCGGCGGGTCGAGGTTCGTAAGCACCGGCAGCAGATTCTCACTCGTTCGGGTGCCCCTCAGCTGTGGGCGGTGATCGACGAGGCCGTCCTGCGCCGCCCGATCGGCGGGGTGGACGTGATGCGCCAGCAGATCGAGTTTCTGATCGAGGCGTCGAAACTTCCGAGCGTCCGGCTCCAGATCATCCCGTTCCACGCCGGCGGGCATGCGGCGGCGGGCGGACCGTTCGCGATTCTGCGGTTCCCGGAGCCTGAGCTGCCGGACGTGGTCTATGTGGAGCAGCTCACCAGCGCCATCTACCTCGACAAGCGCGAGGATGTGGACCACTACGCGATGGCGATGGAGCGCGTCTGTATCGACGCCGAGCCCCCGAATCACACACCCGAGATACTCGGCAAGCTGTTGCACGAGGTGGGTCGTCCCGCCTGACCTCGGTCAGGGGGGAGGGGTCCGGTCGCAGGCGGAACTGCGCCGCACGCTGGAACGCCGGCGACCGGACCGTTGGGGGTAGATGAGTTTCAGGCGACGAGGTTGTCGAAGTCCCCGTCGCGAACGCCACCCAGGAAGGCCTCGATCTCGGCCCGGGTGTAGATCAGCGCCGCACCCTCTGGGTCCCGGGAGTTGCGCACGGCGACATCGCCGCTAGGCAGGACGGCGCACTCCACACAGTTGCCGCTCGGGTTGCTGCGACCGCTCTTCTGCCAGGTCACACCCTGCAGCTGGGTAGCGGGCATGCCGTTGACCACGTAGGTCATTCCAAGCTCCCTTGGTATGCCCCGGATCGCCGATCGATCCGGGATGTGTCTCCGCGTGCCTATTTTGTGACGGCGATGCAAATGCACGTGCATCTGGCCTTGCGTAGTCACGGGATTCTGAGCATGATAACGCACGTGAGACTCCCAAAGGGGTCACGGAGGGTGACATCTTTGGGTGATGGGTCGGTCGCGGAGCGACGTCTGCGGCCTCGGCGCGAGGCTCCCTTGGCGGGGGGCGTCTGAGCGAGAGGACGAGATTGTGTCGATACCGAACATCGGCCCGGAGCTCCCCGATCCGAGTGACCCCGGTGCGGGCGAGAGCCCGCGTCGGGGGAACCCGCCGCTGGTTTTCCGGGACGAACCGGTCACTGACGAGGTGATCGCGGCCTCTACCCGGGCCAGTGCGGTGACACATCGGTTCGGCGGGGTGCGATATGCATTGACCCGACCGGACGGAGCGCACGCTCCGGAGCCGCCTAGCGAGGAAGGTGAGTCCGACGCGCGTGACTGAGCTCGTTCGCTGCCGCGGGCTGCAACCCGCAGGGCGCCATCTGGCTCGCGCCAGATGGATGGCCTCCGCGCCACGACTTCGTGACCATGTGTTACGACCGAGTGAGCCGCGCTGGCCGGTGTACGAGTTCGCCGAGTCGGACTACTGCTATGGCGTTGGACCGATCCGGCTGCGCCTGGTGCGCGTGGATTGGGACAAGCCGATTCCCCACGAGGACGACACCTGGCTGGGTGTCCGGGGCGTCGTCATCGATCGGGCCGGACGTGAGGTCGCGGTGCGCGAGATGCTGATCCGGGCGGGACGCGTGCCCGTCCCTCCGGCCTGCAAGCGACCGCGCCTTCGGGTGCTGCGAAGCACGCCCGTGTGACGCCGGGTGGGCGGTTCGGTTCCCCGTGCCAAGCCGCCCACCCGGTCCTACATAAAAGAAGGCCTCGCCGGCGGCAACCGGCGGGGCCTTCTGCCGCAGTCAGCGGGGTGAGCAGCGGGTCAGGGCTTGCGCGCCACGCCGGCCCAGTAATAAGCCGCCTTCGGATCGACGTTCGGGTCGTCCGGGCGCCAGCTGGAGACCGGCACCAGGCCCGGCTCGAGCCAATCCCAATCACCGAAGAATTCGCGGACCTGATCCTCGGAGCGGGCGACCAGCGTCATCCCCGCACCCGTGGCGGCCTCCACCGCAGCGTCCACCTCGGTGGGGTTGAAGTCCGCGGTCGGGTGCGTGATCGCCAGGCAGCTGCCGGACGGCAGGGCGTCGCGCAGCTCGGCGACCTTGCCCCAGGGGTCGTCCTGGTCGGCGAGGAGCATGAGGATCGCGATCAGCGTGAGCCCGACCGGCTTGGTCAGGTCGAGCGTGTCGAGCAGTGCCCGGTCGCGCACGATCGACGACGGGTCGCGCAGGTCGGCCGAGATGTACTCACTGCGGCCCTCGGGGTGGCTGAGCATCAGCGCCCGGGCGTGGACCAGCACGATCGGGTCGTTGTCCACATAGACCACGCGGGTCTCCGGGGCGAGTTTCTGCGCGACCTCGTGCAGGTTGGGCCGGGTCGGGATGCCGGTTCCGATGTCCAGGAACTGGCGGATGCCCTCTCCGGCGACCAGGTCACGGGCCACCCGGTGGACGAACTTGCGGTTCTCCCCGGCCATGTAGCGCATGCCGGGAATGGCCTGCATCATCGCCTCGCCGACCGCGCGATCGACGGCGAAGTTGTCCTTGCCGCCCAGCCAGTAGTCGTAGATGCGGGCCGAGTGAGGCACGTTGATGTTCACGCCCGGGGGTGCCACCTCATTGCCGCCCTGCACCACGGAACCGCCTCCTCACGCTGCCGATCTTCGCCGGCCCGTCCAGACTAGCCGGAACTATCGACCGGCTTAAGCCACGGCGACCGAATCTGGCAACACTGGGGTGTCGTCAGGCGGCCTCGGCGTGCTGGGCGTACCCACGACGGCCACCGTGGTGATCCGCGGCTGACACGACGCGATCACGTCCGGCGTGCTTGGCAGCGTACAGGCGACTGTCCGCAGTGGACAGTAGGGCCGGCTGTGTCGCGTCGGGCACCTCGGCGACGCCGGCGACTCCGATGCTCACGGTGACCGGGAGACCGCAGGTGAGTGGCTTCCAGTCGTGGCCGCGGACGACCCGGCGAACGTGGTCGAGCAGGACAGCGGCGCCGGTGACCGAGGTGTCGGGCAGGACGACGAGGAACTCCTCGCCGCCCAGGCGGGCCACGAAACCGTCCGGGCAGGCCATCGAGAGCTCCCGGGCGAGCAGGTCGGCGACCTGCACCAGCACCTGGTCGCCGACGTTGTGCGAGAGCCGGTCGTTGACCTGCTTGAAGTGGTCGAGGTCGACCAGGGCGACGGTCAGCTTCGGGTCGGACTGGATCAGGCCGGGCAGGCGCTCGTCGACGTACCGCCGGTTGTGCAGCCCGGTGAGCTGGTCGCGGCGGGCCTGCTCGCGGAAGCGCTCGGCCTCCTGCCGGGCCTCAGCGGTCTCGAACATCGCCTGACGGGTACGCGTCCGCGCCTCCCGCTGCACCGAGTGCCGAGTCTGGTACGCGCCGAAGAACACCTTGTGCACAGCGAACGCGCCCGCGAAGTCACCCTGTGCCGCGTGCAGCTCGGCCTGCTCCTCGTGCACCCGAACCATCAGGTCGCCGAGGTCGCGCTCGAGGCAGAGGATCCGCGACGCGTCGAGGCTTGCCTGCGCCTGCCGGTACGCGCCAAGCCCGCGCTGCGCCCGCGCGAGCGTGAGCAGGTACATCGGCATGGCGTCGGCGTTGTCGTACCGGCCGTCGGCGTACCGGTCGATGCAGACCTGCATGGTCCGCTCCGCGTCCTCGTACCTCTCGTTGCCGATCTGGATCCAGCCGATGGTGTCCAGGTACGCGGGCTCGAGCAGCTCACCTCGCTCGTCCGCGAGGACCTGCAGGCGCTCCGCCACCTCCTCGGCGCGCTTCTGGTTGCCGGTGTCGAACTCGGTGTACGCGTAGTTGTTGAGCAGGCAGAGCAGCGCCGGCGAACCGGACTCGACGGCCAGTTGCTCGGCCTGGCGGTACCGGATCCGGGCCGCGTCCATCGAGCCGGCCGCCCAGAGCGCGTCGGCGAGCTTGGTGCGGTGCCAGATGTGCATGTGCGTGGTCGAGTCCTCGTCGAGCAGTTCGACCGCCAGCACCGCGTGCTCCAGGGCCTGCTCGGCGTCGCTCAGATGCTGGTGGATGTTCGACCAGACCAGGTGCGTCCGCGCCAGCAGCAGCCGCTCGTCGTGGCTGACCGCCCACTGGTGCACCTGCCAGATCTGCGCCGCCGCGCCGGACACGTCACCGGAGCGCAGCCGCATGTTGGCCTGGCACAGTTGCGCCCGGGTGACCAGCAGGCCGTCGCCGAGGGCGAGTGCGGCACGCTCGATCTCGAGGGAACGTGTGAGTTCGGCCTCCGCGTTCCAGGACCGTTCGTCCTCGATCGCGAGGAGTGCGGCCGAAAGCCTCTCGGCGTCGGTTGCCAGCCCGTCCAACACGGTTCTCCTCTCCGGTTGCCCGGCCGAAGCATCGTCACCGCAGACCCGGAGATGAGAAAAGCGGCGCCCGGATCCCACAAGGAGATCCGGGCGCCGTGGAGGAGGAGCAAGGTCTATTCGGCGAACGCGGGCTCCTTGAGGGGAGCCAGGTCGACCGTGCTGCGCAGCTTCGCCGGCTTCATCGCGATCGCCGCGATCACGCCGACCACCGCGATGCCCATCGAGATCAGGAAGATGTGACCGGTGGCGTCGCCGTACGCGTTGCGGACGATGTGCTGCACGGCGTCCGGCAGGGCGCCGAGGTTCAGGCTGCTGCTTCCGCCGCTGCCGGATGCCGGGTAACCGGCCGCCGTCAGGTCGTGGGTGATCTGGTCGGTGACCCGCCGGGCCAGCACCGCGCCGAGCACCGAGACGCCGATCGTGCCACCGAGCGACCGGAAGAACGCGATCGTCGAGCTGGCCGCGCCGATGTCCTTGAGCGCCACGGTGTTCTGCACCGCGAGCACCAGGTTCTGCATCGAGAGGCCGACACCGACACCGACCGCTGCCATC
The DNA here is from genome assembly GCF_040681145.1 of Actinoplanes sp. NPDC051861. Classification (NCBI taxonomy): domain Bacteria; kingdom Bacillati; phylum Actinomycetota; class Actinomycetes; order Micromonosporales; family Micromonosporaceae; genus Actinoplanes; species Actinoplanes sp. NPDC051861. The sequence goes on from NZ_JBFAYE010000028.1 coordinate 70,123, forward strand.
GCGAGGCCGACGTACCAGAGCGGGGTGTCGTGGTCGAGGAACGAGAGCCCGGCGAAGCCGGCGACCAGCACGATCGTGCCCGCCACCACGTACGGTTTGATTCGCCCGCTCTTGGTGATCATGCGGCCGGCGACGGTGGACGAGACGAGGACGCCCGCCATCATCGGGATGGTCAGCAGGCCGGCCTCGGTCGGGCTGTAACCGCGGCCGATCTGGAAGTACTGACCCAGGAAGACCGCGCCGCCGAACATCGCCATGCCGACCGCGAGGCTGCCGATGATGGCCAGCGCCGTGGTGCGCTCCCGGACGATCGGCAGCGGAACCACCGGCTCGGCGACCCGGGACTCGACCCAGACGGCTAGTGCCAGGAGCACCGCGCCGGAACCGACCATCGCGATGCTCTGCCAGGAGATCCAGGCGAACGCGTCGTCGACGAAGGAGATCCAGACCAGGATGATGCTGACACCGGCGGCGATCAGGGTGGCGCCGACATAGTCGATCTTCACGTTGTCCCGGCGGATGACCGGCAGGTGCAGGGTCTTCTGCAGGACGATCAGGGCGATCACGGCGAGCGGCGCGCCGATGAAGAAGCACCAGCGCCAGCCCAGCCAGGACGTGTCGACGATGAGTCCGCCGAGCAGCGGGCCGCCGACGGTGGCCAGAGCCATCACGCCACCGAGGTACCCGTTGTACCGCCCGCGCTCCCGCGGCGGGATCATCGCGGCGATCGCGACCTGGACCAGCGCCTGCACGCCGCCCATGCCGAGGCCCTGGAACGCCCGTGCGGCGATGAGCTGCTCGGTGCTCTGCGTGAAGCCGGCCGCGAGCGACCCGATCACGAAGATCACGATGGAGAGCTGGACCAGCAGCTTCTTGCTGTAGAGGTCGGAGAGCTTGCCCCAGATCGGGGTGGTGGCGGTGGCCGTCAGCAGGGTCGCCGTGACCACCCAGGTGTACTGGGTCTGGCTGCCGTTGAGCGATCCGATGATCTTCGGGAGCGCGGTGGAGACGATGGTGGAGCTCGCCATCGCCGCGAAGAGCACGAGCAGGAGGCCGGAGAGCGCCTCGAGGATCTCGCGGTGTGTCATCGCGCCGGGTTCGGCGGCGCGGGTTTCGGTCGGGGCGCTCATCGCGCGGCCTCCAAGCTGAGCGTGTGGTTTTCCTGGTCGATCAGGTCGCGGGCGAAGCGGTGCAGCGCCGCGGTGAACTCGGCGATCTCGTCGGGGCTCCAGTGGCGGAGCGCGTCGGTGAGCCGGTCCTGGTACTGCTGCTGCACGCTGTCGAGCACCGAGCGGCCTCGATCGGTGAGATGAAGGGTGCTGGCCCGCCCGTCGTCCGGGTCGGCCGAGCGTGTGACCAGTCCGGCACGGACCAGAGCGGCGACCGTGCGGCTGATCGTGGAGGGGTCGAGCGCGTGCTCGGCGGCGAGGTCCTTGACGTGGCAGGGCCCGGCGCGTCCCCGGTTGTGGATGGCGGCGAGGACGCCGACCGAGCCGACCGGCACCGTGGCCGGCTGACCCACGCGGTTCTGTTTGAGCAGGCGGATGGCCTTGAGCACCTCGTGCATCGCCGCCACGAGCGGGTGTTCCTGCATGACCGCCTCCCCAGTGATGCTTGCTGCATACAACTATCTGCCTAAGTTGCCCAGTGCGCAAGTTTGCGCAGTGGGAACTGAATCACACGTCAGTATCCTCAGGTCATGAGCATCGAGACGGGCCTCCGTGAGCGGAAGAAGGCGGCGACCCGCCAGGCCCTCTACGAGGCAGCTGTCCGGCTGGCGATGGAGCACGGGCCGGAGCGGATCACGGTCGAGGCCATCGCCGACGAGGCCGGCGTCTCACGGCGTACGTTCTCGAATTATTTCGCCAACAAGGAGGAGGCACTCTTCCACGGCGACCGCGCACGGACCGGCCTGCTGATCGAAAAGGTCCGGGCTCGCCCGGCGGGCGAGGCTCCCTGGGCCGCGCTCAGCGCGGCGGCGATCGAGTTCTACGGCCAGCTCGGTGATCTCAATCCGGAGTGGATCTCGCAGACGCGCCTGCTGCGCCGGCATCCGTCGCTTGCCGCGGCGCAGGCACAGACCTTCGCGACGATGGAGCACGAGCTGGGCGAGGAGGTCGCGGCCCGGATGGATCAAGACCCTTCAGAGGTACGCGCAAAGCTCATCGCCGCGACGTTCCTGGCAACGCTGCGGGTGTCGTTGACGGTGTGGCTGGAGCATCCGGCCGACGCGTCCTATCTGGACGTGGCCCGGCGCGCGCTCGCCGAGACCGGCCGCGGGTTCGCCTGACACCGGGAGAGTACAAACGCGGCTCCGGGTGGGGGCTCCCGAAGCCGCGCTCGTTCGGGGCCTGTCATACCCATTGACGGAACCCGTAAACCTCAACGTGTGGCGAGGCCGCCCAGAACCAGGGCGAGTTGTCTGCGCCAGGCCATCGGGTCGCGGGAGTGCTGTGCCACCCCGGCGTTCGCCATCATCAGCAGAGCCAGGTCCTGCCGGGTGAAATCGGACCGGAGGCGGCCGGCGCGCTGCGCGCGGGCGAGCACGTCGACGGCACGCTGCTGTGCGGTGGCGCGCAGTACGGCGAGCCGCTCGTCATCGTCGAAAGCGGTCGTGACCAGCAGCTCCGCGAGTCCGCGGTCGGTCGCCTGAAGTTCGCAGACCCGGGTGAGGTAGCCGACGAACGCCGCCCACGGGTCGGGGTGTTCCAGGGCCTGTTCGGCGAGGCGCACCGCGGAGGTCATGTGACTGGCGAAGACCTCGGCGATCAGGTGCCGGCGGCTGGGGAACCGGCGATACAGCGTGGCGTTGCCGACTCCGGCCCGGCGGGCGATCTCGTCCAGCGACGCGTCCAGGCCGTGTTCCGCGAAGACTTCACGAGCGGCCTCGAGAAGGGCGGCTCGGTTCCGTCGGGCATCCGCGCGTAGCCGGGTGGCCATGCGCCACAGGATACGACTTTCCGGCGGAGATCCAATCCCCCTGATGTTACGGTCCCGATGATCTAGACGAATGGTGCAGGAGGTGCGGGAATGCAGCGCAACGAGATCGACGTCCCGGCGGCGGACGGCAGTGCGGACGCGTACTTCGTCAAGCCGGACGGCCCCGGACCGTTCCCCGGCCTGGTGATGTTCATGGATGTCTTCGGCATTCGCCCCCGGCTGCGGGAGATGGCCGACCGGGTCGCCGAGCGCGGATACGCCGTGCTGCTGCCCAACCTGTTCTACCGCGACGCCCGAAGCCCGCTCGTCGAGGCGGCCGACCTGACCGACGCCGACCGGCGCTCCGCTGCTTTCGGCCGGCTCGCGCCGATGATGGGCCCGCTGGCTCACGGCGTCGTCGCCGACACCGCCGCCTACCTTGACTTCCTCGCCGCGCAGGACGGCGTCGCGGCCGGGCCGGCGGGCCTGTTCGGCTACTGCATGGGCGGCCGCAACGCGCTGATCGCGGCGTCCGCGCTGCCGGAGCGGGTGGCCGTGCTCGCCAGCTTCCACGCCGGCGGCGTCGTCACCGACCAGCCGGACAGCCCGCATCTGGGGGCCGGCGCGCTGACCGGCGAGGTCTACTTCGGTCACGCCGACAACGACGGCTCGATGACGCCGGAGAACATCGCGGCGCTGGAGGCGGCGTTCGACGCGGCCGGGGTGACGTACACGTCGGAGGTGTACGTGGGCGCGCCGCACGGGTTCACGATGGCGGACACCGCGATGTACCACGAAGAGGGCGAAAAGCGCCACTGGGCAGCGCTGTTCGCCCTCCTGGATCGTGCCTTTCCGGCGGCCTAGTTGTCGTAGAGGCCCGGGAAGTAGCGGTCGATCGCGGTCACGTCGTAGACGTGGCGGACCTCGCTGATCTGGTTCTGCTCGACGGCCAGGAACTCGACCAGGCGGGCCGTGCCGAACGGCGCCGCCAGGTCGTACACCAGGGCCGCGCCGTCGACCGCGTCGGTTCGGGCCGCCACCGTGACGCCGTCCGCGAAGGCTGCTATCCGGTGCAGGACCTGGAGGAGCTCCTCGTCGTCCACGGGGGCGTCGAGGTTCCACTCGGTCTCGACGTCCGCGGTGAGCAGCTTGCGCGCCGCGGGCACGTCGTCGGCGGTCCAGGACCGGACCCAGAAATCCACTACGTCCACAGAGTCTCAGCCGTTCAGCATCGAGTCGGCGCTGACAAAGGTGTAGCCGGCGCCCTTGATACCCGTCACCAGGTCCTTGAGGTGGTCGGTGCCCAGGTACGGGTGGTAGAAGCAGCTGGCCACACCGTCGCGGACGACCAGGTTGCGCTCGGCGGAGGCGACCAGGTCGGCGGGGAGGCGGACCGGGTGGTTGTTGAACGCCTCGGGCTCGACGTTGCCGATGTTCTCGGGTACGACGGCCGAGCCGTACACGTCCCGCACCGTGTACGGGAAGAACTGCCCGAACTGGCGGGTGTAGTCGTACTTGCCGCCGGTCAGCACGCCGGGGAAGTAGAGGCCCCGCTCGTACCGCTTGCCGAACAGGGTGTGCGCGGCCTGGTAGTCGGCCGGGCTGGCGGCGTAGTGCGGGAACTCGAAGATCTTCGGGGCGCCCAGGCCGGCGGCCAGGAACAGCGCGCCGGAGGAGACCATCCGGCCGGTGGCGTACGCGACGGAGTCGCCGGGCACCGGGCCGTCGTAGATCACGTAGTCGCGGGAGTCGACGTGCGCCGAGTAGAACTCGAAGTCGTTGCCGCTCTTGCCGTCGTACGGGTTCGCCACCGCGTTGAACTGGTGTGTGTAGCCGTGCATGATCAGCGTGCCGCCCCGGGCCTGCATGTACTTGAGGGCGGCCACCACCTTCGGCTTGTTGAGCAGCGTGTAGTCCTCCGCCTTGCCGCCGTTGTCGACGCCCTTCGGGTCGCGGTACCGCGGGTACACGGCGACGCTGAACGGGACCTTCTCGGCGTACAGGTAGTCGGCGATGGCCTTGAGCTGGTCCGGGTCGGCGTCGGGGCCGACGTCCTCGAGGCGGATCAGCGCGCGGTGCCGCTCCGGGGTGTTGCTCGCCAGGGCGTCGAAGAGCAGGTCCGCGAAGATCAGGTAGCGGTCGTCGTGCCCGACGTACGAGAACGGGATCTCACCGACGTAGGTGAGGTTGCCGGACCGCACCGCCCACGGGAACCTGCTGCCGTCGGCGCGGATCGCGTCGGCCAGCGAGGTGACCTTCGCGGTGTCGCTGACCGGCAGGTTCATGATGCCGGCCTTGTTGTCGGCGCTGCGGGTCAGCTTGCGGCCCTTGTAGCCGACCTCGGCCACGTCGGCCAGGTCGAACGTGCCGCTGGCGAAGCCGTACTTCGCGGTGAAGCCGTCCTTCGCCGCGAGCTGCCAGATGTTGTCGTAGACCCAGATCACCGGCTTGCTGGTGGCCATCACGTCGGTGAGGAACGCGGCCGGCAGCGGCTCGTCGTACGTGGAACCGAGGTAGATCACCGCGGTGTACGCGTTCAGGTCGCCGGCCTTGTACCCGGCCACCGGCGCCGCGGTCCACGTGCCGAAGTGCGAGGCCAGGTGCGCCGTCTGGGTGGCGTACACCTCGCCGAGCCAGCCGTACTCGCTGGTGGTGTCGTAGAGGACCAGGGCCTTCGCGCTGCCGGCACCGGGCGCGCCCTTGCCGGTCTTCACGGCGGTGGCGTTGACAGTCGTGTTGCTGGCGGCGTCCGCCTCCATCGCCGTCAGCCCGACGGCGGTCACCGCCGCGCCCGCGGCGCTGACGGCGAGAACGGTACGGCGGGTGAGCTTCGCGGTACGCATCAGGCAACGGCTCCAGACGTGAGGGCGGTGTTCGGGGCGACGGGCATGGCGTCGGGGAACGAGGCGAGGCCGAGCAGGGCCGCGGTCGCCTGTGCGGTGCGGCGGGCGGCGAGCCCGTCGCCGTACGGGTTGCCGTTGGCGGTCATCGCGTCCCGCCGCACCCGGCTGTCGAGCAGCGCGGACGCCTCGGTGACGATCCGCTCGGTGTCCGAGCCGACCAGCTTGGCGCAGCCGGCGTGCAGCGACTCGACGCGCTCGGTGACGTCCCGCAGCACCAGCGCCGGTACGCCGAACGACGGCGCCTCCTCCTGGATCCCGCCCGAGTCGGTGAGCACCAGGTACGCCTCGGACAGCAGCCGGGCCAGGTCCGGGTAGGGCAGCGGGTCGGTGACCGTCACCCGCTCCACGCCGGCGAGCGCGGTGTCGACCTGCTCGCGGACCGCCGGGTTCGGGTGGCTCGGCAGCACGACCTCGATGTCCGGGTACCGCGCGATCAGGTCCTTGACCGCGGTCAGGATCCGGTCGAGCGGCTCACCCCAGGACTCCCGCCGGTGCGCGGTGACCAGGACCAGCCGGCTGTTCGCAAAGTCACGGCCGGTCAGAAGCGGGTTCTCGAACGGCAGCTTCCGTCCGGCCACCGCGAGCGTCGCGTCGACAACGGTGTTCCCGGTGATCAGCACGTCGGCCGGGTTGATCTTCTCGTCGAGCAGGTTCATCGCGGCCAGCGGTGTCGGCGCCAGGTGCAGCGCGGCGACCTGGGCGACGAGACGGCGGTTGCCCTCCTCCGGGAACGGCGACTCCAGGTCTCCGGAGCGCAGCCCGGCCTCCAGGTGCACGACCGGGATGCGCCGCCAGAACGCGGCGAGCGCGCCGGCCAGGCTGGTGGTGGTGTCGCCCTGCACGATCACGGCGGCCGGGGTGCGCACCGACCAGAGCTCGTCGAGCTCGCGGATCATCGCGGTGAGCAGCTCGGCCTGGCCGCCGGTCTCGCGCTCGACGGTCAGCGTGATGTCCGGGCTGAGGCCGAAGGCGGCGAGGGCCTGGGTGACCATGGCCGGGTGCTGGCCGCTGGCGAGCAGCACCGGCTCGAGCAGGCCGGCCTCGCGCATGGCGATGGCGACGGGGGCGAGCTTGACGGCTTCCGGTCGGGTGCCGCCGATGAGGTGAACTTCGCGAAGCATGGGGGAGCCTTTTCTTCGGGGGTGGGTGGGGGTGGTGACGCCTGCGGGATCAGGCGGGGAGGGCTTCGAGGAGGGGTTCCTCGGCGAGGCGTTCGGTCTTGGCCCAGGCCTGGCGGCCGCTCGCCTGCCGGCCCAGCGCGCGGTAGGTGGCGGCAAGACCGAGGATCAAAAAGGCGGGGTACGCGAGCGCGGCCGTCAACATGCGGGGCATGCCCTCGTCGCCGCGCTTGTGCCGGTGCACCAGGGCCCAGAGCAGGCCGGGGAACGTGGTGACCGCGATCCAGACGGCGGCGCTCTCGGCCAGCGCGGCCCAGGTCGGCAGGAACGGGACCGGGTGCCCGATCAGCAGCCCGGCGGCGCCGGCGAGCGTCATCGCCGCGAGCAGGACCGTGACCATCGCGTTGGCCCACGGGGAGAGCAGGTAGTGAAGCATCTCGACCAGCGCGGTCCGGGCGATCCGCGGTGAGGAGAAGAGCCGGCCGAGGTAGCGGGCGCACTGCATGTTGCCCTGCGCCCAGCGGGTCCGCTGCCGGGTGAGCCGCCGTACGTCGACGACCGCCTGCTGGGTGACCGAGGAGCGGGAGGTGTAGCGGATCGCCACGCCGCCCAGGTGCATCCGCAGTCCGAGTTCCAGGTCCTCGACGAGGCAGCTGGACCACGGCGCCGAGCCGAGCGTCTGCAGCGTGGAGAGGCGGCTGAACTGCCCGTTGCCGCCGAGCCCGACGGTGTCCAGGGCGTCGCGCATGTTCTGGCAGGCGTCGACGATCGCGCCGAACTCCAGGTCCTGCACGGCGCCGAGGAGCTTGTTGCGGTTGCGGATGCGTACCTGCACCTGCACCGCGCCGACGCGGGCGTCGCGGGTGAGGCGGGAGACCTCCACCAGGATGTTCTCGCTGCCCTGGCCGTCGCCGTCGATGATGCCGAGCACCACGCGCTCCGGGCTGATCCCGGACTCGGCGGTGCGCTCGCTGATGTAGCGGTACGCGGCGTTGAGCGCCTCGCCCTTGCCCTGCCGTGCCTCGGGAAGGTCGCGGCGCATGATGTGCAGGCGCGGGTGGTCGATCGCCGCGAGGACCTCGGGCGTCCGGTCGTCGGAGCCGTCGTCCACCACGAGGACCCGGGCCAGGGTGCCGGCCGGGCCGCGCAGGTTCAGCGCCGAGTTGACCGTGTTGGCGACGACGGCTTCCTCGTTGAGCGCCGGGACGATGATCCAGAAGTGCTGTGGCCGGGCGTCGCCACCGGCCACCGCGCGGTTGACGACCGACGCGCGGTGCGTGCCGTGGTACCGGACCGCGAACCACACCAGGATCACCGTGGAGAGGGGCCAGGCCAGCAGCACGGAGTAGCCCGCGATCGCGACGAGCCAGCTGTCCGACGCTGTCATCGGTTCCTCCTCGCCCTAGTCACTTTTCGTGATTTTCCGCGAGCGAGGGGGGCCGCGCTCTTGGACGTAATAGGACATTAAGGAGCTACCCAGCGTGACTCAAGAGCGGTGGGCGGAACGGAGAGCGATCCTGGCCAAACGGGCGAACCCAGACATCTCAGACCGCTCTGAGCCGGCGAAACCGGACGCGATTCGCCCGTTTCGCGGCGGTAAGCCGAGATCTCTCTAGGCGCTCAATTGACTGCGGAGAGTAACTAGACGCGTCGTGATCGCACGACTACGCAGAGTGTTGAGGCGGGCACGAAAAAGCCGGCCTCGCGCGTGGCGGGGCCGGCGGGACGGACCGGTTACTGGTGGTGGGGGTCGTCGAGCAACGTGGGGTCGTCGCGCAGCATGGCGGCCAGGCGGCGAGCGGCCATCTCGGTCTCCTCGGGGCGCTCCACCTGAAGGGGGATCGGCTGCGCGAGCGGCTCCGGGAAGCCGGACGAGGGCGCCGGAGGCTCCGGGAAGCCGGGCGCGGACGGGTGCACCGAGGCGGGCTCGATGTGCGGCGCCGAGTACGGCGGGGCGGCCGGCTCGGCGTGCGGGGCCGAATACGGCACGCCGGACATGGGTGGATCCGAGTACGCCGGTGGCGGCGGGGTCGCGGCGTACGGATGTGGCTGCGGTGGCGGCGCGGACGCGTACGCATGCTGGGTCTGTGGCGGAACCGGCGGCGGAGGCGGCGCCGCGAACGGATGCGTGCCCACCTCCTCGGCCGCGCTCTCCGCCTGATAGCCGTAGACGGGCTGCCCGTTGGGCGGGGTGGCGAACTCCTGGTAGCCACCCGCCGGAGAGGTGGGCGTGACATAGGGGCGCTCGGCGGTCGGCGGCTCGGTGTAGGCGAAGTCCGTCGGGCCGAACCGGTCCTGGTCGTCGAGGCTCGCGCGGGGCGGCTCGGCCGGCGGCTCTTCGGTCTGATCGTCGATGTCGATCTCGAAGTCGGCGTGCCGGGGAGCGGCTTCGGTGGCACGGGCGGCGACCGAGTGGTCGGCGCTGACCTGCACGACACCGTCGGCGAAAGCAAAATGCAGCAGGGTGGGCTCACCGGCGCCCTCGACGCCGACCGTGACGCTCAGGTTCGGGTTGCGGGAGATCACGCCCGCGATCGCCTCGACCAGTTCGGTCACCGCCGGCGGAGTGCCGGGGGTCTCGCCGGTGGCGCGGCGCCTCAGCTCGTCCCGCCGGGCGAGCTTGTCGAGCGCGTCGTCCAGTCCGCCTCGCACGTCCACCGTCCTCATTCTTCACGCGGTCGCCCGGTACTCCCACTTTGCACTCAGCAGAGCGGATTTGAAACCGTCACCGGGCGACCCGATGCGACACCCTACGACGACTTCATCCGGATCGCCTTGTCGAGTGCCTGGTCGAGGACGACCAGAAGGGCATCCCGCACGGACCCGCGGAAGCGGGCGTCGAACGAGATGACCGGTACGTCTTCACGGACCGCGAGAGCCCAGCGCACCTCGTCGAGGTTGTAGCTCAGCTGTCCGTTGAACGTGTTCACGCCCACCACGAAGGGCAGGCCTGCGCGCTCGAAGTAGTCGACAGCCGGATAGCAGTCGTCTATTCGGTTGGTATCTACCACAACCAGGGCACCGAGGGCACCCTTGACCAGGTCGTCCCACATGAAGGCGAACCGGGTCTGGCCGGGCGTGCCGAAGATGTAGAGCTTGAGCGTCTGATCGATGGTGAGAACGCCGAAGTCCATCGCGACGGTGGTGCCGGTCTTCATGGTCGCCTGACCGGGATCGTCGATGCCGACCGACTCCGAGGTCATCTCGGCCTCGGTGGTGAGAGGCGCGATCTCGGAGATGGCACCGACCGTCGTGGTCTTGCCGACTCCGAAGCCGCCGGCCACGATGATCTTGACCGGGACCGGTGCCTTCTTGGGCGCCCCGCCCGGCACCCGTGCGGTACCGACGACGCGGCGGTCAGTTGATGGATCGAAGTCCACGGATCACTCGCATGATGGTCTCGGGGTCAGGTGTGTCGTTGTCCAGCACGTGGACATCCAGTTGGCCGGCGGCACGCAGGTCGCCGACGAGGATTCGGCACACCCCCAGATGGAGGCGCAACCGAGCGGAGATCTCGGCGACCGAGATCGGGCTCTCTTCGCAGAGGGCCACGATCGCCCTGGTTTCCGGAGACAACCGCGACGGGGGCGCACCGGGCACCACCGTCACCTGAGTTTCCATACCGATGTCGGGGTCGCCTCCATCGGTCCGCCCGGACGTGATGACGAACGGGCGCAGACTGTTGGTCGACGCCTCGACCGGCGGGTGCTCCCCGGTGGGGGTGTAGCCGCCGGTCGAGTGCTGCGGACCGGATTGCAGGAAGGGCCGGACTCCGGGACGCGCCGGAGGAACAGGGTCGTCGGGGTCCGGGTATGTCATTGCTGGACGGCGTTCTTCAGCTCAGCGATCAGGCGGGGGCTCAGTGCGCCGCCGGCCCGCGTGGCGAAGAGCGTCATCTCGTACGCGAGCGTGCCGAGGTTCGCGGTGCGGTCCGCGATGACGCCGAGAACCGAGCCGGCGCTGATCGCGGTGACCAGCAGATAGCCGTCAGCCATGTCGATGATGACCCGGTTGAGGGCGCCCAGCCGGTACCAGCTGGCCGCACCACCGGCCAGGCTGGTCAGGCCCGAGACGACCGCTGCGAGGCGCTCGGCGTTGGGCCTGTCCTTGATGGCCGACATCGCCATCAGGAGACCGTCGGAGGATACCGCAATGGCTTCGATCACGCCCGCTGTACCGGAGGTAAACGAGTCCAGCAGCCAGTTGAAGGTCTTGGCTTCGGCGCTGAGCTGACTTTGCGCGGTGGAGTAGGGGGAAGTCATCGCGGTTGTCCCTCGTGTTGTGGCTGACTTTCATTCAGAGCGAGTGCGACTCCGTACTCGAACTGATCCATCAGGGCTCGTGCGGCATCCGGATCCAGCTGGGCCGGGGCCGGCGGCGGTGTCGGGCGGTTCGGCTCGTCGCGCGGCAGGGTTGCGCCGGGGACGCGACGGGTCAGCGGGGAGCCGCCGGACGACGCCGGCCGTGCGGGCGGTGCCGCCTCGCTCCACTGGGGGGTGGCGGCCGGAGCGGGGGTGTTCCACTCGGGCTGAGCCACCGGGGCCGGGGTGTTCCATTCCGGCTGTGCCACCGGGGCCGGGGCCGGGGTGTTCCACGTGGCCTGCGGGGCCGGTGTGTTCCACTCCGTGGTGGCGGGCGCCGGCATCGACACGCTGGTGTCGTGTGCACGGCTGACGCCGGCCTCGAAGGCGTCGAACGCGGCCCTGGCCGCGAGCGCGTCGTCCTGCGACGGCGTCGTGGCGTGCTGCTGCGGACCGGCCTCGGCCGGCAGCTGGCTGCCCGGAACCCGGCGCCGCAGCGGAGCGGCGTTGCCGGGACGCTGCGCGGGTGCCGCCTCCGGCGGGTAGCCGTAGTCGTCACCGGTGCGCTGCTGCGGGATCGCCGCGGCCTCCGGCGGGATGGCGGACGCCATCGGGGCCTCCACTGCGGGGGTGTTCCAGGAGGCCTGGACCGGCTCGTTGTTCCAGCTGGGGCCGGCCGACGGCGCGGACGGCAGCTCCGGCAGAGCGGCCGGTACACGGCCGGCGACCGGCGTGCCCATGTCGTAGGCGACCACGGGCTCGGTGTACGAACCGGCGTGCGGGTAGAGCGGCGCGGCCGGCTCCTGGTACGCCACACCGGGCGAGTAGACCGGCTCGGCGTCGTAGACGGGCTGTCCCGCGTACGGGTCCGGGGCCTGATCCAGAGCCGGTGCTCCGGAGGGCGCTGCCGACGGGCCGAACGCGTTCCACGAGCTCGTCGCCTCGAGGGTCTGCGTGGCCCGGCTCAGCACGTTCGGGTCGAACGGCTGCTGGCTGCCCGGCACCGAGCGGACCCCGGCACTGGTGATCGCGACCTCGGTGGTGTTGCCGCGCAGAGCGCCGGACCAGGCCGGTGCCATCTCCGGAACCTGCAGGTGCGGCGGGATGCCGGGGGACGGCACCGCCGAGGGGTAACCCGGCGCCGGTGCCACCGCGAGGTTCTCCACGCGGGCGATCAGGTGCGACGCGTTGAGGTCGACCCAGGCGGTCAGACCGCCGTCGGGGGTGTCGGTCAGGGTGACCTCGATGCCGTGCCGGCGGGCGAGCCGGCCGACCACGAAGAGACCGAGCACCTCGGTGGGCGCCAGGTCCAGGCGCTCACGGCGGGTCAGTCGCGCGTTCTCCTCGGCCAGACGCTCGGGCGCGAGGCCCAGGCCGTGGTCGATGATCGCGAGGCGGGCGCCGCCGCGCAGCTCGTCGGCGGTGACCGTGACGTTGGTGTGCGGCGGGGAGAACGACGTGGAGTTCTCCAGCAGCTCCGCGAGGAGCAGCGTGAGGTCGGCCAGGACGGCCGGCACCACGACGATGTCCTCGGGGATGTCCACCTGAACACGGGTGTAGTCCTCGATCTCACCGAGGGCGAGACGAACGACGTCGGAGAGCGGCAGCGGGGCCATGTGCTCGTTCGCACCGGCGGCACCGGAGAGCACGACCAGCGCGGACGCGTTCCGGCGGAGACGGCTGGACATGTGGTCCAGGCGGTAGAGCTCGCGGAGGCGGTCGCTGTCGGTCTCGCGGCGCTCCAGGCCGTCGATCAGGGACAGCTGGCGGCCGACCAGGTTCTGTGTACGCCGGCCGACGTGGCCGAACATCTGGGCGACGTTACGGCGGCCGAGCACCTGGCGTTCCACCAGCCGGGCGGCGGTGGTCTGCACGCGGTCGAACGCGCGGGCCAGGTCACCGATCTCGTCCTGGGCCTCGACGTCGACGGGGTCGAGTCGAATCGGCCGGACCTGGGCTTCCTGCTCGTCGTCGGCCACGCGCTCGAGCTCGGCCTCGGCGGCGCGGGCGATGCGGTCGGCGGAGACGGTCAGACGGCGCAGCGGCCGGGCGACCGCGCGCGCCATGAAGATGCTGAGCGTGATCACCAGGATCAGCAGCAGGAACGAGCCGCCACCGATGAGCAGCGCCTGACGGATGGCGCTCTCCCGGTTGCTGTTCACCGTGATGTCCACGTCCTGGGCCACGCGCTTCTCGACGAAGCTACCGAGGACCGTCACCGACTGCAGCGACGGGAACAGCGTCCGGATGTCCAGCGACTGCAGTGCCGCGTTCGGGTCCGTGGCGAGCTGGGCCTGGAACCGCGTGCCGACACGGAAGACGAACGCGTCCTGCGTGTTGATGTACAGCTTGTACTGGCCGTCGGTGAAGTAGACCTGTGAGGTCGTGATCAGCGACTGGATCTGGCTGAACGTCGCGTTGAACGCGCTGAGCAGCAGGCCCGCGCCCGCCGCGCCCTGCGGGGTCTTGGAGATCACCGCCGCGGCGGCCAGGTAACAGGTCGCCTGGCTGATCAGGTCGTCGGAGCGCATGGCGCGGTCGAGGGCGTAGACCTGGCGGCCGACGCCGGTCGTCAGGTCGGCGCTCACCGACAGGCCGAGGCCGTCGATGAGCGGCGTGATGACGCCGGTGAAGTCCTCGACCACCGCGGGCGGCTGGATCGCACCGTTCAGCACGTTCTGCCGGGTGCTGGCGAGCGTGTTGGCGCGGCTGATCGCCCGGCGCAGGTCCTCGGGAAGGTCGAGGTCCAGGTCGGACAGCTCGGCGACCGCCTCGGCGGCCTCGGCGCTCTGCACGACCAGGGTGGGCCGTTTAACCAGGCCGAGCAGGAAGCCGACCGAGAGCAGCCGTTCCTCCTGGAGCTCGATCAGGGCCGAGCTCACCTGGGTGGCCATCTGGACGGTGTCGGAGGTGTCCTGGGCGACACGGGCGGCGTCGACGCGCTCGAAGATGACCGGCACGCTCAGGCCCACGACGCCAAGAAGCGGTACGAGCACCAACAGAGCCAGTTTGCCCAGGATGCGGAACTTACCGAAGAGCACCGGAACGCTCCTGCCGCGTAGCGCTGCCGCCGTAGTTGGGGATCTCGCCGTAGGCGGGCATCTGGTCGTACGGGTTGCTGTTGCCGTACGGGTTCGGCTGGGCCGGGCCGTCGATCTTGACGGAGACCTCGCGGGCGCTGTCGATGTCGCCGAACGAGTCACGGACCTGCACCGAGCGGACCCGCGTCCAGTACGTCGCGACCAGGATCAGCGCGATCGCGACGGCGAGCAGCGCCCAGGCCTCGGCCCGGCGGTAGTTCAGATCGTCGATCCGCTCCTTGAGCAGGCCGTCCATCTCGGTGAGCACGACGCCGGACAGCGCGCGCAGCGCGGTCTGCAGGGTGCTCTGCGCGGTCACCAGGGCGGAGACGTTCGGCGCGCCGCCGAAGTTGGCGCCACGGTTGGCCGCCTCGATACCGCGCCGGAACGCGTCGAGGTTGGTCACCAGGTTGCCGCTGAGCGACGAGCTGGTGGTGTCGTTGGCGGCGTCCTGCAGGGTGTCGGTCAGGTCGTCGCCGGCGTCCTGGACGGCGAGGAGCTCGTAGCCGAACTGCGTCTGCAGGGCCGGCCGCTGCCGGGCCTTGGCGCCGGCGGTCATGTTCGCCCGGTCGCCCATCCGGCTGACCCGGGTGACCGCCTCAGGCATCAGGACCGAGACCGCCTCCTGCAGGTACCAGATGTCGTTCTCCTCGTCGCGGTTGAGCGTCGAGTTCTCCCGCACCGCGCCGAACAGCTCGAGCGTCAGGTCGGAGACCTCGACGTGAGCCTCGTAGATCTGCTCCGCGGTGCCGGTGACCTTGGTGAGGCCGGCGATCTTCTCGCGCAGGCCGGTCCACCGCGTGGTGGTGCCGAGTTCCTCACCGAGGCGGCCGTCGGCGTCCTGCACGCGGGCGACCGCGGCGGTCACCGAGGCCGGCTCCGCCGCGACGCCCTGCAGGTGGGCGGCCTGGTACTCGGCGAGCGCGCTGACCAGTGGGCTGAGGGCACCGAGATACTCGACGCCCACCCGCTCCAGCTCCGTGTTGCTCCGGTGTTCCGAGTTGTCGTCAAGGACACGCAGGAACAGGACTGCCGTCGGGAGCACGACGAGGACCGTCAGCACCACCGCGATGGCGGAGCGTAAACGGGTTCGCCGGCTGTTCACCGAGACTGACATTGCTTTAGTCCTCCGCCATGCACACGCGATGGGCCATTGGGGGGCTACGGACAGTAGCCATGCGGGCGCACCGATCCGGGTCAATCTATCCGAGAAAACCTCAGAAAACCCCTTTCCAAGGGTCAGAGTTCTCTCGGCTGATCGGGGGATACGCGGCACTGCCGACTCGGCTGTACGTCCGCGTGGGCCGTGGCTAAGCCCAGCCCACGCCGGTGTCGGGTGTGAGTGTCGAGTGCCGCGGAGGATCGTATCCGGACCGTGGGCGGGACGTGAATATGAGATCTACTTCGGATTTGTTACGTCTGGGCAACTCGCCATTGCGGAAAGTGGTCACGCAATTGCGTAGAGGCAGCATATTACTCTAAGTAGTGAATCAAATACGGAATAGCGGGCCTCTCCGTCCCGTTTTCGGCACGGAGAGGCCGAATGACTCAAATCCTGGTTAGTGCTTTCCGAAGCGGATCAAGGCCCAAGGAGCCGAGATCGAGAGCCGCTCGGTGGAAGCTTTTGAGGTCGAAATCACTACCTTTTCGGATCTTTGCCTCGTCCCGCGCCCGCATCCAGATGCGCTCGCCGACCTTGTACGAGGGCGCCTGCCCCGGCCACCCCAGGTACCGCTTCCATTCGAAGCGGAGCACCTCCTCCGGCTGCCGGGTGTGCGCCCGCAGGAACTCCCAGCCCAGCTCCGGTGTCCACCGCTCGCCGGGGTGGAAGCCGAACGGGTTGTCCCGGGGGATTTCCAGCTCGAGGTGCATGCCGATGTCGACGATCACCCGGACCGCGCGGAGCGCCTGCGCGTCCAGCATGCCGAGCCGGTCACCCGGATCGGTCAGGTAGCCGAGCTCGTCCATCAGGCGCTCGGCGTACAGGGCCCAGCCCTCGCCGTGCCCGGAGCACCAGCAGAGCAGCCGCTGCCACCGGTTGAGGGTGTCCGCGCGCAGCAGGGTCTGGCTGACCTGCAGGTGATGGCCCGGCACGCCCTCGTGATAGACGGTGGTCACCTCGCGCCAGGTGGAGAAGACGTCCTGTCCCTCCGGCACCGCCCACCACATCCGCCCCGGGCGGGAGAAGTCCTCGCTCGGCCCGGTGTAGTAGATGCTGCCGTCGCTGGTCGGGGTGAGGCAGCACTCCAGCTTCTGGGCCGGCGGCTCGATGTCGAAGTGGGTGCCGTTCAGCTCGCTGATCGCCCGGTCGGAGAGCGCCTGCATCCAGTCCCGGAACGCCTCCTTGCTGCCGATGTTGCGAGCCGGATCCGCGTCGAGCGTCGCGACCGCCTCGTCGACCGTCGCGCCCGATCCGGCGATGACCGCCGAGACGGCGCGCATCTCCCGCTCCAGGCGGTCGAGCTCGTCGAACCCCCAGTGGTACGTCTCCAACTGGTCGATCTTGGCGCCGAGGAAGTACTGAGAGGCGAGTGCGTACCGCTCCAGCCCGGCGGCCTCCTTCTCCCGGCCGAGCGGTGCCAGCTCGTCGCGCAGGAAGACACCGAACGCGGCCGTGGCGGCGGTCGCCGCGTCGGCGCCGCGCCGCAGCTCGGTGGCGAGCGCCCCGGAGGCCTGCAACCGGCCGACCAGGCCGCCGAAGAAGTCGTCCCGTGCCGGGTCGGTCCAGGCGTCGCACTGCTCGGCGACCGCGAGCAGCTGCGCCCGCGCGCTGACCTGCCCGTCGCGGGCACCCTCCAGCAGCGTCCGCCTGTACTGATCGAGGGCGGTGGGCATCGCGTTGAGGCGGGCGGCGATGTTGGCCACCGCCTCCTCGCCCTCGGAGGGCATGACGTCGAAGACCATCCGCAGGCCATGCAGGCCGCTGGAGATCACGTTCACCTCGGTGGCCGTGTAGCCCGCGTCCAGCCGGGCCAGCTCCAGGCCGAGCCGCTCCAGCATCGCCTCCTTGGCGACGTGTCCGGACTCGTGCTCCGGCTCGATCACGTCGAGGTCGTTGATGGTGCGGCGGAGCAACTCGGCCTGCGCGGCGAAGCCGTCCGGCGAGAGGTCGTCCGTCTTGTCGTCATGGCCGGCTATACCGACGGCGGTCGCGCCGGTCGGGTTGAGCTCGGCCCACTCATCGACGTATCGGTTGGCGAGTTCGTCAATTCGTCCCACCTCGCCGACACTACGGGACGGAACGGGCAACGAGCTGCCTGATTTCAGCCGTGCGAGCCGGTCCATTCGAGCAGCCGGTCGGCGGTCCAGGTGTTGACCACACGGTCCGCCGGGACGCCGCACAGCGCCGCCCGTCCACAGCCGAAGTCGAGCCAGTCCAGCTGGCCGGGTGCGTGCGCGTCGGTGTCGATGCTGAACCGGCAGCCGGCCTCGACCGCGACGGTGAGCATCCGCTTCGGCGGGTCCAGCCGGTCCGGCCGTGAGTTGATCTCGATGGCCTTGTCGTGCTCCAGGCAGGCGGCGATCACTCGGTCCAGGTCGAACGTGCTCGGCGGACGGGTGCGCACACGGGAGTGCGCGGCGTCGCCGGCCCCGGCCGCGGCCACCTTGCGGCCGGTCATGTGCCCCAGGATGTCGAGGTGCGGGTTGGCGATCGCGGTGACCATCCGCCGGGTCATCCGCGGCGACTCGTCGCGCAGTTTGCTGTGCACCGAGCCGACCACCACGTCGAGCCGGGCCAGCAGCTCGTCCTCCTGGTCCAGTGAGCCGTCCTCCAGGATGTCGACCTCGATGCCGGTGAGGATCCGGAAGCCCTCCGGCAACGCCTCGTTCAGCCGGGCCACGTGGTCGAGCTGGCGGCGCAGCCGGGAGGCGGTGAGGCCGCGGGCCACGGTGAGCCGGGGCGAGTGGTCGGTGAGCACGAAGTACTCGTGGCCGAGGTCGGCGGCAGCCAGCGCCATCTCCTCGATCGGCGACCCGCCGTCGGACCAGTCGGAGTGGACGTGGCAGTCACCGCGCAGCGCGGCGCGCAGGTCGGCCGCCGCCGACGGCAGGTCTGTGCCCTCGGTGCTGGTCAACCGCCGCAGGTAGACCGGTTCCTCACCGGCGAGCGACTCGGTGACGCAGCGCGCGGTCACCTCGCCCACGCCGGAGAGTTTCGCCAGGGTGCCGGCCTCGGCGCGGGAGACGAGTTCCTCGTGCGGTGTCTGGGACACGGCCGTCGCCGCCGACCGGAACGCCTTCACCCGATAGGTCGCCTCGTTCGCCCGTTCCAGCAGAAAGGCGATACGCCGCAGATCGGCGACCGGGTCACGACTCGAAGCCATGTGATCAGCCTAGGTGCCTTCTTGCCGGGCCGATATCGAAGTCGGTATCTTCCGACGGCCGCCCGGCCGGGCGGGGAGGAACGGGGAGGGAAAACGGCCATGTCAACTGCCCTGCGGGCGGCCGTCTCGGTCGCCATGCTGGTCGGGTTCTACGTGCTCGGCCTGGTGCAACTGGCGGTCGTCGGGTTCCTGCTCTACGAGATCTGGACGCACCTGAACGGCGCCGGCGCGGCGAAGCTGAGCTGGGTGCTGCTGGTCGCGGTCGGCGCGGTGGTGGCCGGTCTCTGGCGCGCCATCCGGGCCAAGCCGGGTGAGCCGGAGGGCCTGCGGCTCACCCCGCAGCAGGCGCCCGAACTGTGGCGGACGGTCGGCGAGATGGCGGTGGCGGCCGGCACCCGGGCGCCCGACGAGATCCGGCTCGTCCCCGAGGTCAACGCTGCGGTCAGCGAGGACACCCAGCTGCTCGGCCTGGTGAGCGGCCGCCGTCGGCTCTACCTCGGCATGCCGCTGCTGCAGACGTTCACCGTCGACCAGATGCGCTCGGTGATCGCTCACGAGCTGGGTCACTACTCCGGCTCGCACACCCGGCTCTCCGCGGTGGCGTACCGGGGGCGGGTGGCCATGCACGAGACGCTCAGCCGGGTCGGCAAGTGGAACGTCTTCGGCTGGGTCTTCAAGGGGTACGGCCGGCTGTACCTGCTGGTCAGCAACGCCGTCACGCGGCGACAGGAGTTCGAGGCCGACCAGGTCTCGGTCCGCGTGGCCGGTGTCGAGGCGGCGGTCAGCGCGATGCGTGAGATCCCGGTCGTCGACACCGCCTGGAACTTCTACTTCGGACGCTACGTCGCGTACGGCTGGGAGATCGGGTACGCGCCGGACGACATCTTCGGCGGCTTCCGCGAGCTGTACACCGCTCGCACCGCCGAGCTGGCCGAGCTGCGCGAGCAGGAGCCGGACGAGGAGACCTCGCGCTGGGACACCCACCCGGCGACCGGCGACCGGATCGCCGCGATGCGCGCGCTTCCGCCGGTGTCGCACCCGCTGGACCAGCGGCCGGCCTCGGTCCTGCTGCCGCGGCTGGACGGCGCCGGCCTCGAACTGCAGGCCGCGGTGGTCAACTTCGGGTCCCGGACCGTGCTGCCCTGGGCGGACTTCACCGCCGCGTCGCTGATCGCGGTGCAGCAGCGCCGCGCCGACCGGGTGTTCCGCTCGGTGGCCCGGCTGCTCGGGGTCGGCGAGGCCGGTCTCGCCGAGGTGTTCCAGCTGGTCGCCGCGGGACGGCTGGCCGAGCTGGCCGGCGAGTTCTACCCGGACCGCAGCCGGTACGAGGCGCCCCTGGCCTTCGCCGACCCGATGGACGACCTGATCACGCTGGCCGCCGTACGATCCGGCGCCGTCACCTGGCGGCACTCCTGGTCCGAGCCGGCGAAGCTGATCGGCCGCCACGGCGACACGGTCGACTTCACCGAGATCGCGAAGCTGGCCGTGGCGCCGGAGACGCTGGACCGGGCCCGCGAACAGCTCTCCCTGCTCGGCGTCCAGGTGGAGGCGGCCCGGGTGATCGAGACCAGGGCCGGCGCGCAGGGCTCGGACGTGATCGGTGCGCTCGCCAACGTGAAGGTCGACGACCAGGAGAGCGACGTCATCCTGCTCGACCGCGGCCTGGTCTTCGTGCCCGCGCCGAAGGACACCGGCGAGGGTGAGAAGCGGATCGGCCAGCTGCTCGCGGCGAACGACCCGGCTGTGCTGGCGCACCACTACCGGTTCGTGGCGTACGAGGACATGGCGGCTGCGCGGATCCTCAAGGCGGTGCCGATCAACGCCGAGCTGAACCTGCACGACGGGTCCACGGTCACGCTGAAGGAGCGCTGGTCGAGCGACACGATCGGCAAGAGCCGCGACACCCTCGAGTCGATCCTCAAACGGATCAACGAGCGGGCGAATCGCTGATGCGGACGATCGACTGGGTCAACGGGGCCGTCGAGATCATCGATCAGACGGCCCTGCCGGGCGAGCTGCGCGTCCTGCGGCTGCACACGGTGGGCGAGCTGGTCGCGGCGATACAGTCGCTGGCCGTACGCGGCGCCCCCGCACTCGGCGTGGCGGGCGCGTTCGGGGTGGCGCTGGCGGCCCGCGTGCACATCGATGATCCGGCGGCGCTCGATCTCGCCGTACGCAAGATAGAAAGCGCTCGCCCGACGGCGGTGAACCTGGCCCGCGGCGCGCAACGGGCCGCCCACCTGCTGCCGCACGGTCCGGAGGCGGTGCTCACCGAGGCGTTCGCGATCCGCGACGAGGAGATCGTGGCGTCGCAGGCGATGGCCGCTCTCGGCGCCGACCTGGTCGTCGAGCTGTGCGGCGCCCGCCCGCGGCTGCTCACCCACTGCAACACCGGCGGGCTCGCCACGGTGACCATCGGTACGGCCCTGGGCGTGGTCGGCGAACTGCACCGCCGTGACCGGCTGGCCGGCGTGATCGCCAGCGAGACCCGGCCGCTGCTGCAGGGCGCCCGGCTGACCTCCTGGGAGCTGGCCCAGTGGGGGATCGAGCACCGGGTGGCGGTCGACTCGGCCGGCCCGTTCCTGATGGCTCGCGGCGAGGTGGACGCGGTGATCCTCGGTGCCGACCGGATCTGCGCGAACGGCGACGTGATCAACAAGATCGGCACGTACTCGCACGCGCTCGGCGCGCGGCGGGCCGGCATCCCGTTCCTCGTGGTGGCGCCGGAGTCCACGGTCGACCTGGACACCCCGTCGGGCGACCGGGTGGAGATCGAGGACCGCGGGGCGGCCGAGATCACCGCGTACGGCGACGCGGTGAACCCGGCCTTCGACATCACCCCGTTCGACCTGGTCACCGCGATCGTCACGGACCGGCGGGTGATCCGCGTCGACCGCGGCGAGACTCCCTAGACGGCGGGCTTCCAGGCCTGGAGCCACGGCGTGTCCGGCCAGCCCTCCGCGGCGGCCATCAACGGGTACGCCGTGGCGCCGTCCACCGACTCCCGGATGACGTCCGCCTGCCCGGTGTGCCGCGCGGTCTCCTGGATCAGGTGCAGCAGCACCCAGCGCAGCGACCAGAAGTCGTGGTCCTTCGGGTTCCACGGCACCGAGTGGTCGATCGGCACCGGGTGGTCGAGGTTCGCGAGGCCGGTGACCGTCTTCTCGGTCTCCTCGGCGATCCGGTCGTAGCGGGCGAACACGTCGTCGATGCTCTCCCCGTCGGCGAGCCGGAAGTTGTCCTCGTACGCCTGGTAGTCGACCGGCCGCTCCTCACCGCGCACGATCGCCAACCAGCTGTCCTCGGTGGACGCGACGTGTTTGATCACCCCGCCCACGCTCAGCGCGCTGGCGCTCGGTGTGGCACGCAGCTGGTCCGGGGTGAGCCCGTACGCCGTCAGCTTCAGCACGTGACGCATCTGGGCGAGGTAGGCGAGCAGACCCGACTGCTCGTCGGCGATGGGTGCGACCTGGCCGGGCATCCGAACTCCTTCGGTGGGTGTCTTCGTCACCCCTCACGTTAGGAGAGCTTGCGGCCACTTTCTGGCCGCAATGCGACAACTTCGCCGTCGTGCACCGCCGTCACCCATCCGCCGGACCGTCCGAGCTCCAGCAGCGGGTCGACCTCGGCCTTGATCGTCTCCGGCTCGCCGGGGGCCGGCGGCCACGCGCGGCGCAGGTCACCGGCGGCTGCCAGGGGCGGGACGAGCGCCGCGACCGGGTCCGGCGACTCCAGCCGATCCGCGAACTCCTCCAGGTCACCGATCAGGCGGCGGAGCTCCCGGTGTACCGCGCCGGCGTTGCCACCGCACATCGCGGCGGTCAGCTCGGCGCGGGACGCGGCCACGCGGGTGCCGTCCCGGAAGGATCCCGCGGCGAGCGCGGCGGACAGCGGATCTCCCGCCAGCTGTGCGGCGAGGGCGGAGGCGAACAGGTGCGGCACGTGACTGATCCGGGCGACCGCTGTGTCGTGCTCGGCCGAGGTGACCGGGACGACGCGGGCGCCCAGCACGGTGAAGAGCCCGGCCAGCGTGAGCCAGTCGCCCAGGTCGGTCTCGTGCGGCTCCAGGCAGAGGACCCACGCGCAGCCGGCGAAGAGATCCGGATCGGACGCGGCGAACCCCGAGGTCTCCTTGCCCGCCATCGGATGGCCGCCGACGAACCCGCGCACGCCATGCGCGGCGATCAGCTCACGCACCGGGCCTTTGACCGAGGTGACGTCGGTGACCAGGCCGTTTTGTCCGGCAAGGTCGGTGAGGACTTGCGGCAGGACCGGCAAGGGTACGGCCAGAGCCGTCACGTCGGCCCCCTCGACAGCCGCCGAGACGGAATCGGCGACCCGGTGACCGGCCGCACGGGCCAGCTCCCGGGTCGGCGGGTCGGCGTCGAAGCCGACGACGTCGTGTCCCGCTCTTGCGAGAGCCCGCAACAGCGAGCCGCCGATCAGGCCAAGTCCGATAACAGCCGTTCTCACGGGCACGACTCTAGGCCTTGCAGTTGTTCTTGGCCTTCCAGGACTTGACCTCGGAGACCGGGCTCTTCGAACCTCCGGCGCGCCACGACTTCAGGTAGGTCGCGGGCCAGATCACGCCACGCCGCACCTGCCAGTCGCCGGTCTTCGCGCACGGCGGTGAGATGCCGTAGTGCAGGTGGCAGACGTTGTTGGCGTTACCGGTCTTGCCGGTCTTCCCGAGCAGCTGACCGGCCTTGACGCGGACACCGGGCTTGATGCCGGTCTGCACCTTGCTCAGGTGCGACCCGTAGTAGCGCACGCCGTCGTCGCCGAGGATCGATACCGAGAGGCCGCCGTTGAGCGGGCCGTCCGGCCTGCCCTTCACGTACTCGTCCGTGAGGCTCACCTCGAGCACCACACCGGCCGTGGTGGCGACGAAGCGCTGACCGCAGTTCACGAAGATGTCGGTCGCCGGGTATTTCGCGTGCGTGGTGTGCCAGTCGACGTTCGAGGCGTCGACCGGGAAGGCGTACTTCACCGCTTTCGGCACGGTCGACGGCTTGCCCGGCTTCGTCGGCGTGGGCTTGGGCTTGGCGGCCGCCGCTCCGGGGTCCGGCACCGCCTCGGTCGACAGCTCCGGTGCGGCGGTCGTGGCCTCGGACGACGCGGTGGCCCCCGCGGGCTCCACGAACTGCGGGGTGGAGGCTGCCGAGGACCCGCCGGTGTCACCACAGCCGGCCAGGCAGACCGCCGCGATCGTCAGACCCGAGAGGGTACGGAGAAAACGCACCGCGACATCCTGACAGAAGCTCGCGATCGGCGCAGGCCCGCATCGACGGCCGCGCGGGCGGTTACGGTGGCTACGCTGCAAGGGAAGGGGCCGACGGGTTTCGAGGGGGACGCGCGATGGTTGACCGGCAGGGTTCCTGGCCCGCGCCGCCGCCCGGTTACCTTCCGCCCGCTCACCCGCCGGAGCCGTCGTTCGCGGTGCTGCCGTCACGGCCGGTCTACCGCGAGCCGTACCCCGTTGCGTCCCTGCCGGTGCTGAGCGGCCTGTCCGCCACCACCCTCTGGTTCATTCTGTTCGGCAGCCTCGGCCGCGACCTCGCGTCGTACGCGTGGTGGACGATCCTGGCCGCGGTCAGCGCCTGGCTCGTCGCCGGCGTCCTCACGCTCCTCGGCGACCGCGGGGTGGCCGTCGGCGTCGCCGTCGCGAGCGGTCTCGGCCTCTCCGTCGCGCTCGGCTTCACAGCGCTCCGCTGGATCGAGACCTACGACTTCCCGCTGTGGTGATTGTCCGACTTTGACCAGCTCTTACGGACACCTGGCGTACCGCTTCGGTAGCCGTCGGGAGTGGCTCTGCCGAAGTGTCCATCGACCCTTGACGAACGTCGTACGGCTCGGCACGCTCGGCATCATGGCCCCCTCGCCGCAACGGCTCGACCCCGATCGCTGCCGTCGCCGTCTGGAGTTGCTGGCGGCTCTCGCCCATGCGAAATCCGCACGCGAGACCGACCCGTCGCAGCGCCTGCGCGGCATACGGCTGCGTGAGCTGATCGCCACCCGGCGCCGTCCGGGTAACTGAGCAGGCTCACGCCGATCGCCTGCTCGCGCGGCGGAATACCCGTTGTTCAGGCGTGGCGCGATGCACCCGCCGTACTACCCGCTACCGTCAGGCGCTGAGAGATAAAAGTCGCGTTGGGGGAATCGTGTCGATTTTCGCTGCCGCCGTCGCCCGGGCCAAATCCGGATGGACGGCGACGGAGCTGGACCTTTCGGGCCTAGCCGACATCGACGAGGTGGTGGACGCGCTCCGCGATGCCGAGCCGGACTCCGACCTCGCGCTGCTGTTCGTCGAGAGCGACGACGAGTACCTTGCGATCCTGCGGCTCGACGAGGGCGAGGATCTGCGGGTCTTCGGTTCGGACTCGGGGTTCGCCGACGAGTCCCGGATCGGATCGGTGCTGCTCGGCGAGGTGGAGGCACCGGCGCTCGGGCTCGACGACCTGGCCGCCCAGGACGACGAGGAGGGCACCGCCGCCGAGCCGGACGCCGATCCGGTCGGTGACGCCGAGCTGCTCGGTGACCTGGGTGTGCCCTCACAGCGGCTGCTCGCCCTCTGCGGGATGGAGGGCATGCTGCCGTCCGACGTCACGGCCGAGATCTGCCAGCGGATCGGCTGCGGCGACGAGATGGAGGAGCTGCGCGAGGCGTGAACCGTCGCGCACGGCACGAGGAGTGGATGCGGCGGGCTCTCGCCGTCGCATCCGCCTCGCCCGACGACGTCCCGGTGGGCGCGGTCCTGCTCGGGCCGGACGGCACCGAACTGGCGGCGGCCGGCAACGAGCGGGAACTCTCCGGCGACCCCACCGGGCACGCCGAGATCCTGGCGCTGCGCCGGGCCGCGGCCGAGCTCGGCACCTGGCGGCTGGACGGGTGCACGCTGGTGGTCACCCTGGAGCCGTGCACGATGTGCGCCGGCGCGATCGTGCTGGCCCGGGTGGCAACCGTGGTCTTCGGAGCCTGGGAGCCCAAGACCGGCGCGGTCGGCTCACTCTGGGACGTGGTACGCGACCGCCGCCTCAACCACCGCCCCGAGGTCTACTCCGGCGTCCTCGAGACCGAGTGCGCCCAACTCCTCCGCACCTTCTTCCGCTAACCCCCTTCCGTGTGGAGTACGGCCCCCCTCCGCACCCCAACTCCACACGCAATGTCCGTGCCCGCCCCAACCCGGCGTGTGGAGTACGGCCCCGCTCCGCACCCCAACTCCACACGCAATGTCCGTGCCCGCCCCAACCCGGCGTGTGGAGTTCGGCCCCGCTCCGCACCCCAACTCCACACGCAATGTTGCGGGGTGGGGGCGCGTGAAGTGGGCTGATGCCGATGCGCTCAGCTAGGCGATCGCCGTGTCCAGGCCGATGCGCGCCATGTTGCTGAAGCCCCGCTCGCGCTGCGCCGAGTCCATGGCCTCGCCGCGCTTGATGTGATCGCTGACCGTGAGGATCGTCAGGGCCTTGGCGCCGTAGCGGGCGGCGATCGTGTAGATGGCGGCCGACTCCATCTCGACCGCGAGTACGCCGTAGTCGGCCAGCGAGTCGTAGAGGTCGGGCCGGTCGGTGTAGAAGGCGTCGGCGGCCAGGATCGGGCCGACCCGGATCGGTACGCCATGGGCCTCGGCCACGTCGACCGCGGTGCGCAGCAGGCCGAAGTCGGCGACCGGCGCGTAGTCGATCAGGCCGTCGAAGCGGGCGCGGTTCATGTTGGAGTCGGTGGCGGAACCGATCGCGGCCACCACGTCGCCCAGGTTCAGGTCCATGGCCAGGGCGCCGCAGGAGCCGATCCGGATCACGGACTTGACGTTGTACTCGTTGATCAGCTCGTGGGTGTAGATCGAGGCCGACGGCATGCCCATGCCGGAGCCCTGCACCGAGACCCGCTCGCCCTTCCAGGTGCCGGTGAAGCCCAGCATCCCGCGGACCTCGGTGTAACAGACCGCGTCCTCCAGGAACGTCTCGGCGATCCACTTCGCCCGCATCGGGTCGCCGGGCAGCAGCACCCGCTCGGCGATGTCGCCCGGCTTGCCACCGATGTGCACGCTCATGCCAGCTCTCCGTCTCGCTTGTCCATGCCGCCGATCTTGCCAGTTCAGGACGGTGGTGCCGGGTTATGGGTAACCCGGTGGTAGGCGTCCTCGCGCGTCCGGTAACGTACTTCCCGGTGGTGTGTCCGAGTGGCCTAAGGAGCACGCCTCGAAAGCGTGTGAGGGTTTACGCCCTCCGCGGGTTCAAATCCCGCCGCCACCGCCATCTAGCAGGGTAAACGCCCGGCGACTCCGAGTGAGTCACCGGGCGTTTTCTCGTGTGGTCTCATTTCTGGTCTCAGTAGGTCCCCGAACCGGCGGAAGCGCGTCGATTTGCTCCGACTCGGACTGTAAACAAACTTGCCGTTGGCGCTGGTCACAGCCGTAGCCCCGGTGTCGGGTGACGCTAGACACACGTACGAAGTGGAGGGTCGCTGAACAT
The DNA here is from genome assembly GCF_040681145.1 of Actinoplanes sp. NPDC051861. NCBI lineage: Bacteria > Bacillati > Actinomycetota > Actinomycetes > Micromonosporales > Micromonosporaceae > Actinoplanes > Actinoplanes sp. NPDC051861. The sequence continues at coordinate 97,243 of NZ_JBFAYE010000028.1, forward strand.
CGTTTGACCCTTGCGGTGCTGCTAAAGTGCCTTCCAGTCCCGCGGGCGTGTGTTGCGCTTCCGGGGGGCGGGACAAGTGAATAGGAGGTACCGGACGTGATCCGGTACGAAGTTCGTAGGGGTACTAGTCCCTACCAGCCGTACTACTGCCGTGCCGTCTCTGTCGGTAACAACGCGGTCTTGATGACCAGCGAGACCTACCAGGCGAAGGCGGACGCCCTCTACGTGGCGAACCTCATGAGGGGTGGCAGTGCCGGGGCGACGGTCGTCGACCTGACGTAGTACGGCGAACGAACAGGCCCGCGGGTTCCGAGATGTTGGCATCAGCTCGGACCTCGCGGGCTCTGTCGTTAAACGACGCGAACCCGCCCAGCGTCACGGAAAACCGTACGCGCGTTCGGGTAAGTCGTCTTTCCTACACTAGGGGTGCCCGTACCTTGCCATCAAGGCATTCCCGTCAAGAGATGTGTGAACAACTTCGCTCTATGCCTCAATCGGGTTGCTCTGATCGGGTGTGCCAGAGTAGGCCGCCGACCCGCACCGCCACGTCGCGCCGCACCTGCTCGGTGATGTGTTGGTAGCGCTTCGCCATGGCGGAGTTGGACCATCCCATGATGCCCATCACGGCGCGTTCAGCAACCTCCAAGATCAGCAGCACGGTTGCGGCGGTGTGCCGCGCGTCGTGCAGCCGCCCATCACGCAACCCGGCGCACTTCAACAGCCGCTTCCACTCGTCGTAGTCCGTGCGAGGGTTGAGCGGTCCACCGGTCGGAGTGGAGAAAACCCAATTGCCTTCATTCCACAACTGCGCGGCCTTCTCACGTTCAGCTTTCTGATCCTCCCGATGCTGCTTCAGCAGCGAAACGAGTTGGTCGGGAAGGCCAATGCGACGACGACCCGCGCGCGATTTCGTCTCGGCTGCTTCAACCCGAATCGGTTGCCGTTCCGGGCAATAGCCACCGAATTTCCGGCCGCATGGTTCCTTGCATCCGTGTCGCCAGCGCGGCCGGAGTCGAGAACGCCGAACGAACAACGTTCCCTCGGTAAGGTCCACATCGGCCCATTTCAGGCCGAGTGCTTCTCCCTGACGTAGGCCGAGTGCGAGCGCGAGTGCCCACCGGACACCGTTGCGCGGCAACTCGGCCGCCGCCATCAGCAGCCGTTGTGCTTCCTGAACCGAATACGGTTCTACTTCCTCGTCATCGAGTCGCGGAGCTTTGGCGAGGCTCGCAGGGTTACGGCCGAGATGCCCCCGCCGCGTTGCCTCGTTGAGGGCCGTCCGCAGCGTGCGGAACGCCTGGTGTGCGGTCGCGGGCTTGCTGCCGTTCGCCTGCATCTTGCGGGTCAACTTCTCGATGTGCTCGGGTGTGAGCTTCTCCAGCCGGTGAGCGCCGATGCCGGGAATCAGGTGCACGTTCACCGCGACGCGGTAGCCAGCCGCCGTGTTGTCGCGGACGTTCGGCGGGGTGGCGATGTTCTCAAGCCAATGCGTGAGCCACTTCGCCACCGTCCAACTTTCGCCGGCCTTCCGGAGGGTGCCGTTGTCGCGCTCCTTCTCCAGGCGCTTGACCTTCGCCTTGACTATGGCTTCGGTCTTCCCGGTGACGTGCCGTCGGTCTGGCGTGCCGTCGTCCTTGGTGCCCACCGTGACGCGACCGTGCCATCGGCCGTCGGCCCCTTTATAGATCGAGGATTCGCCGTTCGCTCGGCGCTTCGCCTCTCCGTCGGATTCGTGTTTCACCATTCTCTGGTCCCTTTCAGGCGGCGGTCGGTAGTTGGGTGTTCTGTTTGCGAAGACGGCTGACGTATTCGGTGAGACATTCGGCGGGAATTCGGCGGAGTCGGCCGATCGTGACAGATTCAATTTCTCCGCTGGAAACGAGTGCGTACATGAGCGTTCGGCCGATTCCGAGTCGCCGGGCGGCCTGTTCGATGGTCAAAACAAAAGGCGTGGCGTCCATGTGCTGCAAGACGTCTCCCCGTGAGTTGTGCTGAGGGGTGCGTGCGGGTAGCCGACGGCGTCGTGACGAGCCGATCGGAGGCGATGTGCCATCTGCCGTGGGTTCCCGATGGGTCGGCGCTGAAGGCCGTACGGCGGCCCGCTGAGAGCGCCGTAGAGGCACGATCTATGGCGTCCGAGGGTTAACCCATGGGAACGCGTTTCTGTGGGCTCTCAGCGGGCCGGGTTGAACGATGATCGCTTGGCTGTCCGAGTGGCCCGGCGGGTAAGCCGTCCCAGCCGTCCCGGCCGTCCCCTTGCAGGTCAGGGCTGGGACGGCTTGCGTGGCGGGACGGCTCAAGCCGTCCCGGAAGCGTCGGCCGGCGGCGGGGGCATCTCGTCATCAAGGGTGGGTTGGGACGGCTTGAGCCGTACCACCTTGGCGAGCCGTCCCGCGTCTGAGCTGGGCGGGGACGACCGGGACGGCTGGGACGGATCACCCGCCGTCGGATCGGGGCAGTAGCGCTGCCACGCGTCGATGAAATCGGCGCGCTGGTAGCCCTTGGCCTGCCCCGTGCTGAAGCGAATGTTGCCTGACGTGATGTCGTACTCGCGGAGCAAAGCGCCCAGCTTCATCGCCGTCAATCCGGTGCCGCCGTAGTCGATCCAGGGTGCTTCGGGATCGGCTTTGAGCCGGTCGAGCAGGACGGCGGTCGGAATCGCGTCGTGCTGGCCGAACGCGGTGCGGCAGTCGGCCAGGAGCCGGATGCGGTCGGAGGTGACGGTGTGTCCGTCGCGTTCGGCGGTCAGTGTCTCGGCGGCGCGTCGGCCACGGTCAGGCCAGTCACCTCCGGCCAGGTCGGCGACGGCGATCAACGGTTCCCAGGTGTCGGCGGCGCGGTCTTCAAGCGGCATGGTCGGCTCGGCACGTTCCAGGGTGGCGAGGTGACCGCGTATCCACTGATTGAGATCATTGGCGATTTGCCGCAGACCTGGCCCGTCGCGCCGCTGGCGGTAGGGCGCGACCTTCTCGCCTTGCGCTCGGCGACGCATCCGGATCACTACGGCCCGGTCCTCGATGGTGTCGGGCATCTGGCCGATTCCGGCGAGCGCGGCCATGGCGAACGTGGCGATTTTCTCGATCCGTTTGGTGTTGCTGTCGTAGCGGATCGTGGGCCGATTGCGCTGGTGACCGGCGTTGAGCAACCCGCGTAGGTCCTCGTTGGCTTCGGCCTGTTTGCCGCCGAAGATCGTGTCGGCTTCGTCGAGCAGGATGGTCGGCGGGTTGTCGGTGCCGATCGACCGGTAGACGGCGGCCGGGGAGGCGTTGACGGTGATCAGCGGGTCATGACAGGTGCCTTCCACGATGTCGAGCAACCGTGACTTGCCGCATCGCTTCTCTGGCGCGCGGATCACCAGCCGGGGCGCGTATGCCCATGCGGGAACGGCGTGACTGGCAGCGATCCACAACACCACTGCGTCGATCGCTTCCGGCGACGGGAGCACGACGTACTTGGTCAGTGCGGCGTGAAGCCGGTTGAGGATCGCGGTTCCTTCGATGATCCGATGCGGCATGGTCATGCCTGCTCCCATCCGGCGCACTTCCGGCCAATGGTGATCCGCTCCGGGTAGCCGAAGATCTCGATCTCGTCGTCCAGGTCCATCCGGTCAAGAAGGGCGCGGAACCCGTCCGGGTGGAAGGTCTCCCCTCGGAAGTCGGCGACGGCGGCGATCGTCTCGGCGAGTTTGCTGCGGGTGATCGAACTGCGACCGCAGGCGGTGAGGGCATGTACCAGGGCAAGCACCATGTCGGCGGTTTTGTTGCGGTCGGTCATGCGGCAATCCCTTCCGTGGGGATGGCTTCGGCACGGAAGCCGCCGTCGATGGCGGCGCGGGTGTCACGGTCGGTCTGTCCAGCTGCTCGACCGGCTTGGTAGAGCGCGGTGTGAGCGTCGGCCGGGGTGATGGCTCCGGCGGCAACCATGCGTGCCACTCCTCGTGCAGCGCCGTACAGGGTGTTGCGGCGGCGGCCTTCCGGAGCGCTGGTGACGGCGGCCAGGTGCGCGGCGAGCAGCGCGGCCGGTGATGAGATGCCCCCTCCCCGGTCGAGCGGGATGGCGGTGGTGTTGGGGCTCGCGGCCGTGGGTGCCTCGGTTGGCCGGCACGCGCTGACCAGCGGCGGGGGCATCTCAATGACGGCCCGGTCGCTGAGCCAGCGGTACGGGCGGCGGGTGCCGGGGTGGATCGACGGGGGCGCGACGACGTAGCCGCCATCGGCCTTGATGTCGACGCCGGGGCAACCGCGGAGCTTGGCACCCAGGGTGCCGCCGGGATGGCGGTAGTACAGGTGCCAGCCGTCCGAGCCGGTGCGGACCGCGCGGGTCGGCGGCATCAGGTCGCGGTCGATGTCGCCGCCGTTGCGCGGGTCGATGTCGATGACGGCCAGGTTGCACACGCGGCCGGTGCGGATGGCGAGGAGTCCGCCCGGAACGGCTGTGTGCATGGCGGTGATCCGTTGCGGGTCGCGGGTCGCGGCGTAGAAGCCGTGGCAGGTCAGGTGGTCGCAGGTTTCCGGATCGTGGTGCGGGTCGAGTTCGGCTTTCGGGCATTGCGGGCAGTTGGCGACCGGCCGCTTAGACCGGCCGAGCAGGAACACGGGGTAGCCGTCGGCGGCCAGCGCGAGCGCGGCGGTCAGCGTCGGGGCAGGGTCGGGCATGGTCGGCTCCCGGAGATTCGAGACGGACGGTGCTTCGGGCGCGCCCAGCAGCGCGGCCGGGGTGTGTGTGGGACAGCGGGGTCCGGGCAGGTGGGGGCGTACCTGGTCGGTGGCGAGGCAGTAGCGGCGCTCGCCACCGATCCAGTGCCCGCACGCGGCGGGCCGGTTCATCAGGCCGCGTGCTTGACGGTCGGTCGTGCCGTGGCCATTCGGCGGGCCGTCGCGTGGAGGGCGGCGCGGGTGGCGGGGTCGAGCAGCATCCGGTCAGTGATGTCGGGGCCGTGTGTGATGACTCGGCGGCGGCGAGCCTCTAGCAGTTCGGGTAGGTCGGGGTGACTGATCTGGCGTCGGCCGCCGGGCAGCCGGACAACGGTGAGCCCGGCGGCGCGGGCGGCGGCGTCGTGCGGGGCGTGGATGCGGTCGGTGATGCGGTCGAGCAGCCTCACGGTTCGGTCCTTCCCGGCGCGGTCAGTGGTCGGCTTTGGAGTGGATCTCGCGGAGTGCGTTGATCACGCGACGGCCGATGCGCAGTCGTCGGCCGTCGCCGCCGCAGCGGCGGCACAGGCCGAACGCGCGGCCGAACGGTGAGCGGCGCTTGCCCGAGCCGTGGCACTTGCGGCACGCGCCGAACGGCCAGAGCCAGCAGCCGAGCGCGTAACCGAGCGTGACCAGCAGGAGGGTGATGAAAAGCAGTCCGATCAGGACGGCGTAGGCGCCGTTATCGGAGGTAGCGGTAGCGGTGATGAAGGGCATGAAAGTGCCTCCAGGGCGGTTTTCGCTGGGGGGAGGGGTGCCGCCGCTACCCGCTACCGGCCGGTGTATGTGCTGACCAGGCCGGTAGCGGGTAGGGGTAGCGGTTGCGCTACCGGTAGCGGAAGATCCGCTACCGCTCAGGCGCTCTTGCGGCGGCCGATCGCGGTGTCGATGTCGGCCACTCGGCAGCCACGGTTGACGACCCCTTTGACCTTGACGCTCACGCTCGGTACATGCTCGCGGAGCAGTGCAGAGACAGCGTCGGCGGTCGCGTCGGCGTAGTGCTCGGGCAGCCTGTCGGCGAGCCGCTCGGCGATCACAGCCCAGTGCAGGCCGTTCTCACCGGGCAGGAACACCGACCGGACATCGGCGAGGCTGTCCCGCAGTTCGCGGGCGACCTTCTCCCCGGCGGCGTCGCCGGTGAGCGTTCCGGCCGCCTCACGGTGCTTGCGGGCGGCGGTGAGGATCCGTTCGGCGTCCTCGTGATCGGCGAGGTAGGTCCGCACGGTGGCGGTGTCGTCGCTGTGGCCGTAGAGGATGCCGACACCCCGGTAGTTGCTGCCGTTGGGCAGCGCGGACGCGTCGAATCCTTCGGTGTAGGCGTCGCCGCCGAGTACCGCCTCGCTGACGATCCGGTTACCGCAGCGCAGCGCGAACCGCACGCCGTGGTTGTCGCGGTAGCGGTTGAACAACCGGCCGACGTCCCCGGCACCGACGCCGGACGGCTTCTGCGACGACGACAGGATGATCACCCCGGCGGACGGGCCAACGGCCATGATGAACGACAACAGCCCGGCGATCTCTTTGTTGATGTCCTGATCGTCGGTCTCGAAGTAGGTTTGGAACTCCTCCATGACCAGCACCCACACCCGCAGCAGCGGGTACTTGCGGGACAGTTCGCGGGTCAGCTTGCCCTCGGGGCATTCCGATGTGGGCAGTGAGGCGAGGAAGTCGTTGACGTCCTCGATGTGCTTCTTGACCTCACGCAGCATCTCCAGCAGGTGCTCGATCGGGTCGTTGTCGCGGCTGTTCGGGACCACACCGCAGACGAACCGGTGCGCGATGAGCCGGAACTTGTCCCAGTCCGCCGACATCTTCCCGTCGGCCAGCAACAGCACCGTGTACGGGTCGAGCGCGGCGTACAAGGCCAGCAGCCGGGTGGCGAACGTCTTGCCCTTACGCGGCTGAGCGCCGACCAGCACGCTGATCCACATCATCAGCAGCCCGACGTTGCGGTCCCGTTCATCCTTGCCGAACGGGGCAGGCTGCCAGATGTCGCGGGGCTTGCAGTCGAGCAGCGGGGTCCGCCCGGCCGGGATGGCGAGCGGGTCGCGGTCGGCGACGAACAGCACGTGCCGCCGGTGCGAACTCGGATCGCGGGTGATGTAGACCTGATTGATCGACACGTCCAGCCCGGACGCGATCGCGCCCTTGGCCTTGACCACGTCGTCGAAGGTCTTGCCGTATGGCAGATCGATGGTGACCTGAGAGCCGGTGTTGGCGGCATCGCGGGCCATGGTCGACCCGAACGCGATCTGCTGGCGCGGCTTGTCAGGGTGTCCGAGCCCGGCGGCGTAGTAGGCCCGGAGGATGATGTCCGGGTCGATCCGGCGGAATCGGCCGGCCACCGTGGCCGGGGTGATGATCGGCCGGTCCTCGGGGCGGCCGACGTGGGCGAGGAACGCCACCAGTCCGGCGCCGACCAGCAGTAGTGCCCAGGTCGGTGCGGTCGCGTAGAGGACCGGGCCGCCGATCACGGCGGTGAGCAGTCCGGCGAGCAGCACGATGCCGCGCCACAAGCGGGTGGCCTTGACCTCACGGTGCAGCTTGAGCCACATCGCCGGGTCGTTGCCGTCGGCGGCGGCCTGGCGCAGCCCGTACTGCTCCGTCACCCACCACCACTTGATCTGGCGGCCGAGCAGCCGGAACAGGCCGACTATCGACCAGAACGACGCGAGCAGCGCATACCAGGGTGAGCGCAACGCGTGGAAGCCGATCCGGTACGCGGCGAGCGCGGCGGCCTGCTTCGCGCTGTGCTTGATGTTGGGCCAGGTGTTCCAGCCGACCGGCACGATCGGTATCCGGCTGCCGGACCCTGCCGGGGGCGGGTCCACCAGCGCACCGCCGGGGCTCGGCTCGTCATCGAGAGTTACCGCATAGTGGGTGTCACCCGATACCGCCGCGGACTTGCGCGCACGGGCTGAGTCCAGGTCCATCACGTCGGCGTCGGGCCGGTCCGCCAGGTCGTGCTCGGCGGCGGTCCAGTCGAATCCGTCAGCGTTGGGTGTCGGGTTGTCGGTCACTGACGGTCCCCCTTGAGGCCGAAGGTGAAGCCAGCAGCAGCCGCGAGGCCGACAGCGGGCAGGGTGCGCCCCGGACCGGGATCCACGAGCGCGGCGAACAGGTTGAGGGCTGCGGCCGACGAAAGGCCGATGCGATGCAGCGTCAGGAACGGTCCTCCACTCCGGAGGTCGAACCTGGGTCTGCGAGGTAGGTGACCTCGGCTAATGCATTGATCGTCTTTTTTTCTCATGGCAGTCACCGGCCCCGGCGGTGCTGGGGACGGAGCGGGTCGCAGCCGTGCGGACACCGCGCGGGGGCGGTGGTCTTCGCGCCGGTCGGGAACTTCGCGGAGTGGCCGCACGCCGAGAAGGTGATCTCGACGTTGGCTTGAGGCGGTGAGGTCTTGCGGGCGGCCATACTGGACTTCTCCTCTGAGGTTCTTGCAGCGGATGGGGAGACCGGCGGCACGGCACGTGCTTGCAGGCTGTGGGCCGTGCCGCCGGGCGGAGTCAGTGCGAGCGGTGCATCAGGTGCGCGAGACCGGCGCCCATGCCGAGCACGGCGACCGGGATGCAGGAGACGGCGGCGGTGATCGGCCACGGGGCCGAGTCCCACCCGGCGGCGGCCATCAGGTGATAGGCCACCTGGCCGAGCGCGCCGAGCCCCAGTGACGCGAGCGCCGACCACTTGGCGAACTTGAGCGCCGTGCCAGCGACCATGCCGGACAGCCACACGTACAGCGCGTACGCGGCGTAGGTCTCCACGCCGATGGGCAGCGTGATCGCCGTGTTGAGTTGGAACTCGGAGATGCCGGGCAGCAGCGTGACCATGCCGAAGCCGGTCAGCCTGCCCATCTCGACCCAGCCGCCCCAGATCGCGACGAACGCGGGGAGGCACAGGATCAGGACCGGCCAGACGATCGGGCGGCGCCGCTTCGGCGCGGGCTCGACGACCGGGTCGGCCGCCCCCGGCTCGACCGGCTTGGCGGGTCGCAGGGACGGATCGAGCAGCCGGGCCATCTCCTCGTCGATGGCGATGAAGTCGGCCGGATCCGGCGCGGGCTCGATGACCGGCTCGGCTGTCGCGGCCTCGACCGGTTCAGGAGTGGTCGACGCGGGCGCGGCCGGGGTCGGGGCGAGCGCGACGAGGAGCGCGTTTGCCTTGTCCTTGCCGACGTGCAGGGTCTTCATGAGCTTGTTGCGGCTCGGCGTCTCGCCAAGCTGCTCGGCCAGTTCCCTAGCGTGCGGGATCAGTTCATCGACCGTTCGCGGGTAGGCGCTGCGGGTCGCGGTCGCGGTAGTCAATGGCTTGTCCTCTCAGAGCAGGTAGCGGGGCGATCAGGCCGCGCGACGCGGACTGGGGGAGCGGGTCAGCCGAGCGACGTGGGCGAACGTCTCTCGGATCACCGCCTGCTCGGCACGGCGCAGACGCCGCACGTCCAACTCGCTCGCCCTGCCGCGCTCGATCGCGTTCATCAGAGCGATCTCGGCCTCCAACCACGCCAATTCGGCGTCGATCAGGGGCTCTTCGGCCTCGATCGCCGCCAGGTCGGCAGCGGTCGGCTCGATGTCGAAGTCGTAAGAACTCATGGAGGATTCCTCCGGAAGAAGAGTCGGCGCGGCAGCACAAAGAGACGTCAATGCCGCGCCGACCAGCGGATTCGGAGAGCAACCGAGCGCCACCCTTTCCCGACGCTCGCTCTCCTCCAGGGGGTCACGGCGGGGCGTCTACTGAGGCAGGCCTCGGTTCTATGCAGTTCTCAGAGAACAGCTCACGGCCGGCCTTCCTGTGGACACAGGCGAACCCAACCCGAGTAGCTCGGTACTTCGGTACCGAAGTCCCGAAGTGGTGCCAGACTATGGGTATAAGTGGCCGGAGCGCAAGCACTTCGGTACCGAAGTACCAAAGATGCTGGTAACCTGCGGGTATGACTGCCGATCGGACTCTCGGAACCGTGGCGATCCATGACCAGATCGCCGATGACCTACGGGCGCGGATCGATTCCGGCGAGTACCCGGCCGGAGCTTCGTTGCCGTCCGTCCGCGAGCTTCAGGCTCAGTGGAAGTGCTCTGACGGGCCAGTGAGGGACGCTCTTGCGATCCTTCGAGGTGAGGGGCGCATCACTGTCAGTCGGGGCGCTCCGGCGCGGGTCAGGATCCCTCCCGAGCGAAAAGACCTGCTCATCTCGATCACTCCGGAGTCGGCGCAGACCCAGAAGGATCTAGCGCTCCGCTCCGAAGCGGAGCGTGCCGAGACCGGGGCCGTGGAACTTTCCCTGGGGATGCCGATCGATCAGACGTCGTTCACGGCCGAATACTTCCGAGTGCCGGCCGACGACGACCTAGCCCGGACGTTCGGGATCGAACCGCGAACCGAGCTGCTCCGGCGCATCTACCGAACGGTTGAGAAGCAAACGGGGCGGCTCATTCTCTCCAGCGTGTCTTACATCCCGGTGTCACTCATCGAGAGCAACGAGGCGCTTCTAGACGCCGCGAACGAACCATGGCCGGGCGGTCACTGGCACCAGCTCTACACCGTCGGAATCGAGATCGACCGACTAGAGAACTCGATCGTCGCGATGCAGCCGACGACACGCCAACGCCAGGATTGGGGCATGGATCAGGGCGTTCCCCTCCTGTGCCTCCGCAGCCTCTCGATCGACATCAGCGGCCGGGTGGTCGAGGTTGCCGACTCCACCTACCCAGGGGATCGGACCGCCATCCGCTATACCCACCAACTCACCCGATGGACGGCCTAACAGCCTTCACTTCCGACCCAGAAAGGCCATGCCGTGCCTACGGTAACGATCATTACAGCGGCGTACGCGCCGAGCGCTGCGTATCTCGCGGAAACCATTGCCAGCGTCCAGGCGCAGGAACTTCCGGAAGGATGGGTGCTGGAATGGATCGTCCAGGAGGACGGCAAGGATCCCTCGCTCAGCCATCACTTTGCCGACGTCTCATGTGCCCGCTATGAGGCGAACGGCGTCCAGCTCGGGATCGCGGCTACGCGCAACCTCGGTCTAGCGCGCGCAACCGGTGACCTCGTCCAGGTCCTGGACTCCGACGACGTCCTCTTGCCGGGGGCACTGCTGGCACTGATTCCACCGTTCCAGGAGCAAGAGATCCACTGGGCCGTTGGTCAAGCCGATGACCTCATGCCAGACGGAAACCGTGTCGAGTGGGAATCCGCGCTGCCATACGGGATCGTCCCGGCCGGGTCGGTCAACCGGTGGGCCGAGAGCCACGGGGGTAACTGGCCGATCCACTGTGCCGGTCTCATGCTGCGTGCGGTCGCTCTCCGCGCTATCGGCGGATGGGTGGGTCTGCCTGGTGACGAAGACATCGCCATGTTTGCGGCGCTGTCCGAGATTACCGAGGGGTACAACGTCGAGGGCGTCACCTGGCTTTACCGCCAGCACCCGAACCAGATCACACGCTCGGCGGCAACTCGCCACCTTAGCGAGAACTGTCGACGACTTGCCCTTCAGCGAGTCAAGGCCGTTAAAGCCGCGGGATTGCAGTTCCAAAGCAAAAAGCAATTCGACCTAAATCACGACCTGCACAACGTCGATGTCGGACCGGCCGCCAAGGAACCCAAAGAATTCTGATCTGTATCAAGTAAGGCCCTCCCGTGCGACAGGAGGGCCTTATGCTTGCAAGCGGCGGAGTTCGTCCAGGATGAGGCCGCGCGCCTTATCGCCGTATGCGGCTTGTCCAGCGAGGGCGCTAAAGGCGCGCGCATACAGTGCGATCTCACGCGGTTGCGTTATCGTAAGTTCGGCGGAGACAGCCTCTACATGGACCAGGCGATCGTCAAACATGATGAACTGATTCGATGGCACAACGTACGGTGCCGAATCGGGGATTATTCCTAACCGCACTCGTCCCATAGACATGACTGACATGAGCCGATCAAGTTGACCCGCCATCACATCGATGTTCCCGACGGCCGTCCTCAGTGCCTGCTGGGCAATGACGAAGTGAAAGCTGTGTCCCCGGCGGTAAAGCACTTGTTGGCGTTCCATCCGGGCAGAAACACCCGCGTCCACGTCGTTCGGCACCTCATAGAATTCGGTGACCCGTCGCAGGACCGCAGCGGCGTATTCGGCGGTATGCAGAAGACCAGGAACGAGGACAGGCTCAAACCAGCGCATAAATTGCGTATCGGCTTCAAGAGTTTGCGATTTCTCCTGCCGAGCGCGCGTTCCGGTACGCAGCCGTCGGCGCCACTCGACATATGAGGACTCGATGTCTCGCGCAACAACGACCAAGTCTTCACATTGCTCAGGAACACCGCACGCAAGACACCAAGCCCGAATGTCACTCTCCGACGGTGCTTGCTTTCCATACTCGATTTTCGAGACCTTCGAGTTGTCCCAACCGGCAAGTGCGGCGAGGCCCCTGCCGGTCAGGCCGGCGTCTCGCCGAAGGTCACGGAGGCGCACGCCAAGGGCCTCGCGCGCCTGATGGATAGTGCTTGTCGCCAAGGAACACCACTTAGCTCGTGTAATCGGCGTGCGGGATGGCGAGTTTCCATAGCGCATCGCGGACCTGAACGCATCTGTTCACGATTTTGCGGTCCACGGTTTCAACACCTCCGGACCAGGTCCCGTCAGGAGTGAATACGGTGAACACCACGCGCTCATCGTCGATCAGCCAGAAATCATCAGCGGTTACATCAATACCATTTAGGAGACGACGGGGAAGCCAGCGGATATCCTCTCCTGCTTCGATATTGAGCGGCGCTACCGTCAGACCCCATCGGGTGTAGTCAACATGCGGCGTCGAGACAATGCGCACACGATCAATTCGTTTTCCGGCACCCGTAACGTCTCGAACCAGATCAAGCCACGGTTTATGCCACTCGAAATCGTCAGGCTCTCCGCTGAGAAACTTGCGGAACGGCTCTGACTCGTCCGGGGTGTTGTACGAATCCTCGACCTCAAGATGGAAAGCGGAATGATTGAGCAAACGGAAGATGTCGAAAAAGGCTTCACCCTGTAGCAATCGCACCTTTTACCCGTCCTTCCATCGCCGCCGAACCTCGATGCAAGCCTCGTGACTCGGAACGGTTAGTTGTGCGAGCACACCATCATCCAAGCCTTCACCGGTGACCGTGAACGTATCGCATTCGCCACTGTCGCCATTCCAGCGCCGTCCGGTCCGGCTCAGCGTTACGTCGAGAGCCACGTTCGACGGCAGATGCTGCAACAGAGACTCCGGGATCTCCACCGTGGTCAACGGCTGTCCCGCCACTCTCCACCCCTGAACCACGAACGATCCACGATCCGTCGCGTACAACGTCGGCGACCCGCCGCCCTGTGTCTCCTTGCCCAGGAACGTTAGCTGCATCTCCGATCCCTCCGATCGAAAGTTGCTTGGTTTTGCTCGACTTCTGCGATCGTTCGCGTCTGTTGTTGGGCCTGTCAAGCCTTTGAGTGACAAGCAAACTTGAGCAAACTCGTTGATCTGGCGCAGGGCGGCTTCATAACTTCATGAGCAACTGGGTTGCCTGAGCGACGGGGAACGGTGTTGGGCATACATCGCCCGATCACCGGCATGGACCCTCTCGCGATCAGGGGTGACCGTTCGGAGGTCATCGGTGAGTCACAGAAGAAGGAGAGTCCTGCGGGTCGTCCCGACCCGCCGATGCGTGTGCGGTTTGGTGATGCCGTGCCCCGATGCCGGACAGCCATTCGGGGTCGAGGTCCAGCCGGAATCGCGCGGACCGTTGAGAGCGCGCCTCAACCATCGCTTGCTACTGGGCAGCACTCGGCCTGTTCCTGCCGATCATCAACCGAGGCGGACAGCATGAGACTTCGCGAGTACCCGCCGGGCGCGATCTTCCATACCTCGTCCTGCCCCGAGATCAGCGGTCACTCGGCACCGAGTCTGCCCGTCCTCCAGGCCGTCACCACCAATCCGAGTCACCGCTACTGCCTCTGCACTGGCGGTGGTCCGGATACCGCTCCGTACGTTGTCGTCGAGCGCGTCGACTACGGCCCGCACCTCTACGTGCCGTCGTCCAACCGGCCTCGCGATGCGACCCGCGCACTGTGCCGGACGTGTCGCGGTACACATGGTGACTCCGCGCCGGGAGCGTCCGGGCCGACAGGGCTGGTGGTTCCACGTGTATGAGCGGCTGGTGGTCGGTCCACGATTGCTGGACCACGAATGGGCTGAGGTGTGGATCGACACGGGAACCGGTCCGGGGTTCGTGACCCGAGTGCCGGCCGACCGGCTAAAGCTGGCCGCCATCGATGACGGGAACGGCGATGACGCCATCTACCGCCTTCACCTCGCCACCGAAGATGTCCAGCCAATCCAGCCGGGGAAAAGGGACCATGATTGAAGTCCAGGCAACCCCGGGCGGCTTCCGGCCGCAGCTAGGCACTCGGAGTGGTAGTCGGACCGGTTGGAGGGCATGAGTGCCATGCCCGGAACGGATCACGCGGACCGCACCTGAGCATCTCGCGGGGATGCTGCAACGGGTCGGGCGACGGCGGGTCTGAGGGCGTCGCTGTCGGTGCCGGGGCAGGGTTATTGCCGCACTCGGGTAGGTATCCGCCGGTGCCACACCAGGGCGGTGCGTCAACCCGCGTCACTCTCCAGCCGTCGTCCTCGCGGGTCTCGATCACCCACGTCCTAGGCTTGCTTTTGTAGCTGGCTCCTCCGCCATCGGTGTCCCACCACACGGCCTGAACGTCGATGCGCACAGTCGCATGGTCACCGCTCGGCGACCCAGGATCGACGATGTTGAGGTCGAGACCGAACGGTGCCGGATCGGTCGAACGCATCGCGGCGAGGTAGCCGCGCCACTGTTCTAGTAGGTGATCCTGCTCGTCATCCAACACCGGCAACAAGCCGTCCTCGTCGCCGTACGACAGCCGCACCAAGTACTCATCGGCAGCCGCGACCGGTGCCGGTGCACCCCGTCCCGCCTCAACCGTCTCCCGAAGCAACCACAGAACCGGAAGCCCAGTAACTCCACCGCAACAGATCAACATGGTGGGTGCGAGCACGAACACCAACAGGCGGCGGCGCACCGACCAGCCAGAGAACCTGCGGGCAACTTGACGTTCTTCCCAGCGCTCATAACGTTCCTTGATCCACACGCCGTGACGCCGCAGCCGGTCGAGCGTCTTGATCATGTGATCACGATAGGCGGGTTGATCAACTGCTGTCGATCACTGGACCGTCCGGACGTGGTCTCAGTTTTGGTCTCGTTCGCCGACGTTCAGAGTCGGTCACCGGTGTTCGATGGGGAGAGCAGCACCAGGTCACGGACGGTACGGGACGTATGCGGACAGAGGCTCACAGACCTCGAAAGCGTGTGAGGGTTTACGCCCTCCGCGGGTTCAAATCCCGCCGCCACCGCCATCAAGAGCCCGGTCTGTGTGACCGGGCTCTCTTGTTTTTCTCCGTCCCATGCGTCACTCTGTGTGCCCTTCGACGGGGTCGTTCGCGCGTCGGAGCGGCGCCTAGTCCGTTCGGTCGTTACCCATGATCAGGACGCGTGCGTGTAACGGGGGTGTTTCGTCGCACGTCAGAGCATGGAACTACCGTGTGTAGTGAATCATGGACGGCCCAAAGACGTAGGGTGTCGCGCAAGTCACGCGGCTCAAATCCACCGGATCAGACAATGTGGTTCCGACCGGGCGGCGAGAAAATTTCGCAGATTCACCCCACCCAGATCTGTCGATGTCTGTCCTAGATTTGACATGTGAGAGTTACCAACCACTGGTGGAATGGGGACGTCCGACTTCAGCGCCGTGACGTCTACGTCCGTACCGACGGCCAGACCTGGGAGGTCGAAGCCCAATTGGGCGGCCCCGACGGGAAGTCGAAGGTACAACAGTGTCCCGGCCGGGCATCAGCGATGATCCTGGCCGACGCGTGGCGCGGTCCACGCTGGCAGTGGCGCGAGCTTTAGGAGCGCCAGGAGCCCCCCCTCGGCTGCGCCGCCCACTGCTTGATCCGACCCGGCCAGCCTCTTGACGGACCGGATCCCTCCACGGGGTCCGGTCCGTTGGCCTTTCTCATATCGATCGTGTCTGTGCCATCCGGTTTGCGACGCACGCTCTGTCCGATGTGCGCGGATGCTGACGATCTATGGTGGAATACCCATAGGACGGGTAGGAAGCCATTGATCACCATGCAGGCCACAGTCACCGATCACCGATCCGACGTCGCCGTGCTTCACCTGCGTGGCGAGCTCGACGCCGACACCTCGGGTGAGTTGCACACCGCACTCGCCGGGCTGCTGGAGCGGCCGGTTCCGCGGATCGTCGTCGACCTCACCGAACTCAAGTTCTGCGACTCTGTCGGGCTTAGCGCCTTCATCACCAGTAAGCAGGTGATCGCTGCCCGAGGAGGGTGGCTCAGTTTCGCCGGCGCGAACCCGTTCCTGGCCCAGTTGCTGGAGACAGTCGGTCTAGGCCGTTATTTCGCGATTTTTCCGGAGATCGATGACGCGATAGCGGCCGCCCAGCTCTAGCCCTTGATCGGGTCTACTGGCAAGATCCGCGTTCGTGAATCGATCTTGGGTGGCCAGGGCGGCCGGGGTCCTCGCCCTGGTGAGCGCGCTGCTGGGCGGTGCCGTTCTGAGCGCGACAGCGGACGCGGCCATCCCGCCGCCGTCGACCATGCCGGTCGACCCGGCGACCTGTACCGAGGTGCCGATCACCGGCTTCGGCCAGGGTGCCGGCGAACTCGGTGCGGGCCGCTGCCGGTGGTTCACGGTCACCGAGAGCACGTCGTACCTGGTCCGGGCGTCCGACGCCGGCAACGCGACCCTCGCGTCCGCGGTGTTCGCCGGCCCCCGAACCCTCGCCTGCGCGACTGTCTGGTGCAACCTCGGGCAGGGCACCTACTACCTGGTCGCCACCGAGCCGATCGACGAGATCAGCGCGACCGTCACCAGGCTGAACGGCCCGGGCTGCACAGCCGTGGACGCGCAAGGGTTCAGCACACCGATCCGCGGCACCTTCACCAGCCTGGGCGAGGTCCACTGCCTGGCGCTGCCCGAGGCAACAGGGCGTTACCAGGTCATGCCACCGCCCACCGGCCCGGCACCGCTCGTGCGGTTGGTCCAGGAGACCGGCACGGTGTTCTGCGACGTGACCAGCGTGTACGGCTGCGCCCCCGACATGCCGCCCGGTCCGGTCCGGCTGATCGTGGTCGTTCAGGACCCGCGCACCACCGGTGACTACCTGCTCGCGCTGCAGCGCACGACCGGCGAGAACGCGTGCGCCCGGATGACGTCGCCGTCGACGGTCGACCTCACCGCCACGGATTTCGTCAGCTGTCTCGACGTCCCCGGAGTGGCGGGCGGCAGCCAGGAGATCCTCACGCTGAACCGGATCGAGGGGGACGGCACCGCCTGGCTCACCGTCTACGACCGCTCCGGGAACCTGGTCTGCCAGGACGCCACGCCCGCCGCCTATCAGCTGCTCGGCTGCCGGCTCGGCGACGTCGCGCACATGGTCGTGGTGCGGTCGGCGACCGGTGCCGGCAAGTACCGGATCAGCCAGGCCGCCGGGATCAGCGGCAGCTGCCGGGAACCGGTCTCCTCCGCGTTCGGCGGCCCGGCCACGCCCGGTGAGATCCTGCCCGGTGAGGTCCACTGCTACCGGGTCAAGCCGTTCACCTGGTTCGACCTGCCCGGCACCGAGGCCACGGTCGGCTACGCCCTGCCCGGTGGCTCGCTCTACACGTGCCCCTCGCTGCCCTGCCTGATGCCGGTCTCCGAGGTACTGGTCACGGCCGCCGAGCCGGTTGCGTACCGGGCGGACACCTGGGCGGTCGGCAGTGACTTCGCGAACCCGGTGGACTGCGAGCGGATCACGGACTCGGTGGCGTACGGGTTCGGCCCGGTGACCGGAACGCTGAACGCCGACGACCGGGCCCACTGCGTGTCGTTCCCGGTCGGCTACCAGAACGAGTTCCGGCTGTCGGTCACCGATGGGATCACGCCGTACGTGATCAACAAGGACTGGTCGATCGCACCGTGCTCCGATTCCGGCGGCGACTGGTCGTGCACGCCGGGACACGGTCAGGGCTCGTACATCGTTCTCGCGTTCGTCGGGGACGGGTCGCCGACGTCGTTCGAGGTCGTCGCCGACTGCGCAACCCTGCTCTGCGGTGGCGTCAACTTCGCCCTCCTCGGCGGCAACGAGCCGATGAAACTGATCACCGGAACCAAGCAGGTGATCGAGATCGCCGGCGTCGGCCTGCACGAGCGGGACACCCTGTGGCTGAGCCGGAACGGCGAGAACGTGACGCCGATCGTGGTGCGGTCGGTGACCGCGAAACGCGACCGGTACACCGCCGAGGTCGACCTGACCGGTGTCGAGCCGGACAACTACGACATCACGGCCACCTCCTTCGCGAAGCCGAACGAGGCGGGCCGGTGGTCGTACCTGCTCCAGGTGGTGGCACCGCAGCTGGCGATCGCCACCAAGCCGTCGATCGTCGGCACGGTCGCGGTCAGCGCCACGGTTCGGGTGAACCGGGGTGTGTGGAGCCCGGCACCCGACTACTTCGAATACCAGTGGACCGCCGACGGATCGCCCATCTACGCCGCGAAGAACGCGTCCTACACGATCCCGCCGTCGCTGCGCGGCAAGCGGCTCGCGGTCACCGTCACCGGTGTCCGGCAGAACCATCGCAGCAACACGGCCGCCACCACCGCGACGACGGTCGGTTACGGCGCCACACCCCGGGCCACGAAAGCCCCGAGGATCCTGGGCACGATCAAGGCGGGCAAGACGGTCCGGCCATCGGTGGGTGCATGGTCACCCACGCCGAGCGCTTTCCGGTACGAGTGGCGCGTCAGCGGCAAACTCGTCGCCACGTCCCGCTCCCTGAAGCTGAAGAAGGCCTGGGCCGGAAAGAAGCTGACCCTGGTCGTCATCGCGAAGCGGACCGGGCACCTCGACGGCCGGGCGACCACCAAGGCCGTCAAGGTGAAGAAGTGAGGCGCTGGCCGGTCGCTCTGCTGAGTGGCCTGATGCTCGCGGCCGGTGTGTGGGTCGCCCTGCCGGCGTCCGCGGAGACGGCCTCGTTCGATCCGGCGAGCTGTGTCGCTGTGTCCGACCAGGGTCTGAGCACCGGGGCGCACCTCGGTTCGCTCGCGGCGGCCGGCCAGACGGACTGTCTGGAGCTGCCGACACCGTCCGGCGCGAAGCTGGAGATCTGGATGCCGGCCTACTCCTCTCTGGAGCAGGACCTGGACATCGACGTGGTCGACGCCGACGGCACGGTCATCTGCCATCAGTGGTGCGAGCTGTCCGGGCCGGCGCCGTACCGGGTGCTGGTCAACGCACTGGACGCGGTCGCCGCCTATCAGCTGACGGTGCAGCGGACCGACGAGATCACCGGGTGCGGGTCGCTTGCGCTCGGCGCCACCGCCGCTCCCTCGTTCTCGGCGGAGCGGTTCGCCACCTGCTACGCCATCCCGGCGGACGCGCACGCCACCTCGGAGATCGTCGCCGCGGCACCGGCCGCCAGGACGGCCGGCAACCTGTGGACCGCGGTCTACGACGGCACCGGTGAGGGGATCTGCGGCGGATACCTGGCGTCGTTCCAGGTGGAGATCGCGAAGTGCCGGCTGCGGGCGGGGGAGGCGTACTCGCTCGCGGTGGTCGGGCGGCCCACCAGCACGGAGTACCGGGTCGGCCGGAGGGACTCCAGCCCGGCGGGCGCCGACTGCGACACGCCGGTGTCGACCGCGGCGGGCGGCCCGGCGACGGCCGGTTCGATCACGGCGGCCGACGACATCAAGTGCTACCGGCTGAGCGGTGCGGCGGCGGAGTCGTTCTGGGCGAACGTCCGGGACAGCGGCGCCGTGAAGCACGCGGTCTTCGACGCGGCCGGGAACGAGGTGCCCTGCTCCGAGGTGCAGCCGTGCCGGCTCACCGGGTCCAGCGGCTATCAGATCTTCGTCTGGTCGTCGACGATCACCGTTCCGCAGTCGTACCTGCTGGACACCTGGTTCCTCGGCGCACCGGGACGGACTCCGGCCGAGTGCCCGACCGCGGCCGACCCCACCCGGCTGGCCCCGGTCAGCGGCACGCTGGACGCCGAGCGGACGGGTGTCTGCTACGCGCTCCCGGTGCGGACCCGCACCGAGTTCCAGGTGCGGATCACCGGCGGCACCGAGCTGCCCGGTGCGTACCTCTTCGACCTCGGCGGCACCAGCGCGCAGACGGCCGGATGGTGCCGGTGGTCGGACGCGTTCCAGCAGCACTGCGCACTCACCCTGCCGGCGTCGTCGCAGCCGGGCACCGCGATCCTGGCGCTCTCGCCGGGCTGGCGGCTCGGCTCCTTCCCGTTCCGGGCGGAGTTCGACTGCGTACCCGGGCCCTGCGAGCCCCTGCCGGTCCCGGTCACGCTGACCTCGGTCACGCCGGCGGCCGTGCCGAACAGCGGTCCGGTCTCCCTCACGTTGGCGGGCGGGCCGTTCACGGCGGCCAATTCTGTGCTGCTGACCAGGGCCGGGGTGACGGTTGCGGCCTCGGTGACCGGTGTTTCAGCGGACGGGACCGTGCTCACGGCTCAGGCCGACGTGACCGGGGTCGCCGCCGGCGCCTGGGACGTCACGGTGGCCGGATCGGTTCCGGCGGTCCTGACCGTCACCGCCGCGCCGCTGACCCTGACCAGGGCGCCGTCGATCACCGGGACCGCCCGGGTGGGGTACTCGGTGCGGGCGCTGACCGGGACTTGGAGTCCGTCCACCTCGTCGCACACGTATCAGTGGACGGCCAACGGGGTCGCGATCCCGGGGGCGGTCGGGTCGTCGTACACCATCCCCGCCGGACTCCGCGGAAAGCGCCTCGCGGTGATCGTCACCGCCAAGCTCGCGAACCGTTTGGACACTGTCGCGGTCTCCGGATCACTGACGGTCGGCTATGGCGTTGCGCCCCGATCGACGGTGAAGCCAAAGATCATCGGGACGGCGAAGGCGGGCCGGACGGTCAAGGTCTCGGTGGGTGCATGGTCACCCAAGGCGACCGCTTTCGGGTACGCCTGGCGTGTCAACGGCAAGGTCGTGTCATCCGCATCCAAGATCAAGCTCAAGAAGTCCTGGGTCGGGAAGAAGCTGACCGTCGTGGTCGTAGCGAAGAAGGCCGGGTACTACGACGGCCGCGCGACCTCGTCGGCGGCCAAGATCAGGCGCTGAATACGACGAAAGCCGGCTCCGATCGGGAGTCGGCCTCCGCCTGCACTGTTTTCAGGCCGAACAATACGAGACGCCGGGTAGGGGTCTCACAGCGGGGCGTCATTTTTTCGCCGATCGGCCGCCGGCATGGACAATCGGTCGGCATTGATGACTGACCACGGGGGTCCGTGCATGTCTTTTGACGGCTTCATCTCGTACAGCCACGCCGCGGACGGGCGGCTGGCGCCGGCCGTGCAGCGCGGGTTGCACCGGCTGGCGAAGCCGTGGCATCGGCGCCGCGCATTGTGGATCTTCCGGGACCAGACCGGCCTGTCGGTGACGCCGGGGCTGTGGTCGTCGATCCAGAAGGCGCTGGACGGCTCCGAGTGGTTCGTGCTGCTCGCGTCGCCGGAGGCGGCCCGGTCGCCGTGGGTGAACCGCGAGATCGAGTACTGGATCGCGACCAAGCCGGCCGACCGGATCCTGCCGGTGGTGACCGACGGCGAATGGCGGTGGGACGCGGAACGCGGTGACCTGTCCGCGGACTCGACGGCCGCGCCGGACGCGCTGCGCGGCGTGTTCTCCGAGGAGCCGCTCTTCCTCGACCTGCGCTGGGCCCGCGACGGCCGGCAACTCAACCTGCGGGACACCCGGTTCCGGGACGCGATCGCGGAGCTGGCCGCGCCCATGCACGGCGTCAGCAAGGACGAACTGGAGAGCGAGGACCTCCGGCAGCACCGCCGGGCCCGGCGGCTGCGCCGGGTGTCCATGGCGGCGCTGGCGCTGCTCACCGTGGTGGCGTCGGGGACCGGCGTGCTGGCGGGGCACAACGCCGACCGGGCCACCGCCGCGGCGGTGGAGGCGCAGCGCCAGCAGGACGTCGCCTCGGAACAGCGCGACAACGCCGAGCGGTACGCGGACGAGGCCCGGCGACAGGAGCGGAACGCTCGCACACAGGAGCAGAACGCCCTCACCCAGGAGGCTCGGGCGCAGGCCGCCACCACGGAGACGAAGCGGCAGGAGAAACGCGCACGGGAACAGCAGGACGCGGCCGAGCGGGCGGCGGCCGACGCGAAGCGGCAGGAGAGCAACGCGCGCCGGCAGCAGAAGCTGGCGGGCGAGGCGAAAACGCTCGCCGAGCGGCAGAAGGCGCTGGCCGAGCAGCAGGAGGCGGTGGCGCGGGAGCAGAGTTCGCTGGCGCGGGAACAGAGTGAGCTGGCGCGGGAGTCGGCCGCCGAGTCGGCCCGGCAGCGGATCATCGCGGAGCGGCAGCAACGCCTCGCCGAGGAGGCCGCCGCGGAGGCGGAGCGGCAGAAGCACATCGCGCGGCAACAGCAGCGGATGGCCGAGGAGGCCTCGGCGGAGGCTCGCCGGCAGGAGTTCATCGCGCGTGAGAACGAGCGCAAGGCCGAGGACGCTGCCGCGGAGGCCCGCCGCCAGGAGGAGAACGCCGCCGAACAGCAGAAGATCACGATCGGGCGGAGGCTGTTCAACCAGGCCAAGGTGACGATCAGCAACGACCCGTGGACGGCTCTCAAACTGGGGATCGCCGCGGAGCGGATCCAGCCCGGCACCGAGTCCCGCACCGAACTCAGCGGCCTCGTCACGTCCACACGCCGGTTGGGCACCATCGACGAGGTGCTGTATGTGGCGTATGGGCCCGGCGACCTCCTTGCCGTCGTCAATTCCGACTTCACGGCGGCACTGTGGAGCGTGGCCGACCGGGCGCACCCGGTGCGACTCGCCCCACTCGACGGCTTCACCTTCGTGGGGCAGCCCGTCTTCAGCCCGGACGGCAGGACGCTCGCCATGGTCGGCGGCTGGGACTTCGAACCGGTTCTCTTCGACGTCTCCGACCCGGCCGCCCCCGTCAAGACCCACACGCTGCCGCTGCCCTACGCCGGCTGGCTCTCCTACAGCCCGGACGGGCAGACGCTGAGCGTTTCCAGCCCCGACGGGTTCTGGAGCCTCTGGGACATGGCCGACCGGACGAGGCCCAGCCTGCTGTTCACCCGGACCATGGAGGTCAACGGCCCGGTCGCGTTCAGCCCCGACAGCCGCACCGCCGTGACCGCCGGCGAGCCCGGCACCATCTGGGACATCACCGACCGCACGCTTCCTGTCGAGGTCGGCACGCTGCCCGGCGAATGGTGGAGGGTCTCCTACAGTCCGACACGGCCGCTGCTGACCACCAACGACCAGGACGGGAACCTCTCCGTCTGGCACATCACCGACCGGACGAAGCCGCGGAAGTTCACCACGGTGACGAGCCGGGCCGGCTCCGGGGATTTCAGCCCCGACGGGCTGCTGCTCGTGACCGGCGACAAGGAGGGGACAGCGCGCCTCTGGGACATGGCCGCGAACGCGCCCGTACACATGGCTGATCTGAACGACCACAGCGGTGATGCGATCTCGACGGCGTTCAGCCCGGACGGACGGACCCTGGCCACCACCGGATTCAACGGCACGCTGAGCCTGTGGGCCGTCGCGGCGCACGGCGAACCGGCGGTCCTCGGACGTGCCGACGGCAACCACTGGCAGGGATTCGCGTCCGCGCTCACCTCGGACGGGGCGCGGCTGACCACGGCGTACTCCGACGGGACCGCGGCCGTGTGGGACATGTCGAAACCGGCCGGCCCGGTCGAACTCGGCAGCATGCGCATCCACTCCACCTACGTCGACGCGGTGGCGGTCAGCCCCGGCGGGGACACCGTCGCCGCGCTCGGGTGGAGGTCGGACGGATCGGTGACGCTGACCGATCTCAGCGACCCGCGGGCGCCGGTGCCGCTCGGCAAGTTGCCGGGCGGACCCTTCCGCGGAACGCTCGCGATGAGCCCGGACGGAAACATGCTGGCCGTCGGCAACGGCGAGTACCACGTGACGATGTGGGACATCAGCGACCCGCGACACCCGGTCCAGCACGCCGACCTGCCGATCTACGACGTGGCCACGGCGATGGCGTTCAGCCCTGACGGCCGGACCCTCGCCGTCGCCAGCGCGCTGTACCGGACTGTCCAGCTCTGGAGCCTGGCGGACGCGGTTCTGGTCGAGACCCTCAAGGGGCACTCTGATTTTGTAACCGCGTTGGCGTACAGCCCCGACGGGCGCACCTTGGCTACCGGCAGCAAGGACAGGACGGCGGTGCTGTGGAACGTCGCCGGCAAGGCCCGCCGCCAGGCCATCCTGACCGGCAACGGCGCCCCGGTATGGTCGGTGGCCTTCGCCCCGGACGGCCGTACCCTCGCGACCGGCACCGAGGACGACGCGGCGGCGCTCTGGGACATCGCCGAGCTGACCGGCCCGGTCCGCGTCGCCACCCTGCGCCGCGCCGACCTCAAATCGAAGTCGCTGCACTTCCATCCGGACGGGCGCACGCTGATCACCAGCGGCACGAACTTCGGCTTCACGAAGGCGGTGGCCTGGGATTACTCGGCGCTGAACGCGCTGCGCGCCGACCCGGCCGCGACGGCCTGCGCCGTCGCCGGTGGCGGGTTCACGGCGGAGGAGTGGGCGGCTTACATCCCGGAGGTGCCGTACCGGCCGACCTGCTGAAAAAGGCCGGACCCGATGGGTCCGGCCTTCTCTGTGCTGCTCCGTGGCGGAGGATACGAGATTCAAAAGTGCTAGCAAGGAGATCGTTGGGCCGCCGAACCTGCGGCAAGACGAAGCCTGACGGCGTCGGTTGGTGGTGACTACGGCAGGGAATCGATCCAGGTCGTGAGGAGCTGCCCGATGAAGTCGCGAGCCTCCGCGATCCGCATGGTTCGTTTTGGGGTCCCGGACGACGCCCGCGCGTGTCGGGCATCGTCGCCGCTCACGCTTGGCAAGTTAGCTGAACCCGTGAATGCGCTGATGTCTGCCTTGGTCGCCAACCCGGTTCTAATGAGGCCGGCCTCTCCGCCTAGCTGTTGTGACCGAAGACGTTGTTCACACGGCCAGTCGAGTGATCGGTGGGTGTCCTCCGAGGGCTGAGTGGCTGCGTGCAGTGTTGTAGTA
>NZ_JBFAYE010000029.1:0-115646 GCF_040681145.1 Actinoplanes sp. NPDC051861
TACAACACTGCACGCAGCCACTCAGCCCTCGGAGGACACCCACCGATCACTCGACTGGCCGTGTGAACAACGTCTTCGGTCACAACATCTAGACCAGCATTTGCTCCAGTCCTGTCCATGCTCATTCGCAGGTACAACACAGCGCGAGGCATTGATGTATCGGAGGACGCGGCTTTGATGGCGCGACGCCGGGCCGCACTCTTGACGTGCGACAATCCTGTCATGCGACTAGATTAAAACTGTGCTGCTCACAAGAGAGCACCTCACGTCCGGAGCGGGGCCAACGACCACCTAGAAGTCATCCCCGCTCCGGCGCTCAACCACCACCCGAAGGCAGAGCTGAGAGCACCGAAGCTAGCCCACACCACCCCCGCGAAACACTGACAACCACCGTATGGCGTACCCCGGGCCTGCTCTCAAGACGCAGCCAGATCGCTGATCCGCGGCGAGCCTGGTCCTCTCCTCGCCCCCTTCCGGCCCGAAGACAGCGACGTATAGGTAGAAGTGCTGAGGATCCTCAGTCGGGGCCTGGACCTGCCGGTCTTCGAGGGGGATGGCGGGGCCTCTCGCTGAACCTCCGGACGCCTTTACTTCGATCTTGTGCGGTGGGCTGCTCACGTCATATGGCAGGCCGCGAAGGTGCTCAGGCCTGGTCAGGGGCGTTTGGCTCGAGGGCCGGCCACCACGATGGGCTTTTCGATTCGGTGTGCCATCAGTGGTGCCGCTGGGCGTACCCAAGGTGCTTGTGAATTTCCTGCTGGGTCTGCCTCCCATTTTTTGCAGACCTTGTTGACGCCGATCGGGTGGATGGTGAGGGTTCCGCCTGCGTCGATGTGCATTCGTAGGAAGCTCTTGGCGTCCTCGATGCCCTGGCCGGCGAACAGCTCGTTCAGGTTTACGCCGAAGCGGCCGGAGATGAGCAGGTAGAGGGCGCACAGCTGGGTTGACACGATGGCGATCAGGGGGCCGTAGACGACGGCAGCCACGACCAGGGGTCCGGGCCACTGCCAGTCGCGGAACGGGAGCTGGAGCCACACCCAGGTGCCACCCGCCGCGAGCGCGATCTGGGCCAGTCCGTGCGCTATGCCGAGGATCCAGTGGCGCGAATGTTTAGCGAAAGCGTCGGCGCCGGGTGGCTTCGCGAAGAGAACCGTTGCGGCCATGATGATGAAAAGCATGAGTACGAGCGGAATGCTGAACAGCCGCTGGATGTCCCCGCCCTGACTGGCCGCGCCGGCCATCGCCAGCATCGTCAACGTCTGGATGATTCCGAGCATCGTGGCGAACCCGGCGTTGCGGCGCGGTAGGCGATGGAAGACGCCCCAGCCCAGCTTGGTGGAGGTTTCGGCGTTCGGGAACGTGGCCGCCAGATCGTAGGGCCTGCTGCGGCTCCGGCTCCTGGTCAGCGTCTCTTTCGGCGGCACCATGATCTGGTCCGGCAGATCCTGGGTCCCCAGCGTGTACGCCCCGCCGCCGCCACAAGTGATCAGTTCCCGGTCCTCGCCGGTGTAGCGCGCGTAATGATGCAGGTCACCGGAGACCAGAACACGCACGTGCGCCTGAGTGGGTGCCAGGATGGTCCGGATGAAGTAGTCGACCGCGTCGTACGCCTCCGGCTTGTCGACGGCCTTCACCCAGGTCGGCGACGGCGTCATCAGAATGACCCGGTCGTCCGGCCCGACCTCCCGCGCCGCCTTCTCGAAATAGAGCAGCTGAGGGTCGTCGATGTACGCCCCGAACTGCTCGTCCACGGCGAACAGCCACCAGTTCGCCGGAAGCTTCACCGCGAAATACGAGCGGCGCTGCTCGGTACGCCAACCGCCGATGTGGCCGTCCTTGCGCCGGGCGAAGAGCCGTAGGAAAGCCGTCAGGCCGTCGTACCAATCATGGTTTCCCGGCAAAGCGAAAAGCGTGGGTCGCGGCACCCCAGCCGGCGCCTCCGGCAAGGCCGCGCGATACGGGCCCTTCATCCGATTCTCGTAGCCGTCGCCGCTGGCCAGCGGATAGACCTGGTCGCCACCCATCAGGAGCAGCCGCCCGCGCGGCAATTTCTCCCCATCGATATCCAGCTCGGACTGGGCCAGAAGGTACGCCACCGAATAGGTGGCGTCGAACCCGTCACCGAGGTCCGCCACGTAATCCAGCCAGATGTCGCCGTCCGCCGTCGCCGAGTGATCGAAAAAGTCACCGTCCAACGCGTTCTGCAGCTCGCGCTTGTCCAGGTAGGCACCGAACAGGATCGCCAGCAGCGCCCGCAGCCCTGTGCTGAGCAGCAGCAATGGAGCAAGCCAGCCGATCGGCGCCTTGGGCGTGAACCCGAGCTCCTGCGGATCGAGAGTGCGGGGCCGGTCAGGCACAGTCGGCTCGGACTCGGCCGGACCCTGATGGGGAGCGATCGCCATCGACTTATCCTCCGTCACGACATGCACACTAGTCACGAGGTACGACATCAGGCGTCCCCCGCCAAGCCGGAAAGGTCGATGCCGTACACTTGGTTCTCGTTGCCGCCTTAGCTCAGTCGGCTAGAGCGACGCACTCGTAATGCGTAGGTCGACGGTTCGATTCCGTCAGGCGGCTCTGTGAGAAACCCCAGGTCATCGGCCTGGGGTTCTTCGTTTGGTGAGGTCTGTGACGGGGTTCGGAAAGCCCGCAGTCCGCAAAATAGTCCGCGTTACGCGCCGTGGCCGCCTCATCCAGCCTTGTAGCGACCGTGTCCAGGTCGTCGCCGAAGAGGCCCGCGTAGACGTCGAGGGTCATGGCTGCGGAGGCGTGGCCGAGCATGCGCTGAACGGCCTTCACGTTCGCGCAGGCGGCCACGGCGAGCAGCTCGCTACGTACCTCGCTGAACGCGACCGCCACGGTTACCCTGCGCCGGAGCAGGTCCAAGCGGCTGACCCGGAGTGCGGACATCTCGCCCCCAGCGCAACCCTGTTTATGCCAGGAAGCGGACGAGCGGGCCGTATGGTTCGCAGGCGTCCGCTAGCTCTGCCACCTGGTCGTGGTCCAGGAAGACCGGTTCCTCTCGATACCCGAGGCAGCCGGACGCCCTCAGCGGGGTTCCGAGAGATTCGCTCGCGAGCTCTGAGGTCGTGCAGGATGCGCACCGGTCGACCGTGTCGGGCAGCGGCTTGAGTTTGCGCGCAGCCGCCGCAGGTACGCCATACGGTGGTTGTCAGTGTCGCTACGCGGGCAGCGTCGACTCACTTGGGCATCTCAGCCCTTCCTTCTGAGGTGGCGGTTGAGCGCCGGAGCGGGGATGACTTCTAGGCGATTGTTGGCCCCGCTCCGGACCGACCAGGCCAGCCGTGCCCGGCACTTGCCGGTCCCCCTGCACTTCTGCGAGTCCACATAGGGCGTCAGCGTCACGTCGATGAACTCCACCATCGGTGGATCCCCCGGTGCTTGACTTGGAGGTCATACCGCAGCCGGGCCCTGATCGTCGAAAATGTCGCCATGGGTCATGAGCACCGCACCTTTCATAACCCTCCGACCGCAAGGCCGGACGATGTACGGATGGCCTTGGACCGTGAGGACATTTCCGGTGCCTTGGACGCCATGGTCGGATGCGCGCTGTACGGCGACGGCGACTGGAGAGAGGCGCAGGACCTCTACTTGGCCCTGCTCGATCATGAAGACCACCAGGTCCAGGCGCTCGCCGCTACCTGCCTGGGGCACGTGGCGAGGGTTTACGGCCGACTTGACGAGGATCGCGTAGTCGCGGCGCTTCGTCAGGCACGTGCTCGGCCCCACGTCCGGGGGACTGCTGGCAACGCACGGGAGGATATCGAGGTCTTCTTGCATCCTCGGCGTGCACGGTGGCGGGGACGGCTGTGCCGACTTGTCCGCCCATGGACCTGGTTCTGACGCCACCGCTTGAACGCGGGCTGAGGCAAGTGGAAGGCGAGCGTGTGGTCGCGCTGAAGTTGCTGCCGCGCCGCTTCGAGGCTTGCCCTCGAATAGGTGGTGTCGGTGGGATGGCTGAGCTGCAGGCGGCTATGACTGTCAGCGGCGGACGAGAGACCGGGTGTCGAGTTCGAGTCGGAACGGGTGCTCGGAGGTCAGGCTCGCGCCGGTCTTCACGACGGCTTCCTCGACGTAGTGGTGGCCGTCGAGGCGGTTGAGTCGCAGGGTCAGCGAGTCTGGTGCCTCGTGTTCGACCACTCCCACGCTCATCGACTAAGTCACCTCCAGCAGGTTCATAGGAAGATGCTTCCGTCCACGGTACGGCGCCTCAGGCGGCACGGTGTTCCTGTGAAGGAGCATGGTGGCGACCATGCCGCTCGACGGCCGAGCCGTGTGCCGCTGACTCTGGTCGGGAGCACGCCGAACTCCGAACCTCAAGATCGAGTAGTCCGCATTCAGTCCGCACGAAGTCCGCAGAGATAGCGGAACGCTGTCAGATCTTGGCAGGCGTTTTCCGCAGCTCAGCGGGCTTTTCGTTGGGCGAGGTCAGCGGCGCCCGGTGTTCGGCAAACGCAAGGGCCAGGAACCCGAAGTGGTTCCTGGCCCTTGCCCCCTCGAGAGGTCAGCCCCTGACCTTCGTCTTGCGTGTCGCTTCCCGGCGTCGCAGACGCAGTCTCCCGGCGCCCGGGCGTCCGGTTCCAGACCTCCTGCGAACTAATGTCCGCAGAGCGAAGGTCCCTGGCCGATCGGTCAGCTGGAAAGAGACGAAACGCTTTTGCCGCTTACAGGGTGACGCTTACGCGGCGACCTGGTCGACCAGAGCCTCGCAGAAGGCCGGAAGGTCGTCGGGATTGCGGCTCGTGATCAGGCCGCCGTCGACGAACACCTGCTCGTCGACCCAGGTCGCGCCCGCGTTCACCAGGTCGGTGCGCAGGCTGGGCCAGCTGGTCAGCGTCCGGCCGTCGACTACGCCCGCCTCGACCAGCGTCCATGGGCCGTGGCAGATCGCGGCGACCGGCTTGCCGGTGTTGACGAAGTCGCGGACGAAACGCACCGCGTCGGTGTCCGCTCGCAGGAAGTCGGGGTTGGCGACACCGCCGGGCAGGACCAGCGCGTCGTAGTCGGCGGCGTCGGCCTCGCTGACCTGCCGCTCGACCTTGTACGTGCCGGCCTTGTCCATGTGGTTGACGGCCTGGATGTCGCCTGGCTTGATCGAGATGAGTTCCGCCGTCCCGCCGGCCGTCTCGACAGCCTTGCGCGGTTCGGTGTACTCGACCTCCTCCACGCCGTCGGTCGCCAGGAAAGCCACGCGCTTTCCCTTGATCGATGCGGTCATCGTGTGTGCTCCTTCCGGATACCCCCGGGCGTCTGCCGTCTCTAGTTGCGGTTCCCGGCAACAGCGCGAGCAAACGCCGGAGCTTGGCCGGTGGCGACTTTGCCGCCGAACCAGGCGCCGTATCCGGCCAGGGCGAGTGCGAGCAGCTCGACCGCGAACAGCCCGCCGCCGATCGCGCGATCCGGCGCGCGCATCCGGAGCATCAGGATGACCGCGAAGGTCACCAGCACACCCATGTTGACGAGGGCGCGCAGCACGCCGAGACGGCGTGCACTCGGGTGGCGGACGAACGCCACGTCAACGGCGGTGGCCAGCGCCGCCAGCACGCCGGCGAACAAGCCGGCGACGAGGTTCCAGTAGGCCAGTGCGCCGAGAATGCTAGGCCCGCCCAGCAAATCGGCCATATCAAACATTGCGGCCATCGCGAAGAGACCGAGCGGGAACATCACCAATATCGGCTGCACCGCCTGGCCCGCGACAATCAATCGGCTCTCCATCCGGCTATCGCCCTTCCCACCTGCGAAAATACAGGCTCATCGCGGCATCCGGGTTTGGCCTACCCGATCGGTTCGGGGCCGAAACGCCGCGGCGCGTGCCCGAGGCGGACACCGCATCCCACCAGGGGAGCTTGTACGCAGTCTGCAACATGGCAGATTGAATGGTGGCGGGGAGCGGGGTGGCGTGCTTCACTACTGATAGAGCACAAGGGTGGAGCTGGAGGGAGCAACAAGAAGGGCAGTAACCGAAGGGCTCGCGGCAACGGGCCCTTCAAGGACTAACAACGGCACCCGGCGGCAAACGGGTGCCGTTGTCCGCCTCTAGGCAAGTTTCACGACCTAGCACGTTCGCAAGCTATGCAAGTCGCAAGCTATGCAGTTCGCAAGCCAAGCAAGTCGCAGAGCTCAGGCATCCGAACCGGCTTCCTGCTTCCAAGCTCCGTTCGTAGCAACACGAGCGAGGCGGGGATGTCCCTGGCGCCAATGGTGGCCCGCTGTTCTCCCCCTCGCAAGGAAAAGCGAAGAGGAGTTCGCCATGCGCACACGCACCTACTATGACGGACCCGACGCCAAGGTGACCGATGACCAGTTCGTCTGGCGGACCACCTCCGCACGGTTGGTATTCAACATTCACCATCTGCGTAATGTCGGCCTGGTTCAGGCGCCGGCTCGTGTCCGGCCCTTCGCCCCGCTTCTGGCCGGGGCTACGGTGTTCGCCGCGGCGGCCGGCTGGGCTTTTCTGGCGGATCCCGCTCTCTACGTGATCGCCTTCCTTGCCCTGGCCACACCCGCTGTAGTGGCCAGCTGGCGCGAACCGGGCCGCTGGGAGCTGCATGCGCAGTATCGCGGCAGCGCTGTGGTGCTCTACTCTTCGGCCGAGCCGCGAGTGTTCAACCAGGTGAGCCGAGCACTGCGGCGAGCCATGGAGGACACCCGGCGCACCTCGTGGGGTTATGGCCTGGCAGCGGCTTGACCAGGTCATTTTGCGAAGACCTCTCGGGTGAGATCTCTATTCGATCAAAACCGCCCCTTGCACCTCTCGTTCTGATAGGACAGTAATAAGATGTCCGCGACCTCGCTGCCTGCCAACTGGCAGACAGCGAGGTAGCAGTTAGCAAGACCGCCGCTACTGCCGGTGACCACAGACTTCGACGATGAAGGACTCATGGCTGAGGGCGACTCGCCTACGATCGCGCGCCGACGGGTGCGACTCGCGCTCCGTGAGGCGCGAGAGCGAGCCGACCTCACCCAAAACCAGGTCGCCGAAGAGATGGAGTGGTCTCTCAGCAAGGTGATCCGGATCGAGAACGGGGACGTCAGCATCTCCCCGAACGATCTGCGCCCGCTTTTGAATTACCTCGGCATAAAGGACAAAGCGACCATTGCGTCGCTTCTTGCGGACACCAGGATCGCGCGCACCAGGCAGCGACAGGCGTGGTATCAGACGTCGGAATTTCGCGATCAACTCACCGACTCGATGCGTAAACTGATCGAGTACGAGAGCGAGGCCGACGAGATCCGTTCCTACTCGGTCTACTACATTCCGGGTCCACTCCAGACGACCGCGTATGCGACCGCGCTGATGACCCGATACGAGGACGAACTCACCGAGGACCAACGCCGGCGGCGCATCGACGCGCGGATGCGCCGGCGTCAGGCGCTGCTCGAACGAGCCGGCAGGGACGTGCAGTTGCTGCTCATGCTCGACGAGTCGGTGCTGCGGCGGACCATCGGCGGTTCGGCCGTGTTCGCCGAGCAGTTGCAGGACCTGAAGGCACGCGCCGAGGCGGGCACGATCCGGGTGCGGATGGTGCCGTTCTCGCTCGACGCCCCGGTGACGAACAACGCCAGCTTCGACCTGCTCGCTCTGAGCGAGGGTGAAGTGCTCTACCGGGAGACCGGGCTGAGCGACGAAATGATCGAAGACCGAGAAGTGACCGCGAAACACCGCGCCCGTTACGACAAGGTCTGGCAAGAGGTCGCCAATGAGGAAGACACGATCAACTTCATCCAGCGACGGATAGAAAACCTCCTCGAGGGCGGTACGACCGGTCGTCCGCCTGGGGAAACCCGATAACCAAGGCCGCGGCCGTCTTCGCCGGTCCGGCACCAACCGTGGAAGGTCCACAATGGGAGACATGAACGTGCCCGCATGGCGTAAGAGCAGCCGTTGCGGAACGTCAACCTGCGTCGAGGTTGCCAAGGTCGACGACCAGTACCTGATTCGCGACTCGAAGAACCCTCAGGCCGCGACACTCAGTTTCACGAAGGCAGAGTGGGACGCGTTCGTCGAGGGCGTCACCGCGGGTGAGTTCCGCTTCTGATAGTCGTCGGCCAGCCCGCTCTGCGCTAAACCATTTCGACGCGGGGCGGGCCGGTCAAAAAATACTCACAAAATTCGTATTTCATCGCTAATGGACGCCGCATACCTCACATTTGAGGTGATAAGCGGCGTCGTTTCGTTTTCATTCATCCTGCGCCTTGGGCTCATTCGCTTACCGTGGACTCGAACCGTCACGGGAGGTGCATCCATGATCAAACCGACGGAAGAGCCGCGATGGCGTCGTAGCGGTCACTGTGCGAGTGGGGCATGTGTCGAGGTAGCGCGGGTCGGAGACCACTTCCTCGTTCGTGATTCCAAGCGCCCCGGATCCGCCCATCTCTCCTTCACCGAGGAGGAGTGGGACGCGTTCGTCGCGGGAGTCAAGGCCGGAGACTTCGGTTTCGAATGACTCCGCTTCTGCCGGAGCAGCAGAGTGTCGCGGGCCGAGCGCGGCATACTGCAGAGGTGGACGGCTACGCGCGCGCCACCGACATCGACCGCTTCGCTCTTCTGCATGAGGCGGCCGACGACATGCTGGACGAGTTCGCCGACCACTACCTGGTGGAGCGGCGAGAGAACAAGGAGCCGCTCGGGCTCGATGACGCGCTCGTGCGGACCGTCCGGCTCATTCCCCGCATGCCCACCGCGGCGCCACTGGCGATCCATTTCACCGACCCCGGGATCAGGATGGTTCTCGGGCGATGGTGGGCCGAATCGCTGCCGGCCTGCGCGTGTGACATCTGCGGAGAGGATCCGCGAGAACTGGTGGAAAGGCTTCGTCTCCACGCCGCCGCGTTGATCGAGGGCGGGCTCTGGGAACGCGTCAGGCGTGGAATGAGTGGGTCCTGGTTCGAGACCAGGCTGATCGGCACCGGAGTGAAATCGAGCCGCGAGGGGCCGTTGTCCGCGGCCGGGGCTCGAGAGGCACGCCGCGGCGGTTTCGCCGAGCCGGTGCAATGGGCGCCCTGGCAGTTGCGTTTCTGAAAGCCTCGACTGGGCTTCTGAAAACCTCGACGGCGCTTCTGAAGGCCTCGACGGAGGACCTCAACCGGTGGCCGGCCCGGCATCCGCGGGCCGGCCCCCGAGCATGCCCACCGCGGCCCGCATCGCGCGGTGACCCAGCACGCGGGTCATCGGCAGCTCACCGCGGCAGAATCCGGTGAACGCGCGCCAGCCGAACGGGCTGGCGAATGCGGCGTGCACCAGCGCGGGATGTCTGCCGAACAGCCCGAGCAGGCGCTGTCCCGCGGCCATCTCGGGTGCCAGACCGTCGGTGACCATCCGGTCGTACGCACTCAGGTCGCCACCCGCCGCCGCGACCGTGCCGGCCCAGGTCCCGGAGCGCAGGGCGTAGCTGATGCCCTCGCGGGTCCAGGGTTCGAGCAGTCCGGCGGCGTCGCCGGCGACGAGGATCCGACCGCGGCGCAGGGGTGCCGTGCCACTGCGGCAGCGGGTCAGGTGGCCCGAGTCCCGCAGCACCTCCCGGTCGGTGAGACCGAGGCGGGACACCAGGTCACGCAGGTAGTGGCGGGTCTCGGCGCCCCGGCCCTTCTCCATGATCACGCCGACGGTGAGCTGGTCGTCCTTCGGGAACAGCCAGCCGTATGAGCCGGGCACGGGACCCCAGTCGAGCAGCAGACGGCCACGCCACCGGGACCGGTCGGACGGTGTCGCGGCGAGTTCCACCTCGAGACCGAGATCCTGCTGGTCGAACGTGACACCGACGTGACGAGTGCTGACACCGGCGGAACCGTCAGCGCCGATCACCACGCCTGCCGTCAAGTCGCTCCCGTCGGCCAGGCTCACGGTAGCCGTACGCTCGCTCTGTGAAACGGCTCGGACCAGGCACCTCTGCCTGACCGTCGCACCCGCCCGGACCACCGCGCGCAGCCAAGCGTGATCGAAGTCGGACCGCCGCACCATGGTGACCACCGGCTTGCCGGGCGATCGGCGGGTGAAAGCCCGCCGCCCGTCATGGGTGAACGTGACCGCGTTGATCTCGTCCCGGGCTGGCACATCGAGGGTCTCGGCACTTATCCGCAGCGCGATTCCGAGCAGACCGCCGCCGCAGGTCTTGTATCGCGGGTGCTCGGCGCGCTCCAGAACGACGACCCGCGCACCGCCCGAAGCCGCCGCGTGCGCCGCCGCCAGGCCCGCGGGGCCGGCACCGATCACTGCGACGTCCCACTCAGGGTCTTCGTGCACAGGGGAAGTTTAGATACGGTCGCCAGTGAACCTTCCTCACGATTCACGGGGCGATACTTGAGCACAGTCGTGCCGACGGACCTGCGGGCCTCCACCCGAGCCGTCTACATCTCATTCATATTCCTCGGTGTGGCCATGGCGAGCTTCGCCGCTCGCATCCCGCAGATCCGCGACGAACTCGGCCTGACACCCTCCCAGCTGGGGCTGGTGCTGCTCAGCATCGCCGTCGGCTCGATCACCTCGTTGCCGCTCGCCGGGCATATCGTCGGGCGTTTCGGCTCCCGGCGCACGGTCGGCGCGACGGCTGTCCTGCTCGGAGTGGCGCTGACCGTGGTGGCGGTCGGCTACCAGTTCGGCGTGCTGCCGGTGATCGTGGGTCTCTATCTGTACGGCTTCGCGACGGGCGCCTGGGACGTGGCGATGAACGTGCAGGGCACGATCGTCGAACGTGGGCTGGAGCGGTCGATCATGCCGCGGTTCCACGCCGGGTACAGCGTGGGAACGGTTGCGGGGGCGCTGGCCGGAGCGGGTGCGGTGGCTCTCGGTATCTCGGTGACCGTGCACATGACCGTTTGCGTGATTCTGGCGGCGGCCGCCGTGGTGGCGACGGTGGGAAGCTATCTGCCGGACGACGCACCGGAGCCGACCGAGCCGGGTGGGGGTTTCGGGCGCGCGCTGTCGACGTGGCGTGAACCGCGCACGCTCCTGATCGGCGTGTTCGTGCTGGCCTTCGCGTTCACCGAGGGTGCCGGGATCGACTGGATCAGTGTCGCGCTGATCGATGACTACGGTGCGCCGGCCGCGGTGGGGACGCTCGGCTTCGCGGTGTTCCTGGCCGCCATGACGGTCGGCCGGTGGTACGGGCCGGGCCTGCTGGATCGGTACGGCCGGGTACCGGTGCTGCGTGTTCTCGCCGTGACGAGCCTGGTGGGGCTGGGGTTGTTCGTGTTCGGATTCGCCACGCCGATCGCGTTCGCCGGTGCGCTGCTGTGGGGCCTCGGGGCGTCGCTCGGGTTCCCCGTCGGGATGAGCGCCGCGGCTGACGAGCCGGCGAAGGCACCGGCTCGGGTGGCGGTGGTGGCGTCGATCGGATACTGCGCCTTCCTGGGCGGGCCGCCGTTGATCGGGTTCCTGGGGGATCACGTCACGGTGTCACGGGGGCTGCTGGCTGTGGGGATGCTGCTGGTGCTGTCGCTCGTGCTGACTCCGGCGCTGAAACCGCCCTCTCCGAGTCGCGCCTCGTAAGAGATAAACCTCAGGCGCGGTGGGCCGCGGTGGCGGCCCAGTCGTCGTCGGCGGCCTTCTTCAGGGCCATGCCGTCCTTGCCGTTGTAGCGGACCAGCTTCGGCAGGGCGGCGGCCAGGGCGAGGGTGCCGGCGACGCAGAGGACGCCGCCCATCCAGATCGAGCCGGAGACGCCCAGGCCGGTGCGGGCCATCGCGCCGGCGCGGAGCTGGCCGAGCAGGGGGCCGGTCGTGTACGAGAGCATCTCGATGCCGGCGAGACGGCCGCGCAGGTGGTCGGGGATCGTCTGGTTCCAGATGATCATGCGGAAGATGCCGGAGATCATGTCGGCGGCGCCGGCGAAGGCCAGGCAGAACAGGGTCAGCCAGAGGGTGCCGGAGAGGCCGACCCCGATGATGCCGACGCCCCAGAACGCGGCGGCGACCAGGACCATGAGCCCGTGCCGGTGCACGCGCGCGGTCCAGCCGGAACCGAACGTGGCGAGCAGGGAGCCGACGGCGGGTGCGGCGTACAGCAGGCCGAGGACCTGGGGGCCGCCGAGTTTGGTGGCCAGGAACGGGTAGAGCGCTGACGGCATGCCGAAGAACATCGCGTTGATGTCGACCAGGTAGGTGCCGAGCAGTTCGGGGCGGGACTTCGCGTACCTGAGGCCGGTGACGACGCTGCTCAGCGACGGGCGGTCGGCGGACGGCGGCGGCGGGACCGCGCGGACCAGGCTCAGGCAGACCAGCGAGACGGCGAAGGTGAGCAGGTCGAACGCGTACACCCAGGCGAGGTCGAAGCTGGCGAGCAGGATGCCGGCGAGCGGCATGCCGAAGAGCTGCGCGAACTGCATGCCGAGCGACTGCAGCGCCATCGTGGCGGGCAACTCCTCCGGCTTCACCAGGCGCGGGATCATCGCCTCCAGAGCTGGGCGCTGAAGGCCGGCCACCGCGGCGGTGAGGAAGGCCGCGACGTAGAGCAGCCAGAGATGCGGGGTCTCGGAGAGCGAGTTGATCAACAGGAGGCCGCAGATCAGGGCGAGCATCGCCTCACTGGCGCGGACCAGGATGCGGCGGTCGATGTAGTCGGCGAGCGCGCCGCCGACGAACGACATGATCAGCAGCGGGGCGAGCTCGCAGACGCCGATCAGGCCGACCATCAGCGGGTCGTCGGTGAGCGCCGCCACCTGGAACGGGATCGTGACGTAGCTGATGAACGAGCCGAAAGCCGTCACCACGCCGCCGGCGAAGACGAGCCGGAAGTCCCGGGAGGTCCGGAGCGGGGTCAGATCCAGCGCGAAGCGGCGTTTGCGGGGTGTCACGGGTGGCAATCCTGCCTTAGGCCACCCTTACCCGCACCGCGATTTTCGTCTCGATCACTTCATGACGAGGCGGCCGGAGCTCTGGAACTCGGCGAGGTCGGCGAGGGCCTCGTTGATGATGAAGGACTGCTGACCGGGCAGCGCGTCCAGCGGGAAGAAGCCGGCGTCGACGCTCTCGTCGGTCTGCCTGAGCAGCTCACCCTCCCAGGCGTGCACCACGAAGGTCATCAGCACCTGCTGGTACGTGTGACGGTATTCGTTCGTGTACGTGTACGCGGTGTAGAACGCGTACGGCGTGAGCGAGGTGGCCCGCAGCCCGGTCTCCTCCCACAGCTCCCGGATCGCGCAGTCCTCCATGCTCTCGCCCAGCTCCATGGCGCCCGCCGGGATGGCCCAGCGGTGGTTGTCGGAGCGCTGGATCAGCAGAAGCCTGTTCTGGTCGTCGAGCACCACGGTCCGCGCCCCGACGAAGAAGATCGTGTCGGTGTCGCCGACGCTAGCCCGGACCCGGCCAAGGTAAGACTCCGCCCACGTCAATGCCACGGGAAAACAATAGTCACGCGGATTTACGAGCGGGCTTGGCGGCCTTCTTCGCCGGTGTCGCCTTCTTCGCGGCGGCTGTCTTCTTCGCGGGTGCGGCCGGGGCGTCCTCGCCCCTGGCCTTGCGCGCCCGCTCGACCGAGGCCTTCAGCGCCGCCATCAAGTCGATCGCCGCGGCCGGCTCCTCGTCGGCCTCCTCCGGCTGGACCACCTCACGGCCCTCGACCTTCGCGTCGATGACCTCCTGGAGCGCCGCCCGGTAGTTGTCGGTGAACTCGTCGGCCTTGAAGCTGCCGGCCATCGAGTCGATCAGCGAGCTGGCCATGGCGAGCTCGGCGGGCCGGGTCTCGATGTCCTCGTCGAGGAAGC
Organism: Actinoplanes sp. NPDC051861; assembly: GCF_040681145.1. Classification (NCBI taxonomy): domain Bacteria; kingdom Bacillati; phylum Actinomycetota; class Actinomycetes; order Micromonosporales; family Micromonosporaceae; genus Actinoplanes; species Actinoplanes sp. NPDC051861. The sequence continues at coordinate 13,722 of NZ_JBFAYE010000029.1, forward strand.
CGAAGTCGGGGGTGCGTACCTCGTCGGGCCACATCATCGTGTTGAGGACCAGGACGTCGTCGCGGACCCGCAGGGTGGCGAGTTGCTCCCGCTGGCGGATCGCGATCTTGACGATGGCCACCCGGTCGGCGTCGCGCAGGGCGTCGCGCAGCAACACGTACGGCTTGGCGGCCTGGCCCTCGGGCTCCAGGTAGTACGCCTTCGCGAACAGGATGGGGTCGATCTGCTCGGCCGGGACGAACTCCAGCACGTCGATGGCCCGCGACGTGCTCAGCGGGAGATCGGCGAAGTCCTCGTCGGTCAGGATCACCATCTCGCCGCCGCCGATGTCGTACCCCTTGGCGATGTCGTCGTAGCTGACCACCTCGCCGTCGACCGAGCAGGTCCGTTGGTACTTGATGCGGCCGCCGTCGGTGCGGTGCACCTGGTGGAAGCGGATGTCCTTCTCCTCGGTGGCCGAATACAGCTTCACCGCGATCGATACCAGACCGAACGAGACGGCGCCTTTCCAGATCGCTCGCATGATCGGCTCCTCATCGAGATCGAGTGTCCGGACCCCTGATCAGAATGGCATCACTGAGACGCCTGCGTAAGGTGATTGCTTCTGCCTATGGTGATCGGGTGCCGGGCCCACCTCTGTCCCCGATGCTCGCGACCGCGGGCGGGTTGCCGGTGGGACCGGACTGGAGCTACGAGTTCAAGTGGGACGGCGTCCGGGTTCTGGCGCTGTTCGCCGGTGGGTCTCCGGAGCTGTTCGCGCGCTCCGGCGCGATCGTCACCACCGCATACCCGGAGATCGCTGACCTGCACCTTCCCGAGGGCACGCTGCTTGACGGCGAGATGGTGGTCCTCGACGCGAAGGGGCGGCCGTCGTTCACGGCCCTCGCCGAGCGGATGCACGTGCGGGACCGGAACCGGGCGGCACGGCTGGCGGCGGCGCTGCCGGTCACGTACATGATCTTTGATTTGCTCTTCCTGGACGGGCTGGACTACACGGGCCTGCCGTATCTCGCGCGCCGGGAACGCCTGGAGGAACTTGGCCTCGCGGGGCCACGCTGGATGGTGCCGCCGTCGTTCGGCGACGGTGCGGCCACCGCGGCGGCGGCCCGGGAGAACCACCTCGAGGGTGTGATGGCCAAGCGTTCGGACTCGGTCTACCTGCCGGGGCGGCGGTCGGCGGACTGGGTCAAGGTGAAGTTCGACCAGACCGGCGACTACGTGATCGGCGGATGGCGGCCGGGCGCCCGGAAACTGGGCGGGCTGCTGGTGGGGGTGCCGACGCCGGACGGGCTCGCGTTCCGCGGCCGGGTGGGCGGCGGCATCGGCGCGGTCAAGGAGAAGGAACTGCTGGCGCGGCTGGGGCCGCTCGCGACCGGGGACTCGCCGTTCGCTCCGGGCGCGGTGCCGCGCGAGGATTCGCGAGGGGCACATTGGGTACGACCGGAGCTGGTCGCCGAGATCCGGTACGGCAACCAGACACCGGACCGTCGCCTGCGGTTCCCCCGGTTTCTGCGGCTACGCGACGACAAGACGCCCGAGGAGTGTGCCGAGGATGCCTCGTGACCGATTCGTGGCGCGGATCGACGGCCGCGAGATAGAGATCTCCAACCTCGACAAGCTGATGTACCCGGCGGCCGGGTTCACCAAGGGCGAGCTGATCGACTACTACACGCGGATCGCGCCGGTGATGCTGCCCTATCTGCGAGGGCGGCCGGCGACCCGGATTCGCTACCCGAACGGCGTCGACGACCTGCATTTCTTCGAGAAGAACAAGCCCGGGGGTACGCCCGAGTGGGTGCGCTTGGAGACCCTGCCGGTGCCGGGGTCGACCAAGAGCCGCGAGACGATCGATTTCGTGGTGGTCGACGACCTGCCCACCCTCGTCTGGCTCGCCAACCTGGCGGCGATCGAACTGCACACCCCGCAGTGGCGGATCGGGTCCGATCCGGATCTCATGGTGGTCGACCTGGACCCGGGTGCGCCGGCCGGGCTCAAGGAGTGCAGCGCGGTGGCGACCCTGATGCGGGACCGGCTCGCTGAGGACGGGATCGACGCGTACCCGAAGACGTCGGGGAAGAAAGGCATGCAACTGTGCTGCCCGATCGCGGGCTCGCAGGATTCCGAGCGCGTTTCCGCGTACGCCAAAAAAATCGCCGAAGAGCTGGCGGCGCTGGTCCCCGGCTCGATCACCGCGAAGATGGCGAAGGCCGTCAGGCCGGGCAAGGTTTTCATCGACTGGAGCCAGAACGCGGCGGCGAAGACGACGGTGACGCCGTATTCGCTGCGGGCGGGGGAGAAGCCGACCGCATCGGCGCCGCTGACGTGGGACGAGGTCGTGGCGATGGCCACCGGGGAGAGCGAGGCGCGGCAGTTCGGGGCGAGTGAGGTGCTGGAACGCGTCGAGGAGCACGGGGATCTGCTGGCGGGGGCGCTCGAGGGTGGACCACGAGTACCGGATCGACACACTTGATCAACCCTCGTATGGTTCCACCGTGGGTGTTCTCCGGGGTGCCGCCGTCGCGGCCCTGTCGACTTCCTTGATCCTCCTCATCAATTCGGTGCCGGCCTTCGCCGACGAGCCGGACACGACGCCGCCGGTGCTGACCAGCACCGGGCTCACCGAGGGACAGGTGCTCAAGCGTCAGCCGACGTTCGAGCCCGTCTTCAGCGACAACGTCGGTGTGCTCGTTGCCGAGGTGCTGGTCAACGGCGAGCTGAACCGGGGTCACTACTTCCGGGACTACGTGACCCGGCCGGTGCAGGCATGGCTCGGCGACGTCCCGGACGGCAGCGAGGCGGACATCACGGTTCGGGTGTACGACGCCGCGCGCAACAGCGCCGAACTCACCACTCGGGTCCGGGTCGACAACACCGCGCCGTCCTCCCTGTATGCGCCCGCTGAGGATGTCGTGCTGCCCCGCGGCGTCACCACGATCAAACCCGTCGATGCCCCTGACGACCTGGCCTCGCTCGTACTGTCCGACCCCTCCGGGGCGGAGTTGAGCCGGGTGACGGCGGCGCCGTGGGAGCTGCGCTGGCAGACCCCGGACTCGGGTGACTTCGCCGCGGTGACGGTGGTGGCGACGGACGTGGCCGGCAACCAGGCCACCGAGTATCTCGGCTACCGGCTCGACCGGACCGGCCCGGACATCGAAGCGGGCCCGAACTGGATCCGGGAGACGGTCGGCGCGGATCACCAGGTCCTGGCGGTGTGGTCACCGGACGAGGCGGACGTCGCCCGTGTCGAGTGGTGGATCGACGGCGCGCTGCGCGGCACCGGTTGGTCGATCAACTACGACTTCGGGCGGGTCAGCCGGACGGTGCCGGTGGAGGTTCGGGCGTACGACCCGACCGGCAACGTCACCACGGTGCATCGGCAGGTGCGGGTCGACGCGACCGGTCCCGCGGTCACCTGGGTGACGCCGGCGAACGGCGCTCTGGTGCGGGGATACTCGATCACCAGTGCGGTTCGGGCAACCGACGCCAACGGGGTCAGCCGGGCGACGCTGAACGGGTGGGAGGCGCCGCTGGGTGCCGAGAACCGCCGGTCGGTCCGGGTCGGTGAGGGCGCCAACGTGCTGACCTGGGTGCTCTACGACGACTATCTGAACACCACCACGGTCCGGCGGACCGTGATCGTGGACAACACACCGCCCGCGCTCAAGGTGACCAAGGCGCCGAAGGACCGGGCCAAGGTCAAGGGCACCGTCAAGGTGAGCGCTGCGGCCAGCGACCGTAACGGCGTGGCCCGGGTTGAGCTGCTGGTCAACGGGAAGGTGGTGGCTCGTGACTACCGGGCCGGCTACCAGTTCTCGGTCAACACCAGGAAGTACGGCAAGAAGATCAAGGTGCAGCTCCGGGCCTATGACCGGGCGGGCAACGTGCGGGTCACGGCGGTCCGGGTATGGCGCCGTTGATCGGGCAGACTGTGACGCATGACTGAGTCGCTGGCGCGGGTGCCCGCCTATCGGCGGATCGCGGCGGATCTGGCCGGGAAGATCCGGGCGGGCGAGTATCGGCCGGGGGAGGCGTTGCCCGCGCAGAGAGAGCTCAGTCAGAGGTACGGCGTGACGCTGATGACGTTGCGGCAGGCTCTGCAGGAGTTGCGTGACGACGGGCTGATCGTGCAGCAGGCGGGGCGTGGGACGTTCGTGGCGCCGGTGCAGGCTGCTTATCGGGTGGATACGCTGCGCAGTTTTGTGGACGACCTGCGGGAGCAGGGGCATGAGGTGTCCACTTCGGTGCTTGGTTGTGCGGTTGAGGTGGCTCCGGCGGCGGTTCGTGAGGTGCTCGGGGTTCCTTCTGTTCTGCGGCTTTCGCGTCTGCGGTCGTTGGCGGGGCGCGCGGTCATTTACCAGACGTCCTGGGTGCCGGCCGGGCTAGTCGATTCCTCCGATTTCTCCGACAAATCGCTTTATTTGACCCTGGCTGATGCTGGGATGACCATCGTTCGGGCCTCGGAGCGGATCGTCCCCGATCTGCTCAGCCCGGAGATCGCACGGCATCTCGGCCGGCCCGCCGGCAGTGCTGTTTTCGTGAGCGAGCGGATCACGTTCGCACTCGACGACCGGCCCGTTGTCATGGACCGAGCGGTGATCCTCGGCGACCTCATGGAGATCCGGGCCGAGCGGGCAGCGACCAGGTTGTCCTTGCAGTATCGTGCTCGCCCATGGCTCTCATCGCTCTCGAGCTGAAGCATCCCGTCGACGGCTGGCTGTACAAGGCGACCACCCCCAAGATCTTGGTGGACGGTGCCGAGTTCCCCGGTTCGGACTGGGGGAGGAACGGGATTCAGGTCGCGCCGGGAGCGCACCGTCTCGAGGTGTATGTGCCGTACGTGCTGCCGCGCCGGGCCGGCCGTGCCGTGCTCGACCTGACGGTGCCCGAGGTCGGGGTGGCACTCGAGTACATGGCCCCGAGCGTCACCTTCGCGAAGGGTTCGCTCGGCACCCCGGGACAGCAGAAATCGACCGGCTCCAAGCCGATCCGGATCACCAGTTTCGTGATCATCGGGCTGGTCGTCGCGTATTACCTGCTCAGGTAGCGTTCACGTCGTCGGCGTCAACGATGGTGTACGCGTACCCCTGCTCGGCGAGGAACCGTTGGCGGTGGGCCGCGTACTCGGTGTCGATGGTGTCGCGGGAGACGACTGTGTAGAAATGGGCCTGCCGCCCGTCGCCCTTGGGCCGCAACACCCGGCCGAGCCGCTGCGCCTCCTCCTGGCGCGAGCCGAACGTGCCGGACACCTGAATGGCGACGGCGGCCTCCGGCAGGTCGATCGAGAAGTTGCCGACCTTCGACAGCACGAGTGTCCGAAGTGAACCGTCACGGAACGCGTCGAACAGGCGCTCCCGCTCCTTGTTCGTGGTCGAACCCTGCACGATCGGGGCATCGAGGTATTCGCCGAGCTCGTGCAACTGGTCGAGGAAGCCGCCGATGACCAGCACCTGCTCACCGGGGTGCTTGTCGACGAGGGCCTTCACCACGGGAAGCTTGGTGCGGGCGGTGGCCGCGACCCGGTAGCGCTCCTCGGAGTCGGTCACCGCGTACGCCATGCGCTCTTCATCCGTCAGGGTGACCCGGACCTCGACGCACTCGGCCGGGGCGATCCAACCCTGCGCCTCGATGTCCTTCCACGGCGCGTCATAGCGCTTCGGGCCGATCAGCGAGAAGACGTCGCCCTCCCGGCCGTCCTCGCGCACCAGCGTCGCGGTGAGGCCGAGCCGGCGCCGGGCCTGCAGATCCGCGGTGAACCGGAAGATCGGCGCGGGCAGCAGGTGCACCTCGTCGTAGATCACCAGACCCCAGTCGCGCGCGCCGAACAGGTCCAGGTGGGTGAAGGCGCCGCCGCGTCGTGACGTGAGCACCTGGTAGGTCGCGATCGTGACCGGGCGGATCTCCTTGCGCTCGCCGCTGTACTCGCCGATCTCCTCCTCAGTCAGCGAGGTGCGGGCGATCAGTTCGCGCTTCCACTGACGGCCGGCGACGGTGTTGGTCACCAGGATCAGCGTGGTGGCCTTGGCGGTCGCCATCGCGGCGGCGCCGACCAGCGTCTTGCCGGCGCCGCAGGGGAGCACGACGACACCCGAGCCGCCCGCCCAGAAGCCGTCGACGGCCTCCTGCTGGTACGACCTGAGGGTCCAGCCGTCCTGTGCCAGCTCGATCGCGTGCGCCTCGCCGTCGACGTAACCGGCCAGGTCCTCAGCTGGCCAGCCGAGTTTCAGCAGCGCCTGCTTGAGGCGGCCGCGCTCGGAGCCGTGCACCGCGATGGTCTCGTCGTCGATCCGCGAGCCGAGCATGCCGGCCAGCTTCTTCGACTTCGACACCTCGATCAGCACGATCCTGTCGAGACCGCGCAGGACCAGGCCGTGCACGGGGTCGTTGAGAAGCTGCAGCCGCCCGTAGCGGTCCATCGTCTCGGCGACGTCGACGAGCAGCGCGTGCGGCACCGGATAGCGCGAGAACTTGATCAGCGCGTCGACGACGCTCTCGGCGTCATGACCGGCGGCCCGCGAGTTCCACAGGCCCAGCGGGGTCAGCCGATAAGTGTGTACGTGCTCCGGCGAGCGCTCCAGCTCGGCGAACGGCGCGATCGCCATCCGGCAGGCTTGAGCGTCGGGGTGGTCCACCTCCAGAAGCAGGGTCTTGTCCGACTGCACGATCAGTGGTCCGTCGCTCACTCGTAACCCTCCGCACCGCGAAAAAGCCGACCATCCAGTCTGCCACGAATTCGGGTGCAACATTTCCGGGTGTTCGAGCGTGTTGCTCGTGACGGGTGTGCTGGATCGTGCATCAAACGGGGGTGCACGATCCAGCATCACGCCGTCGAAGGGTTCACTCGGCGAGCGCGAGCAACGCCTCCAGATCGTCGAAAGCGGCCCTGATGAGTGCGGTGGTCTCGTCGTGTGTGAGGAGTGCCGCTGCGATCAGGTTGGTTGCCTGGCCGTCGACGCCGCGTTGCCGCAGGATCTGGAGAAGGCCGTGACGCAGCCCTTCGGTGCGGCCCTCGTTGATCAGTTCTTGCGCCCACTCGGTGTCGCGAATCATGTCAGCAGGCATGCCGAACTCCTCCAATGCGTGACTACTCCTCTGTCACGGCGGCGGTGATGCGGTGCAGGGCGAATGTGTGCAAGCTCTCGCCCCGTTCGTCCTCGGCTCGGAGGTAACCCGCGCTCAGGGAGACCGGGCGGACCAGGCGGGACAGGGTGGCGCCGTGCGAGTCCACGTACCCCACCCAGACCTTGGCCCTGTCGCGGACCGCCTGCTGGAGCACCGCCATGGCCTGCGAGTGCTGCTGCACCGCCGTCAGGCCCGGCACCGCCTGGCCCTGGGCCGCGCGGACCGTGACCGGGGCTCGGCGGGCTGCCCGGGTGGCGATGTCGCCTCGGCGTAGTTGTTCGACGACGCCCGCCAGGCGGGGGCCGGCCAGGACCGGTGGGCCGGCCGGTTCGGCGATGCGCGGGGTGCGGGTCGGTGCGCGCCGGGCCTTGGGGCGGGTGAGCATCGTTGCGCCGCCGACGTCCTCGGCCACCGGGGCGTAGCCCGCCTCGCGCAGCGTGCCGAGCAGACGGGCGACCGGGCGGGGGCTGACCAGGACCGTGGGTGCGATCCGGCGCAGGTCGGCCGCGCTGACGCGTTTGTCGGCGAGCACCTCGGTGAGCAGGGCCTCGTCGTCGCTGCGCAGGTAGGAGCCGGCCGAGCCGGTGCGCAGGCCGCCGTGTTTGCGGGCGGTGTCGTCGATCAGGTAGGTGAGGGTCTGCGGCACGGGTGTGCGAGAGCGGCGGCGGAACAGGGTGTGCAGGTCGTCCGCGCGGTAGCCGACGTCGAGGGCGCGCCGCAGGCTGGCCGGGGTGACGCGGAAGACGCTGGCGCCGCCGGCCGACTCGGGTTCGGCGATGTCGTCGAGCTCGGCGCCGAGTTCGGGTTCCGGCGGGCCGGGGACCACCACGGTCAGGTCGGCCTGGACCAGGAAGTGGTCGACCGGGACGGGCATCAGGTTGTCGAGCGCGCGCACGGCGTCGGCGGGGGCATCCTCCGGATGCACTCCGAGAGGGTCACCCTCGTCCGGTTCCGGGCTGACGAGCAAGAGCCTTGCGTACGAGGTGAGCGCACCCAATCCGGTGAGCCCGAGCAGAGCCGCGCCACTGAACGCGTCCCGGTGAGCCCCGTCCCGTCCCCGGGCCCGGCGGGGTGCCTGCCAGGCCAGGAGTGCGAGCAGGTCCTCGACGGTGGGTGCGGCACCGGTCTCCAGGTCGGCGAGCACGTCCAGGGCCTCGCGGCGCGCCTGTGGTGCCCCGCCGCGTTCGGCGTCCGGTGCGAGCGCGTTGATCGGGCGGTCCCGTTCGTCGCGACGGCCGATCAGGCCGGGCTGGCGAGTCATCGCGAGCCAGGTCCGGGCCAGCACGGCCCAGCGGTGGGCGACGCTGGTCGCGCGCCACAGGTCGTACGCGCCGGTGGGCAGGAAGACGTCCTGGGCGGTGCTGCCGGCGGCACGACTGCCGTTGACCTCGGACTCGCCGAGGAGGCCGGCGGCGTACGTGATCTCGACGAGCAGCGCGGCCGACGCCTCGTCCAGACCGGCGGCCCGGGCCAGGCGCTTGAGGTCGCGGACGCCGAGGCCACCGGCTCGCAGGACCGGGGCGGACTCGGTGGCGAGTGCGTCCAGGATCGCCTCGGTGGCGCGTACCGCCTCCATGGCCTGTCCGGTGCCGGCCGAGTCGACCGCCTTGAGATCGCGGACCGGCGCCTCGGGGATCGGCGGGAACGGGCGCAGCGAGCCGAGCGGGCCGGTGTCGCGGCGCAGCAGCATGCCGACCTCGCGGGGCAGCTCGACGAGTTCGCCGTCGGGGCGGGGTGCGCGGCCGGCCTCCGAGATCGGGACCAGGATGTGCTGGTCGACGAGCCAGCGCACCGGCTCGGCCATGGAATCCCGGCTGAGTGACCCGATCGGGGGACCCGCGGCGAGGCGGTCCAGCACGGCGCGGGCGCCGGCGGGGGCGGCGAGGACCGTACGGCGCAGCCTGGCCCGGTCGGCGACGAGGACGGCGGCCTGGACGTCGAGGTAGTCGGCGGGGCGCCCGAGGCCGGCGGGGTACGGCGAGGTGACCTCGTCGACGGCGCCGACGACCTGCAGTGCCTCCGGCGGGCCGTGCAGCAGGAAGCGGACGCGGAGCCGGTCGACCGCGACGCGTACGTCGTCGGCGGACACCTCGGTGGTCAGCTGAAGAATCGCGTCCACCGAGGTCAGGGCGGTGTCGGCGGCCCGGCTGAGGCGGGCGGCGTCGAGGACCAGCAGGGTGAACTCGTCGAGGGAGTCCAGACAGCGGGCGACCGAGTTACGGGATTGCGCGCGTACGGCGAGGGCCGAGATGTCGGCGGGCACCGGCACGACGAGATCGGGGCGCAGCTGTATGAGCGCGCCCAGCGCTTCGTCGGGCAGCGACCGGAGTTGATCGGCGAATGTGGTGGCCATCGTCTTCAACGCTAACGTTCATGGGACGATGGTGGTGGGTCCGGGCGTGGCCGGACCTCTATCGCGAGGAGGACTGAACGTGGCGTCACAGGCCAAGAAGCGCGGCGGGGACAAGGAGCAGGTCGCCGACAAGGCCCACTTCGACGTGTCCGAGCTGATCTCCGACCGTCCTGCCGCCCCGTCTCCGTTCGGCGACGACCAGACCTTCCCGCTGCCGGTGGAGCGACTGACGTACAAGTACACGATGGCCCAGTGATCGGGGCGGTCGGCTTCGACCTTGATATGACTTTGATCGACTCGCGGCCGGGTATTCGGGCCGCGTACGTCGAGCTCACCGCACGCACGGGCGTGCACGTCGACGCCGACCTGGCAGTCTCCCGGCTCGGCCCGCCGTTGCGGGCCGAGCTGCGGCACTGGTTCCCGGCCGAGGACGTCGAGGAGGCCGTCACCGCGTATCGCGGGCTCTACCCGGAGTACGCGATCGCGCCGACCGTGCCGACCGCCGGTGCCGTCGAGGCGCTGGACGCGGTCCGCGCGGCCGGCCTGCGGGTGGTCGTGGTGACCTCGAAGCTCGGCCGGCTGGCCCGTTTGCACCTGGATCATCTGGGTATGCGCGCCGACGAACTGGCCGGTGACCTGTTCGCCGAGGGTAAGGCCGCGGCGCTGGTCGAGCACGGCGTGCGGTGGTACGTGGGTGACCACGCGGCGGACATGGTTGCCGCTCGCACCGCGGGTGTGCCGGGGATCGGGGTAGCCACCGGACCCTGCTCTGAGCAGGAACTTCGCGATGCCGGAGCCTCGTACGTGCTGCCCGACCTGACCGCCTTCCCGGACCTGCTGGGTGAGATTGCAGTTGGGTCCCGGCCGTCGGCTGGATAGCCTTGCCGTGAGCAGTTGTGTCCATTGAGTGAAGTTGAGGTCAGCGGTGCCCACGGGTCGAGTGAAGTGGTATGACGCGGCTAAGGGATTCGGTTTCGTCACCAGTGACGAGGGCGGAGACGTGTTCCTGCCGAAGGGTGCGCTGCCGGCGGGGGTCACCGACCTCAAAACGGGTCAGCGGATCGAGTTCGGAGTCGTGGACAGCCGCAAGGGCGCCCAGGCGCTCGGTGTGAAGCTCCTGGACGCGCCGCCGTCCCTGGCCGAGCTGCGCCGCAGGCCGGCTGACGAGCTGGCCAGCATGATCGAAGACATGATCAAGGTCCTGGAGAGCCAGGTGCAGCCCGCTCTGCAGCGCGGCCGCTACCCGGACAAGAAGACCGCGCAGAAGATCGCCCAGCTGGTTCACGCGGTGGCGCGGGAGTTCGAGATCTAGAGTTTCACCGCTGGTGTCAGACCCGCCGCCGCTGCGCGCCCGAGGAGGGCGTCGGCGGCGGCGAGTCCGTCTTCGCCCAGGTCCAGGGTGAACTCGTTGACGTACAGCTCGATGTGCTGCTTCACCACCGCGGGCTCCATCTCCTGCGCGTTGGCGAGGATGAAGTCCTGGCTTGCCGACGGGTCGCGCCAGCCATGGCGCAGCGACTCGCGGATCCACTCGGTGGCCTCCGCCCTGTCGACAGTGCCCTTCTTCGCCAGGATCGCGCCGAGCGGGATCGGCAGCCCGGTCTCCTTCTCCCACCACTCGCCCAGGTCGGCGAGGGCGGTCAGGTGGTATCGCTGGTAGGTGAAGCGGGCCTCGTGGATGACCAGGCCGGCGTCGTAGCGGCCGTCGGCCACGCCGGGCATGATCTCGTGGAACGGGACGACCTCGATCCGGGCCGGCGGCTGGTCGGTCGCCCAGAGGCGGAACAACAGGTACGCCGTGGTCCGGTCGCCGGGCACGGCCACCGTCGCGCCGGTCAGGTCGGTGCGGTCACGGGTCAGCACCAGCGGGCCGCAGCCCCTGCCGAGCGCGCCGCCGCACGGCAGCAGGTCGTAGTCGTCGAGGAGCCAGGGCAGCGCCGCGTAACTCACCTTGACGAGGTCGAACCGGCCGTCCTGCGCGGCGGTGTTCGTGACGTCCACGTCCGCGAAGGTCAGGTCGACCGGCGGGGCGCCCGGGACCAGCCCGTGGATGAGCGCGTGGAACACGAAGGTGTCGTTGGGGCACGGTGAGACCGCGAGGGAGAGCGCCACGCTCTTCACGCTAGCCGTGTGAGCGGCGAACTGCTTTGTCTACCTGTTCACACCCGGCATCACGGAATGAAGAAAGTTTCATCTTTATCTCTGGATCTATCGTGTGACGCTTCTTACACTCCCTCTTGTTGGATCAAGTGATCGATCAAAGGGGGTGTCCCGTGGCGCGACTTCGAGCGCTGGCCGCGGGCGTCCTGGTGCTCGGCCTCGTCGGTGGGCTGCCCGCGCCCGCCGCCATGGCCGCGTCCTGGACGCCCGCGAATGACCTGGAGGGCGCGTGCGTCACTCTCCAGGTCTTCGACGGGTCCACGAACAAGGGTTACGTCCGCAAGGACTCGGTGGGATACGGCTTCACCGGCACCGCGTCGGGCGCCGAGCCGTTCCGGTTCGAGGCCACACAGCTGGGGCGTTACCTGTTGCGGGACTCGACCGGTAAGCCGCCGTATCAGAGCGTGCTCGGCTGGGTGTGGACCGGGGACGCGTACGGCGACCGCGCCGACTGGACGGTCAGCGTCGCGGACGGCCGCTATCGATTCGTCTCGACGGCGACGGGCCAGACCCTCGGTGTGTACCTCGGCGGTCTCGGTGCGGGCGGCTCGAACTCGACGGTCGCGCTCGCTCCGGCGTCCGGCTGTGCCGCGATCCCGGACATCGCGACCGGTGTCAGTGGCACCCCGGCGGCAGGTGTGGACTCCAGCGGCAAGCTGGTCGGCTGGATCGACGCGCACGCCCACGTCACGGCGGCCGAGGCGTTCGGTGGATCCATGCACTGCGGGGACGCGTACGCACCCGGCGGCGCCCCGGTGGCCCTGAAGGGCTGCGCCTCGCACGCCACGCTCGGCTGGGGCGCGCTGCTCGAGGCGATCATCGCCGGCACCGACCCGATCAACTCGGCCGAGGACGGCTGGCCCACCTTCGGCGACTGGCCGCAGCACGACACGATGCTGCACGAGGCCTCGTACTTCCGCAGCCTGGAGCGGGCCTGGAAGTCCGGCCAGCGGGTGCTCAACGTGCTGCTGGTGGCGAACCGGGTGATCTGCGGGCTGACCCTGGAGCACACCTCCTGCGACGAGATGGACCAGATCCGGGCGCAGTCCACGTACCTGCGCAAGATGCAGGACTATGTGGACGCCCGCAGCGGTGGCCCCGGCAAGGGCTGGTTCCGCCTGGCCACCACACCGGCACAGGTACGCCAGATCGCCGCACAGGGCAAGCTGGCCGTCACGATCGGCGTGGAGAACTCCGAGATCTTCGGCTGCCGTGAGATCAACGACGTGCCGCAGTGCACGAAGGCGCAGATCGACTCCGGGCTCGACGAGCTGGTGGGCATGGGTGTCAGCGGCTTCTACCCGGTGCACAAGTTCGACAACGCGTTCGGCGGCACCCGCTTCGACGAGGGCGTGACCGGCGCCGCGGTGAACGTCGGAAACCTGATCTCCACCGGTCACTGGTGGCAGGCGACCAGCTGCACCGGGCCGTCCGACAACGAGCAGCCGCTGGTCAGCGACGACCTCGCCAGGCTGCTCGCGCTGGGCGTCGACCTGCCGGCCGGCTCGATCCTGCCGGTCTACCCCAGCGGCAAGATCTGCAACATCCGCGGCCTCACCGACCTCGGCAGGTACCTGGTCCAGAAGATGATGGACCGCGGGATGATCATCCACATCGACCACATGAGCGTGAAGACCGCCTCGGCCGTGCTGGACCTGGCCGAGCAGAACAGCTACGCGGGTGTCACCTCGGTGCACACGTGGTCCGACCCGACGATGGTGAACCGGATCCTCGGCGTGGGCGGGTTCGTCGCCAGCTACGCCTTCTCGGCCACCCCGGACGGGCAGGACACGCCCACCTTCCTCGACGAGTGGCGGGCCAACAAGGGCCTCGCCAACGGCTCGAAGATCACCGGGTACGGCATGGGCAGCGACGTGAACGGTCTCGGCCCGCAGGCTGCGCCCCGTCTGAACGCCGGCTCCAGCCCGCTCACCTACCCGTTCACGGCGACCAACGGCACCACGGTCAGCCGGCAGGTCTACGGCTCACGCACCTTCGACCTCAACACCGATGGCGTCGCTCAGTACGGCCTCTACGCCGACTGGGTCACCGACCTGCTCAACCAGGCCGGGTCCGATGCGACACTGCTCCGCAAGCAGCTGCTCGGCGGCGCCGAGGCGTACACGGTGATGTGGGAGAAGGCTCGCCTGTGAGTCTGGTGACCGAGAGTCCGACGGCGCCGGTCCGGCGCCGTTGGATGGTCGCGTACGCGCTCGCCATGATCGGCGTCGCGGCCGGCTGGTTCGGGCCGATCCAGATCCTGCTCCCGGAGCAGGCGGCCCGGCTGGCCGGCGACGACGGCAAGGAGGCGCTGCTGGCGCTGGTCACGGCGTGGGGCGCGGCGGCCTCGATGGTCGCCAACCCGCTGTGGGGCGCGCTTTCCGACCGGATCGGGTCGCGCCGTCTGCCGATCTTCGTGGCCGGCACGGTGGTCGGCGTCGCGGGCCTGCTGGTGCTGGCCGCGGCGGACACCACCGCGGCGATGGTGTCCGGGTGGATCCTGGTCCAGGTCGGGTTGAACGGTCCGCTGGCCGCGCTCGCGGCGCTCATCGGCGACCGGGTGCCAGAGGCGCAGCGGGGTACGGTCGGTGCACTCTTCGGTGTCGCCCAGATCGTCGGTGTGGTGCTGGGTACAGCGGTCGCGGTGGCGGTCGGTCAGGGGGCGCCGGGCTACGTCGCGGTAGCCGTGGCGGTGCCGCTCCTCGGGATCGCGCTGGTTCTGATGCACCGCGATACCCCGTACAATAAAGATGTTAAAAGGACAAATTGGACAGCGCTGCGGAGGCCCGGTGGACAGTTCGCCTGGGCCTGGCTGATCCGGTTCCTGCTCAACCTGGTGAACGCGCTGGTCCTGGTCTACCTCTTCTACTTCCTCTCGGACGAGGTCGGCGTGGCCGACGCCGCCACCTGGGTGCTGATCCTGACCGTGGTGAACGTGCTCTTCGCGGGCATCTTCGGGTTCGCCGGCGGTGTGCTGTCGGACCGCTGGGAACGCCGCAAGATCTTCGTGGCGGCGGGCGCGGTGATCCTGGCCGCGGGGACGGTGCTGATGGCGCTGGTCCCGATCGTCCCGGTGGTGATCGTCGCGTCGGTGCTGGTCGGTGTCGGCTGGGGGGCGTACATCGCGGTGGACATGGCGGTGATGACGCACGTGCTGCCGGACGCCGAGACCCGCGCCACGATGCTCGGCGTGGCCAACGTCGCCGGGACCCTGCCGCAGCTGCTCGCCCCGGTGCTGGCCGCGCCGATCGTCACGGCGCTCGGCGGTTACCGCACCCTCTACCTGGTCACGGCGGCGTTCGCGCTGATCGCACTGGCCTGCCTGCCGCGCCTGCGGGCGCTGTCCTGACTTTGAAAGGATCTACTTTGTACCCCCAGTTCCCGCCGGGCTTCCGGTTCGGTGTGTCGACGTCGGCGTACCAGATCGAGGGTGCGGCCGACGCCAACGGCAAGACCCCGAGCATCTGGGACACCTTCACGGCGCGGCCTGGAGCGGTGCGGCACGGTGAGGACGGCCGCGTCGCTGTCGATCATTTTCATCGGTACGCCGAGGACGTCGAGCACATCGCGGCCGCCGGTGTGCACGACTACCGCTTCTCGTTCTCGTGGACGCGGGCGCTCGCGGACATCGGGTTCTACGACCGGCTGGTCGACACGATCCTCGCCGCCGGGGTGCGGCCGGTACCCACGCTCTACCACTGGGACCTGCCGCAGGATCTGGAGGACGCCGGCGGCTGGATGAACCGGGACACCGCGCACCGGCTGGCCGACTACACCAGTGCGCTGGTGCTGCGTCTCGGCGACCGGGTCCGCGACTGGATCACCATGAACGAGATGAACGTGCACACCCTGTACGGATACGCGCTCACCGATCACGCGCCGGCCCGGGGACTGGGGCTTTCGGCGTTGCCCGCGGCCCACAATCAGCTGCTGGCACACGGGTTGGCGGTGCAGGTCCTGCGTACGCACGGCGCCGCATCGGTCGGTGTGGCGAGCCAGCACTTCCCGGTCAGGCCGGCCAGCGACGACCCGGCTGACCAGGTGGCCGCTGCGATCTTCTCGGACCTGACGAACTGGACGTTCTCCGACCCGATCCTGCTGGGCGCTTACCCGAACGAGCTGATCCGGGCCGGTGTCGGCGTCGAGGACGCGCAGCTGGAGCGTGACCTGGAGCTGATCCGGGCACGGCTGGACTTCTACGGGGTCAACTACTACGAGCCGACGATGATCGAGGCGCCGAAGGAGGGCAAGGACTACTCCGGGGTGCTGGAGGTGGACATCCCGGAGGGGCTCCCGTTCTCGCCGGTGCCGGTGAAGAGCGACGAGCGGACCGACTTCGGGTGGGCGATCGTGCCGTCCGGGCTCACCGAGATCCTGGTCGGCCTGCGGGACCGCTATCCGAACCTGCCGCCGGTGATCATCACGGAGAACGGTGCCTCGTTCCATGACGCACCGCCGGGGCCGGACGGTCGGGTGCACGACCCGCGCCGGATCTCCTATCTGGACTCGCATCTGCGGGCGGTGGCGGACGCGATCGACGCCGGTGTTCGGGTTGACGGTTATTACGTCTGGTCGGCGCTCGACAATTTCGAGTGGGCCGCCGGGTTCGACGAGCGTTTCGGTCTGGTTTACGTTGACCGGGAGACCCTGGAAAGGACGCGAAAGGACTCCTGGTACTGGTACCGCGACCTGATCGCGGGTCAGCGCCGGGACCTCTGAGGCGGGTCAGCGGCGGAGTTGGTCGACGAAGCTGGTGGCGAGGCGGGACAGGCGTTCGGCGCGGCCCTCTTCGGCCCAGCCGTCGACGAGGCTGAGCAGGGTGCTGCCCTCGACCAGGATGATGAAGTCGTCGATCACGGCCTCGTCGTCCACGCCGGTGCGGAGTTCGTCCAGCTCGCGGGCCTCGCGCAGGCAGTTCCGCAGGTGAACGCGGATCTCCTGGTGCGAGCTGCGCCGTGACTCGGCCAGCCGGGGGTGTGACAGGGCGGCGCCGGCGAACGCGACGTTGACGTGCGCGTCGGCGGCCCGTTCCTCGTCCAGCGGGAGTACGGCCTCCAGTGCGGCGCGTAGCCCGGCCAGGCCGTCCAGGTCGCCGCCGATCCGGAAGGCGCGCTCCACGATCCGGTCGTAGACGGCCTTCTGCGCGGCGACCAGGATGTCGTCCTTGCCGCCGAGGAAGTGGGCGAGCACGCTCAGCGAACAGCCGGCCTCGTCGGCGATCGCGCGGGTTGTGGTGCCCTCGACGCCGCGGACCCGGACCACCCGCCAGGCGGCCGAGAGCAGCTCCGCTCTTCTCAGGTCGTGGTCCACCAGCCTGGGCACGCGGCCAGCTTAGCCACGTGCGGCTCCCACCCCCGCTCCGCACCCAAACCCCACACGCTCGAACACCGCAACCTTGCGTGTGGAGTTGCGCCCCGCTCCGCACCCAAACTCCACACGCTCGAACAGCGCGACCTTGCGTGTGGAGTTGCGCCCCGCTCCGCACCCGAACTCCACACGCTCAGACAGCGCGACCTCGCGTGTGGAGTTGTGCCCCGCTCCGCGCCCGAACTCCACACGCTCGGACAGCGCGACCTTGCGTGTGGAGTTGTGTCCCGCTCCGCGCCCGAACTCCACACGCGATCCTGCCGGCGGGGCGGCAGAGGGGGTGACCGGGCGACTGGGTGGCGTTCAGGTGCGGGACAGGCCGTCGTCGCGTACCGGGAAAGGGGTTTTCAGGGTGCGCAAGCGGCGTGCCAGCGGGAGAGTGGCGATGACCGCGACCACCGGGATGAGGAAGGCGATCTGCAGGCCTACCGGTTCGGAGAGGGCGCCGAGCAGGACCGCGCCGAGGAGTGCGCCGCCGTAGTTGAAGAGGTTGACCTTGGCGATTACCTCGTCGCTGCTGGTCGCGGCCGCTTCGCCGGCGGCGCTGAACGCGAGCGGGACCAGTACGCCGACGCCGATGCCCGCGATGGCGAAGCCGGTGATCGCGGCGGCGGTGGTGGGGAGTGTGGCTACCAGGCCGCAGCCGATGCCGCAGGTGGCGAGCGCGCCCAGAGCGATGGGTGTGCGGCCGGCGCGGGGGACGACGTGGTCGGCTACCAGGCGGCTGATCAGAACGGCGGCCTGGTAGGCGGCGTAACCGAGCGGGGCGACGGAGGCCGCGGTGGCGAGGGAGTCCTGGAGGTAGACCGAGCTCCAGGTGCTCACGGCGGAGTCGACCAGGAAGGCGGTGAAGATCAGCATGCCGCAGACCCAGATGACCGGGCGGACGGCGCGGCCGCCCTCGGCGTGCACGGTGGCGGCTCGCTGGGTGCGGCCGGGTTCGAAGGTGCGCCAGCCGATCAGGCCGACCAGTACGGCGAAGGCGGCGGCGATGCCGACCGCGAGCTCGGCAGCGGCGCCGATCTTCAGGACGCCGGACATGAGGAGGGCCGCGGCGATGGCGGCGGCGGTGTACGCGGCGAAGAGGCGGCTCATCACGCTGCGCCCGAGTCGTGCCTGGACGAGGACGCCCTGCATGCTCAGGGAGGCGTCGACGCCGCCCAGCCCTACGCCGTAGATCAGCAGGACGGCACCGAAGACCACGTTGGGGGTGGGCACGGTGGCGGCGGCGAGTCCGGCGCCGATCAGCAGAAGGCCGCTGGCCAGGGCGTACCGGCTGCCCCAGCGGGCGGCGATCCGGTCGGCGAGGACCGAGCCGCCGGCGGCGGCAACGCAGACGAGCAGGAGCATCGCGGAGACGAACGTGTCATCGATGTGCTGCCGGTCCTTGAAGGCCGGGAGCGCGGTGACCAGGGCGGCATAGCCGAGGCCCTGAGCGGCGTACCCGGCGCCGATCAGGCGGGCGCGCGCGCCGGCGCTCATCTCGCTCATCGAGCCTCGATTCCGATGTCAGTGACGACTGTCACGCAGCATGCCGGGCGCGATCAACAACGGCAATACATTCAGGGGAGTGTCGCCAAAGCGGGTCCGGCGGCACGCAACGCGGCGAACGCGTCGGTCAGGCGCCAGGCCGCGCGGTCCCGCGGGCCGATCGGGTTGGAGATCGTCCGCAACTCGGCGAACGGCACTCCGGCGGCCGCGGCGGCGCTGGCCACGCCATAGCCCTCCATGGCCTCGGCGACGGCGTCGGGGAAGCGTGCGGCCAGGCGGTCCGCGGTGGCGGCGGTGCCGGTGACCGTGCTCAGCGTCAGCACCTCGCCGGTCACCGCGGACGGCAGGGCCTCCCGCAGCGCCTTGAGCAGCGTGGGGTCGCACTCGACGCGGCTGCTGCCGAATCCCAGCTCCTCGACCGGCAGGAATCCGTCGGGGGTCTCGGCGCCCAGGTCGGCGGCGATGCTGCGGGTGGCGAGCACGGTGCCGCCGACCGGGGCTCGTCCGGGGAAGCCGCCGGCGATGCCGGCACTGAGCACCGCGCGGTAGGAGCCGGTGGCGAGCAGGCGCGCGGTTCCGGCGGCGGCTGCGGCGGGGCCGACGCCGACGGCCTCGACCAGGGCCAGGTGCGGGTCGATCTCACTGCGCAGGGCGTCGGCCTCGGCGGTCACCGCGGTCACGATCAAGAGGGGGTACGGGATCACGCGTCCTCGTTCTTTCCGGGTTCTCCCGTGCTGGACGGCCGGTAGACGTGGAACCCGGGCGGCGCTGCCTGGTCGATTTGCTCCTTTTGCGGCTTTTGTTCCTTCGGTGGCCTCTGCTCGGTTGCCGTGGCTGTGCGGCGGCGCCGTTTCGGTGGGGCGGCGGGAGTGGGGTCGGGGACGGCCGGTGCCTCGGGCCACGGGTCGGTCGCGGTGATGACCGTGGAGTCGTCAGGGTCGGGCGGGGGAGCACCCGGGCGCCCGGCGAGGCGCTCGTTGCGCAGCCGCGCGGCGGCCCAGGCGGCGCGGCCGGCCGCGAGTGCGCCGATCAGGGCGGCGAGGCCCACGCCGAGCCGGCCGGTGAGCGGGATCAAGCCGAGGCCGCCGCCGGCCACCCAGGCCAGCATGAGCACCGTCTCGGAGTGCGCGAACGCGGTGGCCCGCTGCTTCTCCGGCACCCGCTCCTGGATGCTCGCGTCGACGGCCAGCTTGCCGATCCCGCTGAAGATCGCGATGAGCAGCGCCAGCAGGGTGACCATCGCGAGGTTGTAGAAGACCGTGGCCAGGACCGCGACGCCGGCGGTGACCACCAGGCCGCTGGACTGCAGCGCGAGCGGCCGGCGAATGGTCAGGCTGGTCCCGGCGGCGGTGGAGAGGAAGGTGCCGAGCGCGAGCGCGCCGCCGACCACGCCGACCGCGGCGCCACGGCTCATCTCCAGCCCGAGCACCGAGGTGTCGAGGTCGCCGCCCATGATCGCGAAGGTCAGGAAGAGCAGGAGGTAGCCGTAGAGCAGCCGCAGGCTGGAGCTGCCGATCAGGCTGGCCAGGACGAGGCGTTCGGAGAGTGGGCGCTCGCTGCCGCCGACGCGCAGGACGGTCCGCCACGGCCGGGGCATCGCCTCCGGCGGGTCGGAGTCGGCGCGGGGCGGCAGGCGCAGCGCCACCACGACGCCGATCATGAAGATGATCGTGGCGACCCGCAGCGGCCACTGTGGCCCGAACTTGAAGGCGAGCAGACCTATGGGTGCCACGAGGGCGCCGGCGAACGTTCCGTACACGCTGGCGCGTGCGCCCACCTGGGACAGTCCGACACCCTCGGGCAACAGGCGTGGCACGGCGGCTGAGCGGGCCACCCCGTACGCCCGGGAGAAGGCGAGCACCCCGAACGCGGCGGGATAGAGGCCCCAGCCGAGCAGGTTGTCGGACATGACGTAGGCGAGGAAGGCCCGGCCCAGCATGGTGACGGCCAACGCGTACCGCCGGCCGTGCCGGAAGTGGTCGAGCAGCGGGCCGACGACCGGCGCCAGCAGCGCGAACGGGATCATCGTGATGAGCAGGTAGAGGCCCACCTTGCTGCGTGCCTCGCCGAGCGGCACGCTGAAGATGGTCCCGGCCAGTCCGATCGCGATGAGAGCGTCGCCCGCGCAGGAGATCGCGTGCAGGTCGAAGAGCCGGATCATGCCGACCTCGTTGGCGGCGCCGCGGGCCCGCGCCGAGCCGACGCGGCGGGTTGCCCAGGCGCTGCCGCGCATGGAACCGCGCACCACCAGCCGCACGGCCTTGATACCGGTGCCGACGGTACGTCCGAGGGTGGGAAGCAACGGCATGGAACCATCCTGACTGATGCGGGCGACCCGCGCGTCGTTCGGCGCCCGCTTATTGGGGAGTCGTTGCGGGACACCTGGTTCGGTAGGCAACAATGGGCGGGTGACCTCCAGGACCACCTCTCGCGCCGCCCGACTCGACCAGGTCTGTGCCGATGCAGTCGGGGTGGCTCGCAGTGCCATCACCGAAGTGGACCCCAGCGACATCGGTGAACATCTGGATGCGATCGCCGAAGGCGACCGTGTCGTTACTCACTTCTTCGAGAGCCACCTGGACGGCTACCGGGGCTGGCGCTGGGCCGTGACGGTTACCCGGGTGCCGCGCAGCCGGCACGTCACCATCTGCGAGACGGTGCTGCTGCCCGGGCCGGACGCGCTGATGGCACCCGGCTGGGTGCCGTGGAACGAGCGGGTTCAGCCCGGCGACCTCGGCGTCGGCGACCTCATGCCGACCGCGCCGGACGACGACCGCCTCGCGCCGGGCTATGTGCTCAGCGACGACGCCGCCGTCGAGGACGTGTCCTGGGAGATCGGCCTGGGCCGGTCCCGGGTGATGTCACGCGACGGCCGGCTCGACACCGCCCAGAGGTGGTATGACGGGGAGTCCGGCCCGGAGGCGGCCATCTCGACCGCCGCGCCGCGCAACGCTCGCTGCGGCACCTGCGGCTTCTACCTGCCGCTCGCCGGGACGCTGCGGCAGATGTTCGGCGTCTGCGGCAATCTGTACGCGCCGGACGACGCCCGCGCGGTCAGCGCCGATCACGGCTGCGGCGCGCACTCGGAGGCCCTGCTCAGCACCGCCGAGCAGCCGGTCGACGAGCTGCCGACGGTGTATGACGACAGTGAGGTCGAGGCGGTGGCGGTCAGCCGCGGTCACGGCTCGGTGGAGTCGGGTGAGCCGGCCGAGGATTACGGCCACAGCTAGGCCTGGTCGACCACGTGGAACTCCGGGTGCGTGAGCGCCCGGCGGCGTTTGCGGTTCCGGTCGTGCACGACCATCGTCAGCGTGCCCGGGATGCCCCAGAGCAGGCCTGCGACGCAGATCTGGATCCAGTCCTGCGGCGCTCCGGCCAGGAGCAGGATCAGCAGGGTGACCGCGAACGCGGCGACGCCGGCGAGCGCGAACGGCAGCATCGGTGGATCCAGCGGTTCGGGCCGTGGTTTCGTCCCGGTCACCACGGTGAGGGCCGGCAACGGATCGCCGGTGTGCGTGGCGGGAGACAAGTCACTCACTCCGCCAGGGTAAGGCCATTACGCACCGCATCGGTGCAGCGCGTGAGAGTTGTAACATCAGTTCGCTTTTGCCGAGGTAGTTGCATCTGAAAGCATGCGCGACCATGCCCCTTGACACTGAATCACCCCCGAAGAACAGCTTCGATCGCTTCTTCGAGATAACCAAGCGCGGGTCCACGCTGAGCCGTGAGATCCGCGGTGGCTTCGTCACGTTCTTCACGATGGCCTACATCGTCGTGCTGAACCCGCTGATCCTCGCGGGCGGCACCGACTCGACCGGCGCGCACCTGCCGCTCGCCGCTCTCGCCGCCGGGACCGCCCTGGTCGCCGGCCTCATGACGATTCTGATGGGCGTGGTCGCGCGCTTCCCGCTGGCGCTGGCCGCGGGGCTCGGCGTGAACGCGCTGGTGGCGTACGAGATCGCGCCGGAGATGACCTGGGCCGACGCGATGGGCCTGGTGGTCATCGAGGGTGTGCTGATCGCCATCCTCGTGCTGACCGGCCTGCGCACGGCCGTCTTCAAGGCGGTGCCGACGCAGCTCAAGACCGCCATCGGCGTGGGCATCGGTCTGTTCCTGATGATCATCGGACTCGTCGACGCCGGCTTCGTGCACCGGATCCCGGACGCCGCCAACACCACCGTCCCGGTCGAGCTCGGGCTGGGCGGCAAGCTGATGACCTGGCCGACGTTCGTCTTCGCGATCGGCCTGCTGTTCACGCTGGTCCTGTTCGTGCGCAAGGTGAAGGGCGCGATCCTGATCGGCATCCTGGGCACCACGGTGCTCGCGATCATCGTGGAGGCGATCGCGGGTCTCGGCCCGGCGATCACCAACCCGCACGGCTGGTCGCTGAACGTGCCGAAGCTGCCCGAGCAGATCATCGACACGCCGGACCTGTCGCTGATCGGCGAGTTCAACGTGCTCGACTCCTGGTCGCACGCGGGCGTCCTGGTCGTCATCATGTTCATCTTCACGCTGCTCGTGACCGACTTCTTCGACACCATGGGCACGATGGTCGCGGTCGGCCAGGAGGGTGAGCTCCTCGATTCCGAGGGCATGCCGCCGCGTACGCGGGAGATCCTGCTCGTCGACTCGATCGCCGCGGCGGCCGGTGGTGCGGCCAGTGTGTCCAGCAACACCTCGTACGTGGAGAGCGCCTCCGGTGTCGGTGAGGGCGCGCGTACCGGTGTGGCCAACCTGGTCACCGGCGTGCTGTTCCTGCTCGCCATGTTCTTCGCGCCGCTCGTCAAGATCGTGCCGTTCGAGGCGGCCTCGACGGCGCTGGTCGTGGTCGGCTTCCTGATGATCACGACGGTCCGGCAGATCGACTGGTCGGACTACACGATCGCGATCCCGGCCTTCCTCACCGTGACGCTCATGCCGTTCACGTACTCGATCTCCAACGGCATCGGGGCCGGGATCATCTCGTACGTGGTGTTGAAGGCGGCCACCGGCAAGGCGCGGGAGATCCACCCGCTCATGTATGGCATCTTCGTCCTGTTCATCCTGTATTTCGCCCGAGGTCCCCTCGAGGCCTGGATCCTCTGACATGTGCGTGAATGACCACCGTCATCGGCGTGCGCTACGGTGCCGGTGACGGTGGTCATAGTGGCTGTCCGATGTCGTTAGCCATGCTCATTAGCTAGGCTAAGTATTGTGATGGAGCGGGTGATGACGACGGAGCGTACGACAGCGGAACCGCTGGCCAAGACGCTGCGGGACGCGATCACCCGACTCGGCCGCCGCGTCCGCCAGGCCCGGCCGGTCGGTGATCTCACGTTCAGTCAGCTCTCCGCGTTGACCAGCCTCCAGCTGGCCGGTGCGCTGACTCCCCGTGAGCTCGCCGACGTGGAACGGGTCCAGCCTCCGACGATGACCAAGATCGTCGGCAAGCTGGAGGAGCGTGGGCTGGTGGCGCGGACACCGCACCCGACCGACGGGCGCCAGGTCATCCTGGCCGCCACCGACGAGGGCCGCGCGGTGTACGCACAGTACGAGCGGGCACGCAACGAATGGCTGGCCAAGCAATTGGAGCAGCTGAGTCCCGAGGAACGGGCAACCCTGGCACAGGCTGCGGAGATCCTGCAGCGCGTCGCCCGCGGCTGAGCCTTCCCCGCACGGTCGTTCCGCTTCGTCACACGACGATGACGCGTACGACCACGAGGGGGCGCAGCCACGTGCGGGCAGCCTTGAACAGCACATTCCGATCTCTGCAGGTCCCGAACTACCGCCTCTTCGCCGGCGGGCAACTGGTGAAGCTGATCGGCGTGTGGATGATGTTCACGGCCCAGGACTGGCTGGTGCTGGAACTCTCCGACAACTCTCCCGGGGCACTGGGGATGGTGACGGCGCTCCAGTTCGTACCCGTCATGCTCCTCACCCTCTGGAGCGGCCGCCTGGCCGACCGGTACGACAAGCGCAAGTTGCTCATCGCGGCGAATGCCGCCTTCGCCGTCTTCGCAATCGCCTTCGCGGTGCTGGTCACGACCGGTGTGGTCGTGCTCTGGCACGTGTTCCTCTTCGCGCTGCTGCTCGGCATCGCCAACGCCGTCGAGACCCCGGTCCGGCAGTCGTTCGTCTCCGAGCTGGTCGAGCTGCGGCTGCTGCCGAACGCCCTCGCGCTCTCGGCGGCCACCTTCAACGTCGCCCGGATCGGCGGGCCGGCGATGGCCGGTGTGCTGCTCGCGGTGCTCTCCACGCCCGGCGTGTTCCTGATCTCCACGGCACTGGCCGTCGCGCCGGTCTTCACCTATCAGCGGATGCGCGCGGCCGATCTGCTCCGCACCGAGCGCAAGAAGGGCGCGAGCGCCCGGGTGATCGACGGCCTGCGGTACGTCGGCAAGCGGCACGACCTGCTGCTGCCGATCTGCCTGATGTCCGTGGTCGGCATGATCGGCTTCAACTTCCCGGTGACCCTGGCGGCTCTCGCGAAAATCAATTTCAACGCCGGCCCGTCGTCGTTCGGCCTGCTCACCACGGCCCTGGCGATCGGCTCGCTGGGTGGTGCGCTGGCCGGTACGCGTCGCCGCACCCGTCCCAGCGTCTACAAGGTGATCGCCGCCGCCCTGCTGTTCGGGCTGTTCGAGATCGCCGTCGGCTTCGCTCCGAACTTCGTGGTCGCCGCGGTGCTGCTGGTGCCGACCGGGTTCTTCTCGATCTACCTGGCACAGGGCGCCAACCACCGCGTGCAGATGGGCGTCGACCCGGCGTTCCGCGGCCGGGTGATGGCTCTGTACGTGCTGGTCTTCCTCGGCACCACGCCGATCGGCGCGACGCTGGCCGGGTGGTGGGGTGAGCGGTTCGGGGTGCCGTCGAGCATCTGGGTCGCCGGTCTGGTGAGCTTCCTGGCCGCCGTGGGCGCGCTGATCTGGCAGCTGCGGGTCAGCCGCCAGCGGATCGAGGTGCACGTGCGGCCGAAGGTGAACGTCCGGCTCGCCCCGCCGAGGGCGCACGCCGAGCCGGTCACCGATTCGGTTCCCGTTTGATCGCACTTCCGACGCAAGCTGGCAGTACATGGGTATTCCGGCCAGGCCTGCAGGGGCCTAGCGTCGAAATCGTGGCGATCGTGCAAATGGCTGTGCTGTCGGCGGCGCTCTCGGCGCTGCTGGTTCTGCCGTGCGCGGCGGCGCTGCTCCTCAGCCCCGACACACGCATGATGCGCCGCCTGTTCAGCCGTCGCGGCCGTGCGGAGTTGCGGGCACTGGACAGCACGCTGCGAGCGCTCGACCTGGAACCCCGGCTGGCCGAGCTCGACGATCCGGCGATCGAGCAGATCGCGTACGACCTGCGGCGGCTGGACCGGTTGCGGCGCAGTGGGCTGACCCGCTCGTCGCAGGTGTGGCTGGCGGCGGTGCTGACGGCGTACGACATCCGGCTCCAGCTGGCGTGCCGGCAACTCGGCGTGACCGAGCACCTGCAGCCGCTCGACGGGGTGGATCGGGAGATCGAGCGGGTGCGGGTGGAGGGTCAGCTGGAGGCGGCCGGGTTGACGCTGCGCCGCCCGGAGTAATCCCTCGCCAGGGCGACGGCCAGGGCTGCCGCGGTGACGGCGCCGACCAGGCTCGGCAGGCCCAGCTCGCCGCGCACCGCGTAGGAGAGCACGGACGTGGTCAGGACGCCTGCCGCGTAGCCGAAACCGATGATGAGGGTGCCGGTGGCCGCTGCCGGGTTGGGCATCACGGCGCCGGCCAGCAGGACCGCGCACAGGATCAGGTCCGGGACCAGGAACAGGTTGTCCCCGCGCCAGGAGTCGTGCAGGAACAGGAAGACGAAGGTGCTCAGGCTCAGAACGGCCGCGGCAGCGCGGCCCAGCATCAGGAGTCGCATGTCTACAGTGTAGACTACGGTGGTGCCGCTTTCGTCATCCCTCATCGCCCGCGCGGCACTTGAACTCGGCGACCGCGACGGTCCGGCAGCCATGTCCATGCGCCGCATCGCCGCCGATCTCGGCTGTGACCCGATGGCCATCTACCGGCACTTTCCCAACCGTGAAGCGCTGCTCGACGCGGTTGCTGACCTGGCGCTCGCCGAGGTCGCCGCCCCCGACCCCGCGGCGGGGTGGGACTCGCGGGTGCGGGAGATCCTGACGTCGGCGCGTGCCGAGGCGCTGCGCCATCCGGGGATCGCGGCGCACATCGCGTCGCGGCCTCCGCTCGGCGCCAACGGCCTCCGCCTGGCGGCGTCGCTGAACGGGGCGCTCGCGGAGGCGGGCCTGTCACCGTCGGGCGTGGTGCACGCGGCCCAAGCTCTGATCGCTTACGTCGCGGCCGCGTTGGCCATGGCAAACCAAGCGGGGGTACGCGACGCGCGCTGGTCGCAGGTGAGCAGCGCGATGATCGGCCTGCCGGGGTCGGAGTTGCCGGTGGTGGGGTCGGTCGAGCAGTTCGAGTACGGCCTGCGCCTGCTGATCAACGGCATCCGCGCGGAGGTGTCCTAGCGCCCGTCATGCGGGCCAGGTGTGCAGGCGGTGGTATTCGCCGGTGGTGCTCCGGACCAGGGCGAAGTCGTGCACCTGCCAGGACGGGCCGGTGTAGTCGCGCAGCGCGTCCCGGATGGCGGGGTCGAAGCGGTAGGAGACGGTCAGGTGGGGACGAAACGGGCGTTCGTCGATCGGGAAGCCGGCCTTGGTCAGGGTGGTGTGGATGCTCTCGCGTAGGGCGGCCAGGCGGTCGACGTCGCCGGCCAGGCCTGCCCAGAGGACAGTGCCGAAACGGCCGCCACCGGCCAGGCCAAGGGTGAGGGGGCCGGGTGTCGGTGTGCCGGTGAGGGCTCGGGCCACGTCGGCTGTGTGATCGTCGGGGACGTCGCCCAGGAAGGCGAGCGTCACGTGCCACTTCTCGGGGCGGGTGGGCCGGCTGCGCGGTGGCAGCCGGCGTTTCAGGTCGAGCCGGGCCTGTTCGTCGGGGAAGACCGCGACGAACAGGCTCAGGAGGACTCCCGGGCGGCCGGTCCGCCGCCGAACAGCACGTCGTCCCAGCTGGGGAGCCGCTTGCGAGGCTTGTTGCTCTCCTCGGTGGAGTCGGCGTTGGCCTGGTTGCCCTGACCGACCGTGCGCCGCGGCCGGAGGACGGCCAGCGACGGGACGGCCGGCACCTCTTTCGGCAGGTCGGCGTCGTCGTCGAAGGCCGAGCCGGAACCGCCACCGAGCAGGGCCGCGGCGCCGCCGGCGACCGGACGGCGCGCCGGCTGCTCCAGGCTGCGGCCGGAGCTGCCCTCGAGCGGGCGGTCGAGCGAGGCGAGCAGCGCGTCCCGGCCGGCCCGGATCGGGTCGCGGTTGGAACGGGCCGGGATCGAGTCGGCGGACGGCAGGCCGTGCCCGCCGCGGGTCGGCTCGGTGCTGCGGGCCGGGCCGGGCAGGCCGTGGCCGCCGCGCTCGGGCGCCGGCTCCTGGCCGAGGATCTGGGTGGGACGCTCGGCACACAGGTATTGCGCCATGTCGTCGTGCGGCGACACCACCTGACGACCCTTGTCCAGGTCCCAGATGGCCTGCGCGGTGGCCTTGCCGGACGGCCAGGTGGCGACGATGCGCCAGGTGCCGTCGTCGCGACGGAACGCGTCCCAGGAGATCTTCTCGGTGTCGATGCCGTGCTGGGCGAGCCGGCTGTCGACGACCTCGGCGAGCGGCTGCCCGGAGTCCGACGTCTTCAGCCGGGTGCGGCGGGCGTGCTGTGCGAGCATGGCCCGTTCCTGCAGCACCGGGCCGGCGTAGCGCAGGACACGGTCGACCGGCACACCGGCGATCCGGGCGACGTCCTCGGCGGACTCACCGGAGCGGATGCGCGCCTGGATGTCGCGGGGTGACAGAGACGGCGCCGAATCCGGCGCCATGACCGCCACTGCCATCCCGGGTCCGGTCTGGGGTCCCTCGTTCAACGCTCCGGAGATCCGGTCGTCGATGGGGAGAGCCAGGAGCCGGCCGACCTCGTCGGCGAGCACCAGGGCGTGACCGTCCTCGGAGAGGGCGACGAAGCGTACCGGCCGCATGCGTTGCCTCCGTCCCGTCGCGTTGGCCTGTGCTCCCGAGAGTCAGCCACCCGGGCGCGTTTCGGAACACGGTACGCGCCTTGGTCACCCAATGGGGTAAGCCACGCCGTCAAACTGGCTGGTGTCCGGTTGTCAACTCTGACGCTCGGGATCTTGGAGAGTTGTGCCCGCTTTCGATCCCCAACGGTTACAGGCGCTCGGCGACGTAGTCGATGCAGGTCGTCAGCGCGGTCACGTCCGAGGGGTCGACGGTGGGGTAGAGGGCGATCCGCAGCTGGTTGCGGCCCAGCTTGCGGTACGGCTCGGTGTCCACGATGTCGTTGGCGCGCAGGACCTTGGCGATGGCGGCGGCGTCGATGCCGTCGGCGAAGTCGATGGTGGCCACGGCGGCGGAGCGCAGCGCGGGGTCGGTGACGAACGGCTCCGCGTACGAGGACTTGTCGGCCCAGCCGTAGACGGCGGCCGCGCTCTCGGCACTGCGCTTGACCGCCCAGGGGAGGCCGCCCTGCGCGTTCATCCAGTCCAGCTGGTCGGCGGCGAGGAAGACGGTGGCCAGGGCCGGCGTGTTGTACGTCTGCTCGAGCCGGGACTGCTCGATCGCGGTGACGAGGTCGAGGAACTGCGGGATGTACCGCCCCGTGCCCTTGATCTCGAAGGCGCGCTCGATGGCGGCGGGTGACATCAGGGCCAGCCAGATGCCGCCGTCCGAGCCGAGCGCCTTCTGCGGTGCCAGGTAGTAGACGTCGGTCTCGTTGAGGTCGACGTCGAGGCTGCCGCCGCCGGAGGTGGCGTCGGTGAGGATCAGCGCGCCCGGGTCGGCGCCCTCGACACGGCGGACCGGGACGGCGACGCCGGTGGACGTCTCGTTCTGCACGCTGGCGTAGACGTCGACGCCGGCCTCGGCGGTCAGGAAGGCGGCCTGGCCACCGGGCGCCCGGTGCACGGTCGGCTCGACCAGGAACGGCGCGTCGGCCACGGCCTGCACGAACTTCGCGCCGAACTCGCCGAACTCGGCGAACTGGGCCTTGCTGCGGACCAGCCCGAACGTGGCGACCTCCCAGAACGCGCTGGTGCCGCCGTTGGCGAGGACGACCTCGTAACCCTCCGGGATCGAGAAGAACTCGGCGAGGCCGCGGCGCAGCCGTGCGACCTGGTTCTTCACGGTGCTCTGCCGGTGAGACGTACCCATGAAGGTGCGGGACACCGCGGAGAGCGCCTCGACCCCTTCTGGCCGGACCTTGCTCGGCCCGGAGCCGAAACGTCCGTCGACGGGTTTGATCTCTTCAGGGATCCTGATGTCAGCAGCCACGTCAGAGATTATGCGTCAGCTGACTCCAGCCCTCGACCTCCTGCGGCTTTCGGGGTGCGGGTCCCACATAGTGGAGGCTGGGTCGCAGGATCCGGCCGAGCCGCTTCTGCTCGAGGATGTGCGCGCTCCACCCGGCCACCCGGGCGCAGGTGAACATCGAGGTGAACATGTGTGCCGGCACCTCGGCGAAGTCCAGCACGACGGCCGCCCAGAAGTCGACGTTCGTCCAGAGCTGCTCGGCGGGTTTGCGCTCGCGCAGCTCGGCCAGCGCGGCCGCCTCGAGCGCCTCGGCCACCTCGAACCGGGGGGCGCCCAGGTCCTTGGCGATGCGGCGCAGGACGCGGCCGCGCGGGTCCTCCGCACGGTAGACGCGGTGACCGAAACCCATCAGGCGCTCGCCGCGGTCCAGGACATCCTTCACATACGACTCGGCGTCGCCGCTGCGCTCCACCGCCTCGATCATGTGCAGCACCCGGGTGGGCGCGCCGCCGTGCAGCGGGCCGGAGAGCGCGCCGATCCCGGAGGAGATGCAGGCGGCCGCGTCCGCGCCGGTGGAGGCGACGATCCGCGCGGTGAAGGTGGAGGCGTTCAGCCCGTGCTCGGCGGCCGAGATGAAATACGCGTCGACGGCCTTGACGTGCCGCGGGTCGGGCTCGCCGCGCCATCGGCGCATGAACCGCTCCACGATGGTCTCGGCCTTGTCGATGTCCTTCTGCGGCACGGCCGGCAGGCCCAGCCCGCGGGCCGCCTGCGCGACGAAGGACAGTGCGGTCACCGACACCCGGGCCAGATCGGAGCGGGCCTGCTCGGAGGTGATGTCGAGCATCTGGGAGAGCCCCCAGTAGGGCGCGAGCATCGCGACCGCGGACTGCACGTCGACCCGGATGTCGCCGGAGTGCACCGGGACCGGGAACGGCTCGGCGGGTGGCAGGCCCGGCCCGAACTTGCCGTCCACCAGCAGGCCCCAGACGTCGCCGAAGGAGACCTGTCCGATCAGGTCCTCGATGTCGACGCCGCGGTATCGCAGCGCGCCACCGTCCCGGTCGGGCTCGGCGATCTCGGTCTCGAAAGCGATGACGCCCTCGAGCCCCGGCTTGAAGTCGGACACGGCACTCCCTGGGGAACCGAACTGCGGTGAGTGATTCATCTTGCCCGCCGGGTAACCGCACGGTCGACCCGTCGCGATTGTGCTCTCGATGACACCCATCCTGGTTCAACTGACTCTTTACGTGGGGCGACTTAACGTCGTTGCATCCGAATCGAAGCCGTCTGCAGGGAGCGCGCATGAACGCATCGCCCGCCGGAATGCGCCGTGACTACACCGAGCGCGGGCCGCTGCTGGAAAGTGCGCTGGCACCGGACTGGGCGGCGCAGTTCGCCGACTGGTTCGCCGCGGCGACGGCCTTCGGCCTGCCGGAACCCAACGCGATGATCGTGGCCACGGCGGACGAGAGGGGGCGGCCGTCGGCCAGGACGGTTCTTCTCAAGGGGTACGACGAGCGCGGTTTCGTATTTTTCACGAACTATGAGTCGCGGAAGGGCTCGGAGCTGGGCGCGAACCCGTACGCGAGCCTGGTCTTCCCGTGGTTCCCGATGCAGCGCCAGGTGATCGTGACCGGGGCGGTGGAGCGGGTGACCCGAGCGGAGACCGAGGAGTACTTCGCGTCCCGCCCGCGCGGCTCCCAGCTCGGCGCGTGGGCCAGTCCGCAGTCGCGGGTGCTGGCCGGCCGGGAGGACGTGGAGGTGGGCCTGGCCGCGGCGGCCGAGCGGTTCGCGGACGGCTCGGTGCCGCCCCCGCCGCACTGGGGAGGGTTCCGGGTCGTGCCGGACGCGGTGGAGTTCTGGCAGGGGCAGAGCAGCCGGTTGCACGATCGGCTGCGGTTCCGGCGTACGGACGAGCGCTGGACCGTGGAGAGGCTCGCACCTTGAGTCAGGAGGTCGAGAGGGAGCCGAAGTCGTGGATGATCGACGTACGGCCGCTGCGGCTGTCGACGTTCCGGCGTACCTGGGTCGGTAACGGGGCGTCGTACTTCGGGTTCCAGTTCACGGCGGTCGCCGTACCGGTGCAGATGTGGGCGATCACCGGGTCGCCGACGTGGGTGGGCCTGCTGGGCGTCGCGGGTCTCGTACCCCTGCTGATCTTCGGTTTGTGGGGCGGTGCGGTCGCCGACGTGGTGGACCGGCGCAAGCTGCTGCTGGCCGGCTCAGTGCTGACCTGGGTGATCACGTGTGCGCTGCTGGTGCAGGCCCTGCTCGGGATGCGCAGCGGGCACCTGCTGCTGGCGCTGACCGCGGTGCAGTCGGCCGGGTTCGCGATCAGCTCGCCGGCCCGGCAGGCGATCGTGCCGCGGATCGTCCCGGAGGCCCTGGTGCCCGCGGCCAACACGCTCAACTACACGGCCATCACGGCCGGTGGGGTGCTCGGTCCGCTGGCCGCCGGCGTGATCATGGGGATCTGGTCGACCGGCACCGGGGTGATCGTGGCGTACGCCCTCGACGCGCTCCTGTTCACGGTGACGTTCTGGGCCACCTGGCGGCTGCCGCCGATCCCGCCCGCCGAGCACCAGGAGGGCGAGGACCGGCCCACGGCCGGTCTGCGCGGTATCGCGGCCGGCCTGAAGTTCCTGGTCACTCAGCCGGTCCTGCTGCTCTCCTTTGCGATCGACCTGATCGCCATGGTGTTCGCCATGCCCCGCGCGCTGTTCCCGGCGGTGGCCGAGACCCAGTTCGGCGGTGGAGCGGCGGTCGGCTGGCTGTACAGCGCGATCGCGATCGGTTCGATGATCGGCGGCCTGACCTCGGGCTGGATCGGCCGGGTTCGCCGGCAGGGACTGGCGCTGGTCGTGGCCGTGGTCGGCTGGGGTGTCGCGATCGGGTTCTCCGGGCTGGCGAACCAGCTGTGGCTGATGGTGCTGCTGCTCGCGATCGCCGGTGCGGCCGACCTGGTGAGCGCGGTCTACCGGCAGACGATCATGCAGACCTTCGCGCCCGACCGGCTGCGCGGGCGACTGCAGGGCGTCTTCACCGTGGTGGTGGCCGGTGGTCCCCGACTGGGTGATCTGCGCGCCGGCGCGACGGCCGACCTGACGAGCGTCACAGCGTCCTGGTCGGGCGGTGGTTTCGCCGCGGCGGGCATGGCGGTGCTGCTCGCGGCGGTGTCGCCGGCCCTGATCCGCTACCGGCCCGACCGGGAAGAATCCGAGGCCCGATAGTGTCGCGGGTATGAGCGCAGAGGCAGCCCCCAAGTCCGGGGCCCAGTGGTCGATCGAGGCGGACGGGCACCGCGCCGTCGTGACGGAGGTCGGTGGCACGCTCCGGGCATATTCCGTGGAGGGCGTCGACCTGCTCGACGGGTTCGGCACCGACGAGATCGCCCCGGGTTCGGCCGGTCAGATCCTCGCGCCCTGGCCGAACCGGATCCGCGACGGGCGCTACGTCTTCGAGGGCGTGGAATATCAGCTGGCGCTCACCGAGCCGTCCCGGCACAACGCGATCCACGGCCTGGTCAACTGGTCCTCGTGGCGGCTCGGCGACCAGTCCGCCGGTTCGGTGACCCTGGAGTATTCGCTGCCTCCGCAGGTGGGTTACCCGTGGTCGCTGTTGTTGCGTACGCGGTGGTTGGTCTCGGCTGACGGACTGCGCTGCGACCAGGAGGTGGTGAACACCTCCGAGTCGAACGCCCCGTGGGGGTATTCGGTGCACCCGTACCTTCGCCTGCCGGGCGTGCCGGTCGAGGAGACCGTGCTGCAGGTGCCGGCCAAGAGCCGCGTCATGGCCGACAACCGCCTCCTGCCGCTGGGCGCGGTGAAGGTGGCCGGCTCCGAGTTCGACTACGCCGAGCCGCGCCGGATCGGCAACCAGGTGCTGGACACGACGTTCGGCGACATCGACTTCGACGCCGACGGGATCACCGCGGTCACCCTCGCCGACCCGAACTCGGACCGGCGGATCGTGGTCTGGGCCGACGAGAAGTTCCGCTACTGGCAGGTCTACTCGGGCGACACCCTGCACGGCGAGCGGTTCCGCCGCTCGGTCGCGGTCGAGCCGATGACCTGCCCGCCGGACGCGTTCCGGACCGGCCGGGACCTGGTCGTGCTGGAGCCGGGACAGACCTGGACCACGTCCTGGGGCATCCGGGCCTGATGGAGTTCGACGAGGTGGTCCGCCGCCGGCGGATGGTCCGCGGTTACGACCCGGACCGCCCGGTGCCGCCGGAGCTGGTCGACAAGATCGTGCGGCACGGGCTGCGGGCACCGTCGGCCGGCTTCTCCCAGGGCTGGAGCTTCCTGGTGCTCACGTCGCCCGCCGACCGGGAGCTCTTCTGGTCGAGCACGGCGGAGAAGGACGGCGACCCGGGCGGCTGGCTGGACCGGATGCGGACGGCGCCGCTGATCGTCGTGGCGCTCTCCAATAAGTCGGTCTACCTGGATCGGTATGCCGAATCGGACAAGGGCTGGACGGACCGGGACGAGTCGCACTGGCCGGTGCCGTACTGGGACATCGACACCGGATTCGCCGCGCTGCTCATGCATCTCACCGCGGTCAACGAGGACCTCGGGTCGTGCTTCATCGGGCTGCCCGCGAACACGTTGAGCGACTTCAGGAACGCGTTCGGTGTCCCCGCGGAGTTCACGCCGATCGGTGCGCTGACGATCGGCTATCGGGGTACCGACAAGAGGTCCCCGTCACTGCGGCGTGGGCATCGTCCGGTGGCCGATGTGGTGCATCATGGCCGGTGGGCTTCGGCGGGCGAGCCCTGACCGCCACGCGGCTACGCTGGCATGCGAACGCACGATCTCACGGAAAGGGGCAGCCGCCGTGATCTTCAAAGCGGTCCGGGACGGAGCCCCGTACCCCGATCACCACACGACGCTGAAGGCGTGGGCCGAGATTCCGCCACGCCCGATCCGGCTCGCGGATCTGATCACCACGAAACGCGAGCTCGCGCTCGACAAGCTCCTCGCCGAGGACTCGACGTTCTACGGTGACCTCTTCCCGCACGTGGTGGAGTATCACGGGGCCCTCTACCTGGAGGACGGCCTGCACCGGGCGCTGCGTGCGGCACTCCAGCAGCGCAACCAGATTCACGCTCGCGTATTAGTAGTCGAAGACTGACACAGCGCAACGGCCGATCACCCCTTAGCTTGAATTCATGGGTGTCAGACCGCTTGACCTGCTGGATCTTGACGGACTCCTCACCGACGACGAGCGCGACGTGCGCGCGCAGGCCCGCCGCGTGGCCGACGATCACATCCGGCCGGACGTGGCCGAGTGGTACGACAGCGGCGACGCACCGATCCGCGAACTGGCTCTGGAACTGGGCAAGGCCGGTCTTCTCGGCATGCACCTGACCGGGTACGGCTGTGCCGGCACCTCCTCGGTCAGCCTCGGCCTGGCCTGCATGGAGCTGGAGGCCGCCGACTCCGGCATCCGTTCCCTGGTCTCCGTGCAGGGCTCCCTGACCATGTACGCGATCTGGCGCTACGGCTCCGACGAGCAGAAACAGCAGTGGCTGCCGGGTATGGCCGCCGGACGGCTGCTCGGGTGCTTCGGCCTGGCCGAGCCCGACCACGGCTCGGACCCGACCGGCATGTCCACCCGGGCCCGCCGCGACGGCGACGACTGGATCCTGGACGGCGTCAAGACCTGGATCCTCAACGCGCCGATCGCCGACGTGGCGGTGATCTGGGCGCGCGCCGAGAAGGGCGTGACCGGGTTCGCGGTGCCCACCGACATCACCGGCTTCCAGGTCCGCGAGATCAACCACAAGATGTCGCTGCGCGCGTCCAGCACCGGCGAGATCGTCCTGGACGGGTTGCGCGTGCCGGAGAGCACCCGGCTGCCCGGCGTGCGCAGCCTGATGGCGCCGCTCTCGTGCCTCACCGAGGCGCGGCTGAGCATCATCTGGGGTGTCCTCGGCGCGGCCCGCGACTGCCTGGACACCGCCCTGGACTACGCGGCCGCCCGTGAGCAGTTCGGCCGTCCGATCGCGAGCTTCCAGCTCACCCAGGCGAAGCTCGCCGACATGGCGGTCGAGTTGCAGAAGGGCTTCCTGCTCGCCCTGCACCTGGGCCGGCTGCGAGACGCGGGGGACAAGCCGCTGCGCCCGGAGCAGGTCAGCGTCGGCAAGCTGAACAACGTCCGGGAGTCCCTCAAGATCGCCCGCGAGTGCCGGACCATCCTCGGCGGGAACGGGATCCGGCGCGAGTTCCCGGTGATGCGGCACGCCAGCAACCTGGAGAGCGTGCTGACGTACGAGGGGACGTCGGAGATCCATCAGCTGTCGATCGGCCAGAAATTGACCGGACTGAACGCATTCGCCCGGTGACCTGTCCTCTCCGGATGCGAAATGTCGTACCCGGTACTTACCGTTGAGTCATGGCAACCTCACCGGATGTCGACGAGCCGACCAGGGAGTACCCATCGGTCCCCGAGGAGCGGAAGCCGAGCGGTTTCGCCCGGCTCCTGATCTTCGTCGGCTTCGTCTTCGCGCTGATCGTCCTCGCGTGCCTCGGGCTGCGCGCCATCAACGTGCTGCCCACGTTCGACAACCCGTTCGAGGACAAGACGGTCGACCGCAGCCAGCCCGTGCTGCTCCAGTCCATGCGTGACCTGCAGCGCTACGTGGCGGCCGACGGCACCTTCCAGGTCATCGTCGACCTGGAGCAGAGCAAGGAGAACATCCCCGACTTCCTGGTCGGCCGGCGGACGCTGTTCGTCGGTTCGGGCACCGTCGAGGCCTATGTCGACTTCGGCGCGCTCACCGGTGACGGTCTGAAGGTCGACGAGGAGAAGCAGTCGATCGCGCTCACGCTGCCCGCGCCGGAGCAGTCCACGGCCGCTCTCGACATGAAGAAGAGCTACGTCGTGGCCGAGGAGCGTGGCGTGCTGACCAGCATCGGTGACGCGTTCGGCAACGACCCGAACAAGCAGCAGAAGATCTATCAGCTCGCGCAGGAGCGGATCACCCAGGCCGCCAAGGACAGCGGGCTGGACCAGCGGGCGAAAGAGAACACGCAGCGGATGCTGGAGAGCCTCTTCGCCCGCCTCGGCTACACCACCGTCACAGTGACGTTCGCCAACCCGTGATTCTCAGGCTCACGACTCGTTGGGCATGAGGGCCCAGAGGATCAGGTACGCGACGAACTGCGGGCCCGGCAGCAGACAGGAGACCAGGAACAGCAGGCGGACCATCCCGGCCGACATGCCGAAGCGGCGTCCCAGACCGGCGCAGACTCCGGCGATCATGCGGTTGTGGCGGGGGCGGGTGAGAGTACGGGTCTTGAGGTTGTAGGACACGATCATCCGCTCCTTCAGCAATGACAGTGGCTGTGTGCCACCGCCACTTCGACGGTAAGTACCGGGGCGGGAGCGTCCCTCAGTCTCCAGGTGGATACCGCAGGTCCAGCTCCCGTAAGGGTGACCCGTACCCGGTGGACGCCCGCTGTTAACCTGGACCGCATTTCGGGCGCTCACGAGGAGTGAAATCGGTGACCCTTGCCCTCCTCTATGCCCCGGCAGGCGACGCCTTACCCATCGCGGACGCCGATCGGCTCGCCGAGGACCTGACCACCGCGCTGCACTCCGCCGGGGCTTCGGTGATCGACCACCCGGCCAGGAACGAGGACGTCACCGGCCATCTGCGCGAGCTCGCCCGGCAGGCCCGCGAGGCGCACGAACCACTGCTGATCTGCCCGGACAACCTGGTCGCGCACGGCAGCCTGCTCTGGACCCTGGCCACCGAGCCGGCCGGCCGCAGTACCGTACTGGTCGCCCCTGATCCGGGCGGCGATCTGCGGGAGGACCGCGGCCGGGTGGTTCCCGCCGAGCCGGGCACCGGCACCGTGCGGTTCCTCGGCGCGATGTGCGTGGCACCGGCCGATCTGCCGCTGCTGGAGAAGGTCGCCGACTCCGACGACCTGCTGCCCGCGCTGATCGAGGCCGGTCTGGCGCCGATCGCGACGCGCATCCGGCTGCTGCACGCCGAGCAGGTGAACACCGGGGAGGAGCTCGCGGCGGCACGGGACGCGGTCGCCGCGGTGGACGAGGACGCGGCGCGCCTGCGGCTCGCGGTCAAGGAACAGGACGACTTCTTCACGACGTACGCGGTGAGCAGCTGGTCGCCACTCGTGACCAAGGCTGCCGCCCGCCTCCGGCTCACCCCGACCGGGGTGACGGCGCTGTCCGTGCTGTTCGCGGTCGCCGCCGCGCTCGCCTTCTGGCAGGCCTCCCGGCTCGCGATGGTCGCCGGCGGCGTGCTGCTCTATCTCGGCTTCGTGCTGGACTGCGTGGACGGGCAGCTGGCCCGGTACACGAGGCGGTTCGACGCGTTCGGCGGCTGGCTGGACACGATGGCCGACCGCGCCAAGGAGTACGCGGTGTACGCCGGTCTGGCAGCCGGTGCGGAGCGGATCGGCCTGCCCTACGCGTGGCCGCTGGCGATCACCGCGATCATCCTGCAGACCGCCCGCCACATGACCGACACGTGGTACGGCGCGCTGCACGACGAGGCCGCGATCCACCCGGCCGCGCCGGCCTCCGGCGGGGTCGGCGCACGGCTCTCGGCCGCCTCGGTGAAGGCGCAGAGCCAGCGCGGGTCGCTGGTCTACTGGGCGAAACGGATCGTGGTCTTCCCGATCGGCGAGCGCTGGGCCCTGATCGCCGTCCTGGCGGCCCTGACGAACGGGCGGGTGACGCTGGCCGCGGTGGTCGGGTTCGGACTGCTGGCGGCGGCGTACACGCTGGCGCTGCGGTCGCTGCGCGCGCTCTCGATGCGGGTCGGTGTCCTGCACACGGTCGACACGATGCGGCACCGGGACGACGGGCCGCTGGTGCGGGCCGTGCTGAGCCGGGCCGGGATCGGCCGGCCGCTGCCGCTTGCCGCGCTCGCCGTGGTGTGGGCGCTGGCCACGGTGGGTGTGTTCGCCGCCGGTGAGCCGTCCGCGTGGTTGCTCGCTCTGCTGATCCTGCCGGTTGTGGCGTGCGGGCTCCCGGCCCGGTCGCGGCACGGCGGGGCGCTGGACTGGCTCGTGCCGGCCGCGCTGCGGGCCGCGGAGTACCTGATCGTGGTGGCGGTCGCGCTTTACGGCTCGGTGCCGCCCGCGGTGGTCTTCCTGTTGCTGTTCACGCTGGCGCTGCGCCACTACGACCTGACCGCCCGGATGGAGAAGGGCGCGCCGGCGACCGGTGCGGGTGCCGCGTTGCTCGGCTGGGACGGCCGCGTTCTCCTGCTTGTCCTAGCCGCGATTGCCGGATATGCGACTCACGGCATTGCGATCCTCGCGGTGTTTGTCGGCGGCGCTTTCGCGGTCGTTGCGATCAAGGACTGGCGTACCTCTCGCACCGCTGCCTGAAATAGATTTTCACGGCCGGCCGGGGCCACGATCTTCCCAGGTAAGACGGTCCGCCGTGGGTGCATAAAAGCGATTTGCATGGTGCACACATAGGCATGTCGGGCATGTCTCTTCTTGCTGTGAACGTGCACAGTCGACCTCCTGAAGTTCAGATCTCCGTAATCGATTGATCACTATGTGCGAATGGCACTTTCGTCCGATGGCAAAGCATCGAAGGCACTCGCAGAGTTAGGGCCCGATCGCCGACCGTCGTGGGCCTCGGGATCGCACGCAGAACGGGGAGGTTGACGGTGTCCACCGTCGCACTCAAGGACGTCACGAAGATTTGGCCGGACGGCACGTATGCCGTCGACAACCTCAGCCTGGACGTGCAGGACGGCGAGTTCATGGTCCTGCTCGGGCCGTCAGGCTGCGGAAAGTCGACCGTGCTCCGCATGATCGCCGGGCTGGAGGACCCCACCGAGGGTGAGATCCTGCTGAACGGTGATCCGGTCCTCGAGCTGCCCCCGCGCGACCGCAGTATCGCGATGGTCTTTCAGGATTTTGCGCTCTATCCGCACATGACCGTGGCGGAGAACATCGGCTTCCCGCTCAAGCTCTCCGGTGTCGAGCCGGTGCCGCGACAGGACCGGGTCGGCACGGTGGCCGGCGCGCTCGGCATCGGCGAGGTGCTCGGCCGGCGGCCCAGCCAGCTCTCCGGCGGCCAGCGTCAGCGCGTCGCGATGGGCCGGGCGATCGTGCGCCGCCCCGGGATCTTCCTGATGGACGAGCCGCTCTCCAACCTGGACAGCGGCCTGCGTGCCGAGCTGCGCGCCGAGATCACCAGCATGACCCGCGAGCTCGGCGTGACCACGATGTACGTGACGCACGACCAGGCCGAGGCGCTGACCATGGCGGACCGGGTCGCGATCATGCGCAAGGGCATCCTCCAGGACGTCGGCACGCCCACCGACGTCTACCGCCGCCCGGCCACCCTCTACGTGGCCGCGTTCCTCGGCTCGCCGAAGATGAACCTCCTCGAGGCCGCCGTCTACGTCCACCTGGACCAGTACATCGCGCTCAACTTCGGTGAGCAGACGCTGTACATGCCGTGGAACGACCCGCGGGCCCGTGCGGTCGCCCGCTATCACGGTGAGCGGATCGTGGTCGGCATCCGGGCCGAGGCGCTCACCCCGGTCACGCCGCAGACGCCGGGACACATCTTCCAGGGGCGCATCCGCTATCTGGAGCACCACGGGCACGAGTCGCTGGCGTACCTGGACATCGGCGCCACCGCGATCGTGGTCGACGAGATGAGCGGCCCGATCCAGGACCAGGTGCCGAGCGGTGGCGCGCTCAAGCGCATCGGCGGCGCCCTGCAGCGCCTGACCCGACCAGCCCAGGCCGACACGCCGCGGGAGGAGCGATCCCGCTCGCGGGTCAGCGTGCTCAACGACCCGGGCCGGCACTCCCGGAAGCCGGCCGAGTTGGCGGTGCGGCTGGCGCCGTACCCGGCGGTCTCGCCCGGTCACCCCCTGGCCATCTCGGTACGCATGGACGCAGTGCACTTCTTCGACGAACGAGGAGACCGGATCGATGTCGGCTGGCGCTGACCACGAGACGCACGCCACTTCCGGGCGGGATCACCGATGCCTCCCGCCACTGAACGGCCACAGCGCGTAGGCTGCACGACGGTGGAGGACAGGATCGGTCAGAGCGTTCGCTCGGCTCCCGGCACGGAGCCGAGAGAGCAGGCCGCGCCTCCGTCCGGGGAGCGCGTGCTGCTGGACCGCTCGTTCGGCCACGACGACATCACCGTCCTGCGGCACGAGGTCTCCGCGCATCTCGGCCCGCTCGGCCTGGGCCCGGACCGCCGCCACGGCTATCTGCTGGCCGTCAACGAAGTGATCACCAACGTGGTGCTGCACGCCGGCGGGACCGGACGGCTGGTGCTGCGGATCGAGAGCGGCTCGGTGTGGTGCGTGGTCACCGACGCGGGTCCCGGCATCCCCGGCGGCTATCTGACCGACCTGCGGGCGCCGGAGGCCTTCGAGGTCGGTGGGCGCGGGCTGTGGCTGGCACATCAGCTGTGCGACGACGTGACCACCGCGACCGGCCCGATCGGTACCTCGATCGGATTGCGCATGTCATTGGATGCCCTGCCGGGATCCCGGTGAACGAGCAGCTCGGGCGAGCTGCGAAACATCCCGGAAATGTGAAGGAGCCCTTCCGCTCTCGTCACTCTTCCCGTCCGGCTACATTGGGCGCGTGCTCGGACTTCCTTCACAGGTGACCGCTTGCCTCTTCGATCTTGACGGCGTGCTGACGCAGACCGCGCTCGTGCACAATGCCGCGTGGAAACAAACGTTCGACTCGTTCCTGGAGTCCTGGGCGGCGCGTAACGGGCAGCCGTTCGTGCCCTTCGACTCCGACACCGACTACCACCGGTACGTGGACGGCCGGCAGCGGGCCGACGGCGTCCGCACCTTCCTCACCTCGCGGGGCATCACCCTGCCCGAGGGCGAGCCTGACGACAGTCCCGACCGGGACACCGTCAACGGCGTCGGTAACCGCAAGAACATCCTCGTGCTACAGAAGATCAAAGAGGGTGCCGTCCAGGTCTACCCCGGATCGGTGGAGTACCTGAAGGCGGCCAAGGAGGCGGGCCTGCGCCGCGCCGTCGTCTCGGCGAGCGCCAACTGCCGGGACGTGCTGGTCGCGGCGGGTATCGCGGACCTGCTGGAGGCCCGCGTGGACGGCGTGGTCGCGCGCGAGCTCGGCCTTCCCGGCAAGCCCGCTCCCGACACGTTTCTGTATGGGGCTAAGCTGCTCGATCTCGCCCCGGAGAACTGTGCCGTGTTCGAGGACGCCCAGGCCGGTGTGGCCGCCGGACGGGCGGGCGGATTCGGCATCGTGATCGGGGTGGACCGGGTCGGCCAGGCGGAGGCGCTCCGTGCGAACGGTGCCGACGTCGTGGTGACCGACCTGTCCGAACTCCTCACTCAGTAAGACCTCCTCTTATACGTAACGAGAGGCACGACCGTGATCCGTGAACGGGCCTACCCCGTCGACCCTTGGCACATCCGGGAGACCCGGCTGGACCTGGACCTGCTGGCCCAGTCCGAGTCGGTGTTCGCGCTCTCGAACGGCCACATCGGGATACGCGGAAACCTTGACGAGGGCGAGCCGCACGGCCTCCCCGGCAGCTATCTCAACTCGTTCTACGAGCTGCGCCCGCTGCCGCACGCCGAGGCCGGGTACGGCTTCCCGGAGTCCGGTCAGACCATGGTCAACGTGACCAACGCCAAGCTGATGCGCCTGCTCGTCAACGACGAGCCGTTCGACGTGCGCTACGGCGAGCTGCGGTCGCACCAGCGTTGCCTGGACATGCGCGCGGGCACACTGGAGCGCGTCGTCGAGTGGGTGTCCCCCTCGGGTCAGGGCATCCGGGTCCGTACCGTGCGGCTGGTCTCCTTCACCCAGCGCGCGATCGTCGCCTTCCTGTACGAGGTGGAGCCGCTGGAGTCCTCGGCCCGCCTGATCCTGCAGTCCGAGCTGGTGGCCAACGAGCAGTTGCCGCCGATGAGCAAGGACCCGCGGGTGGCGGCGGTGCTGGACCGTCCGCTGCAGGCCGAGGAGATGATGGAGCAGCCCACCGGCGGCATCCTGGTCCACCGCACCAAGGCCAGCGACCTGCGGATGGCCGCGGCCATGGAACATCTGGTGGAGACGCCGGGCCGGCACGCCATCACCACCGAGGGGCACCCCGACTGGCTGCGCACCACGGTCGCCTGCCGCCTGGAGCCGGGTCAGAAGCTGCGTGTGGTCAAGCTGGCGGCGTACGGGTGGTCCAGCATGCGCTCGCTGCCCGCTCTGCGCGACCAGGTCGGCGCGGCCCTCGCCAGCGCGCGCCTGGACGGCTGGGACGGCCTGGTCCAGCAGCAGCAGGAGTACCTGGACGCGTTCT
This sequence comes from Actinoplanes sp. NPDC051861, assembly GCF_040681145.1. Taxonomy (NCBI): domain Bacteria; kingdom Bacillati; phylum Actinomycetota; class Actinomycetes; order Micromonosporales; family Micromonosporaceae; genus Actinoplanes; species Actinoplanes sp. NPDC051861. Next base: position 56,840 of record NZ_JBFAYE010000029.1, read on the forward strand.
GGGACCACTCCGACGTCCGGGTCGAGGGTGACCCGGAGGTGCAGCAGGCGGTCCGGTTCGGCCTCTTCCACACGTTGCAGGCCGGTGCCCGCGCGGAGCAGCGCCCGATCGGCTCCAAGGGCCTCACCGGGCCGGGATACGACGGGCACACGTTCTGGGACTCCGAGACCTTCGTGCTGCCCGCTCTGACGTACACGCAGCCCTCCGCGGCCGCCGACGTGCTGCGCTGGCGCCACTCGACCCTGGACCTGGCCCGGGAGCGGGCACAGACGCTCGGGCTGCAGGGCGCCGCGTTCCCGTGGCGGACCATCCGCGGCCAGGAGTGCTCCGGCTACTGGCCGGCGGGCACGGCGGGCTTCCACATCGGTGCCGACATCGCCGACGCGGTCCGCCGGTACGTGCAGGCCACCGGCGACTACGACTTCGAGCGTGAGGTCGGCCTGGAGCTGCTGGTGGAGACCGCGCGGCTGTGGCGCTCGCTGGGGCACCACGACCGGCACGGGCGCTTCCACATCGACGGTGTCACCGGCCCGGACGAGTACACGGCCGTGGTCAACGACAACATCTACACCAACCTGATGGCCCAGCAGAACCTGATGACCGCGGTCGACGCCTGCCAGCGTCATCCGGATCTGGCCCGGCGGTTCGGCGTCGACGACGAGGAGGCGGCCTCCTGGCGGGACGCGGCGGCCGCGGTGCACATCCCGTACGACAAGGAGCTCGGGGTGCACCAGCAGTGTGAGGGCTTCACCCGGCTGCAGGAGTGGGACTTCGAGAACACTCCGCCGGAGGGCTACCCGCTGCTGCTGAACTTCCCGTACTTCGACCTGTACCGCAAGCAGGTGGTCAAGCAGGCCGACCTGGTGATGGCGATGTACATCCGCGGTGACGCGTTCACGCCCGAGGAGAAGGCGCGCAACTTCGCCTACTACGACGCGCGGACCGTACGCGACTCGTCGCTCTCGGCCTGCATCCAGGCCGTTCTGGCGGCCGAGACCGGGCACCTGGAGCTCGCGCACGACTACCTGGGCGAGGCCGCCCTGATGGACCTGCACGACCTGCACCGCAACGCGCGGGACGGCGTGCACGTGGCGTCGCTGGCCGGCTCCTGGATCGCGCTCGTCGCCGGCCTCGGTGGCATGCGTGACTTCAACGGACAGCTCAGCTTCGCGCCGCGTCTGCCCAGCCGGATCAACAACCTGGACTTCTCGCTGCTCTGGCGTGGCCTGCGGCTGCGGGTCAACGTGACCTCCGAGGAGGTCACGTACTCGCTGCGCAACGGCGGCGGGTCGGCCCGGCTGACCCTGCTGCACCACGGCAAGGAGATCGAGGTGACCCAGGTCCGCCCGGTGACGATGGCGATCCCGCCGGGGATGCCGGTCGGTCCCGCGCCGTCGCAGCCGGCCGGCCGTGCGCCGGTGCGCCGCGCGGTGCACTGACAGACGCCCAAAGCAACTGCTCGTTGTGTGGAGTTCGGGTGCGGAGCGGGGCCGAACTCCACACGGAAGGTTGCAGGGCCGCTAACGCAAAACGCTCGGCCGGGAATCCCGGCCGAGCGTTTTGCTGAGGTCCGCTAGAGCATCGAGACGTGCACGTGGTCGGTGTGGTCGCTGGCACCCGAGTACGAGTGCCACTCGCCGGTGGCGGGGAACCAGATCTGCTTGTACCAGATGACGTAGTAGATGCCGAGGCGGTCGGCGTTACGCACCAGGAACGCGGTCAGGTCGTTGCCGTACCGCATCATGTCGTCGTTGTGCGCCGACGAGAACCCGCTCTTCTGCAGGGACCAGTCACAGGCCCGGCCCTTGGGGTGCTCGAAGGGACCGCCGTTGCGGTGGCACCCGACGAAGCGCTTGAAGCCGGCTTTCCGGACTTCCTTGTACATGTGCAGCGTGCGCTTGGTCACACAGCCGCTGGTGGTCTCGTCCTTCTCCGTGCAGCCCTCGGACGAGAAGCCGCCGCTGGAGTTGCGCGGTGCCGGCGCCGCGGTCTTGGACGTGGCGTCGACGAGGCCCTTGGTGATGGTCTTGTTGATGCCGGTGCCGCCGCCGACCAGGTCGAGCTGGTTCTCAGCGGCCTTCTTCTGCTTCTGCAGGACGGTCAGCTGCTGCTGCTCGTTCTTGAGCTCGGCGTCGAGAGCGGCCTTCTTGTCGCTGATCTCCTTGATCGCCGTGTTCAGCTCGTGCAGCTTCTCGTCGTGGAGCTTGTTGATCTCCTCCAGGGAGATCGCCTTGCTCATGAAGTCGTTCGACGAGTCGGCGTTCAGCAGGAAGCCGATGGCACTCAGGTTGCCGGTCTGATACTGCTGGGCGGCGATCGAGTTCACCTCGGGGACCAGCGCGTCGCGCCGGATCTCCGCGGCCTTGATGTCGGCGGTGAACTTCTGCTGGTTCTTCCGTGATGTGGAGACGGCTGCCTTCGCGTTGACGAAGCGCCTGTTGGTCGCCTCCATCACGGTCGACAGATCGGCGTCGCCCTCCTCCTCGGCGGTCGGCGAATTACCACCCGGCGCCGCGGTGGCCGTTGTGGCCGGGGCCACAAAGAGCGCGGTGGCCACGAGCGGCGCCAGGGCAAGATTCAGCCACCGGCGGGGACTAGCGGTCATCAACAGTTCCTTCCTTGTCACCGCCGACCGAGTTAGCTGACGGGTTCGGGACGGAAGCAATCCCTACCGCAAACTGCGGATACACCCCAGTGACCTGGTTCCCCGGCTCGCCTTTCGACGATTGGGCGGCGGCCTGCCGGCAACTCGGGGGCGGTGCCGTCCTGGCAGGACCGGACTGGAGTTTACCCGAGATATCGCCGAGCATCAGGTCCCGCTGAGCTGCGAAAAGTGTTACGAGGCAACGACTTTCCGTAATCGCGTCACGTGCCGTATCTGGCCAATCGCGGTGCGTACGAGAACTGTCGATCTGTCGATGTAGTGGGTATGGTCGGAGCCGGTTCCCACCCGGGGACCGCCGCCTAATCGCCCTTGCGGCGAGCCGGGGAACCACCTTTTCCTCCGGGGTGAATCCGCGTTTGCGGTAGGGATTTCCTTCGTCCCGAACCCGTCAGCTAACTCGGTCGGCGGCCGACGGAAGGAAATGCCTGTGCAGGATCAGACTGCGCGGCGATTAGCAGCGGTGATGGCGCTGCTCGTCGCCGTGTGCGGGCTGGCCGTCACCACGTCGCCGGCCACCGCGGCCCCCCGTCTCCTCGCCGCGCCGGGCGACTCCGGCGACGACGGCGAGGGTGGTTCCAAGTCCCTCATCGAACAACTCGAGGACGCCTCCAGCGGTTTCATCAAGGCCAAGGCGGCTCTCAAGAAGTCCAAGGAGCAGCAGGCGGCGCTGACCGCCGAGCTCAAGCGTCTCGACTCGCAGATCGGTCCGCAGCAGGACGTCCTGGACGAGATCGCTCAGCAGGCCTACACCTCGGGCCGGCTCGGCGCGATGTCCGCACTCGTCACCGCCAGCTCGGCCGACAGCTTCATGGACCGCGCCGAGACGCTGGCAACCGTGGCGGCGCAGCAGAACGCGGCGATCGCCGATCTGAAGACCACCCGCGAGAAGCAGCAGCGCGCCAAGCTCGCGATCGAGGCCACCATCCGCGACCAGCAGAAGCAGGTCAACGTGATGGCCAAGCGCAAGGCGCAGGCCGAGACCGCGCTGAAGAAGGCGAACCAGGGCCAGGACGCCAGCTCGTCGAGCGACGGCGGCGGCAGCGCCTCGGCCGACCCGGCGCCCAGCGGCTCCGGCAACGGGTGCACCGAGTCGGACCCGACCACGAGTGGCTGCCTCACGCCGCGCACCCTGCACGCGCTGAAGCAGGCGCAGTCGGACGGGTTCACCCGCTTCACGCGTTGCTTCCGCGAGCAGAACAGCGGTGAGCATCCGAAGGGCCGCGCCTGTGACTTCTCGGCCGAGAAGGGCACGTTCGGCGGTGACGCCACCGGCGCGGACAAGACGTACGGCAACAACCTGGCGAACTACTTCATCAACAACGCCGACGAGCTGAGCGTGCTCTACGTCATCTGGTATCGGCGGATCTGGCTGCCGAGCAGTGGCTGGAAGTCGTACAGCGGGGCGGGTGGCGATCCGTCCAGCGACCACACCAACCACGTGCATCTCTCGGTCGACTGACGCGGCGGGGGTGCGGGGCCTACTTACGCATGTAGGCCTCGTACTCCCGCATCACCTCGTCGGTGGGCCCGTCCGCCCGGATCAGCCCGGACTCCAGCCAGATGGCCCGGTCGCAGGTGTCGCGGATCGACTGCTCGCTGTGGCTGACCAGGAACACCGTGCCCGCCTCGGCGCGCAGCTCGCGCACCCGCGCCTCGCTGCGGCGGCGGAACTTGGCGTCTCCGGTGGCCAGGGCCTCGTCGATGAGCAGGACGTCGTGCTGCTTGGCGGCGGCGATGGAGAAGCGGAGCCGGGCGGCCATGCCGGACGAGTACGTCCGCATCGGCAGCGAGGAGAAGTCGCCCCGCTCGTTGATGCCGGAGAAGTCGATGATCCCGTCCTTCTTCTCCTTGACCTCCTGCGGCGACATGCCCATCGCCAGGCAGCCCAGCTCGACGTTGCGCTCGCCGGGCAGCTCGTTCATCAGGGCGGCGTTCACGCCGAGCAGGGACGGCTGGCCGGAGGCGTAGATCTTGCCCTTGGCCACCGGCAGCAGGCCGGCGACGGCGCGCAGCAGCGTCGACTTCCCGGAGCCGTTGCTGCCGATCAGGCCGATCGCCTCACCCCGGTACGCCACGAAGCTCACGCCCTTGACCGCGTGCACCTCACGGACGTTGGCCGCCTTGGTGCCGGTCACCATCCGCTTCAAGCTCGCCAGCGGGCTGCCGCTGCCCGGCGAGGCCGAGCTGTGCACCTTGTAGATGATGTGGGCGTTGTCCGCGATGACGGTCGGGATCCGCTCGTTGTCAGCCACGGCCGTAGCCCTTCTCTCCGCGCCAGAAGTACACGTACCCACCGATGCCGACCACGACCGTCCAGATCACGGCCTGGGTCCAGAGCAGCGCCGGCGGGCCGGCCAGCTCCACGTCCTCCATCAGCGAGTGGCGCATCAGCTCGATGAAGATGAGCAGCGGGTTCGCCTCGATGACGGCGAGCACCCAGCCGGAGGCGTGCTCGGCGAACAGCTGCACCGGGTAGAGCACGGCCGAGCCGTACATCCAGAACCGCATGATGAACGGGATCAGCTGCTTGACGTCGCGGACCTTGGCGCCGAACTTGGCGGCGGCCAGCGCGAGGCCGGTGTTGAAGATCGAGTGCAGGAGCAGCACCGGAAGGACGAGCAGCCACTCCAGGGTGATCGGCTCGCCGGTGATCAGCACGATGCCCATCAGGACGAACAGCGCCACCACGAAGTTGCGGATCTCCACGAGGGCGACCGACAGCGGCAGGCTGGCCCGCGGGAAGTGCAGGGCGCGGATCAGCCCGAGGTTGCCGGTGATCGCGTTGATGCCGTTCTGCACGATCGACTGGGTGAACTGGAAGACGAACACACCGGCACAGAGGTACGCGATGAAGTTCGACACACCGTCCCGGCCGCCCAGGATCACGCCGAAGATCACGTAGTAGACGGCGGCGTTGATGATCGGTGTCAGGACCTGCCAGAGCGTGCCGAGCTTCGTCGTGCCCAGGGCCGAGGACGTCTTCGCGCTCGCGTGTGCCTGGATGAAGTGCCGGTACGACCACAGCTGGCGTGAGTACTCGGCGAGGCTCGGCAGACGTCCTGAAGCGCTCAGGCCGTGCTTGCGGGCCAGCTCCTTGGGGGAGAGCCCGGTGCCGGCCTCGGCGACCGCCGTCTCTGGCATGGGGTGGTGCTCCGATCTAGTCGGCCCGAAGGAGGCGGCGGGCTCGGTCGGCTTGCGCGAGAACACAGCTAGCAGCATGACAGGCACCCGCCGACGCCGATGAAACGGGTTCGTATCGACGTGGCTGTTGACGGTACTTGACCAAACGGCGGAACGCAACCGTTACGTCGTAGCGCTATAGTGAACAGTGTGGCGACAGTAAAGCGCGCACCTGCCGGAGCGGCAGTGCTCCGAGGCGACATCACCGTGGCGATCCGCAACGCGGTCATGAACGAGTTGGCGGAGGTCGGCTACGGCCGATTGTCCATCGAGGCGGTGGCCCGCCGCGCGGGGGTCGGCAAGACCGCGATCTACCGCCGATGGAGCAACAAGCTGGAGATGGTCATGGAGATCATCTCCGACGTGGCGGAGCGGAAGGTACCGCTTCCCGACACCGGCAGCTTCGCCGGCGACCTCGCGCTGCTCATGATGATCGTGAGCAAGGCGCTCCAGCACCGGATCGCGTCCCAGATCATCCCCGATCTGATGGCCGAGGCGGCCCGTAACCCGCAGATCGCCGAGACCCTGCAGCGAGCGCTGCGGACTCACCAGCAGGCGGTCGGGGACAAGCTGGTCGGCCAGGCCGTGGCCCGGGGCGAGCTGCCCGAGGGCACCGACCCGGACCTCGCCGTCGACCTGATCCTCGGCCCGCTGTACTGGCGGTTGGCGGTGGCACGGCAGCCGCTCGGCGACGACGACCTGGTGCGGCTGACCGCGGCCGTCACGGCGGCGCTGAAGGCGGCCACCACCGAATAGCAACCGAGGATTCGCTCCGCCGCGCGACGCGGGGGCCGAAGGAGAGGGCTGACCCCGATCCCACCCCCGGAGCCGGCCACCATGATCCTCGGTGACACCCGTGTTGACGCCAACGTGCTGGACACGACCGTTCTCGACGCAGCCTCGCTGCTCGCCATCGCCATGGGCGGCGCGACGGACGTCGGCACCTGCCCGGTCACCGGCCGGCCCCGTGTGGTCACCGACGCCGCGGTGGTGGGCGCCTGGCGCAGCGCCGACGGAGTCGTCCGCCTGCAGCTGCGCCGCGACGGCACCTACGCCGGCGAGGTCGCGGGCCGCCGTCGCCAGGCCCGCGGCACGTACCGGGTCGACGGCGGGTCGGTGCTGCTGCACGACGACTCCGGGCTGAACACCCCCGTCACCGTCCACGACGGCGAACTGGAGATGGCGGGACACCGCCTACTGCCGATCTGACTGCCATGCTGTGGCCGTGATCGATTGGTTGAACAGCCCGGCGGTGGTCGCGTTCGGTGTACCGACCTCGTGGGCGGAGGTGCTCGGCTTCGCGACCGGCCTGGTCAACGTGTGGCTGCTGGTACGACAGCACATCCTCAACTGGCCCCTCGGCATCCTGAACGTCCTGCTCCTGATGGTCGTCTTCTGGAGCGCCGGCCTGTACGCGGACGCCGGCCTGCAGATCGTCTACGTGATCCTCGGCCTCTACGGCTGGTGGGCCTGGCTCTACGGCGGCCAGGACCGGACCCGTCTCGTGGTCCGCGACACCACCCGCGCCGAGTGGACCGGACTCGCCCTCGCCGGACTGATCGTCACCGGGGCGCTCTGGCTCTTCCTGGACCGGCTCACCAGCTCGACAGTGCCGCTGGCCGACGCGCTCACCACCGCGCTGTCGCTGCTCGCCACGTACGGCCAGACCCGCAAACTCGTGCAGAACTGGTGGATCTGGATCGCCGCCGACCTGATCTACATCCCGCTGTACGCGTACAAGGGCCTCTGGCTGACCGCGATCCTCTATGTGGCGTTCCTCACTCTCTGCGTGCTCGGCCTCCGAGCGTGGCGGGCCGCTCTGCGGGCGCAGCGGGCGGAGGTGACCGCGTGAGGTACGCCCACGGCCTGATCGTCGGCAAGTTCTACCCACCGCACGCCGGTCACCACGCGCTGATCGAGGCCGCGGCCAGTGTGTGTGAACGGGTCACCGTCGTGGTGGCACCGTCCTCGGCCGAGACCGTCCCGCTGGAACTGCGGCTGCGATGGCTGCGGGAGGCGCACGGGCCGAACGTGCGGTTCGCCGGTGTGCACGACGACCATCCGATCGACTACGACGACCCGGCTGTCTGGGAACTGCACATGGCCGTCTTCCGCGAGGCCGCGGGCACGGACCGGGTGGATGCGGTCTTCTCCTCCGAGGCGTACGGGCCGGAGCTCGCCCGCCGCTTCCACGCCGAGCCGGTCCTGGTCGACCCGGCACGCCTGCGTGTATCCGTCTCCGGCACCGCGGTCCGGGCCGACCCGATCGCGCACTGGCACCACCTGGGCCCCGGGGTTCGCGGCTGGCTGGCGCGCCGGGTGGTCGTGGTCGGCGCCGAGTCCACCGGCACCACGACGCTGGCCCGCGCCCTGGCCCGGCACTACCGGCTGCGCGGCGGGGTCTGGGCCGCCACCCGATGGGTGCCCGAGTACGGCCGGGAGCTGACCGAGCGGAAGCTGGCCGGCCTGCGAGTGAGCCGGCCCGAGGCGACCGTGTTCGACGTCACCTGGGACCGGGACGACTTCGCCGAGGTCGCGGCGGCGCAGAACGCGGCCGAGGACGCGGCTGCCCGAGCCGGGTCGCCGGTGCTCTTCGCGGACACCGACGCGTTCGCCACCACGATCTGGGAGGAGCGCTATCTGGGCAGCACCTCGCCGGAGGTCCGGGCGCTGGTCCGGGATCCGGATCTCTACCTGCTGACCGTGGACGACGGGGTGCCGTTCACCGACGACGGCCTGCGTGACGGGGAACACCTGCGGCAGTGGATGACCGGGCGGTTCCGCGACGATCTGGCGGCGCGCGGCGTCGCGTACGCCCAAATGAGCGGAACCTATGCGCATCGCCTGCGCACCGCGGTTTGCCTGGTCGACGGCCTCCTGGCCGGCGGCCGCGCCTTCCACCCGCCGATTTCCCCTCATCTGCGGGTGGCACCGGCCGAAGCGTGAAGCATGCGCCGCACGAGTATCGCCATCGCCATGGCCCTGCTCTCCGTCTCGCTCGGCGGGTGCGCCGCGCTCGGCCTGGGCGACACACCGGGCGATGCGACGGCGGACCAGGCCGCGGCCGGGGAGTCCTGGATCCGGGTGGAGGAGGGTAGGGCGACACCGAGCCCGACACCGTCACGGGGGAAGAGCCCCAGCCCGTCGGCGGACCCGACACTCTCGGCGCCCGCTCCGGACCCGAGCTGCACGCGGCTCTGGCCGCGGACCGACCCGGTGCTGATCCCGGTCGTGGTGACCGCGGGCGCGGGCTCGCTGAAGGTGGAGTGGCCGCGGCAGTACGACTCCGGATACCGGGTGACCGCGGTCCCGCAGGCGCTCGTCTACGGCAAGCAGCCGGAACCGGTCTGGCAGACCGTGGCGGCCGGCACCGGATGCACGGTCACCGCGACGATCACCGGGCTCACTCCGGGCGCGGCGTACATCGTCTGGCTCGACGCACCCGACACCGGGTACGAACGCGACGGCACGCGTCACCTCTACAGCGGGCGTTCCGGGGTCGTCTACCCCTCCTGAGTCGGCAGCCCGGCGGCCTTCCACGCGGCGAAGCCGCCGGCCAGGTCGGTGGCCCGGCGCAGGCCCAGATCCTGCAGGGCGGCGGCGGCCAGGCTGCTGGTGTAGCCCTCCTGACAGGTCACGATGACGGCGAGGTCGTAGTCACCGGCGAACGGCAGGCGGGCGTCGGATCGCGGGTCGAGGCGCCACTCCAGGACGTTGCGCTCGATCACCACGGCGCCCGGGATCTCGCCGAACTCGGCACGCTGCGCGGCGGGGCGGATGTCCACGAGCACGGCACCGTCACGCACGGCGGCGTCGGTCTCGGCCGGGCCCAGGCGCACCAGCCGGGCGCGCGCACCGGCCAGGATCTCATCGATGCCGCGGGAACCGGCCGGTGCGACGGTCACCACTGGGCACCGGCCCGCTCCACGGTGAGCACGCGCAGGCCGCCGGGCTCGATCCGGTACTTCGTCATGCTGGTCAGCGCCGGTCCGTAGACGTGGATGCTGATCGCCGGGTCCGCGGAGCGGTTGACGATGCGGTGGATGTGGTGGCTGCCGAACCGGCGGTCGGCGCCCTCGCCGAGATCCCGCGAGACGACCCGCGGCGTGCCGTCGACACCGGTCGAGACGGTGTCCTCGGTCAGCGTCCCGGAGAAGACGTGGAAAGCGCCCGCGGAGCCGCCGTGGTCGTGAATTTCGGTCTCCTGGCCGGGTAGCCAGGTGAGCAACCAGACCTCGTGGTCGTCAGCGATCGACAAACGGTGATACCACCGCTCGATCGGGTTGAATCGTGGTGCCACGGGCCATAGATCGGGCGTGGCGGCATATGTCCGGGCAACGGCTAGATGGTCGCTCATCAGGTCTCCCTCGTCGGCATATATAACCTATAGGCAAGATAGGTTTTACCACAAGACCGGACACGCCGTGGGTGAACCCGCGAATCCGTCTCGAAAGAGGCTTAGCGAGTTATGCCTCTTTCTAGAAGTGGCGCGAAAAACTTCTATGAGCGACGACGTCGATACGCTCCGTCGACCAAAGTGGTCACTCTGTCACCAGTTCGGCCTACCTACCTCAGCCGTATCGGCGGAATTGCTGGTCAGACGGTCCCTGGGCAATCGAGAAAGCTATATCGTGACTGCGCCGCCGAGAACCGGTTGCCGGAGGCCGCCCGCGTATCGCCTCTGATGCCCCGATGAACGAGGACGGACAAGTGTTGAAGTCTCGCCGCGGTCTGCTCGCCGCCGGCCTCACCGTCGCCGTCGTCTCCACTCTCGGAGTCGTCTCCACTCTCAACGCGGGCGCGGAACAGATCCCGGACGTACCGGCGCCCGCGGAAGCCGCCGTCGCGCCGGAGGAACCGGCCGCTGCGGCACCCGCGGATGTGCAGCCGCCGGCGCTCCTGCCCTGGGGTGAGAAGCCGCGCAGCCTCCGGATCGGGCGCAACGGCGCCAACAGCAGGTCGCTGAAGGCCGCCGGTCTCAGCGCCGCACCCGACTCGTTCAGCGAGTCCCGCAGCAGCCGTCGTGACGCGCCCAAGGGCCAGTCCTCGCGGACCCGATCCCTGCGGAGCGAGCGGACCGATGTGGTGCCGCCGGTGCCGCCGTCGCCGGCGCCCAGCGCGACGTCGAGTGCCGACGGCCGGCCGGACGTCTACTTCCACTACAACGTCGGTGCCCAGGCCGCCGTCGCCGACGGGGCGTACGCGAACATCACCATCAGCAAGCCCAAACTGGACAAGGCGGACTACCACTCGCTCACCGAGCTGGCCGTACGGACGGCGGACGAGAAGCAGACCATCGAGGTCGGCTGGACGGTGGACCGCTCGCTCAACGGCGACGACGATCCGCACCTGTTCGTCTACCACTGGGTCGACGGCAAGAAGACCTGCTACAACGAGTGCGGCTTCGTCCCGTGGACCTACATCAAGCCGGGTGCCACGCTGCCGCAGGACACCCAGAAGCGCTTCGGTATCCAGTGGGCCGGCGACGCCTGGTGGGTGGCGTACGACACCGACTGGGTGGGTTACTTCCCCGGTGAGATCTGGGGTGGCAAGTTCACCAAGTCCGGTCTGGTCCAGGTCTTCGGCGAGGTCGCGGCGGCCACTGAGAAGCCGTGCAGCACGCAGATGGGCAACGGCAAGGACCTCGAGGACAAGACGGCCTCCAGGGTCGGCAGCCTGGCCTACCTGAACGGCCCCGAGCCGGACATGTACGTGTACCGCACCTTCGAGGTGTACCCCGTCTCGAAGCTGAGCCCCCGGACCTTCCGCTACGGCGGCCCCGGCGAGTGCGACAAGCCGAAGCCGACCCCGACGCCCACCCCCTGACCTGAAGATCCACTCGATGCCCGGTCCCCGGAAGGGAACCGGGCATCGACGTTTTTCCGCCTTTCTGAACCGCCCCTTGAACCGGGACCCGTGCCAGGATGTACATCCGGGTGGCCGGGCGGAACCCGAGGGGAGCTGGCGCCGATGAAGCGACGGGTGAGCCCCGACGAGCAGCTGATGACCGCGCTCTACACCGAGCACTACGCAGTTCTGATCAATTTCGTGTCTCGCTACGTCTCGGACCGTCACAAGGCCGAGGACCTGGTGCAGGAGACACTCCTGCGAGCCTGGAAGCACATCGACCACCTCGACCCGGAACCGGGCCGGACCAGGTCGTACCTGCTCACCATCGCCCGCAACGTGGTGACCAACGCGTGGCGGGCGGAACAGCGCCGGCCACGCCTGGTCGCCGACGAGAACGCGGTCAATTCGGTGCCGTCGGCGGACAATGTGGATCAGATGGTGGAGGGCTGGCTGGTGGCCGAGGCGCTGGAGCGCCTGTCGCCGGAGCACCGGGCCGTCATCCAGGCGATGTATTACGAGGGGCAGAGCGTGGCGGACGCGGCGCGGAAACTGTCGGTGCCCGAGGGCACGGTGAAATCGCGCGCGTACTACGCCGTGCGCGCGTTGCGGACCGTCTTCGAGGAGATGGGGATGCTGCGATCATGAGCGATCTGGACGAACACGGCGCTCTGCATCGGTTGCTGGGCGGCTATCTCCTCGGCGGACTGGACGAGGCCGACACGGATCGGCTGGACGAGCACCTGCACGACTGCGCGGAGTGCCGTGCCGAACTCGACAGGCTCGCTCCCGTACCGGAAATGTTGCAACGCCTGCCGGACGCGCGGCACCTGGGTGGCGGTGCGCCGCTCGCGGTCGCGCCGACCGCGCGGCCCACCCAGCAGAACATCGAAGGCCTGCTCAGCCGGATGCGGGCCGAGAAGACCAAACAGACCCGGGTCGCGCGGGTGCGGTGGCTGGCCGCCGCCGCGGTGGTGGCCGTCGCGGCCGCCGCGATCGGCTACGGGATCTTCACGAACGGCCGGGTCCAGCCCGGTACCCAGCCCGACGCGTTGCCCAGCGTCCAACTCGTGACCACCCGCTTCGAGGCGGCACCCGGCAGCGGGCTGACCGGCTCCGCGGTTCTGACACCCAAGAAGTGGGGTGTCGCGGTGGCGCTCGACGTGAGCCGGATGAGTGGTCAGGGCCCGTTCCTCTGCGTGGTCCGGGACAAGAGCGGCAACACGCAGCAGGCCGCGGTCTGGGGCGACACTCCGGACGGTGCGGCGGAGCTGACCGGTGCGAGCTCGACCAAGGTGACCGACGTCGAGGCGATCCTGATCACCGACAAGGACGGAAAAGTGCTTGGCACCGCCACGGTGACGTGAAGAATGCGGGGGTATGCGACCTGAATTCCGCGTACCCCCCAAACTTCGCCCTGGTGACCGTGTCGCCGTGCTCTCGCCCTCGTTCGCCGCGCCGGCCGTCTTCCCGGCCGTGCACGAGCAGGCCATGGAGCGTATCCGCACCGATCTCGGGCTGGAGCCGGTGGAGTTCCCGACCACCCGGCGGCTCGGGGCAGCGCCCGCGGACCGGGCCGCGGACTTGATGGCGGCGTTTGCGGATCCGGCCATCCGGGCGGTGTTCGCCACGATCGGCGGTGACGACCAGATCACCGTGCTGCCGCACCTGGACCCGGCGCCGTTCCTCGCCGACCCGAAGCCGTACTTCGGGTTCTCGGACAACACCAACGTGCTGAACTGGCTCTGGAACCACGGCGTCGCGGCGTATCACGGCGGCTCGACGATGATCCACATTGGGCAGGGGCCGGGGATGCGGCCGGTGCACACGCGGTCGTTGCGGGCGGCGCTGATGTCCGGCGGCGATCTTGAGATCGAGCCGGTCGCCGAGTTCGTCGAAGAGGAGATCAACTGGGGGATGCCGGAAGCGCTGACGGCGACCGGGCCCGCCGTGCCCAGCCCGGGATGGGTCTGGCACCGGCCCGACCGGGTGGTGAGCGGGCCGGCCTGGGGCGGCAACCTGGAGATCCTGCACTGGAACCTGGCGGCCGGGCGGTGGATCCGGCCGGTCGAGGACTATGCGGGGTGCGTGCTGTTGCTGGAGACGTCCGAGGAGATGCCGCCGGCCGAGGAGGTCTTCCGGATGCTGCGCAACGCCGGTGAGCGCGGGCTGTTGCGGCAGTTCCCGGCGGTGCTGGTGGCCACGGCCAAGGCCACGCACTTCGCGGCGCCGCGGCCGGCCGGGGAACGACAGAAGTACCGCGACGAGCAGCGCGAGGCGGTGCTGCGGGCGCTGGCGACGTATCACCCGGAGGCGATGGCGGTCTTCGGGGTCGATTTCGGGCACACCGATCCGCAGTGGGTTCTTCCGTACGGCGGGCGGATCACCGTGGACGGGCCGGCGCGGCGGATCATCGCCCACTACTGATTTCGATGAGCACCTTGCCCACGGCGTGGTTCTCCACCGCCTCGTGGGCCGCGGCGATCTCGTCGAGCGCGAAGCGGTGGAGCGGCAGGCCGGCCTCCGCGCCCACCCGGAAAGCGCCGTCGTCGACCGCCTCGGCCACCGCCTCCACCGCGTACTGCTTCTCCTCGGCGGTGGTGGTGTAGGTGAGCACGAAATCCAGGCTGACGTTCTTCACCATGGCCTTGAAGCTCGGCACGGTGACATCGCCGCCCATGTAGAGCGCGATGTCACCGCCCGGCGCGACCACGTCCAGATCGAGATCGAGGTTCGCCGTGCTGACCTCGACGATCAGGTCCGGGCCGGACTCGCTCAGCTCGCGGATCCGGGCGGCGACGTCCTCCTCCCGGTAATTGATCACGGCGTCGGCGCCCGCGGCGGCCGCGAGTTCGGCCTTCTCCTTCGAGCTGACCGTGGTCCAGACCGTCGCGCCGGCCCACTTGGCCAGCTGGATGGCGGCGTTGCCGACCGCGCCCGCTCCGCCCGCCACCAGCACCTCGCGGCCCTCCAGCGCGCCGGGAGCGAGCCGGGCCGGCCCGTCCGCGGCCAGCGTGAGGCAGCGGTGCGCGGTGAGCGCGGGAATGCCCAGTGCGGCGCCGATCTCGAACGGGATGCCGTCGTTCATCCGGACCACCTGGTGGCGGGGCAGCACGACGTACTCCTGCGCGGTGCCGTCGGCCCGGGTCCAGGCCGCGTCCCACACCCAGACCCGATCGCCGGGCTCCAGGTCCTGCACGCCCTCACCGAGTGCGTCCACCACACCGGCGCCGTCCTGGTTCGGTACGCGCGGCGGCGCCACCCCGTCCGGAACCCCGCGTCCCGCCCGCGTGCCGGTGTCGGTCGGGTTCACCGCGGACAGCACGATCCGTACGCGTACCTCCCCCGCACCGGCCAGTGGCAGGTCGCGCTCGACGATCTGGAGGACGGAGGAGGCGGGACCTGGCTCGGAGAAAACGGCAGCGCGCATATTCCTCACCTTAAAACTCACAGCTCCCGACGCATCGCGAGGCGTGGCCAGTGGTCCAGCCCGTGCTCGGCCTCCTCGGCGCGGATCTCCACGAGCCCCGGGGTCAGCTCACCGGCGGCCAGCGGCCGGAATCCGAGGCGCTCGTAGTACGGCCGGTTCCACGCGACCTCGTCGAACGTGGTGAGCGTCAGGGCGCGCGAGCCACGCTCCCGGGCCCACTCGGCGACGTGCTCGATCAGGCCCTTGCCGAGGCCGCGCCCGGCGTGTTCCGGGTCGGTGGAGACCTGCTCGACGTGCACGAGGCCGTCCACCCACTTGGCGATCAGGTACGCCACCGGCCGATCCGCCTCGTCAGTGTGCACCCACGCCCGCCCGTCCCGCTGATACTCCAGCAGTTCCTCGGCGGGCAGCGGCTCGTCACGCGCCACCGCGTCCATGCCGATCTCCGCGAAGAGCCGGCCCGCCACGACTTCGATCTCTCGAAGCCGCTCGACGTCACCGGCCCGAGCCACTCTGATCACAAAACCTCCCTGGGTTGCACTCAGGGGATCTTTCTCGGTGCCGAACTGGAGTGCGTGCCCACCGTACTGATCACCGATGACGAGCTGGATCATCGGGAACTGCTCACCCTGGCGCTTCGCCGGCTCGGGTACGACGTCGTCACCGCGTCGGACTCCGTGGGCGCCCTCGACCTGCTGCACCACGGCGGTATCGATGCCGCGCTGATCGACGTACGGATGCCCGGCCTCTCCGGCATCGAGCTCTGCCGCCTGATCCGCAACGACCCGGACTACCAGGACCTACCGATCATGGTGGTGAGCGCCGACGTGCACCGCCACCAGATAATGACCGCGCTGCACGCCGGCGCGGACGATTACCTGCCCAAGCCGTTCAGCCGGGCGGAGCTCACCGAGCGCCTGGAGGACCTGCTGCGGCAGAGCCACGCTGCCGCGTTCCGGTCGGCGACCGCTGCCCGGGCCGCACTGGCCGCTGTTGCGCAGGCTGTGCCGGCTGCTCCGGCCATTCCGGCCGCCTCTCCGGTGGAGACGAAGAAGACCGCCTGATCAGGCGCCCAGGAGAGCGTCGGCGACCCTCTCCACCCCGCGGCCGTCCACCGCTGACCAGCCGCGGGCCGCGAGCGCGGTGCGGGCGGCGGGATCGGTGAGCAGGCCCGCGAGCACGGACGGCGCGGCCTCGTCGAAGTCACCGAGGCGGCCGAGTCCGGCGGCGTAGCCGTGCGCGACCGTTCTCTCGTACCCGAGGATCTGGTTGTCGACCACCCAGAGAAGCGCGGCCGCCCGGCCGAGGCAGAGCAGCTCCCACGTCGACGTCCCGCTCGCGCTGATCACCAGATCGGCGTCGATCAGCAGCTTGGGCAGATGATCGGTGGGCGCGATGATCTCGAAGCGCTGGCCCGGTCCCGCCTCGACCGCGAGCAACTCGGCGCGCAGGCTGTCGTCGGCGGCGATCACGGTGGCGTCGAACGGCACCCCGCTGCGGGTGAGCAACCGCGCGGCCTGCGGTGCGGCGCGGTAGGCGTCGGTGCCACCGAAGAAGGCAACGACCTTGGGTACGCGTGTCCCGCGCTGCACCGGAGCGGTCGTGGGCCGCAACTGCCGAACCGAGGTGCGCAGCAGCGCGTAGTCGAGACCGGCCAGCCGGACGTCGCCCACGTCGAGGACGGCGTCCAGGTTCTGGTCGACGTAGATGTCCGCGGTCTGCCCGCGCGGGTCACCGTCCACGATGGCCAGCACGCGGCGCCCGGTCCGGCGTGCGGCCACGCTCTGCTGCGGCGGAAGCGTGTACGAGTCGATGACCAGCGCGTCCAGGTCGAGCCGCTCGACGGCCGCGACCAGGCCGACGGTGTCGTACGGCGCGGGGTGCCACGGCAGCCCGCGCTGCTCCAACTGGGACTCGGCCCAGGCGACGCCGCCCAGGTCGCTGAGGAAGTGCACGTCCACACCGCGGGCGGTCAGCTCCTCGGCCAGCGCGACGCAGCGGACCAGGTGACCCACCCCGGTCCGCGGCCCCGCGTCACACCGGATCCCCACCGTGGTCATGCTTGGGACAAATCCTTCTGGCGGACGTGCGAGTTCAGGGCGATCAGCTCGGGCTGGTCGGCGAGCCAGTCGGCGAGGGCGCGGACCGGGACCGCGGAGTCGCCGAAGTGGTCGACGACCGCCTCGATCAGTTTCCAGTCGTCCTCGGTGTCGAGGGTGAGCCGCAGGTGCGACAGGTCCGGCTGGACGGTCAGCCCGATCACGTCGAAGTCGTCCGGGTGCGAGTAGATGTACGACGTCACGTGCGTGCGGTGGTGCTCGTACGCCAAATTGTCGATCTCCTTGAGCACCCGCGCCCGGACCACCTCGACGTCCAGGCCGCGCGGCAGTGTCCGCGTGATCGACGTCGTCAGATAATCCACCTCAGCGGCCGTGAACACCCGGTGCGCCCGCGCGACCAGCCGCGGGTCGAGCAGCGGGCAGTCGGCGGTGAACCGCAGCACCGTGTCGGCGAGGTGCGTGTCCAGCACACCGAGGAACCGGGTCAGCACGTCGTCGACCGGCCCGCGGTGGCAGGTAACTCCGATCGCGGCGCACTCGGCCACGATCGCGTCGTCGACAGCCTCGGTGGTGGTCGCGACGACGAGGTCGTCCAGGACGCCGCTGTCCCGGGCGGCGCGGACCACCCGGTCCAGGACGGTCCGTCCGCCGAGGCGGCGCAGGACCTTGCCGGGCAGCCGGGTGGAGCCCATTCGGGCCTGAATGATGCCGAGGGTGCTCATGATTTCCCCTTGCGAAGAGCTTTGCGGGCGATGACCAGCCCGGCCTTGGCGGCGCGGTAGCCGAGAGATCCGCTGAACATCGCGATCTGCGCCTTGGCCCGGCCCAGTTCGGCGTCGCGTTTCTCCAGCTCCGCCTCGAAGAAGTGGTTGCGTTCGGTGGCGTCGGCGAGGCGGCGGCGCAGCGCATCGAGCTGCTCCTCGTGTTCTCGCCGGATGTCCGGCGCTCCGGTGGGCTCCGGTGGCGGGGGCGCGTCGGGCAGCCCGGCCGCGCCGGCGAGCACCTCGGTCATCCGGTCCGCCTCGGTGACGCCGGGCCACGGGTGCGCGTATCCGCCGGTCAGCAGGGTGCGGGCGAACCGGCCCAGCGCATCCGGGACCTCGGCCGTGGAGGGGTCCAGAACGGCGAAACGGTCGCCGTCCACCAGCACGTTTCCCGCAGCCGTCCGGGGCAGCGCGGCCATCCAGCCGGTGAGCAGCCGCCGCAGCGCCGGCAGGTCGTGCCCCAGCGCGGCGGTGAGCAACAGTTCCTCGAGAAGGCGCCCGGCCGGGAGCGGACCGTTGAGCGCCGCCGTGCCGCGTACCACCCGGCGGTGCCATCCGTCCGGTCCGCCGGCCAGCTCGGCGACGGTCACGCCGGCGTCTCCGCTGGTCGTGAGCAGGCCGGGCGGAAGCGGGAAGGGAACCGCCGGGCGCGGGGCCAGGTGGGCGACGGCCAGCCAGGCCGGTGCCAGTTCGGCGCCGAGACCGCGGCGCACGGCCGCGGCGGCGATCCGGCGGGGGTCGGTGAGAACAACCTTTGACGTGTACGCGGAACCGACCGCTGCCGCGGCCAGAGCGGCGAGCGCGTCGAGCGGCCCGTATCGAAGCGTCTCCGGTGTGGCCAGCAGCGCCGGGTTCTCCGGGAGCGGCCAGATCGCGGCCAGACCGGTGACCGGCAGCCCCTCGGCGCCGAGAACCGCGGCGAGCCGGTCCGGCCGTCCGGGAGCGCTGCCGAACTCGCCGAGCGGGCGCCACGCGTCGCCGGTCCGGGCCGCGGTCGGCGTGCCGGGTTCGACCAGTCGGTGCACGCCCAGCTCGTTCCCCACGGTCAGCAGCAGGGTGCCGCCGGGGCGCAGGGTTCGTTTGAGCGCGCGGACCGACTCGGTCCAGTCGTACTGGGGGCCCTCGGGGGAGCAGAGCCGACCGACGCCGTCGAGCGCGACCACGGTGTCGAAGCGGTCGGTCTCGGTGAGTTTGGGCAGGGTGCCGCAGAGGACGCGTACGCCGCGAGCGGACAGGCGCTCGGCGTCCGGCTGCGAGCGGACCAGGCAGGTCACCTCGAGGCCGGGGGTGAGCGCGTCGATCAGGGCGTCGTCGTGCGGCCCGGCGACCAGGACGCGGGTCCGGGCCGGTAGCCGGTCGAGCAGGTGCCGGTAGAGGTCGCCGCCGGCGGGTGGGCGTTCCTCGGCGTACTCCGGCATCTCGCCGCCGATCATCTGGATCATGCCGCGACCCGCTCCCGGTGCGCCTCGGACCAGCCGAGGGTTGCTCTCAGTTCGGCCGGCGAGGCCAGGTAGCCGTCGCCGAGCTCGGCCAGGGCGGTGACGCGTGCCGCCTCAGGGTCGGGGGTGATGCCGTGCAACTCCGGCCACTCGCGGCGGACCCGCTCGGCGGTCGCGGTGTTCTCCCGGTCCAGGTGCATCGGGTCGCCGTACACCGCGGGCGCGCAACCCGCCGCGACGCCGTAGAGGACCGCGCTGCTCAGCCGGTTCGACGCCACCCGGCGGTGCCGTCGCAGCTCGGCGAGCTGTTTGTGCAGGAAACGGGCGTCGGTCCGCGCCCGCATGTAGCCGCGGTAGCCGTGGCAGATCACCCGGCCGGCCCGCTCGTACGCGGCCCGGATCCGGGCGTCCTGGAACTCCTGCCAGTACAGGCAGAAGGTGATCGGCCCGGGTTCGGTGGCGGCGATCTCGTCGATCAGCCGGCGGTGGTCGCCGTCGACCTTCTGCCCCTCCCAGCCGTGGAACGGGTACCAGATGGTGCCCTCCCGCGACTCGGCCAGCCCCGCGGTGTCCGGAGTGGACCCCAGCAGGTAGAGGAAGGGTGACCCGATGACCGTGGCCTTGGGCCGGCCCATCGACCACGCACGCCGCCGGGTCCGCTCGGACCAGACGAAGATCGGCAGGCCGGGCGCGTACGGCGTGCCCGCACCCAGCCCGTCCACGACGTTCCAGCCGTGCTGGAGGTACCCGTCGATCCGCGGTGGGTTCGACGGGTCGAGCCCGCAGTACTCGGCCAGGACGTGTGCGTGGCCGTAGAAGTGATTGCCGTGGTGCACCCGCTAGCTCCCGAGGATGCCGCGCAACGTCTCGACCACACGGTCCTGGTCGGCGTCGGTGAGGTCGGCGAACAGTGGCAGCGACAGCTGCTCGGCGTAGAAGGCCTCGGCGACCGGGCACATGCCCCGGCGGTATCCGAGGTCCTCGAAGACCGGGTGCCAGTAGACCGGGATGTAGTTGACCTGTACCCCGATGCCGGCCGCGCGCAGACGGTCGTACACCTCGCGGCGCCGGCCGTCGAGGATCCGGACCGGGTAGAGGTGCCGCATCGGGTCGGACTCCGGGCGCTGCGCGGGCAGGCGCAGGCCGGGCACGCCGGCGAGCAGGTCGTCGTAGCGGGCCGAGAGGTACGCGCGGCGCGCCTTGAACTCACCGAGGCGCCGCAACTGTGAGCTGCCCAGCGCGCAGAGCACGTCGGGCAGGCGGTAGTTGAGGCCGAACTCGGGCACCTCGTAGTACCAGCCGCCCTCGTCGGGGTGCCGGAAGTTGTCCCGGACCACGCCGACGGTCCGGAAGGCCCGCAGCCGCTCGACCAGCTCCGGCCGGATCGAAGCGACCGCGCCGCCCTCACCGGTGGTGAGGTTCTTGGTCGGGAAGAACGAGAACGTGGTGAGGTCGGCGAGCGAGCCCACCGGCCGTCCCTTGTAGGTCGACCCGATCGCGTGCGCCGCGTCGCCGACCAGCAGCGCGCCGGCGCTCTCGCTGATCTTGCGCAGCCGGTCGTAGTCGGCCGGCACACCCGCGTAGTCGACCGCGGTGATCACCCGGGTCCGTGCGGTGACCGCCGCCTCGGCAGCCGCCGGGTCCAGGTTGGCGGTGTCCTCCTCGACATCCGCGAAGACCACCTTCGCGCCGAGCATCGCGGCACCGGACGCGGTCGCGACGAACGTCATCGGGGTGGTGACCACCTCGTCGCCGTGGCTGACGCCGACGGCCGCGTACGCCGCGTGCAGCGCCGTCGTCCCATTGGTCACCGTGACGCACGGCGCTCCGGCGATCTGCTCCAGCTCGGCCTCGAAGGCGGCGACCCGGGGCCCGGTCGTGAGCCAGTCGCTGCCCAGCGCGGCGACCACGGCCTCCACGTCGCCGGCGTCGATGGACTGGCGTCCGTAGGGCAGCATCACTTCTCCGCGAGCAGGGCGCGCATGTCGTCGACCGAGAGCCACAGGTCGTTGTTGTCCGAGCGGTAGTTGAAGCCGTCGGCGACCGGCTCGCCGCCCTCGGGCGCCTCGTAACCCCAGCTCGCGGCGACCGGCTGAACCACGTAGCGGTCGGCGAAGCGCAGCGTGCGGCGGCTGTCGTCGGCCGCGATCATCTCCTCGTGCAGCTTCTCGCCGGGGCGCATGCCGACCTCGTGGGTGGGCGCGTCCGGCGCGACCGCCTCGACCAGGTCGACGATCCGCATGCTCGGGATCCGCGGAACGTAGAGCTCGCCGCCGTGCATCACGTCGAACGAGTCGACGACGAACTTGACCGCCTGGTCCAGGGTGATCCAGAAGCGGGTCATCCGCTTGTCGGTGATCGGCAGGCTCTTGCCCTCGGCGGCGAGCTGCCGGAAGAACGGGACCACCGAGCCGCGGCTGCCCATCACGTTGCCGTAGCGGACCACGGCCAGGCGGGTCGGGTGGGTGGCGGCGTAGTGGTTGCCGGCGATGACGATCTTGTCGGCGGCCAGCTTCGTGGCGCCGTACAGGTTGATCGGGCTGGAGGCCTTGTCGGTGGAGAGCGCGACGACCTTCTTCACCTCGGCGTTGATCGCGGCGTCGATGACGTTCTGCGTGCCGTTGATGTTGGTCGCGACGAACTCCGACGGGTTGTACTCGGCGGTGTCGACCTGCTTGAGCGCGGCCGCGTGGACCACGTTGTCGATGCCGTGCATGGCCCGGGACAGGCGCTCGCGGTCGCGGATGTCGCCGATGAAGAACCGCAGACGAGGGTCGCCGCCGAACATCTGCCGGACCTCGTACTGCTTGAGCTCGTCGCGCGAGAACACGACGATGCGGTGCGGGTCGAGGTTGTCCAGCGCGTACCTCAGGAAGGCCTTGCCGAACGAGCCGGTGGAGCCGGTGACAAGGATCGAGGAGCCGGCGATTTCAGACACGAGTTAACTCCGGGGGATCAGCGAGAGGCCGGTACGAGCCGGAAGCATAACCAGCTCAGCGCGCATTTCCACGAGTGCGAAGAAAGGCAAGTGTCAGTTCATTCTCAGTTAATCCGGCATTGGTCGGCAGGACCATGGGACTGCGGGAAAGTGGGACTCCTCTGATCACCCCCCGCTTGGAGTAACCCCGTGAGTGAGCTGCAGAAACTACGTGACGCGTTCCGCACCGCGCTTGATCTTCCGGCGGACGCGCCCGTGGACGACCTGCGCTACCAGGACTTCGAGAAGTGGGATTCGCTCGCACACATGTCGCTTGTCGCGACCATCGAAGATGAATTCTCGGTAATGATCGACACGGACGACGTCATCAATATGTCCAGTTTTACCGAGGCAGTGCGAATCCTCGGTAAATACGGGGTGGACGTCAAGTGAGTGTCGCCCTCGTGACGGGTGCGTCGCGCGGCATCGGCCGGGCGACCGCGTCCCGTCTCGCCGAGCAGGGCCACGATCTGGTTCTGCACGGCCACGGCGAGACCGGTGTCGCGGAGGCGGCGGCCGAGCTCTCCGGCAAATACGGGGTGACCGTCGTGCACGGCTCCGGTGACATCGCCGACCCGGCGACCAGCAAGGCCCTCGTCCGGCTGGCGTTCGAGAATTTCAAGCGCCTCGACGCGCTGGTGGTCAACGCCGGTACGCACGCCGCGGGCATGCTCGGGATGACCGGTGACGCGACGATCGAGCGGCTCTTCGCGGTCAATGCGGCCGGTGCCGCGTACACGTTGCAGAACGCGGTCCGCCTGCTGGCCCGGAGCGGAAACGCCGCCGTGGTGCTGACCGCCTCGATCACCGGAACGCACGGCGTGGCCGGGCAGGCCGTCTACGCCGCGTCCAAGGCCGCCGTGGTCGGGCTGGCGAAGTCGGCGGCCAAGGAGCTCGGCCCGCGCGGCATCCGGGTCAACGCCGTGGCACCCGGCTTCATCGCCACCGACATGCTGGACACCCTGGACGAGGCCGGCCGCGCCGAGCGGATCGCCGACACCGCCCTCGGCCGGCTCGGCACCGCCGACGAGGTGGCCGACGTGATCGCCTTCCTTCTTTCCGACCAGGCCCGCTTCGTCACCGGACAGGTGATCGGGGTCGACGGGGGATTGACGCTGTGAATCTGCTCCATCCGGACGCTCGCGTCGTCGACGCCTCGACCGGCGAGACGCTGACCCCGGACCTGATCGACGAGGCCGCGGCGGAACTGGCCGGGTCCGGCCCGCTGTTCCTGCCGATGCCGTCGACGGTGCCGGCGGTGGCCCGCTATCTGGCGGCGCTGCGGCTCGGCCGGCCGGTCGTGCTGCTCGACCCGGAGACCGACCACGCCGGGCTGATCGAGCGGTACACCACCGACGAGGTGCACCCGGACCTGGCGCTGCTGCTCACCACCAGTGGTTCCACGGGCAACCCGAAGCTGGTGCGGTTGTCGCGTACCGCGGTGCTGGCCAATGCCGAGCAGGTGGTGGAGAGCCTCGGGATCACCGGGGACGACGTCGCGATCACGACGCTGCCGCTGTTCTACTCGTACGGGCTGTCGGTGCTCCACTCGTACCTGCTCGCGGGCGCGACCGTGGTGCTGGAGCGGACCGGCATCATGCAGCGCGACTTCTGGGCCGCGGTCGACGAGCACCGGGTGACGTCGCTGGCGCTCGTGCCGTACCAGTACGAGATGCTCAACCGGCTGCGCTTCGACCCGGCCAAGTTCCCGTCCGTGCGCACGCTGACGCAGGCCGGCGGCCGGTTGCGCGCCGGCTTGATCACCGACTTCGCGCAGCGGATGGCGAACGCCGGTGGCCGGATGTTCGTGATGTACGGCCAGACCGAGGCCGCTCCCCGGATGGCCACGCTGCCGCCGGAGCGGCTCGACGACAAGCTCGGCTCGGTCGGCCTGGCGATGCCCGGTGGCGCCTTCAGCATCGAGGACGACGAGGTCGTCTACCGCGGGCCGAACGTCATGATGGGGTACGCCGAGACGGGCGCGGACCTGATCAAGGGCGATGAACTCGGCGGGGTGCTGCGTACCGGTGACCTGGGCCGGCTCGACGACGAGGGTTTCCTCCACATCACCGGCCGGATCAAGCGGATGGGCAAGGTGTTCGGCGTCCGGATCAACCTGGACGACGTCGAGCGCAACTTCCCGGTGGCCGCCGTGGCCGGTGACGACAGGCTGCACGTCTTCGCCGAGGGCGTCTCGGGCGACGAGGCGCGCGCGTTGCGCACCAAGATCGCCGAGTGGCTCGGCACCCATTTCACCGGCGTGAGCGTACGCGCGATCGACTCGCTGCCGCTGCTGCCGAACGGCAAGACCGACTACCGGGCGCTGGAGGCGTCGTTGTGAGTGTCTTCACTCTCCCGCAGTCGCAAAAGGACGAGGTGCTCTTCAAGGAGCTGGCCGGCCTGGTCGAGCACCACCGGTCACGGTGTGAGCCCTACCGGCGCATTCTCGACGCTTCCGGCTTCACCGAGGCATCGGGCGTCGTGGACCTCCCGTGGCTGCCGGTGCGACTGTTCAAGACCCTGGAGCTCAAGAGCATCCCGGACGACGAGGTGTTCAAGGTCCTCACGTCGAGCGGGACGACCGGCGAGGTCAGCCGGATCTACCTGGACAAGGCCGCGGCCGCCGAGCAGACCCGCCGGCTGGGCGCCACCCTGCAGACGGTGCTCGGACCCAAGCGGCTGCCGATGCTGCTGGTCGACTCCAAGGGGATCCTCAAGGACCGCCGCTCGTTCAGCGCCCGGGGTGCCGGCGTGCTCGGCATGGCCACGTTCGGCCGCGACCACCAGTGGGCGCTCGACGTCGACGGCCACGTCGACCTGGACGGTATCCGTGCCTTCCTGGACAAGCACGGCGACCAGCCATTCCTGATCTTCGGCTTCACCTTCCTGGTCTGGCTGCATCTGTACGAGATCGCCCGGGACAACGGCCTCGACCTGAGCAACGGCATCCTGATCCACTCCGGTGGCTGGAAGAAGCTCGTGGACCAGGCGGTCTCGCCCGAGGAGTTCCGCGTGCGCCTGGCCGGTGTCGGCCTCACGAAGATCCACAACTACTACGGCATGGTCGAGCAGATCGGCACGATCTTCCTGGAGGGGCCGAGCGGTGGCTCGCTGTACTGCCCGGACTTCGCGGATGTGGTGGTCCGGGACCCGGAGACCTGGGCGGAACTCCCGCCCGGCAAACCAGGGCTTCTGGAGGTGGTGAGCACGCTGCCGACGTCGTACCCGGGGCACGTGCTGCTCACCGAGGACCTCGGCGTGTTGCACGGTATCGACGACGGCGACTGGCCGGGCAAGCGGTTCTCGGTGCTCGGGCGCCTGCCGCGCGCCGAGGCCCGGGGCTGCTCGGACACCTATCGGGAGGCGGCGTGAACGTGCGGTTCAGGTTCGGCGCCGAGGGTGATCTCACCGCGCCGTCGGACGACCGGCTCACCGTCGGCGACCCTCGCGTCGTCGAGTTCCTCGCCAAGCTGGCCCGCAAGCTGCTGGCACCGGCGGTGGCCCGGCGGCACCCGGAGCTCGGGTCGCTCGGCTACTTCCTGCGCCCGGCCGAGCTGCACCGCGCGGTCGAGAAGATGAGCCGTCCGGACGCGCTGGTCTTCCCCAGGGGCAACGTCTTCCACGTGCCACCGGCCAACGTGGACACTATCTTCGTGTACTCGTGGGCGCTGTCCGCACTGGCCGGCAACCACAACGTCGTACGCATCTCGTCCCGCTCGGCCGGCGCGGCCGAGGTGATCCTCGACGCGCTCAACGAGATCGAGGCCGACGCGATCATCGCGCGGACCCAGCGGATGGTCACGTACGGCCGCGACGACGCTCTGACCGCCGCGCTCAGCCGATGGTGCGACCTGCGGGTGATCTGGGGTGGCGACACTGCCGTGGAGGCGATCCGCAAGCACCCGCTACGGCCGTCGGGACGGGACCTGACGTTCCCGGACCGGACGTCCTGGGCGGTGCTGTCGGTGCCCGGCTGGCGTGCCGCCGATCCGGCTGCCCGGCGCACCGCGGCGGTCGGGTTCGCCAACGACGCGTACTGGTTCGACCAGGCCGCCTGCTCCTCGCCGCGGACCGTCTTCCTGGTCGGCGGCGACGGCGCCGAGGTGCGTGCCGAGTTCCTCGACCTGCTGCTCGACGTCGTGGACCAGCGCGGCTGGACCGTCGACGCGGCGATGGCGGTGGAGAAGCGGGTCAACGCGTACGGGCTCGCGGCCAGTGGCGCGGCGTCCGCTGTGGACTTCCCGGACAACCGGATCACCTCGGTGACCCTGACCGGCACCGGCGAGGCACCACGCCGCTGGATCGGCGCCGGTGCGTTCCCGTTCGCCGAGGTGGGATCGCTGCTCGACCTCGTGCCGGCGATGAACCGGCAGGACCAGACGGTCAGCCACTTCGGGTTCACCCCGGCGGAGCTGCACGCGTTCGCCACCGAACTCGGTGGTCGCGGTGTGGACCGCATCGTCCCCTTCGGATCCGCCCTGACTTTTGGATCGCTTTGGGACGGTTATGACCTTCCATATGAGTTTACCCGACTTACCACCATTCTGACGTGACTCAAACTGTTGCCGAGCCGGCTGTCGAAGAGCCGGCTCCGCCGGCGGCCCGCCGACTTCCGCGGATCCTTCTGTCCCTGCTGCCCTGGCTGATTCCGGCGGTCGCGGCGGGCGGCGTGCTGCACGTCACCCACACCCCGGACCGCGCGATCGCCGTCTATGCGGTCTACCTCCTGCTGGTGGTGGTGCTGCCGGGGACCCTGGTGTTCCGAGCGGTGTTCGGCAGCCGCGGCAACTGGCCCGAGGACCTCGGCCTCGGCGCCGCCACCGGCCTCGTCGTCCTGCTGGCCGGCTGGGCCCTGGCCGCCGCCACCGGCCTTCAGCAACTGCTGCCCGGCTGGCCGGTCCTGGTCGTGCTGCCGTTCCTGCTAGTACCGGCGCTGCGCCGGCACTGGCGGGCCGGGCCGGGCGAGCCGCTGCCGCTCGGCTGGTCCTGGGCGATGGCCGGTGTCCTGATGCTGACGGTCGCCTGGGCTGCGGCTGCGATGCACGCGGTGCCCCGCTTCCCGGCTACCGTCGAGGTCTATCCCGACCTCTACTACCACCTCGCGCTGGTCCACGAGATGACCCGCTCGATGCCGTTCCAGGTGCCACAGCTGGCCGAGGACACGCTGCGCTATCACTACCTGTCGGACGCCGACATCGCCTCGGCCAGCATGATCACCGGAATCTCCGCGGACCTCGTGCTGCTACGGCTCTGGCTGATGCCGATCGTCGCGATCGGGGTGGCCGTCTTCGCCGTGCTCGGCCGCAGCGTGAGCGGCCGCTGGTGGGCCGGCCCGCTGGCGGCGCTGCTGGGCTTCGTCGGCCAGACCGTGGTGGCCGGGGTGCCGTTCGGCGCGCCCGGCATCGGGTTGCCGATCTCCCTGCTCAGCCCGTCGCAGACCTACGCCATGCCACTGATCGGCCTGTTCGTGGTGGTGGCCGTCGACGCGCTGCGGGGCCGGTCGCTGCGCTGGGCCGCCTGGGCCGCGCTGCCGCTGTTGGCGGTGGCGTGCGCCGGTGCGAAGGCGAGCGTGCTGCCGCCGGTGGCCGCCGGCCTGCTCCTGGTGGTCGCGGTGACCCTGGTGTTCCGGCGGCGGATCCCGTGGACCGCGCTGGGCCTGCTGGCGTCGGTCGGCTTCGGCATGGTGGTCGGGCTGCGGCTGTTCGCCGGCGGCGGCGCGGGCACCCTGCAGGTCCAGTTCCTCGCGTCGCTGCGCTGGTTCTCGCCGTACACCGACCTGCTCGGCAACGAGGACGGCCCGGAGAAGGGTGGGCTGTGGCCGCACGGACTGGCCCACGCCGACGCGGCCGGCCGCTGGTTCGTCGCCTGGGTGATCCTGTGGTGGCTGATCGTGCAGGCGCCCCGGTTGATCGGCCTGGTGCTGACCCCACGCTCCTCCGAGCGTGAGTCCGACCCGGTGCCGTGGCTGATCGGCGGCATCGTGGTCGCCGGGACGCTGGCCATGTGGGCGCTCTGGCACCCGTCGGCGAGCCAGATCTACTTCATGAACGGGGTGTTCCCGTTCTGCGGGGTGCTCACCGCCTGGGCGCTCGCCGATCGGGTGCGCAGCTGGTGGGTGCCGTTCGCCGGTGCCGCGGCGGGGGCGGCCTGGGAGCTGCTGGCGCCCGAGGTGAAGGTCCCGGCCGAGAAGACCTTCGGGGCGTACGCGTGGGCGATGGCCGTACCGTTGCTCCGCACCGCCGCTCTGGTCGCTGTCGCGGTGCTGATCGCCGTGCTGATCTGGCGCCGCCGGGCTCTGCGCGCGGTGCCGGCCGCCCTGCTCGCGGCGGTGATCGGGGCCGGGGTGATGTCACCGGTGTCGGTGACCGTGGAGCGCCTCGCCGATCCGGCCAAGCCCCAGGCTCGCGCGCACATGTCGGTCCGGGCCATCGAGATGCGCGCGGCCTTCTGGCTCGAGGAGAACACCGGCCGCGACGACGTGGTCGCCACGAACGTGCACTGCATGCCGATGAGCAGCAAGGTGTGCAACGCGCGGGCCTTCTGGGTCGCCGGGCTCGGTGGCCGGCGCACGCTCGTGGAGAGCTGGGGTTACTCGGACAAGACGGTGGCCGCGCACGGGGTGAACGGCAAGCCGTACATCTACCAGCCGGCGCCGGATCCGGCGATCTTCGAGCTGAACCAGCGGGCCTTCGAGCAGGGCGACCCGGCGGATGTGGCGCGGCTGCGAGACGAATACGGCGTACGGTGGCTGTTCGCCGACTCCCGCGCCGGCGCGGTCTCGCCGCGGCTCGCCGAATCCGCCCAGGTGGCGCATCAGCAGGGGCCGGTCACCATCTACCGGTTGAGGTGACGGTCGGGTTAACCCTACTGTCGATCGGGCGGCTTGCGGGATCGGAGGGGAGGCCCCGGATGCCTACCGTCGATGACATGACGACGACATATTCCGGAGCCGGCGAACAGCCGAGTCTGGCCGGGCGCTACCTGCGCCAATTGGGCATCGACACCCAGTACGTGCTTCTCGGGTTCCCGCTCGGCCTGATCACGCTCGTGCTGTGCATCACCGGCTTCGCGGTCGGCGTCGGCACCGTGGTCATCTGGATCGGCTTCCCGATCCTGGTCGCCACGCTGGTGATGTCCCGCGGTTTTGCGGTCCTGGAGCGGGCCCGGATCGGCCCGGTCCTGGGCCGGCCGGTGCCGCACCCGGTCTACAAGTCGGCGCGGTCCGAGGGCTGGCTGCGCAAGAGCATGGCGCCGCTCGGCGACGCGCAGTCCTGGCTCGACATGGTGCACGGCATCTTCCGTTTCATCCCCAGCACGCTGGGTTTCTGCTTCGTCGTCACCTGGTGGGCGGTGGCACTGGCCGGTCTCAGCTACCCGCTGTGGGACTGGACGCTGCCGCACCCGCCGGACAACTACGAGCTTCACGAATTGCTCGGCTTCCAGGACACCGCGGGCACCCGGGTCCTGTTCAACGTGAGCATCGGGCTGTTCTTCACGGCCACGCTCTACCCGGTGGTCCGCGGCGCCGCGCTGCTCGAGGCGTACTTCGCCAACGGCGTGCTGACCGGCGTCGACGTGCTGCGGCAGCAGGTTGCCCAGGCCAACGCCGACCGCGACGTCGCGCAGCAGCAGAAGGCGGCGGCGGTCTCCGCCGAGGCGGTCGCGCTGCGCAAGCTGGAACGCGACATCCACGACGGCCCGCAGCAGCGCCTGGTCCGGCTCGCCATGGACCTGGGCCGCGCCGAGCAGCAGTTCGCCACCGACCCCGAGGCCGCCCGCGCCACCGTCGCCGAGGCGCTCAGCCAGACCCGGGAGACCCTGGACGAGCTGCGGGCGCTCTCCCGAGGCATCGCCCCGCCGATCCTGGTGGACCGCGGCCTGCGGGCGGCACTGACCGCGCTGGCCGGCCGGTGCACGGTCCCGGTGGACCTGGACGCGCCGCCGCTGGAGCGGATGGACCCGGCCGTCGAGTCGACCGCGTACTTCGTGGTGGCCGAGGCGCTGACCAACGTCGCCAAGCACAGCCACGCGACCGAGGTTCAGGTGAGCGTGCAGCGGATCGCCACCGGCCTGCTGGTCAGCGTCGCCGACGACGGTGTGGGCGGCGCGAGCCTCGCCAAGGGCCACGGCCTGGCCGGCCTGGACGACCGGGTACGCGCGGCCGGCGGCGTGCTGGCGGTGGAGAGCCCCGAGGGTGAGGGAACACGGCTCACGGCCGCCCTGCCGATCTGACAGCATGGCGGCATGCGGGTGGTGATTGCGGACGACGCGGTTCTGTTGCGCGAGGGTTTGGTACGGCTCGTCGAGGAGAACGGCCACACGGTGGTGGCGGCCGTCGGCGACGGGCCGTCACTCGTTGCCGCGGTCGTCGAGCACCGGCCCGACGTCTCCATTGTGGACGTCCGGATGCCGCCGTCACACACCGACGAGGGTCTGCGGGCCGCCGTGGAGGCGCGTGGCAAGGTGCCGGGCAGCCCGATCCTGGTGCTTTCCCAGTACGTCGAGGTCTCGTACGCTGACGATCTTCTGGCCGACCGCCGCGGGGCGGTCGGCTATCTGCTCAAGGACCGGGTGTCGCTGGTCGCCGACTTCCTCGACGCGCTGACCCGGGTGGCCGAGGGCGGCACCGTGCTCGACCCCGAGGTGGTCGGCCAGCTGCTGGTCCGCCGCCGGCGCGACGACCCGCTGCGCAGCCTCACCCCGCGCGAGGGCGAGGTGCTGAGCCTGATGGCCGAGGGCATGTCGAACACCGCGATCGCCCGCAAGATGGTCGTCACCGAGGGCGCGGTGGAGAAGCACGTGCGCAACATCTTCACCAAGCTCGGCCTGCACCAGGACGACGAGCAGCACCGGCGGGTCCTGGCAGTGCTGGCCTACCTCCAGGCGTAGGGCTAGCACTACCCCGGAACGGGGTGCTTCCCGTATCGAGTGGACAGTGCCGAATCCATAGCGTCTTTCCCATGGAGAACAGGGGAAACGTCAAGGGCATCGCGGCACGCGTCGCGATCTGGAGCGCCCGCCACCGGGTGCTCGCGATAGTGGGCTGGATCGCGTTCGTCGCGGCCACGGTTGTGCTCAGCATGCAGGTCACCACGACGGAGGCGAACTACGCGCTGGCCGGGCACGGCGACTCGGGCAAGGCCGACCGGATCGTCGAGGAGGCCGGGTTCCCGGAGCAGCCGGCCGGTGAGATGGTGCTCATCCAGAACCGGGCCGGTTCGAACCGGGTGGCCGCTGCGGAGGAGGTCACGCGGACGCTGAAGACCGTCACCGGTGTCGCCGAGGTGCAGGCGCCGATCGAGTCGCCGGACGGCCGGTCCACGCTGATCAGCTTCAGCCTCGCCGGTGACCCGGAGACCGCCGGCGACCGGGTCGGCCCGGTGCTGGACGCGGTGGCCAAGGTGCAGGCCGCCCACCCCGATCTGTACATCGCCGAGGCCGGCGACGCGAGCGGCGACAAGCTGATCGGCGACGAGCTGGAGGAGGGCCTGACCCGGCTCTCGATGCTCTCCATCCCGGTCACGCTCGGCATCCTGCTGGTCGCGTTCGGCGCGGTGGTCGCTGCGCTGCTGCCGGTCGCGCTGGCGATCATGTCGGTGGTCGCGGCGATCGGCTTGATGGCCGTGGCCAGCCGCTGGGCGCCCGCTGTCGACGAGACCACTCACGTGATGCTGCTGATCGGCCTGGCGGTCGGTGTCGACTACTGCCTCTTCTACATCCGGCGGGAACGTGACGAGCGGCGCCGGGGCGCCGACGCGCACACCGCGCTGATGATCGCGGCGCAGACCTCGGGGCGCTCGATCTGGATCTCCGGACTCACCGTCATCGTCGCGATGGCCGGCATGTTCCTCACCCAGGACGTCACGTTCGTCAGCTTCGCGACCGGCACCATCCTGGTCGTGGCCACCGCGGTGCTCGGCTCGCTGACCGTGCTGCCGGCGCTGCTCTCGGCGCTCGGCGACCGGGTGGACGCCATCAAGATTCCCGGCCTCTACCGCCGCAACAGCAAGAACCGGATCTGGAACGGGCTGCTGCGGGTCGTGCTCGCCAAGCCGCTGATCTCCGCGATGGTCGCGGTGGCCGCCCTCGGCGCCCTCGCCGCTCCCGCTCTCGACCTGCAGACCAAGGGCCAGCGCATCCAGGACGTCGCACACGACTCCGCGGTGGTCAAGGCGTTCGTGGCGATCGGTGAGGCGTTCCCGAGCAAGACCACGCCGGCGCGGGTTGTCGTACAGGCGGACTCGATCAAGGGGGCCGAGTTCGACCAGGCGCTGGCCGCGTTCCGTACCGCTACCGAGGCCAGCGGAGGCAGGTTGGTCGAGCCGATCGACGTCGACGTCAACCCCGGCGGTGACGTGGCGGTCGTGTCGGTCGGCCTGACCGGCAAGGAGGAGAGCCCGGAGGTGATCAGCGCGCTGAACCTGCTGCGCGACGAGGTCGTTCCGGACACCTTCGGCTCGATCCCCGGCGCGACCGCCCTGGTCACCGGCAACGCGGCGAGCAGCGTCGACTACAACAAACGGCTGTCGGACAGCCTGCCGCTGGTCTTCGCCTTCGTCCTGGGGCTGGCGTTCGTGCTGCTGCTCGTCTCGTTCCGCTCGGTGGTCATCGCGATCACCGGTGTGGTGCTGAACCTGTTCTCGGTCGCGGCGGCGTACGGCATGCTGGTCTACGTCTTCCAGTACGGCAACTTCGAGGACCAGCTGGACTTCGTGGCCTCCGGGGGCATCACCAACTGGATGCCCATGTTCCTGTTCGTCATCCTGTTCGGGCTCTCGATGGACTACCACGTCTTCGTGGTCAGCCGGATCCGCGAGGGGCACGACCGGGGCCTGCCGATCCGCGAGGCGGTCAAGGAGGGCGTCGGCGCCACCGCCGGAGTGATCACCAGCGCCGCCATGGTGATGGTCGCGGTCTTCGCGCTCTTCGCCACGCTGCCGCTGGTCGCCACGAAGGAGCTCGGTGTCGGTCTGGCCGCCGCGGTGCTGCTGGACGCCACGATCATCCGCGCGGTGCTGCTGCCGGCCGTGATGACGATGCTCGGGCGGGCCAACTGGTGGCTGCCGCGTGGCCTGCGCTGGCTGCCGGAGATCGCCCACGAGCCGCCGGCTCAGGCCGGGACGAAGCCCGCCGAGCCTCCGGTCACCGGAGCGGGGGAGCGGGAGCTCACCCCGATCGGATGACCTGAGCCAGGGCGCCGCCGATCCAGGCGGCGCCCAGGCCTGCGGTGACACTGAGCAGCGGATAACCGAGCGCCGCGGCGATCTCGCCGCGGCGCGCCAGCGCGAGGGTCTCCCAGCTGAACGTGGAGTACGTGGTCAGCGCGCCGCAGAACCCGGTGCCGAGCAGCGCGATCAGACCGGGGGAGAGCGGCAGGCCGAGGAGGAGGCCGAGCAGCAGCGATCCGGTCACGTTGACCGCCAGGGTGCCCCAGGGGAAGGCCGGGCCGTAGCGGGACTGGAAGAACCGGTCGGTGAGGTAGCGCAGCGGCGCGCCGACGGCCGCGCCGAGGGCGACCAGCAGGAACGTCATCGGCGGACGGCTGCGGCGAGGGCGCTGCCGGCCCAGGCGGCCAGCAGGGAGCCGATCAGCGTGGCGGCGAGATAGCCCAGGCCCGCCTCGGGAACCTGAACGGTGGCGGTGGAGAAGGTCGTGTAGCCGCCCAGCACGCCGGTGCCGAGGAAGAGCCGGGGGATCCGCCGGTCGACGAGTGTGTAGAGCGCACCGATCAGGAAGCAGCCGGAGACGTTGATCGCCCAGGTCGCCCACGGTGTGCCGGGCCAGGCGGCGGAGATGGCGTAGCGGGCCAGGGCGCCGAGCACGCCCCCGGCCGAGACGGCCACCAGGGCGGCACGATCGACGTCGAGATCCATCACCTGGGACGTTAGCTCACCGAGGGCCCGGCGGCCGGGGGGACGTGGCGGCGTCCACCCCGGCCGGATCCGGGCGCTCTCGTCTCGGAGCGTCACAGTCCACTGTAGGCGACGATCTTGAAGAAGGGGAAATCAGGGGTGGCCGAGCGGACAACGGCACTCAGCCGGTCCGGTGGTGCTCACCTCGATACCGGACATCTCGACACCGGCGGCCTGTTCGAACAGGACCGGGGACCACGAATCGCCGGTGCCGGACCCGATCAGCCGGCAGTCACGGACGGTGACGTCGCGATACGCCAGGACGCTCACCACGCCGTCGACCTCGCTGCGGCCCCAGCCGGCCACGCGGACCGCGTAGCGCGGGCCGGACCAGCGGACGCAGACGTCGCTGACCTCGATACGCGCGCCGACGTCCTCGGACGAGGAGACGAACCGGTCGGTGTTGTCGCCGGGGAGCAGGCGGAAGCCCATCTCCACGTCGCGCAGGCACGCGCCGGTCACCCGTACGTCGTGCACCGAGCTGAGGTAGAAGCCCTCGATCGCGTCGCGGACCCGCAGGCCGGTGACGGTGAGCCGGTTGGGGTGGACGGTGGGCCCGGTGATCGACGAGACGTCGGCGCCGGCCGCGCCCCAGTGCACCGCCAGGCCGGTGTATCCGCCGGTGACGGTGACGTCGTGCAGGGACACGTCCCGCACGGCACCCATCACGCCGACGCCGTTGGCGGTACGCAGGCTCCGGTGGTCCACGTGCACCCGGCGCACGTCGACGCCGTCGATCCACTCGGGCTCGGACCGGTACAGGTACTCCCCGACGGTCAGCCCGGTCCCGCGGTCGCCGCCGTGCTCACCCGGGTCCGACGGCGCCGGGCGCAGGCCGAGGTCGCTGATCGCGACGTCGGAGCCGAGCACGTGCAGCACCGGATGACCGGTTCGGGCCTCGGTGACCAGCCAGGTTTCGGCGGACGAGACACCCGTCAGCGTCCAGCCGCCCGGCACCCGCAGCCCGTCGGCGAGCACGTGCTGCCCGGCCGGCAGTTCCAGTTTGCCGGGCGGGGCGGTGTCGAGCAGGGTCTGCAGGGTCTGATGGTTGGCCAGCGGGTCGGCCCCGAGCGCCGGGCGGTGGGTCACGGCTGGTTCACCGCCACGGTCACCGGGGCCGGTGCGGGCACCGGGGTCAGCCGCCAGGACAGGGTCGGCTGCGGCGTCGCGGATCCGAGCAGCACCGGACCGGTGGGCGGCTCGGCCAGACGGATCACGGCGCCGCCGTCACGGTGCTCGACCGTCAGCCGTACCGGGTCGCCGGTGAGCAGGTCGGCGCCGAGGACGTCGCCCAGGTGACCGGGCCGGTTCGGAACGGCCCGCCACGCCACCCGGCGTCCCGCTCTGGCGACCTTGAAGACGGCCCGGGCCGGCTTACGCTTGGTGATCCGGTTGCTCGGCGTGATCGCCACCGGGGGTGCGGTCGGCGCGGAGCCCGTGGTGAGCCGGTGCACGAGAGTGCTGCCGGGCTGCACGACGGCGAAGTCGCATCCGGTGAAGCCGTTCGGTCCCTCGATCGGGGCGGGCGCCGGCTGTTCGCGTACAAAAATGCTGTTGAACCTCAGGCCCACCGCGGACAGCGGGCTCAGCCGCTTGGCCGCCCACGACGGATGCCCGATTTCCGCGAGTTCCACGATGAGAAGGCCGTTCCCATCGAGTTCCGCGGCCGTCAGGTCGAAGGAGAGTACGGCCTCGGCCGCCGCGGCACCCCGCCAGCCCTGCCGCCGCGCCAGCACCGCGGCGCCCCGGATGCGACCCTGCGCCCGCACCGCGACCAGCCGGGGGATCTCCGGCGCCAGCCGGGAGGGACGCACCTTGTCGGACCACCAGCGGGTGGCCAGCTCGTCGAGACCGATCGCGACGCTGACCCGGACCGGACAGCCCGGCGTGTTCACCTTGACCGCGACCGCGCCGAACTCACCGTTGATCCGGCCCACGATCCCGTTGCCCCGAACCACCTGGTCGAGGATGGTGACCGACGGATCGAACCCCCGGGTCAGCTCCAGCGGCAGATCGGCCGGCGAGTGGGGTTCGTCGAACTCGGTGTGGAACCACCTGCCGACGCTCATGACAGATCGGTCCGGGTGAGCAGCGGCTCGCGCCGCGTCCACATCCGCTCGACCGTCTCGAACAGCGGGTCGGCGTCGCTCTCGATGTGCCGGAACGTCGCGCGCATCGTCTTGAGCAGGATGTTCGCCGGCCACACCTCCCACTGCGGCACGTGTGGGGTGACCACGTCGGAACCGCTGCGGTAGAGCCAGAGCCAGAGGCGGGCGCGCCGCACCTGCTCCTCGGTGACCAGCGTGGCGCCGTCCCGGAGGGCCTGGATGCTCTCGTCGAGCGTCTTGAAGTACGCGTCCTGCGAGTCCACCACCGTGGAGAGCCCGCACGAGCTCCACTCGGACCAGCCCGCCTGCACCACCGGGATGCCGTACGCCGGAAGCTCGTTGCTGACGCTGCCCCGCACCGTGACGCCCAGATCGGTGAGGCTCCAGAGCGCGTTCTTGCTGATCGACGAGCTGGGCCGGAAGATCAGGTGCTGGTCCTTGCGGTGCTTTCGGCTGAGGCTGCCGAAGAAGCCGGTCGAGTCGTACAGCGCCTGGCTCGGGTGATCGAGGAAGAGCCACTGGGCGTCGTCGCGGGCGGCCGCCCATGCCGCGGTCTCGGTGAACCAGTCGGCCAGACTCGGGAACAGCTCCCGGTTGGTGCCGAGCGCGTCCGAGACGGCGTGGTTGAAGACGGCCACGATCGGGCGGTCCGGGTCGAGGCCGAAGCGGGCGGCGGCGTGTGAGCGCAGCACCTTGCGCTCGGCCGGGTTGCTCAGGTCCACCGACGCCGACGTGCCGCCGCGCCACCAGCTCGGCCGGCCCAGGTTCACCTTGGCCCGCCAGGCGATCAGCTCGGTCACCCGGTGCAGCCGGTCGCGGCGCGGCCAGACCTGGGCCTCGAACATCTCGCCGATCTGCCGGGTGAGCTCCTCGCGGAACGTCCCGGTCCCGGTGTCGTGCTCGGGGAAGAGCGCGTACGCCTTGAGGCACCCGGTCTGCTGGGTGTGCACCACCGGCACCGAGGCACGCCGGGCGACGTCCACGGCGAGGCCCCACTGGTCGTAGTCGACGTGGCTGGTGACCAGGGCGACGACGTTGCGCCGGAACTGCTCCTCGTAGAAGGCCGCGAGGGCGTTGCCGTATCTCACTCGCTCCGCAGGCGGGTTCTCCCGCAGCCGCGGCAGTTTGGCCAGGCGGGCGTCGGTGGCGGCAATGTTCTGCGAGACGTCGAACGACGGTTTTGCGTCTGATTTGCGGACTATGTCCCAGACGTCGATCGTCTCCGACGCGCCGTAGGACTCCGCCAGCTCACGCACGAGCGAGACGTCGAAGCCCTTCCACAGGGTCTTGTGCCAGGCCTCCTCGACGCCGGTGAAGACGATCATCCGCGCCGGGTGGATCATCCGGATCGCGTTGGCCACGGCGAGGTTCCGCAGCGTGACCCGCAGATCCTGGTGGAACGCCTCGACCAGGATCACCGCGTCGTCGGTGACCGGCGGCAGGTTCTTCTGCCAGAAGACCTCGGCCGCGCTGAGGAAGTGCTTCCACTCCTGCTTGTTCGCCGTCAGGTGCACGTCAGATCAGATCCCAGGTAAGCGGTGTGCCCTTGGCGGCGTCGGTGCGGAACACCCGGCCCATGACGGTGCCGATCTGGTCCGGGTCGAGGCCGCCGGTCGGCCGGATGGAACGAACGTTCTCCGCCGTCACCGGCTCGCCCGCGACGACGTCGGTGACCACGTAGAGCGAGCGCCGGAAGCGCAGGCTCTCCCTCTCCGCCTCGGTCGGGCCGATGCGGGTGGTGCCCAGCGCCTGCCAGGCCCGCTCCGACTCCACCACGAGGGCGGCCAGTTCGGCGGGCTCGAGCGAGAACGCCGAGTCGACGCCGCCGTCCGCGCGGTCCAGCGTGACGTGCTTCTCGATCAGGACGGCGCCGAACGCCACGGCGGCGATCGGTACCCCGATGCCGAGCGTGTGGTCGCTGAGCCCGATCGGCAGGCCGAGCGCGTCGGCGAGCACCGGGATGCGGCGCAGGTTGGTCTCCTCCGGCGGGGCCGGGTACGACGCGGTGCAGCTCAGCACCGTGATGTCGGTGGCGCCGGCACCCTTGGCGGCCTCGACCGCGGCGCTGATCTCCTTGAGCGTGGCCATGCCGGTGGAGATGATGATCGGCTTGCCGGTCGATGCGCAGAGACGAATCAGCGGCAGGTCGGTGATCTCCGACGAGGCGATCTTGTACATCGGCGCGTCGAGCTTCTCCAGCAGTTCGACAGCGGTCCGGTCGAACGGGCTGGAGAACGGCGTGATGCCCCGCTCGCGGGCCCGTTCGAAGATCGGCTCGTGCCAGTCCCAGGGCGTGTGTGCCCGCTCGAAGAGCTGGTAGAGGTAGTCACCGCCCCACAGGTCGTGCCCCTTGGAGATCTGGAAACGCGGGTGCTTGACGTCCACGGTCATGGTGTCCGCGGTGTACGTCTGGATCTTGATGGCGTCCGCACCGGCGTCGGCGGCGGCGTCCACCAGCTGAAGCGCCCGGTCGAGGGAACCGTTGTGGTTGCCCGACATCTCCGCGACGATGTACGGCTTGGATTTGGTCATTTCGCTCTCTCTGTCGCTTTTCGCTCGGTCCAGACGACCGTCTTCGGCACGCCGTCGACAAGGCGTTCGTATCTGCGCGTCTCCCGGAAGCCGAACCGCCGGTGCAGTGCGAGAACCTGCTTGTTCTCGGCGAGCGTCTCGCCGCCGAGAGTCTCGAGGCCGAGCGTGCCGAACGCGTACTCGACGGCCTCTTTCTCCAGCCGCATCCAGGCCTGGAGCAGGCGTGGGCCGAGCCCCTCGACGTCGAGGTAGAACGACCATGTCCCGCCGTTGAAGATCACGACTCCGGCGGGTCGCCCTTCATCCTGATAAATCAGGACATTGGCTTTGCGGGAAGCCCACCAGGCGGCGTGCTCCTCGGGCTGTATCTCATGGGTGGTGAGGCTGACCGCTCGTACCGCTGGGTGATTACGCCAGCTCAGCACCATGTCGCGATCGGAGTCGAGGGCGGGTCGAAGCACGCCGTCAACGTAGGGATGTGGTTTGGACCGTTCCTTGCGCTGAGGGGAGGTCCGGGGAAACCACAGGTGTCCGTTCGGTGGACCGGCGCGCGTTCTTCCGCAGACCAGCCATGCGGTACCCCGTACGCATCGCCGCGTACATGGTGTAGCTGTTGGCCGCGACGAGCCGGTGCTTGAGGCCGGGCGTGCCGGCGGGCGGCAGGTAGCCCGCGGGGCGGTGCCGCCGGTACAGCCCGGCGACCTTCCGGAAGAACGAGCGCCGGCGGGCCGGGTGGACCCGCGAGTCGTTGCCGGCCA
This sequence comes from Actinoplanes sp. NPDC051861, assembly GCF_040681145.1. NCBI lineage: Bacteria > Bacillati > Actinomycetota > Actinomycetes > Micromonosporales > Micromonosporaceae > Actinoplanes > Actinoplanes sp. NPDC051861. The sequence goes on from NZ_JBFAYE010000029.1 coordinate 96,512, forward strand.
CCACCAGCAGGTGACTGATCATCAAGGTGAACAAACGGATACGCAGAGCCGGGTCGACGCCCGTGTTGTCGAGCCAGGCGTGCAGCCGGTCGTACTGCTCGAAGGCCTCGAAGTGCCGGTCGCTGCGGGTGGCGGTGATCGCGCCGAACCGGCCGACCCGGTAGTGGTAGCAGACCCGGTTGAGCACGTCGACGCGCTCGGCGGCGAGCAGGACCGGGTTGGTGAACGGGACGTCCTCGTACCAGCCGGGCGGGAACCGCAGGTCGTGCTTGGCCAGGAAGTCCCGGCGCAGGATCCGGTTCCACGCGGTGTGCTGCACGCCGAGCAGGCGCTCCAGCGTGTGCGGGCCGGCGAGCAGCGGTGAGCTGGCGTCGGTCTGCAGCCGGCCGTTCTCGTGCACCCGCAGGTGGTCGACGAGCAGGACGTCGGGCTCGGTCTCGCGGAGCCGCTCCAGGACCGCCCGCACCGAACCGGAGGGCAGCCAGTCGTCGCTGTCGACGAACCAGACGTACCGGCCGCGGGCCTCGACCAGGCCGGCGTTGCGGGCCAGACCCAGACCGACGTTGCTGGACAGGTGAAGGACGCGCAGGTCACCGTGACGTTCGGCGTACCCGTCCAGCATCGCGCCGCAGGCGTCCGGCGAGGCGTCGTCAACCGCGATGACCTCGACCTGCGCGTTCTCCGTGGCCGTCAGGCCGGCGCGGATCGACTCGAGGCACTGGTAGAGATAGCCCTCGACCGCATAGACCGGCACCACGACGGTCAACAGAACGTCCATGTGGCCACCGTTGACCGTGGACGTTAAGCCGAGGCGAACGGCGACCTACGTCACAGGCAATTCTGGCCGTCGCTCGGCCGGAAACAGCAGGTCGTGCATGGCCTGGGTGGTGAGCGGCTCGGCGAAGTAGTAACCCTGGCCCAGCTCGCAGTTGCCGTCCGCGAGCTCGCTGAGCTGTTCGGCGTCCTCGATGCCCTCGGCGATCGTGGACAGCTGCAGCGCCTGGCCCAGCTGGATGATCCCGAGGGTGAGCGCGGTGGCCGTCGGCATGTCGCCGACGTCGTCCACGAACGACTTGTCGATCTTGATGATGTCGACCGGGAACATCCGCAGATACGCCAGCGACGAGTACCCGGTGCCGAAGTCGTCGATGGCCAGCCGGACCCCGAGCTCCTTGATCGCCTCCAGGCGCCGCAGCGTCTCCGGGCGATGATCGACGATCAGCGACTCGGTCAGCTCGATGACCAGGCAGCGGGCCGGCAGCCCGCTCTCGGCCAGCGCCGAGCGGACCACATCCGGCAGGTCGGCGCGGTCGAGTTGGACCGCCGAGAGGTTCACGCTCACGGTCAGCGGCTGGTCGCCGCCGCGCTTGGTGTTCCACCGGGCCGCCTGCCGGCAGGCCTCCCGCAGCACCCACTCGCCGATCGGCACGATCATGCCGGTCTCCTCGGCGAGCGGGATGAAGTCGAGCGGCGGGATCATGCCGCGGTCCGGGTGCTGCCAGCGGACCAGCGCCTCCAGGCCGGAGATCTCGCCGGTGCGCAGCCGCACGATCGGCTGGAAGCGCAGCTCGAACTCGTGCCGGAGCACGGCGCGGCGCAGGTCGGCCTCCATCTCCAGGTGTCGTTGGAAGGACTCGCGCATCGCCGGTTCGAAGACCGCGTACTGGTCCTTGCCCTGCTTCTTGGCCTCGAACATGGCCAGGTCGGCGCGGACCAGCAACTCCTGGGCGTCCTGTGCGCCGTTCTCGCCGTACGCGACCCCGATGCTGCAGGTCACGAACGTCTCCCGGCCGTCGAGGTCGAACGGGTCCCGCATCGCCGTGACGATCCGCTGGGCCACCGGGACAACGGCCTCGACGTCGGCGATGTCCGGCAGCAGCACGGCGAACTCGTCGCCGCCCAGCCGCGCGGCCGTGTCATCGGTGCGCAGGCACTCCCGGAGCCGCTCGGCGACCGCGATCAGCAACTGATCGCCGGCGTTGTGCCCGAGCGCGTCGTTGATCACCTTGAACCGGTCGAGGTCGACCAGCAGGGCGGCCACCCCGCCGGAGCGTGTGGTGGCGAGCGCGGTCTCCATCCGGGTGACGAACAGCGAGCGGCTGGCCAGCCCGGTCAGGTTGTCGTGGAACGCCTGGCTCATCTCGCGCAGCGTCCGCGCGTCGGTGATGGCGAGGCTGACGTGCTCGGCGAAGGCCAGCAGCATCTCCTGCGCCGCCTTGTCCCACTCGCGCCGGGCCGCGACGGTCCCGGCGAACATGGCGCCGACCACCACGCCGTTCTCGTGCACCGGCACGGCCATCACGCTCTTGAGCTTGGCCCGGGCGACCTCGGGTACGGCGATCGGCGAGTTGGCGTAGTCGTCGACGGCGACCAGCTCGTCGCCCATGATCGCGAGCCCGGCGACGCCCAGCGTGGCGATCGGGACCCGTTGCATCCGGCTGACGCCCTCGGCCGGGACGCCGTGCGAGGCGACCAGGCTGGTAAGCGCCGGATCGTCGGTGTCCAGCAGGATGATCCCGGCCAGCTCGACGTCCAGCAGTTCGGCGGCGCTCGTCGTGGTCAGGTTGAGGATGCGCCGCAGCGGCTCGCGCCGGGCGATCGCCCGCTGCACGGTGCTCAGCTCGTCGAAGAGGCGCTGCCGCCGCTGCAGCGAGTCGATCAGTCGGCTGTTCTCGGCGGCCTGCCGCCGCTCCGCCTCGATCAGCTGCAGCGCCTGCAGGCTCAGCTCCAGCACCCGCGCCATGCCGCGTAGCAGCGTGACCTCCTCGACGCTGAACATGCCGTCGCGGCGGCCCAGCGCCAGCACACCGGTGGACGACCCGCCGAGCGGTGCCAGCGCGACGGTGTACGAGGTGCCGTCGACCTCCATCGAGGTGCGGCGGCCGGCGGCGATCTCGGCAAGCGCGTACGCCGGGATCCGCTCGACCGGCAGCCCGACGGCCGCGACCACGTCACCGTCGACCACCAGCACCGCGAGATCGGCCTCGAGCGCGCGGACCGCACAGTCGACGGCGGCGTGCTGCGCGGCTGCCTCGTCGGGCCGATCGGCGACCACGGCGAGGAACTCCGTCAGTTGCTGGGTTGCTTGCACGTTGGTTGCAGTCGGCGGGCCCCGGTGCCAGTTGAGGAAAATGCCAACATGGTCACGAACGGTCAGTAACCCATTACGTAAGGTTGCCAAAAGGTTGCCGGTACGCCTCAATGGATCCGTGGGCACTACCGAGGATGATCCGCCGCACGCCCTCGCACCCGGCCGCATCGGCGCTGCCTTCGTCGCCATTTTCGGTCTCGCGGCCGCCGTTCCCGTCGTCACCCTGGTCACCCTGGTCCCGTCCGCCTTCGCCGCCGCCGCGGGACCGCTGGTGCCGCTCACGTTCGTCGCCGTCGCCCTCGTGCTGCTGCTCTTCTGGGGCGGGTACGCGGCGATGGCCCGCCGTGCGCCGAGCGCCGGTGCGGCGTACCCCGTGATCGCCCGCGGCCTCGGCCGCCCCGCCGGACTGATCGCGGCCTGGCTCGCGATCGCCGGTTACCAGGCGATCCAGTTCGGTCTCTACGTCCTGGCCGGTGCCGCCGCCGCACCCCTGCTGCGAACCTGGTTCGGCGTCGACGCGCCCTGGTGGGCGGTGGCCGCGGCCTGCTGGGCGTTGGTCGCGACAGTCGGCACCGTGCGGGTGGAGGTCGCGGCCGGGGTGGTCGCCCTGTTCGCCGTCGCGGAGGCGGCCGTGCTCGTGGGTGTCGCCGCCGCCAACGTGGTGGACCCCGATGCCGGCCGGGTGACCCCCGCCTCGATCGTCCCCGATCCGGCCACCGTCGACCGTCCCGTCCTCGGTCTGCTGCTCGCTGCCGGGGTGCTGGCCTTCGCCGGCTTCGAGACGACCGCCAACTACGCCGAGGAGACCACCCGCCCCGGCCGTGGTGGCTACGGCGCGGTCGTCATGGTCGCGCTCCTGCTCGGGGGTGTCTCCTGGTCGATGATCGTCGCCGCCGGGCCGTCGCTGATCACCGGTACGGCCGGGTCCCATGGCGGTGGGCTGCTGGTCGAGCTGGCGGCCGAGCGGGTCGCGCCGTGGGCGGTGACCCTGGCCCGCGCGACGCTGCTGGTCGGACTGCTGGCCGGTCTGCTGGCACTGCACCACGCCATCGCCCGCTACCTGTACGCGATGGGCCGCGAGCGGGTGCTCCCCGGCGTACTGGGACACACCGGCCGCCGCACCTCCGCACCGCGCGCCGCCTCCCTGACCCAGTCCCTGATCGCGGGTGCCGCCCTGGCCGGTGCGTACGCGGCCGGCGCCTCCCCCGGTCCGGCCGATGCCCGCTGGCTGCTCGCCGGCGGCACGCTCAGCATCCTGGTGCTGGTCACCGGCATGTCACTGGCCGCTCTGCTGCACCTGAACCGGAAGCCGGCGGGAGAAGGCGCCTGGACCCGCTTCTTCGCGCCCCTTCTGTCCACTGTGGCCCTTGCCAGCCTCGGCTACCTGGCGTTCCGTGACCTCCCGGCCCTGCTCGCCCTGCCCGCCGGAAGCGCCCGGGTCTGGGTGGTCCCGGGTGCGCTCGGCGGGTGCCTGGTGTTCGGCCTGGCACACGCCCTGCTGCTCCGCCTGCTGCGCCCGGTGATCTATGCCGGGATCGGGCTGGCCGGAGCCGCCGTGGTGATCACCCCCGGGCCGCCCTTCATTCCGCAGCAGCGGACCCCCGGCGCGCACCGGCCGGAGCGGATCGAGGTCAGCCAAAAAAGTCCTGAACCTGAGTGAGCGTGAGATAGCCCTGCTGCTCCAGCTCGCGCGGGATCGACGGCAGCCCTCTCGCGGTGACCGGCACGTCGCCGGGATCCGACTGCGGCGGCGACGGCTCGGGCGTCGGCGGCAGGTCCGGCAGCGCCATCGCCTCCTTGATCACCTCGAACATCGTCCGCACCTCCGAGCTGGCCCGCCGGGCGAGCTCGTCCCGGTCCGACTCGACCGGCGGCAGTTCACAGGTGAAGTTGGCCCGCAGCTGGTCGTTGATGCGGCGGATGTCGGCGCTGGGCCGCAGGTGGTCGAGCTGTCCCTCGGTGACGATGCCGAGCTCGCAGCCGGCGAATCCGGAGCAGTGCCACCACTGCTGCCAGCGCGGGTCCGCGTCCAGGGTCTGTACGGCGTGCTGGAGCGCGACCAGGTAGTGCCGTGGCGCGCGGCCGTCGCGAGTTGCCGTCCCCAGCCGCGGGTGGAGCCAGAACTCGTCCATGGTTCGCATGGTGACAGGCAAATCGGCCGAGCATGGGCATTCCGGGCGGGCGCGTCGTCCGGAAAGTCGACCTCGTACGGGGCCCTCCCGGCGTGGACGGGTGGCGGAAGCCCGATTCACCCACAACATAAAGGGTGAATCGGACACAAGGGGCGAACATGAGAAGATTCTGGGCGGTGGCCACCACGGTTGCGCTCTGCGCGGTCGGTGCCGCGGTCACTGCGGCGCAGGCCGACACACGGGGCGGCATCGTGTGGGGCCCCTGCGCGGACGCGACCCTGAAGGCGCAGAGCGCGGAGTGTGGGTTCGTCAGCGTGCCGAGGGACTATGGCGAGCCGGGCGGCCCCAAGATCAAGCTGGCCGTGTCGCGGGTCAAGCACACCGTGCCGGCGGCGAAGTACCAGGGCGCGATCCTGGTCAACCCGGGCGGGCCGGGCGGCGAGGGCGTGGGCATGGCGACGCTCGGCAGCCACGTGCCCAAGGGCGCCGGTGCGGCGTACGACTGGATCGGTTTCGACCCGCGCGGGGTGGGCGCGAGCACGCCGAAGCTGACCTGTGACAGCGACTACGCGGGGTACAACCGTCCGGCGTACGTGCCGTCCACGGCGGCGATCGAGAACGCGTGGCACGCGCGGACCAAGGCGTACGCGGCCGACTGCGCCAAGGCCGGCGGCCCGCTGCTGGACAACATGCGCACCGAGGACTCGGTACGCGACATCGACAGCATCCGGCGTGCGCTCGGCGCCGAGAAGATCAGCTTCTACGGCTTCTCGTACGGGACGTACCTCGCCCAGGTCTACGCCACCCAGTACCCGCAGCGGGTCCGCCGCATGGTGATGGACGGCGTGGTCGACCCGGGCCGGGTCTGGTACCGCTCCAACCTCGACCAGGACATCGCGTTCGACCGCAGCATCAAGGTCTACTTCGCGTGGATCGCCAAGCACGACGCGATCTACCGCCTGGGCCGCACCGCGAAGGACGTGGAGGCGCTCTATTACCGCCAGCTCACCGCCCTGGCCGCCAAGCCGGCCGGCGGGCTGATCGGCCCGGCCGAGCTGACCGACATCTTCCTGCAGCCGGGCTACTACATCTTCGGATGGGAGGCCACCGCGCAGGCCTTCTCCGCCTGGGTCAACCGCAAGGACCCGCTGGGGCTCAAGCGCCTGTACGACGAGAACCACCCGCAGGGTGAGGGCGACGACAACGGGTACGCCGTCTATCTCGCCGTGCAGTGCACCGACGCCCGCTGGCCGTCGGACTGGAAGAAGTGGTCGCGCGACAACTGGCGGGTGCACCGCGAGGCGCCGTTCGAGACCTGGGGCAACGCCTGGTACAACGCGCCCTGCCGGCACTGGGCGGGCAAGGTCGGCCGCCCGGTCGAGGTGACCGGCAAGAAGGCGCCGGCGGTCCTGATGATCAGCGAGACCCTGGACGCCGCCACGCCGTTCTCCGGCGCCCTGGAGGCCCGCCGCCGGTTCCCGCTGTCCGCGCTGGTCGAGGGCGTCGACGGCACCACGCACGCCGGCTCGCTGTTCGGCAACGCCTGCATCGACGACACGATCGCCGACTATCTGGCCACCGGCGCGCTCCCGCGGCGGGTCAAGGCGAACCGGTCGGACAAGCAATGCGCGCCGATCGCCCAGCCGAACCCGTCCGCTCCCACCGCCGGTGTGGTGGCCGTGCCCGCCGGCAAGCGTGCCGGCAACGTCGGTGACCGGCTCCGGTTGCAGCGGCTCATCCACGGAGGCTGAGGTCACAGGCCCGGCGGTGGACTCCACCGCCGGGCCCTGAGCTATGCTCGGACCCGCGAAGGGGAGTAGCTCCCAATGTCGCGGTCGACATACTGAGTCCGGTTCTCCGGATTCCGGCCGCGCGGCCTCGTTCCCGAGGCGAGCGAGACCTTCGACCAGGCCGTATTTGTTACGGCCGGGTCGAGGTCGCCCTGCGCCCCCTCCCGGCCGTTGGTAACCGGGAGACGTTTGTGGAAGGTTTTCTGGCCGCTCTGGCCATCAGCTTCGCGGTCATCTTCGTGGCCGAGCTGGGTGACAAGTCGCAGCTCATGGCGATGACGTTCGCCACCCGATACCGCGCGATGCCGGTCCTGATCGGCATCACCGTGGCGACCGCCGTTGTCCACCTCGTCTCGGTCGGCATCGGTTACGGCCTGGGTGCCGCCCTCCCGACCGGCTGGATCCAGCTGATCGCCGGTGTCGCGTTCCTCGGCTTCGGCGCCTGGACGCTGCGCGGTGACCGGCTCACCGACGAGGAGAAGAGCAAGGCCGAGCGGTCCACCGGTTCGGCGATCCTCGCCGTGGGCGGCGCGTTCTTCCTGGCCGAGCTCGGCGACAAGACCATGCTCGCCACCATCACCCTGGCCACGCAGCACGGCTGGTTCGGCACCTGGATCGGCTCGACCGTCGGCATGGTGGCCGCCGACGCGCTCGCCATCCTGGTCGGCCGCTACCTCGGCAAGCACCTGCCCGAGCGAGTGATCAAATTTGGTGCCGCCGCGCTGTTCGCTATCTTCGGCATCTGGCTGATCGCCGAGGGCGTGATCGAGCTTCGATAGGAGTCGCCGTGTCACAGTCCCGGTCGGAGATGGCCCGGATGCGGTTGCTGCGTGGCGAGCCGGCGGCCGCCGCGGAGCTGCTGGGCCCGGTGCTGGCCGCCGACCCGGACGACGTCACCGCGCTGATCCTGATGACCCACGCCCAGCTGGCACTGAAGAAGCCGCGACTCGCCGAGGAGACGGCGCGGCGGGCGGTGCGGCACGCGCCCGACTGGCCGGACGCGCTCGGCGCGCTCAGCCGGGTGCTCACCGCGCTGGACCGCCACGACGAGGCGATCGCCACGGCTCGTGAGGCGCTGCTGCGGCAGCCGGAGAACGCGTATCGGCACAACCGGCTGGCGTGGGCGCTGCTCGAGGACGGCCGGTTCCCGGTCGAGGCCGAGCACGCGGCACGCGAGGCGGTGCGGCTGGATCCGGAGGAGGCTGACTTCCGGATCACGTACGCCATGGTGATGAAGCAGCTGAACCTGCTGGACCGGGCGCGGCAGGCACTGCGTGACGCGCTCGCGCTGGAGCCGGAGAACGCGGTCGCCCAGCACGAACTGGCCGCGCTCGACGTCGTGCACCACCACCCGTTCGCGCTGAGCCGCCTGGCCCGGGGCGCGTCCGGGCTGGTCGGGGCGCTGCGGGCGGACCCGCGTCAGGAGGCGAGCCGGTTCCTGCTGGACGTCGCCCTGCGCCAGTTCCTGGTGTACACGTCGATCATCCTGGTGCTTCTGGCGTACATCGGCTGGCGCCTGGCGGCGGACTCGCCCGGTGCCGCGCGGGTGGTGGCACTGCTGGCGGCGCTGGCGCCGGCCGCGTACGCCGGCTTCTTCCTCGCCCGGCTGGACCCGGCGCTGCGCCGTTACCTGCGCGATCTGCTCGCGCACGGCCGGCAGCGGGTGGCGGCCGCCGCTGCCGCGCTGGCGCTCGGCCTGCTGTTGTTCGCGGTGGTCGCGCCGAATGGCTGGCTCACGGTCGTGCTGGGTACGGCGACTGCGGCCGGGTTCGCGGTCCGGCTGCTCACCGCGCCGGCCGAGGAGCCCGGCGAGACCGGGCGCGGCCTGTCCAATCACTCGCTCTGGCTGGTCGCCGGGGTTCTCCTGGCGGTGGCCACCGGCCTGGCGGCCACCGAGGTCGCGGACCCGGCCTGGCGCCCGGCCGCCGTCGCGGTGACCCTGGCAGCGGCGGCCGCGTGTCTGCTGATCGTGATTCGCCGCCGGCGCCGAAATCGTCTCAGCTTTTCGCGGGACGTGCCGAAGTAGGGGGGTGATCCCCATCCCCGTGCCTTCCGGAGCGGTCCGATGACTGACCTCGCACAGTCCGACCGGCTGGCGGCTCCCCCCGCCGGCCACGGTCCCGCCACGCGCCCCTTCGCCGACCCGGCCGACCTGACCGTCGCCCGCGCGGCGGCCCTCTTCGAGCACCTGCAGCCGGAGAATGCGGCAGAGGTGCTCGCGCCGGCGCTGGCCGCCAACCCCGGCTCGGCGGCCGGATGGATCCTGATGGCACGGGTCCGGCTCGCACTCGACCAGGTGGAGCCCGCGCTGGACGCGGCGTCGCGTGCGGTCGAGCTGGCACCCGACGACCCGCGCCCGCTGGGCATCGCGAGCCGGGCGCTGACCCTGCTCGGCCGGCACGACGAGGCGATGAGCATGGCGTACCGGGCGGTCGTGGTAGAGCCGAAGAACCCGCTCTGGCACGACCGGGTGGCCTGGGCACTGCTCGCCGCCGATCGGCAACTGGGCGACGCCGAGCAGGCCGCGCGTACGGCGATCGGCCTCGACCCGGGCGAGGCGCACTACTACTTCACCCACGGTGTCGCGCTGGCCGCGCTGGGCCACGTCGACCAGGCCCGGCAGGCGCTGCTCACGTCGCTGCGGCTGGAGCCCGGCAACCCGGTCGCCAAGCACCGGCTCGACGTGCTCAACGGCGAGGCGGTGCCGATGGCCGAGAAGAAGAAGCGCGGCTGGAAGCTGTTCGGCCGTAAGGAGGACAACCGGCCGGCGCGGCCGGAGGAGTACCGTCCCTGAGCATGGAGCGGCGTTCGATCTTCAGTGGCTCGACGTTCGAGGAGCGGTTCGGATACGCCAGGGCGCTGGTCGACGGCGACCGGGTCTACGTGTCGGGCACGACCGGTTTCGACTACACCTCGATGACCATCTCCACGGACGTCGCGGAGCAGGCCGAGCAGTGCCTGAAGAACATTCAGGCGGCGCTCGCCGAGGCCGGCGGATCGATCGCGGACGTGGTGCGCGTGCGCTATCTGCTTCCCGATCCGGCCGACTTCGAGGCGTGCGCGCCGGTGCTGCACCGATGGTTCGGGGTGGTCCGCCCGGCCGCCACAATGCTGGTCTGCGGGCTGCTGGATCCCCGAATGAAGATCGAGATCGAGGTGGACGCGAGGCTTCGCCGGTAATCCGTACGGGGTTTGTAAACGGGCAGATAAGACTACACGTAATAATTCGGTCATGCGATCATGTTTGTCCGCTGCGCTCCTGGCCATCGTGACCGTTGCCGCTTCCGCACCGGCACGGGCCAGCGGCCCCGCTCCCGACCAGCCCGCGGCGTCCTTCATCGCCCGGTACGGCTTCAACGGGCGGTCGAGCGCGATCATCGACGAGTCCGGCAACGGGCACACCCTGCGGGTGCTCTCCTTCCACGGTGGTCAGGTGCGGCAGGTGGCGCACGGACCCGGAACCGCGCTGGCGTTCCCGGGCAAGTGCACCGCCCGCGTGTGCCCGCACGTGGTGCTGCAGAGTCAGGACTCCGCCGACCTCAACCCGGGCACCCGGAACATCGCCTTCGGCGCGGACGTGATGCTCGCCCCGGGGCAGACGAGTCAGGGGCAGAACGTGCTGCAGAAGGGCTACTCGCGGACCAGCAGCCAGTACAAACTGCAGATCGACGGGGTCGCCGGGCGGCCCAGCTGCGTGCTGGTCGACGAGCGGCGGCCGACGATCCGGATCGCGCGCAGCTCGGTCACCACGGCGGACGGGCAGTGGCATCGGGTGCGGTGCCAGCGGACCGGCACGGCGTTGGAGATCTACGTGGATGACGTGATGCGGGGGCGTACGGCGGTGCCGGCCGGACTGTCGGTGAGCAACAACCAGCCGCTGAGCATCGGGGCCAAGGGCGCGTACCGGGACAACGACCAGTTCAACGGGACCCTGGACAACGTCTGGGTGAGGATCGGCTAGTGGCCCATGGCGGTCAGGAGGGCGCTGTCGGGGGTGTCCCCGGACAGTTCCCAGGCGAACAGGCCGCCGAGGGAGCGGCTTCGGGCGTACGCGACCTTCGCGGCGATCGTCTCCGGGGTGTCGTATGACCACCACTGGGCGCCGCAGTGCGCGTACGCCGTGCCGCCGGCCGTACCCGTCGGCGGGCACCGGTCCTTGAGCACGTAGTAGTCCTCGATCCCCTCGCCGAACCGCCCCGGCGCCGGCCCGGTCGCGCTCGCACCCGGCCCGGCACCCGACACGCCGGTCCAGCCGCGGCCGTAGAACCCCACTCCGAGCAGTACCTTCTCCGCCGGGACGCCGAGTGCCAGCAGTTCGGTCACGGTCGCCTCGGCGGTCGCGGTCTCCCGCGGGATCCCGGGGTACGCGCTGAGCGCCGAGTGCGGAGCCGTCTTCTGCTCGGCCACCGTCGTGCCGGTGCCGAAGTAGTCGTACGTCATCGCGCCCAGCCAGTCCGCGTGCCGCGCCGCACCGGCGTAGTCGGTTGCCCGCAGCTTGCCGATGTCGCCCGGCACCGCCGCGCTGATCAGCGCCTGGGGACCGAGCGCGGCCCGCAGCGCCTCGAGTATCCGGGTCAGCGCGTCCCGCCCGCTCGTGTCGCACTCCAGTCCGCAGGCGTTCGGGTACTCCCAGTCGATGTCGATGCCGTCGAACAGCCCGGCCCAGCGCGGATCGTTCAGCAGCGCCCTGCAGGACTCGGCGAACGCCACCGGGTCCTTCGCCGCCTCGGTGAACCCGGCGGACCCGGTCCAGCCGCCGAACGACCAGAGCAGCTCCAGTTTCGGGTACTCCGCCTTCAGCTTGCGCAGCTGACCGAAGTTGCCCCGCAGCGGGTCGGCCGGCGAGTCCGCGACACCGTCCACACTGTCCGGCGCACCGACCGGTTTCTGCGTGGCGGCCCAGTCGTCGCCGATCGCGCACCGGCCGTCGGTGACCTCGCCGAACGCGTACTTCAGGTGGCTGAGCCGGTCCGCGGCGCCGCTGTCGCGCAGGTTCTTCACCCGGTACCCCCGGCCGTAGACACCCCATTCAGTGAAATAGCCGGCCACCACCTGAGATGCCGGCGGCGGGTCCGGGCGTGGCCGGGAATCGCACGAGGCGACCGAAGCCAGGAGAATCAGGGACAGAAGGGCCGAGCGAAGGCGCACCGGCACGAAGGTAGCCGCTCAACCGGTGCGTCGGCCGCTCGTTCCCTCGAACGAGTCCTGTGCAAAGGTCATGACGTGGCACTCAGTCCGCCGTCGGCGCGCTCCCTGTTCGCCTGGCGCCGTGTCCTCAACCGGATGCGGGCGGTACTCCGCAGTGCCCTGACGACGTTCGTGGTGCTCACGTTCACCCTGTGGCTGATGCCGGGTGTGGCCTCCACCGACATCGTCGACGTCCTCGGCCTGGTCGTGCTCGTCGCCGCGGTCGGCGCGGTGCTGCGACCGTTGCTGCTGCTCGGGATCACCGCGCTCGGCGGGTGGGGCGCGATGCTCTTCGGCGTGGTCGCGCAGGTCGTGGTCATGGTGGTGGCCCTGGAGCTCGACCCGGCCGGGCAGATCAGCGGGCTGCCCACGCTGGTGGCCGCCGCGATCCTGGCGGTGGTGGTCGCCGCCCTGCTCGACTGGATGGCCGACGCCGGCAGCGACGACACGTTCGTCCGGGAGGCGCGCCGGCTCATGCGCGGGGTGCGCCGCCGGGCGGCCAGGCGTGCCGGCGGCCCGCTGCTGACGTTCCGGCGCCCCCAGCCCGGCACCGAGCCGGGCCTGCTCATGGTGCAACTCGACGGCGTGGCCGAGCCGGTGCTGCGCTGGGCGGTGCGGGCCGGCAACCTGCCCACCCTGGGACACTGGCTGCGCACCGGCAGCCACACGGTCCGGCCGTGGCACACCGGCCTGCCGTCCACCACGCCCGCCTCACAGGCGGGCATCCTGCACGGCGCGACACGGCAGGTTCCTGGTTTCCGCTGGTACGAGAAGGACACCGGCAAGCTGATGGTCTCCAACCGGCCGCGCGACGCCGCGATCATCGAGACCCGGATCAGCGACGGCAACGGGCTGCTGCGCGACGGCGGGGTGAGCATCAGCAACGCGTTCAGTGGTGACGCCGTGACGAACCTGCTGACCGTCAGCCACGCGGCACTGCCCGGCCGCTCGGCCCGGGGCTGGGCGGCGTTCATGGCCTCGCCGTACGGCTTCACCCGCGCCCTGGTCCTCGGGGTGGCCGAGGTGTTCACCGAGTTGCACCAGGCACGCCTGCAGCGGCGGCGCAACCTGCAGCCGCGGGTCAGCCGCTCCGGCGCGTTCCTGGCGCTGCGCCCGGCCTCGATGCTGCTGCGCGACGTCAACGTCTCGCTGGTCGCCGAGCAGATGGCCCGCGGCGTTCCGGCGATCTACTGCGACCTCGTCGACTACGACGAGGTGGCGCACCACGCCGGCCCGGCCCGGCCGGAGTCGATGCGGCAGCTGGAGAGCCTGGACCGGATGCTGGGCGTCCTGGAGCGCCTGGCGCCGGAGGCGGCCCGTCAGTACCACCTGGTGGTGCTCTCCGACCACGGGCAGAGCCAGGGAGCCACGTTCCGCCAGCGGTACGGCGAGACCCTCGACGAGGTGGTCGACCGGCTCGCCGCCGCGCCGGTTTTCGCGGCCGAGTCGGAGAACACCGTGCCGTCGTCCGCGCCGCTGCTCGTCGTCTCCTCCGGCAACCTGTCGATGATCTACCTCAACCGGTTCCCGCGGCGGGTGAACAGGGCGGGCATCGAGCACGCCTATCCGCGTCTGATCAGCGGGCTCGCGGCGCATCCGGGTGTCGGCCTCGTCGTGGTCCAGGACGACGACGAGGGCGCGGTGGCCCACGGGTCGGGCGGCACCAACCGGCTGCGTGACGGGCACGTCGAGGGGGTTGACCCGCTTCTGGCGTACGGGCCGCGCGCCCGCCACGACCTGCTACGTCATCAGGGTGCCGCGCACATCGGCGACCTCGTGGTGATCAGCGCGGTGGACCCGGTGACCAGTGAGGTCTCGGCGTTCGAGGAACTGGTCGGTTCGCACGGCGGGCTCGGCGGCTGGCAGACCGAAGCGGTCCTGGTCCACCCGTCGAGCTGGCCGGTCTCCGGCGAGCTGGACGGACCGGACGCGGTGCACCGGCAGCTCCTGGACTGGCTGAGCATGCTGGGCCTGCGCCGGGCCGAGCCGGCGCCGATCGAGGCCGGTGAACCGGTTCGTGCCGAGGATCTCGAACCGCGACTTTCCCGCAGTCACGATGGTTAAGGCAATGTGCGTTCTGTCCTAGCCTTCCTTCTCGTCCTTTTCGCCGCGGCTCCGGCACAGGCCGTCGGCACCGCCGTCCGGGCCGCGCCGACCTTCAACGGAACCGTGTACGCGATCGCCTATCGGGGCGGCACCGTCTATGTCGGCGGCTCGTTCACCAGGGCTTCCTGGGCGGGGCGCGACTTCGAGCGGCAGCGGCTGGCGGCGTTCGACGCGCGTACCGGCGAGCTGCTGGACTGGGCGCCGGTCGCGGACAGCACGGTGCGGGCGCTCGCGACCACCTCCGACAGCGTGTACGCGGCCGGCTACTTCCACTCGATCGGTGGCCAGAAACGGGACGCGGTCGCGCGCCTCGACCCCTCCGACGGCACCGTCCGCACGTTCACCCACGCGGTCGACGGGACCCCGTACGCCCTGGCCGTCGGCAACGGCCGCCTCTACCTGGCCGGCAGCTTCACCGCCGTGGACGGCAGCCGGCGTCGCAACCTGGCGGCGTTCTCCCTGGAGAGCGGCAAACTGGACAGGGGCTGGAAGTCGAACACCGACGACACCGTGCACACCATCGCGGCGGCGGGGTCGCAGCTGTTCCTCGGCGGCGCCTTCCACAAGGTCAACGGGGTGAGCAGCATGCTGCGGCTGGCGGCGGTCAGCGGGCACACCGGGGCGCTCGACACCGGCTTCCGGCCGCGGGTGACGGCGGAGGTCAACGCGATCACTGTGGACCGCTCGGGGGTCTATGCGGCGACCGGGGGGCAGGGTGGGCGGGCGGTGGCGTACAAAATGGATGGTTCTCTTCGTTGGCAACGGGTCTTCGACGGAGATGCGGTGGCGATCACCAACCTGGACGGGGTGACCTATGTCGGCGGGCATTTCGACCGGGCCTGCCTCACCCCGCGCAACGGGCCGCAGGGCACCTGCCTGGACGGATCGCTGCCGCGGGTCAAACTCGCCGCGATGACCGGCGCCGGCCAGCTGACCGGCTGGGCACCGCAGGCCAACGGCGTCATCGGCGTCCGGGTCCTGACCGCGAACCGGGCCGCCGGCACCGTCGACGCCGGCGGCGACTTCACCACCATCGCCGGCCTGATCCGGCCCCGTTTCGCCAGCTTCTAGCTCCGGCTCCGGGTGACGAACTCGCTGATCGCCCAGTAACGGGTGGGAGTGATCCGCGCCAGCCAGTCGCCGGCTCGGGCCTCCGGGGCGATCAGCAGCCGGGGGCGGCGGGCCTGGACCGCCGCCACGATCTTCCGGGCGGCGTCCTCCGGCGGCATCCGCAGGGCGGTCTCGGCGAACTTGCGCGTCTGCGCGGCCAGCTCCGGATCGGGGTCACTGACGCGGGCGCTGGCCGCGATGTTCGTCCGGATCCCACCGGGGTGCACCACTGTCACGCCGACGCCGCGCGGCTCCACCTCGTGCCGCAGCGCCTCGGTGAAGCCGCGGACCGCGAACTTGCTGGTCGCATAGGCCACCTGGCCCGCCGGAGCGATCAGCCCGAACAGGCTCGACATGTTGACCACGTGCGAGCCGGGCCGCTCCAGCAGCTGCGGCAGGAACGCCTTGGTCACCCGGATCACCGCATGCAGGTTGATCTCCAGCAGCCAGTCGATGTCGGTGATGCTGTTCTGCTCGAACGTCCCGGTCAGCGTCACCCCTGCGTTGTTGATCAGAAGATCGGCGCCGGCATGGTGGGCCAGGACCTGATCGGCCAGGTCGCGGCGGTCGCCGCCATCGCTCAGATCGCAGATGTACGCGGAAACGTCCGCAGCTCCTGACTCTCGCGCCAGGGCGGCCACTCGGTCCAGCCCGTCGGCATCGCGGTCGACCAGCGCCAGCACCGACCGCCGCCGGGCCAGTTCCAGGGCGAGGGCTGCGCCGATACCGCTCGCTGCTCCGGTGATGACGCAGGTCCGCCCCGCGAACGTGAACCGCCGCAACCGGGGCCTCCTTCTCGTTTGTGGTGCCTGATGACCGCACAGGGTCCGGCTCGCCAATCTTCTCCCCGGTAGCGCCGCCTACGGGGGGCGCACCGACCGCTCAGCCGTCACAGGGCGCCTGAGGATCTGTCCGTGGGTTCGCTTCCGTGTCCGGAAACGATCAGCCCTGGGATTCCTCGATCACCTTGCCGGAGCGGGAGCGCCTGCGGCGGATGTGGCGGACGTGCAGGGTCACGTACGTACCGATCGCCACTGCCAGGACGCCGAGGACGATCCACTTGTACTTGTGGGCGTGCCCCATGATTTCGACGAGGTGGACGCCGAGCAGGTAGGCAACCGTGCACCACCAGCCCACCCAGAGCGCGGCGCCGATCGCGTTGTAGATCAGGAAGGTCTTCCAGGGCATCCGGGTGATGCCCGCGATCACGCCGTTGAGCTGGCGGAGCCCGTCGATGAACCGGGCCACGACGATGATCGAGTTGCCGCGCCGGGCGAAGAACTGCTCGGCCCGCTCCAGGCGCTCCGGGGTCACGAAGATGTAGCGGCCCCAGCGGTTCACGATCTTGCGGCCGCCGCGCAGGCCGATCCAGTAGCCGATGTTGTCGCCGATCACCGCCGTGATGAACGAGACGATCGCGACGATGTAGATGTTCATCCGGCCGGAACCGGCGTAGATGGAGGCAGCCACCATGATCGTCTGGCCCGGCGCGGGGACGCCGAAGCTCTCCACGCCGATCACTCCACCGATCGCCAGATAGCCCCAACGATCGAGGATCGGGGCGACACTCTCCAGGAGTCCGGGGAGCGATTCAGTAGGTGGCATCCGCTACACGGTAGCGCCAGCCGGGAGCGAGCCCACAGCGACCTGATACGGAAGAGTGGTCCGACCTTTTCCGATAATGACCAGCCGTAGGGGTTGCACGACGCTCCGTGGATCGGGTGACGGGGACAAGCGGACGGCGCCGGCCCTGTAGGACCGGCGCCGTCACTGGGGAGGGCGTATCAGAGTGCGTCGCTCGCCAGCTGGTTGCGCAGCTTGGCCAGCGCCTTGGTGAGCAGGCGCGAGACGTGCATCTGCGAGATGCCGATCTGCTCGGCGATCTGCGACTGGGTCAGGTTGCCGTAGAAGCGCAGCGTCAGGATCTTCTGCTCACGCTCGTCCAGCATCGCCAGGGCCGGGCCGAGCGCCACGCGGGTCTCGGCAATCTCGTACTCGTGGTCCTCGCCGCCGAGGGTGTCACCCAGCTCGGTGTTGCCGTCGGCGCTGATCGGCGTGCTGAGGCTGGTGGCGTTGTACGCCCGGGCGCCCTCCAGCCCCTCCAGGACCTCTTCCTCGCTGATGCCCAGGTGTGCGGCGATGTCCGGGACCGTCGGCGAGCGGCCGAGGCTGTGGGTCAGCGTGCTGTTGGCCTCGGTGATGGCCAGCCGCAGCTCCTGCAGGCGACGGGGCACGCGGACCGACCAGGTGCGGTCGCGGAAGTGGCGCTTGATCTCGCCGATGATGGTCGGGATCGCGTAGCCGGCGAAGTCGACGCCGCGTTCCGGGTCGAACTTGTCCACGGCCTTGATCAGGCCGACGGTCGCGGTCTGGATCAGGTCGTCGGTGGGCTCACCGCGACCGGAGTAGCGGTGGGCGAGGTGACGGGCGAGAGGCAGCCAGGCCTCGATCGCCCGATCCCGCAGCGACGCGCGTGACGGGTGGCCGGCGGGCATGGCGGCCATCGCGCTGAGCAGCTCTGCCGCGCTGTCCGCCGAACGCTCGGCGCTGGCGGCGGTCGACGGTGCGACCACCGTCGAAGTCTCAGTGACGGTCATGTCGTGGTCCTCCCTGGCACCTTTCCGGAGAGCCGGCCCTTATCGGGCCCGGTTGGTCGGGCGTCCATATCCATGGACAGCGGGAACTAACCGCTGTCCGGGCACACTTGGCCGTTCGGTTGCACCGACTCTAGCCGACGGGCCGAGCGAAGACTAGCCGAAAGTATGAGTCATTTATCGTGTCTAGACACCGCAAAAGGTATAACTTGGTTCGCTCTTTGAGGATTTTCACCGCCCCGGGGGTAAGCCATCTGGCCCGGTGTGGGCGAACTGGACGGCCCAGTGCTTTATGTCCCTCCGCGGGGAAGATGGACAGATGACCGCGCTGCCCGCTTCGGTGCCGCACCCGGGAGCCGTCGAACTGCGCTGCTGGGCACTCGACAGTTACAAGGGGCTGCGGAGGCTGAGGGCGGAGCTGCGCGAGGTGCTCATGGAAGTCATGGGGGTGCCGCTCGGGATGGTGGTGCCGCGCGGGGACGTGGTCGACCGGATGGCTGTGGTGACGACGGAGTTGGCGACGAACGCTCTGCGGCACGGGCGGGCGCCGACTGTCGTCCGTCTCCTGCAGGTGGAGGACCGGCTCGTGGTCGACGTCGCGGATCACGACGTGGAGGCGGAGCCCCGATTCGATCCGGACAGGCCACCAGGGCGCGGCGGGCTGGGGCTCGTGCTGGCGCGGACGTTCGCCACCGAGGTGGGTTGGTACCGCCGGGAGGGCACGAAGCACGTCTGGGCCAGTTTCCTGGACGACGGGGGCCGATTTGGAGCTGCCGGAGCGACCGGGTAAAGTTCTACGAGCCGGCAGGGAAACGGGCGAGCTTGCAGAGAGATCCGCAGCGGCCGTCCTGCCAAACCCCGGAAGATCTAGTGGACGACTCGTCGTGTACTCTTCTGCGGGCTCGAGCGAATTCCACGCTTGCAACTCCGGAGGGAAACCCCCGGATTTGGCGAGACGGAATGGCGAGGGTAAAGTTGAACGAGTGCCCCGGAGGGTGAGCCGCGAAAAGCGGATCTCCTGATGGTGTGCGGTTGTTCTTTGAGAACTCAACAGGGTGCTTGATAAGCCAGTGCCAATTATGGCAATACCCCGGCTCATCTTTTTGGGATGAGTGGGAGATTCCT
>NZ_JBFAYE010000030.1:0-106933 GCF_040681145.1 Actinoplanes sp. NPDC051861
TAGAACGGCGACGTCAAGCACCGCCACTCCTTCCGGAGGTCTCCTCTCTGATCAAGGCACCACGCCGAACGTCAACAACCTCCGTGGTCAGTACACCTAGCGCTTCGCGAACGATCTCGTAGACCTTGAAGAGATCTATCCAGGTGGTGGGTTCGGCTCGGCCCATGATCCGTAGCGCTTCGTTGGCGTCAACGTCACTCATGGCCTTCCGGATTCGCTCTGCCCCCGGCGGTGGGGGAGCGGGGGCTTCGTTGCCGACAGGATCGATCAGGACAGCGGCGGCATAGGCGTAACCGCGCGCCTCTGCCGTGTCGGCGAAGCCAACGTGGTGATGGTTGCTTTCGCCCTCCTGAAACCTTCCGACCAGGGCAACCGGTCGAAAACTGCTGCTGTTGGCCTGTCCTACCCCGTTCACGAGCGCCAAGACGCGCTCGGCGGCGTTGTAGAACTCCTCGCCAGGCGGACGTTGGTCGATCTCAATGGAGGCCAAGAAGTAGTCGTTGCCGTCCTTGATCACCTGTGTATCGCCAGACGAGAACAGGGCGCCGAGTTCGTATAGATCAAACTCGTGGCCCTTGAGAAAGGCTTTCCAGATCACGGATCATGACCTTAATCGGCCTAGTCGTTGAGTTCCAACGGGATATAGCCGATGACGCACGAGTTCGTATGGATGATCAGACATCTCTGAAGCCCTGTGCGCAGCCAGGCAGTGACATGGCCCAACTTGTGTAAGTGACCTAGTCTTACGCAAAAGAGAGCCCGACTGACCTTTTGCCGGAGGTCACACAGTGGCACGTCGTTTCAAGATAGTCCGAATTTATCCAAAGACGGCAGAACCTGAACCAAGCCAACGCCTTCGCAGGGCGGCAACCCGGCGACGGGCACTGGATTGGGTCAAAGCGATCGGCGCGTTGCTCCTGGCTGCGGCGACGTTTCTGGGGGCCCTTTCCGGCTTCCTGGGTCAGGTGCTGGGTCACTGAGAAGCGAGGGACGCCGGGTCAACGCCGGCGTCCCTCGCTCGGGTTTGCGGCGTCTGCCGGGTCCGTCGCGCTGCGATGTTGGCAACGATGAGCGTTCCGAACGCTTCACCTATAGCCAGGATGAGCCCGAACGACTCGACACCTGCCCGGAGGTCCGCGATGCGTGGTGGGGCGGGCAGCGCGTAACCCGGCGCGCCCAGATCAAGCTCGCCCGACCGGTGCCGCCTCGATCCCATGTCGGCGATGGCGAGTGTCGAGTCGGCTGGGTCTTTCGGCGGCCACTGAGACGGAAACTGAGACGCCAGAAGCGGCGAAGGCCGGACCCCGGGGTCCGGCCTTCCACGTTTGCCCTGCTCAGGGCTGGCGGAGGATACGAGATTCGAACTCGTGAGGGTGTTAACCCAACACGCTTTCCAAGCGTGCGCCCTAGGCCTCTAGGCGAATCCTCCGTGCGCCAGGATACAGACGCGTTCGCGAAGTTTCGCGCAGGGGGCTGCGCATGCCGGGAGTGCTCACCGGGTAGGCTCTGGATCAGCCCCTCGTGCGGCGTGCATCTCGTGAACCTCCCCAGGGCCGGAAGGCAGCAAGGATAAGCGGGCTCTGACGGGTGCACGGGGGGTCCTTTCACTTCCGGGGCACCTCGTTTGTTCTTGTCAGACCCTGCACGGAGAATGGGCGCGGTCGTCAGGAGGTGGCAGGAGTGGCGCTCGCCCTCTATCGGAAGTACCGGCCTCGCACCTTCGCCGAGGTCATCGGTCAGGAGCACGTCACCGAGCCGCTGTCGCAGGCGTTGCGCAGCGGGCGGCTGAATCATGCCTACCTGTTCTCCGGCCCGCGTGGCTGCGGCAAGACGTCCAGCGCGCGCATCCTCGCGCGCTCGCTCAACTGCGAGCAGGGCCCGACGCCCGACCCGTGCGGCGTCTGCGGCTCCTGCAAGTCGCTGGCCAACGACGGCGCCGGATCGATCGACGTCATCGAGATCGACGCGGCCAGCCACGGCGGTGTCGACGACGCCCGCGAGCTCCGGGAGAAGGCGTTCTTCGCCCCGGCCAGCAGTCGCTACAAGATCTATGTGATCGACGAGGCGCACATGGTCTCGTCGGCCGGCTTCAACGCGCTGCTCAAGCTCGTCGAGGAGCCGCCGGACTTCGTGAAGTTCATCTTCGCGACCACCGAGCCCGAGAAGGTGCTCGGCACGATCCGCTCGCGGACCCATCACTACCCGTTCCGGCTGATCCCGCCCGCGGTGCTCCGGCCGTACCTTCAGCAGCTCACCGACGCCGAGGGCGTCCAGATCGACCCGGCGGTCTTCCCGCTCGTCGTCCGGGCCGGCGGCGGCAGCGCCCGCGACACCCTCTCCGTCCTCGACCAGTTGATCGCCGGCGCCGGGCCGGACGGTGTCAGCTACTCCCGAGCGGTCGCCCTCCTCGGCGTCACGGACGTGGCCCTGATCGACGAGATGTGCGACGCCCTGGCCGCGGGCGACGGCGCGGCGGCCTACGCCACGATCGACCGCGTGGCCGAGGCCGGCCACGACCCGCGACGTTTCGCCTCCGACCTGCTCGAGCGACTCCGCGACCTCATCGTCCTGCAGCAGGTGCCGGACGCGGTCGCCAAGGGCCTGATCGACGGCCCGGCGGACCAACTCGACGCGATGGCGGGCCAGGCGTCCCGGCTGGGCGCGGCGACACTGTCCCGCTCGGCGGACATCGTGCACAACGGTCTGGTGGAGATGCGCGGCACGACCGCACCCCGCCTCCTGCTGGAGTTGATCACCGCGCGGATGTTGCTGCCGGGGGCGGAGGATTCGACGGGGGCGCTGCTGCAGCGGTTGGAGCGGTTGGAGCGCGGAGGGTTGCCGGTTTCGTCGG
Source organism: Actinoplanes sp. NPDC051861 (assembly GCF_040681145.1). Lineage (NCBI taxonomy): Bacteria > Bacillati > Actinomycetota > Actinomycetes > Micromonosporales > Micromonosporaceae > Actinoplanes > Actinoplanes sp. NPDC051861. Next base: position 2,852 of record NZ_JBFAYE010000030.1, read on the forward strand.
ATTCGGCCCCTGTTCCTGTGGCGTCCGCTCCGTCTAGCTCCGTGGCGTCGGCCCCTTCCGCCCCTGCTGCTTCCGTTCCTTCCGCCTCGGGCGGCTCTGCTGCCTCTGGCTCGGGCGGTTTGGCGGCGGCCCGGGCTGCCGCGGCGGCCGCCGCGTCGGTGGCCAAGGGCCGCCCGACGACCGCGTCGGCGCGGCCGGTGTCGCCGGCCGCACCGGCGGCTCCGACTTCGGCTTCGGCTTCGGCTTCGGCTTCGGCTCCGGCGTCGGCTTCGGCTTCGGCTCCGGCGTCGGCTTCGGCTCCGGCTTCTGCGTCGGCTCCGGCCCCGGAGGAGCCTGCGGCTGCTGACTCGTCTGTTTCTGTTTCGGCGGATCCTGAGTCTTCCGTTCCTGCCGTGCCCGGGGCTTCCGATTCGGCCACGCCCATTTCGGATAAGTCGGGTTCGGGGGAGCCTGACTGGAATGACGTAGCCGACGGCGGTCGCGTCTCGCCTCCCGCGGACGCTGGTGTCTACGACGACGAGCCGCCGTGGGACGAGGAGCCGCCGGAGGACGGCGAGCCCGCCGGCCCGGCGCCGAAGGTGGACGAGCGCCTGGAGAAGATCCGCGCCGCCTGGCAGTCACTTGGCCGGCGGCAGGACAGGGTGCGGGCGATGCAGGAGTACGGCATCGGCGTGCGCGAACTCGACGGCGACACCATCGTCTTCGCCGCACCCAACCAGAAGCTGGTCGACCGCTTCCTGAACTGGCGCGACGCGATCGCCTCCGAGTTCGGCGAAGCACTCGGCGGCCGCTGGCGGATCCGCTGCGAGGTCGGCGAGGCAACCACCCCGGCTCGCGGTCCCGCCGCTCAGGGCGGCCCCTCCAACACCCGACGCCAGCAGCCCTCCGGCGGTCCCGCCGCACCCGGCCGCTCGGCACCGCAGGCCGCCGCGCCCACGACGCCCGCTCGCTCGGCCCCACAGGCCGCCGTGGCTCCCGCCCCCCAGCACAACACGGGCCGCACCGAGTCCCGCCCGTCCCGGCCTTCCCGGCCCCCGGCCGCCGACGACGACTGGCCTGAGCCGGCCCGTCCCGCCCCAAGCATCCCCGCCCCAGAACAATCACTGGCCGACAGCGACACCGGCTGGCCCGAACCCGCCCGTCCCGGCTCTGCGGGCAACGGCTCGCCCGAGGCTGCCCGGCCTGGAGCGGCGGCGAACTCGGCGAACGACTGGCCGGAACCGGTCAAACCGGGCGCGAAGGCGGCCTCCGCCGGCCCGGTGGCGGGTGCGGCGGGTGCCGGCGCGACCGGTGGCGACGCGGGTTCAGGCAGTGAGGCCGAATCCGGTCGTGAGGCGGAGTCGGGTGGTGAGGCGGAGTTCGGCGGGGCGCCATCGCCTGCCGAGTCTGACGCGGTTCGTCCGACTGCTGACCCGCCGGAACCCGGCACGCCGCCGACGCCCTCGTCCGTGCCGGCTCCCTCCGCGCCGGTTCCTTCGGCTGCGACTCCCTCCGGTGCGGGTCCGGCTCGATCGGCCGCGATGGAGGCGGCTCGGGCCGCCGCGCGGCCCGGTGGTGGCGTGCCCAGCAGCGGTCTGGCCGCGGCCCGCGCGGCGGCCGCCAACGCGCGTAATCCCGCCGCCGCCCGATCCGCCGCGGCACCGGCACCGGCGGCCAGCCCGTCCAGCGGTCCGGGCGGTCCCGGCGGTTCTGGAGGTCCCGGCGGCGCTGGGAGTGCAGGGCGTCCCGGCGGTCCCGGTGGCGCCGCCGGTGGTCCGGGTGGCGCGGCCGGTAGCGCCGGGGGTCGTCCCGGTGGTGCCAGCGGCGGCGCCGGTGGCCTCGGTCGTCCCGGCGGTCCGGGTGGTGCCGGGGGTGGCGGTGGTCCGGGCGGTGCCGGGGGTCGTGCCGGTGGTGGCGGTGGCCTGAGTCGGACTGGTGGGGCTGGTGGGGGTGCCTGGTCTGACGGCAGTCCGACGGAGGAGGCGCCTTACGACCCCGAGTACGACGGGCCGCCGCCCGGCGGCACCGCCGGGTTTGAGGGGTTTGATCCTGGTGATGAGCCGCTCGATGACGTGATCGATGAGAAGACCGCGCGGCAGAGCGGTGAGGAGCAGGCCATGCAGTTGCTTCGGGACGCATTTGGGGCGGAGAAGATCGGCGAGATCTGAGTGCGGTGCGGGGCGTGGGTGTCCCGTGGCGTCTCGGCGGGCAAAGGGAGCGCGACGGCTACGCTGGCGGCGGTAACTCCGGCCGCCGCGTGTCATCGATGGTGGTTCACGAAAACCGATGAGTTGAGGAGCGGTTCATGCGCCCCGGTGCACAGCCCAACATGCAGCAGATCATGAAGCAGGCGCAGAAGATGCAGCAGCAGGTCGCGCAGGCGCAGGCCGAGCTGGCCGAGGCTGAGTTGACCGGCACCGCCGGCGGTGGCCTGGTGACCGTGGTGATCACCGGGTTGGGTGAGTTCAAGGCGGTGAAGATCGACCCGAAGGCTGTGGACGCCGACGACGTCGAGACGCTGGAGGACCTGGTGCTCGCGGCCATCCACAACGCCGCCGAGGCGCAGCGGGAGCTGGCCGAGGCGAAGATGGGCCCGGCCACCGGCGGCTTCTCCCTGCCGGGGTTCTGATCCCGTGTACGAAGGCGCCATCCAGGACCTGATCGATGAGCTGGGCCGGCTGCCGGGCGTGGGCCCGAAATCGGCTCAGCGCATCGCCTTCCATGTCCTCTCCGCCGACCCCGCGGATGTGAATCGGCTGGCCGGGGCTCTGCGGAAGGTCAAGGAGCTGGTCCGGTTCTGCACGACCTGCTTCAACGTGGCCGAGTCGGAGCAGTGCCGCGTCTGCCGGGATCCGCGCCGTACCAACGAGGTGCTGTGTGTGGTGGAGGAGCCGAAGGACGTCGTGGCGATCGAGCGGACCGGCGAGTTCCGGGGCCGCTATCACGTGCTCGGCGGCGCGATCAATCCGCTGGAGGGCATCGGCCCGGACAACCTGCGGATCCGGGAGCTGCTGATGCGGCTCGGCACCGGTGAGGTCAACGAGCTGATCCTGGCGACCGACCCGAACACCGAGGGCGAGGCGACCGCCACCTATCTGGGCCTGCTCGTGAAGCCGATGGGCATCGCGGTGACCCGGCTGGCGAGCGGCCTTCCGGTCGGTGGTGACCTTGAGTACGCGGACGAGATCACTCTGGGTAGGGCCTTCGAGGGTCGCCGGGCGATCTGATTTAACATCCGGTAATGCCGCTGTAACGCCACGCAAGTTGTTTAGCCCGGATTAGCAACTTGCGAACTGTCTACGCGGTACTTTCCGTTTGTTCGGCGTCTAGGTCACGGTGACATCACGAGGGAGACACGGAAACGCTCGTGTGCGGTCGGTGAGCTTGACCCGGGGCACGCACTAGGTGAATGTTCCTCTCGATGGCGGCCACACCCGCTGTCGAGTCCCTCGTGCGTCGGCCCAATCTAGGCCGACGGGCACGGGGGTCGGCACTCGAGGCATGCGACAACCGATCGGTTGCCGTTCGCTGCGTGGGCCATCGTCAACGGCGGGGGATTTCCGTGTATCCCGGTGACCGGTGGCGTTGACTCCCGCTGCGCGGCGGCCGGGAGAGGACCGGACACTTCATGGTCGTTGGACCCGGAACGGCCGCGGACCAGGCTCCGGTAGCCCCGGACCCCGCGGAAGGCTCCGTTCCCGGCAAGGCGATCGAGGGCCGCTCCCTGGGCCGGATCGCATGGACCCGGCTCAAGCGCGACAAGGTCGCGATGGCCGGTGGCTCCGTCGTCATCTTCCTGATCCTGGTCGCGATCTTCGCGCCCGCGATTGTGAGCGTTCTCGGCTCCCCGCCGAACGAGTTCCACCAGAACCTGATCGACACGAGCACCCTGGCTCCCAAGGGCGGGACCGGCATCAGCGCCGAGCACCTGTTCGGTGTGGAGCCGCAGAACGGCCGGGACATCTTCAGCCGGGTCGTCTACGGTGCCCGGATCTCGCTGCTGATCGCCTTCCTGGCCACGCTGCTGTCGGTCCTCATCGGCGCGACGCTGGGCGTGGTCGCCGGCTACTTCGGCGGCTGGGTCGACTCGCTGATCAGCCGCGCGATGGACGTCTTCCTGGCGTTCCCGCTGCTGGTCTTCTCGATCGCGCTGGCCGGCGTCATCCCGGACACGGCCTTCGGGCTCTCCGGCGACTCGCTCCGCATCGCCCTGCTGATCTTCATCATCGGCTTCTTCAGCTGGCCGTACATCGGGCGCATCGTCCGGGGCCAGACACTGTCGCTGCGGGAGCGTGAGTTCGTCGACGCGGCGCGGAGCCTCGGCGCCCGCGGGCCGTACGTGATCTTCAAGGAGATGCTGCCGAACCTGGTGGCGCCGATCCTGATCTACGCGACGCTGCTGATCCCCACGAACATCCTCTTCGAGGCGGCGCTGTCGTTCCTCGGCGTGGGTATCCGGCCGCCGACGGCGAGCTGGGGCGGCATGCTCTCGGACGCGGCCCGGTTCTACACGATCTGGCACTTCATGTTCTTCCCGGGCATGGCGATCTTCATCACCGTGCTCGCGTTCAACCTCTTCGGCGACGGTCTGCGTGACGCGCTCGATCCCAAGGGGCGGCGCTGACCATGGCGCCCGATGCTTTCCCACCAGCCGTGCGGTTCGGACCCGGACCGTTCCACCAGGGAGGTTGCTGCAAGTGATTCGCAAATCGAGAGCGCTGGTGGCCGGTACGGCCGCTTTGGCGCTGACGCTCTCCGCCGCCGCGTGCGGCGGAAGCGACGATTCTGATTCCAACAACAGCTCCAGCGCGAAGCCGGAGTTCAACGCCGCCTTGACGAAGGTGTTCAACCCTTCGGACAAGAAGGGCGGCACCATCCGCATGGCCAACTCCGGTGACTGGGACACCCTCGACCCGGGCGAGACCTACTACGGCTACTCGTGGAACTTCCTCCGCCTGTACGGCCGTGGCCTGCTCATGTTCAAGCCGACCCCGGGCGCCGAGGGCAACACCCTCACCCCGGACCTGGCCGAGGGCATGGGTGTGCCGAGCGACGGCGGTAAGACCTGGACCTACAAGATCCGCCAGGGCATCAAGTACGAGGACGGCTCGCCGGTCACGGCGAAGGACGTGAAGTACGCGGTGCTGCGCTCCATCGACAAGGAGACGTTCCCGAACGGGCCGGCGTACTTCGAGGGCTTCCTCAACCTGCCCGAGGGCTACAAGGGCCCGTACAAGTCGAAGGGCGTGAACACCGACTCGGCGATCACCACGCCGGACGACAACACGATCGTCTTCCACCTGAAGGCGGCGTTCGGTGGCTTCGACTACGTCGCGGCGCTCCCGCAGACCGTGCCGGTGCCGGAGGCCAAGGACACCGGTGCGAAGTACAAGGAGCACGTGGTCTCCACGGGCCCCTACAAGTTCGAGACGAACAACCTCGGCAAGGACTTCAAGCTGGTCCGTAACGACCAGTGGGACCCGGCGACCGACCCGAACCGCAAGGCGCTGCCGGACGCGTACGAGGTCCAGCTGAACGTCAACGCGGACGACATCGACAACCGGCTGCTCTCCGGCGACCTGGACGTCGACGTCGTGGGCACCGGCGTGCAGCCGGCCGCACTCGGCCGCGTGGTCGGCGACCCGACCCTGAAGGCGCAGACCGACAACCCGGCTCTGGCCCGCCTCTGGTACACGTCGATCAACCCGACCGTGGCGCCGCTGGACAAGATCGACTGCCGTAAGGCCATCGAGTACGCCGCTGACCGCACCGGCTACCAGACCGCGTACGGCGGCCCGCTCGCCGGTGGCGACATCGCCACCTCGGTGCTGCCCCCGATGATCCCGGGCTACCAGAAGGTCGACCTGTACTCGGCCGGCGCCGACAACACCGGTGACGTGGCGAAGGCCAAGGAGGCCCTGACCGCGTGTGGCCAGCCGAACGGCTTCGAGACCAACATCTCGTACCGTGCGGAGCGCCCGAAGGAGAAGGCGGCCGCCGAGTCGCTGCAGCAGGCGCTGGCCCGGGTCGGCATCAAGCTGACGCTCAAGCCGTTCCCGCAGGGTGACTACTTCTCCCAGTACGCCGGCAACCCGCCGTACGTGAAGAACAACAAGCTGGGCCTGGTCGTCAACGGCTGGGGCGCTGACTGGAACGACGGCTTCGGCTTCCTCTCGCAGATCGTGGACAGCCGGGTCATCCGGGAGACCGGTGGCTCGTCCAACACCAGCGTGCGGATCCCCGAGGTCGACCAGATGCTGGACGCTGCGGTCGCCGAGACCGACAACGCCAAGCGTGAGGCCATGTGGACTCAGATCGACAAGCGCGTCATGGAAGAGGCTGTGATCTTCCCGGGCATCGTCGCGAAGAGCCTGATCATCCGGCCGAAGACGCTGTCCAACGTCTTCGTCAGCGAGGCGTACAACATGTACGACTACCTCTCGCTGGGCGTCGCGTAAACATCCCCACCATCACGACACCTTCGATAGGTAGGTGAAGGCAGCAGGCGGCCGGTCCGGGGCGACCCGGGCCGGCCGTCCCAGCCGGACTCTGTGATCACATACATCATCAGGCGTCTTTTTGCGGCAGTAGTGCTGCTCTTCATCATCAGCGCCGCCACTTTCTCGATCTTCTACCTGGTCCCTCGCCTGGTCGGGTCGACCCCGGAGACGCTGGCCACCCGGTACGTGGGTCGCGCCGCCACCCCGGAGACGGTCCACCTGATCGCCGAGAAGCTGGGCTTCTACGACCCGGTCTGGCTTCAGTACGGCCGCTGGGTGAAAGGCATCTTCTTCGGCGCCGAGTACAACTACGGCGCCGCCACCGAGCACTGCCCCGCGCCGTGCTTCGGCTACTCGTTCATCACCAAGCAGCCGGTCTGGCCGGATCTGATCGACCGGCTGCCGGTGACGCTGTCGCTGGCGATCGGCGCCGCGATCCTCTGGCTGATCTTCGGCCTCTCGATCGGCACCGTGTCCGCCCTGCGCCGGGGCTCGTTCCTGGACCGCGCCGCGATGACCTTCTCGCTGGCCGGCGTCTCGCTGCCGATCTTCTTCACCGGCATGGTCGGACTGCTGGTGTTCAGCTACACGCTCGGGTGGACCGCACCAGGCGGCACATATACCCCGTTCACTGAAAATCCTGGCGAATGGTTCTACGCACTGCTGCTGCCGTGGATCGTGCTCGCCCTCCAGTTCTCCGCCCAGTACGCGCGATTAACCCGCGCCGGAATGCTGGAGACGATGAGCGAGGACTACATCCGTACGGCGCGCGCGAAGGGTCTGCGTGAGCGCGACGTGAACGTCAAGCACGGCCTGCGCGCCGCGCTGACCCCCATCCTGACCATCTTCGGCCTGGACTTCGGCCTGCTGATCGGCGGCGCGGTGCTCACCGAGCAGGTGTTCTCCCTGCCCGGCCTCGGCAAGTACGCGGTGGACGCGATCACCAACAACGACCTGCCGAAGGTGCTGGGTGTGACCATGATGGCGGCGTTCTTCGTGGTCATCGCCAACCTGGTCGTGGACCTGTTGTACGCGGTCGTCGACCCGAGAGTGAGGCTGGGCTGATGCCGGACGGGCAGGCGTTCCTTCAGGTCAAGGACCTCAAGATTCATTTCCCCACCGACGACGGTCTGGTCCGCAGCGTCGACGGCCTCTCGTTCTCCCTGGAGCGCGGCAAGACTCTCGGCATCGTGGGTGAGTCGGGCTCCGGCAAGTCGGTGACGAGCCTGGGCATCATGGGGCTGTACAACAAGCGGAACTCCAAGATCTCAGGCGAGATCTGGCTGGACGGCGACGAGATCGTCTCGGCCGGGCAGGAGACCGTGCGCGGGTTGCGTGGCAACAAGCTGGCGATGATCTTCCAGGACCCGCTGTCCTCGATGCACCCGTACTACACGGTCGGGCACCAGATCATCGAGGCGTACCGGGTGCACCACAACGTCTCGAAGAAGGTCGCCCGCAAGCACGCGGTCGACATGCTGGGCCGGGTCGGCATCCCGCAGCCGGACCGCCGGGTGGACGACTACCCGCACCAGTTCTCCGGTGGTATGCGTCAGCGCGCGATGATCGCGATGGCGCTGGTCAACGACCCGCAGTTGCTGATCGCCGACGAGCCGACGACCGCGCTGGACGTGACGGTGCAGGCCCAGATCATGGACCTGATGCACGACCTGCAGGCGGAGTTCAACTCGGCCCTCATCGTGATCACCCACGACCTGGGCGTGGTGGCGGAACTCGCCGACGACGTGCTGGTGATGTACGGCGGTCGCTGCATCGAGAACGCGTCGGCCGCGACGGTCTTCGAGCGGCCTGAGCACCCGTACACATGGGGTTTGCTCGGCTCCATGCCCCGCATGGACCGTCCCAACCAGGACCGGCTCGTCCCGATCCCCGGCTCGCCGCCCTCGTTGATCAACCTGCCGCAGGGCTGCGCCTTCAGCCCGCGCTGCGCCTACGAGCCGCGCACCGGTGGGCTGGGCACCACGGTCATGCCGGAGCTGGCTCGTGCCGGCGGCAGCAACCACCTGGTCCGGTGCCATCTGCCCACCGAGGAGCGGCAGCGGATCTGGCTGGAAGAGGTAAAGCCGAAGTTGGAGGCCCCGTGAGCAACAAGGAAGCACTCCTGAAGGTCAAGGGGCTGGAGAAGCACTTCCCGATCACCAAGGGCCTGCTGCGCCGCCAGGTCGGCGCGGTCCGTGCCGTCGACGGCGTGGACTTCGAGGTCTTCAAGGGCGAGACCCTCGGCCTCGTCGGTGAGTCCGGTTGTGGCAAGTCCACCACCGGCCGCCTGCTGACCCGCCTGCTGGAGCCGACCGGCGGCTCGATCGAGTTCGAGGGCAAGAACATCGCCCACCTGAGTCAAGGTAAGCTGCGCCCGCTCCGGCGGGACATGCAGATGATCTTCCAGGACCCGTTCTCGTCGCTGAACCCGCGGCACACCGTCGGCACGATCGTCGGCGCGCCGCTGCGGATCCAGAAGGTCAAGACCGAGCACGGCGTCAAGCGGGCCGTCCAGGACCTGCTCAAGCTGGTGGGCCTGAACCCGGAGCACTACAACCGGTACCCGCACGAGTTCTCCGGCGGTCAGCGCCAGCGCATCGGCATCGCCCGCACGCTCGCCCTGCGGCCGAAGATGATCGTGGCGGACGAGCCGGTCTCCGCGCTCGACGTGTCGATCCAGGCGCAGGTGGTGAACCTGCTCGAGGATCTGCAGAACGAGTTCGACCTGACCTACGTGTTCATCGCGCACGACCTGTCGGTGGTGCGGCACATCTCCGACCGGGTCGCCGTCATGTACCTGGGCAAGGTGGTGGAGATCGCGGATCGGGAAGACCTGTACAGCAACCCGCGTCACCCGTACACCGTCGCCCTGATGTCCGCCGTGCCGGTGCCGGACCCGGTTCGCCGCGATCGCGCGCAGCGTGAGCGCGTGCTGCTCACCGGCGACGTGCCCAGCCCGATCAACCCGCCGTCGGGTTGTCGTTTCCGGACACGCTGCTGGAAGGCGCAGGACATCTGCGCCACCGAGGAGCCGCCGCTGGTGCAGCGCCTCGACGATCCGGCGTCGCACCTGACCGCGTGCCACTTCCCGGTTGCCGCGGATGAGCAGGTGGCCGGGCGCCGTCCGGCCGGCACCAAGGCCTGAGAGACGAAGGAGGCGGTCTTGCGGGGCCGCCTCCTTTTTCACACTAGGAAGACCACCGGACCTGCGGCGAGCGGTAAAAACGGACACCCAGCCGGGTCCAGCGAGGTCCATACGCGCCGAGCCGAGCGCGGAACGAGGGCCAATCATGCGTCGCACGCGGCGACCATCCCAGCTCGGCGAGCGCCACGAGACGCGGAAAAGCCAGAAACTCGATGTCCGCGAGATCGCGCAGGGTCTCCGACCACAGCGGCGCCTCAACACCGAAAACCCTTTCCTCGGGTACGCCGGACAGCAGCCGTCCCGGGTCCCAGTCATAGGCGGCCCGCACCTCGATCGTCCCCGCCCAGTGCAGCCCACCCGGCGTGAGCAGGTCGTACTGCATGTCCAGGTAGGTTCGGTTGGCCGGTGACATCAGCACCGGTGCGCCGGAGGCGACGAGCGGCCCGGTGTCCCACTCGTGGTTCCAGTGCTGCACCACCGCGTCGCGGGCCGCCCCGGCCTGGGCGATCTCCTGCCAGCCGATGGCCGTCTTGCCGTACTTGGCCACCAGCGGCAGCACCCGCTCGACGAACCGCAGGTAGTCGGCGTGCGGCGTCGAGTGCGCCTCGTCGCCGCCGATGTGCAGATACGGTCCGGGTGTCATCTCCGCGAGCTCACGGATCACGTCCTCGGCGAACCGGTAGGTGACCTCCTTGCCGGCGCAGAGCGAGCTGTATCCGACCCGGATGTCGATCCGCGGCCGCGGCGCCATTCCGTCGCAGGTCAGCTCGGGGTACGCGACCTGAGCAGCGTTGACGTGGCCCGGCATGTCTATCTCGGGAACGATCGTGACGAACCGGTCGGCGGCGTAGCGGACCAGTGCCCGGTAGTCGTTCTTGGTGAGGTAGCCACCGCCGATGCCGCGTACGCCGGTGCCCTTCGCGCCGCCGATGTCGGTCAGCCGGGGCCAGCTGTCGATCCGGATCCGCCAGCCCTGGTCGTCGGAGAGATGCAGGTGCAGGTGATTGATCTTGAAGCGGCTGATCTGGTCGATGTAGCGGCGGATCTCGGCCGGCTCGTGGAAATGACGGGCCAGGTCGAGCATGGCGCCGCGGTAGGCGTACCGGGGACGGTCCACGATCTGTCCGCCGGGAAACACCCAGTCTCGCTTCTGGACGGTCGTCGACTCGATCTCCGCCGGCAGCAGCTGCCGCAGCGTCTGCACGCCCGCGAACAACCCGGCCGGCCGGGTCGCTCGCACCTCGATGCCGTCCGCGCGCACATCGAGCCGGTAACCCTCGTCTCCGAGCCCGGTGTCGGCGAGGACCAGGGTGATCGCGTTGCCGGAGGCCGACGGCACGATCGGCAACGGGAAGCCGGTGGCCGGCCGGAACGCCTCGGCGAGCCGCTCCGCCACCGGTGTCGAAGCACCGGCAGCGACGATTGCGGTGTCCCGGCTCAGCGGGAAAGTGGTGTGCCGGTCGGGAATCGCCTGTGCCGGCGCGGGCAGGACCCCGGACAGCGACGCCGGAACGGGTCCCGGTCCCGGAGCTGCGGAGGCGCCGCTGACCAGCAGAGTCAGTGCCAGCAGGCTGGAGACGGCCAGACGAGGATGACGCATTGCGCTGACCGTACCCAGTCGGATCAATGTCAGCCGTCAGGACGGTTCAGCAGCGCCACGGCGATGGCGTGGACGGCGTCCAGGTCGGCGGGATCGGACAACGCTGTTTTGCCGCCTGTCACCCCGTACCATTCCTCGGCGTCCCTGTACTGAACGCTCAGGGTGACCTTGCCCTCGGAGAATGCGCTGCGCAGCGTCAGCTCGCCGGTCACGACGCCGACCTCGTCGGTCATCACGCCGCCCGGCCCGGGGGTGATGTCGGTGGTCCTGGTCTGCTCCGTTTCGGTCATCCGCAGGTCTCCAGCATGTCGGCGAGTGCATCCTTCTCCGCGCTGGTGACGGTCAGCTTCCAGTAGCTCTTGACCGTGATCCAGTCCTCGGCGTACGTGCACCAATGTTCCCGCGCGGGCGGTTTCCATGTCGATGGATCCTGATCGCCTTTCGACCGGTTCGACGTGGCCGAGACGGCGACGAGCTGAGGGCGCTCCAGATCGTTGGCGAATTCGCCGCGCTTGTCGTTGGTCCACTCGCCGGCGCCGGAGCGCCACGCGTTCGCCAGCGGCACCATGTGGTCGATGTCCACCTTGGTCGGCGAGCTGAGGACCTGGTCGTCGTAGACGCTGTGCCAGGTGCCGGCCACCACGTTGCAGCCGGAGAGTTTGACCTTCTCCCCGTCGCGTTCCAGGACGGTGTCGCGGACGTCGCAGTTGTCGCCGGTGTCGCGCCAGTGCGGGAACTTCTCCCGCGAGTAGCCCTTCATCGACGCCGCCTTGGCGACGGTCAGCTTGCTGAGCTGGACCGCGGCGTCGCTGCCGTCGGAGGTGCTTGCCGGCGGGTTGGGCTCGGCCACGACGACGTCGCAACCGGCGAGCAGCGCGGCGGTGAGCAGGAGCGGGAGGAAACGAGGCGCATGTGGGGGCACATTCGCCAGAGTAGGCGGGTTCCTCGCGTGCCGCGCGGCGGCGGCACGCGAGGGATGAATCTCAGCCCGCCCGGTTGACCGCGCTGGTCACCGCTTTGATGGACGCGCTCACGATGTTCGCGTCGATGCCGACACCCCATACGGTACGGTCGCCGACCTCGACCTCGACGTACGCCGCGGCCTGGGCGTCGCCACCGGAGGTCAGCGCGTGCTCGTTGTAGTCCAGCACCCGCGCGTTGATCCCCAGCGGCTCGATGGCCTGCACGAACGCGGCGATCGGGCCGTTGCCGACACCGACCAGCGGCCGGCGCGTGCCGCGGTGGAACACCTCGACGTCGATCTCGACCTTGCCGTCCACCGTGGCCGTGCTGTAGCTCTCCACCGTGAAGGCGGTCGCTGTCTGGTGGTCCACCAGGTATTCGCCGGCGAAGATGTCCCACATCTGCTGCGGGCCGACCTCGCCGCCCTCCTCGTCGGTGTGGTGCTGCACCACGCCGGAGAACTCGATCTGCAGCCGCCGCGGCAGGTCGAGTTTGTGCTCCTCCTTCATGATGTACGCCACGCCGCCCTTGCCGGACTGCGAGTTGACCCGGATGACCGCCTCGTACGTGCGGCCCACGTCCTTCGGGTCGATCGGCAGGTAGGGCACGCCCCAGCCGAAGTCGTCGATCGGCGTGCCGGCCTCGTCCGCGTCGGCCTGCAGCGCGGTGAAACCCTTCTTGATCGCGTCCTGGTGCGAGCCGGAGAACGCGGTGTAGACCAGGTCGCCCGCGTACGGGTGGCGCTCGTGCACCGGCAGCTGGTTGCAGTACTCAACCGTGCGCTTGATCTCGTCGATGTTCGAGAAGTCCACCTGCGGGTCGATGCCCTGCGAGAACAGGTTCAGGCCCAGCGTCACCAGGTCGACGTTGCCGGTCCGCTCGCCGTTGCCGAACAGGCAGCCCTCGATCCGGTCGGCGCCCGCCAGCAGGCCCAGCTCGGCGGCGGCCACCGCGGTGCCCCGGTCGTTGTGCGGGTGCAGGCTCAGGATCACGCTGTCGCGCCGCGGCAGGTTGCGGTGCATCCACTCGATGGAGTCCGCGTACACGTTCGGGGTGGCCATCTCGACGGTGGCAGGCAGGTTGATGATCAGCGGACGGGCCGGGGTCGGGTCGATCACGTCGATGACCGCCGAGCAGATCTCCAGCGCGTACTCCAGCTCGGTGCCGGTGTACGACTCCGGCGAGTACTCGTAGAAGATCTCGGTGTCCGGGGTGTGGATCTCGGCGTACTTCTGGCAGAGCCGCGCGCCGGTCGTCGCGATGTCGGTGATGCCATCCCTGTCCAGGCCGAACACCACGCGCCGCTGCAGCACCGAGGTCGAGTTGTAGAAGTGCACGATCGCGCGCTTGGCGCCGCGGATCGACTCGAACGTCCGGTCGATCAGGTGCTCCCGGCACTGCACCAGGACCTGGATCGTGACGTCGTCCGGGATCAGGTCCTGCTCGATCAGCTGCCGTACGAAATCAAAATCGGTCTGGCTGGCGGCCGGGAAGCCGACCTCGATCTCCTTGTAGCCCATCTTCACCAGCAGCATGAACATCCGCCGCTTGCGTTCCGGAGACATCGGGTCGATCAGGGCCTGGTTGCCGTCGCGCAGGTCGACCGCACACCAGCGGGGAGATTTCTCCACATGACGGCTCGGCCATTGCCGGTCAGGCAGGGGGATCGGGAACTGCTTCTGGTACGGCTCGTAGCGCTGGAACGGCATCGAGCTGGGCCGCTGGGTGGCAAACGGGTTGGTGGACATGTGACTGCTCCTGTCGATGAGAAGACGAGCAGGCGGCGTGCATCAACTCCGCGACGAGGTGCCGGCCTGGAATGGGGCCTCGTCGCGGCAGCGAAGGAGGAGAAACGCGTGCCACATGTCGCCAAACACGTTACGTGATCTACTTCCGGGTGGCTAACCATTCGCCCGGATGGTGGGAACCCGTCAGGCGGACGGTGCGACGTCGGGCGCGTTCATGCCCATCGGCTCGCCGGCGACCTCCGGGCCGGGTAGCTGCACGGCCTGTGGACCGGCGACCTGGCTGACGAGCGTGAGCAGTCCGAACTCGACCCGGGCCGCGCTGAGCAGGCCGTCCGGGGTGTAGCAGTAGATGCCCACGTCCACCGGCGCGTCCAGCGAGGCGGAGACCGAGTCGACCGCGAAGCAGCTGCCCTGCGCGCCGGGCAGCGGCTGGACGGCGGAGACGGCCAGCGCCGACTGGCGGTCGGTGAAGACCTTCAGCCACTGCCGGAACAGCCGCTGCACCTTCGGGTCGTAGCGGCGCGGCACCTTGTCGCCGCGCTCGGCCACCCGGATGCACATCCCGGTGACCGGATTCTCCGCGGTCGGCAGTGAGCACTGATAGACGCCGTTGGCGTTGCGGACGATCGAGACGCCCGTGGTGCCGCCGAGCGCGCCGTTCGGAATGTCCACCCGCCAGCTGCCGTCGTTCGCCACGGTGGCGATCACGTTGCGGGGCACGCCGTCGCCGACGTCCCAGGTGTACAGCGCGGCGTACCGGCGGTCGAGGGCGAGTGCGGCGAGCCCGGCCAGGGCGTCGCGGCCGTCGCCGGCCGGCTCGGACGCGGCCGCCGGTGACGCGGGCCCGGTGGGCGCCGGCCCCGGTTCGTCGCCGCCGCAACCGGCCAGGGCCACGCCCAGCAGGGTGGCGGTCAGCGCGGACAGTACGCGCCGGGAACCGGAGGGAAGGAACACCGCGCCATTCTCGCCCTATTCAGCGACACGCCGCTTTTGTGTCTTCGGCGTGTCGCGCCGCGGTGGCCGGAATCTGGGAACGCCTGTCGAGGCACCGCAACGGCGCGGCTAGGGTGGTGGCGATCGCTCTGACCCTAAGGAATGGTTCGCCGTGGCTCTTGTGGTGCAGAAGTACGGTGGCTCGTCGGTCGCGACCGCCGAGCGCATCAAGCGCGTGGCGGAGCGCATCGTGGCAGCCCGTAAGGCGGGCGACGACGTCGTGGTCGTCGTCTCCGCGATGGGCGACACCACCGACGAGCTGCTGGATCTGGCCAACCAGGTCAGCCCGCTGCCGCCCGGCCGCGAGCTGGACATGCTGCTCACCGCCGGTGAGCGGATCTCGATGGCGCTGCTCGCCATGGCCATCCACAACCTGGGTTACGAGGCCCGGTCCTACACCGGCTCGCAGGCCGGCGTGCTCACCACGTCGGCGCACGGCAAGGCCCGGATCATCGATGTCACTCCCGGCCGGCTGCGCACCGCGCTCGACGAGGGCGCGATCGCCATCGTCGCCGGCTTCCAGGGCGTCTCGCAGGACACCAAGGACATCACCACCCTCGGCCGCGGCGGTTCGGACACCACCGCTGTCGCTCTCGCGGCGGCGCTGCACGCCGACGTCTGTGAGATCTACACCGACGTGGACGGCGTCTTCACCGCCGACCCGCGGATCGTGCCGAACGCCCAGCACATCAAGCAGATCACCTACGAGGAGATGCTGGAGCTGGCCGCGGGCGGGGCGAAGGTGCTGATGTTGCGATGCGTGGAGTACGCACGCCGTTTCCGCGTGCCGATCCACGTACGCTCGTCGTACTCGAACAAAGAAGGCACGCTCGTCACCGGATCGATGGAGGACCTCGACGTGGAGCAGGCACTGATCACCGGGGTCGCGCACGACCGCAGCGAAGCCAAGATCACGATCGTGGGGGTGCCGGACGAGCCGGGCGCCGCCGGCCGGATCTTCGAGACCGTCGCGCAGGCCGGCATCGACATCGACATGATCGTCCAGAACGTCTCCACCGAGGGCACCGGGCGCACCGACATCTCGTTCACGCTGCCGAAGGCGGACGGCCCGAGCGCGATGTCCGCGCTCGACAAGATCAAGGACCAGATCAAGTTCAAGACCCTGCTCTTCGACGACCACGTCGGCAAGGTCTCGCTGATCGGCGCCGGCATGCGCTCGCACCCGGGCGTCGCGGCGGCGTTCTTCGCCTGCATCGGTGCGGCCGGCGTCAACATCGAGATGATCTCCACGTCGGAGATCCGGGTCTCGATCGTCTGCCGTGACACCGACCTGGACACCGCGGTCCGCGCCGTCCACGACCAGTTCGAACTCGGTGGTAATGAGGAGGCGGTCGTCTACGCGGGAACCGGCCGGTAAGCCGGGCGATGGCGCAGCCAACGCTCGCCGTCGTCGGGGCGACCGGCTCCGTCGGAGCCGTCATGCTCGACCTGCTCTCGTCCCGCCGCAACGTGTGGGGCGAGATCAGGCTGATCGCGACGGCCCGGTCGGCCGGCAAGGTGCTCACCTGCCGCGGCGAGCAGCTGGTCGTGCGCGAGCTGAGCCCCGAGGCGTTCGACGGGATCGACGTCGCCATGTTCGACGTGCCCGACGACGTCGCGCTCCAGTGGGCCCCGATCGCCGCCTCCCGCGGCACGATCGTGGTGGACAACTCCACGGCGTTCCGGATGGATCCGGACATCCCGCTGGTCGTCCCCGAGATCAACCGGGAGGATCTCCAGCACCGCCCGCGCGGCATCGTGTCCAGCGCCAACGCCACCACCGCGACGATGGTCATGGCGGTGGCCCCGCTCCACGCGGAGTACGGGTTGCGCGAGCTCGTCCTGGCCTCCTACCAGTCCGCCTCCGGCGCCGGTCAGTACGGCATCGACACGCTGCACGACCAGCTCAGCAAGGTGGCCGGTGATCGGCTGCTCGGCTCCCGCCCCGGCAACGTGCGCCAGGCCGTCGGCGACGACCTCGGCCCGTTCCCGGCACCGCTCGCGCTCAACGTGGTCCCGTGGTCGGGCGAGCAGGCCGCGCTCGGCTGGTCCACCGAGGAGCTCAAGCTCCGCAACGAGACCCGCAAGATCCTCGCGCTGCCGGCCCTGAAGGTCTCGGCCACCTGCGTACGCGTGCCGGTGGTGACCGGGCACTCGATCGCGGTGCACGCGGTCTTCGCCTCCGAGGTGACCGCCGACGGCGCCCGCCAGGTGCTGCGCAACGCACCCGGCGTGATCCTGGTGGACGACCCCGAGGCCGGCGAGTTCCCGATGCCGATCGACGCGGTCGGCACCGACCCGTCGTGGGTCGGCCGCATCCGCCGGGCGATGGACGACCCGCGCGCCCTGTCCCTCTTCGTGACCGGCGACAACAGGCGCAAGGGCGCGGCGCTCAACACGGTTCAGATCGCCGAGGCCATCGCTGCGGAGTTCGGTAAGTGACCGGCATCTGCGAGGTCGTGATCACGGCCGCCGACCCCGAGTGGCTGGCCGAGTTCACCCGCCGCCTGGTCGCGGACCGGCTCGCGGCGTGCGGTCAGCAGGTCACGGCGATCCGCTCGATCTACCGCTGGGACGGCGAGGTGCAGGACGAGCCGGAGGCCCGGGTCGCCCTGCACACACGGCTCGATCTCGTCGACCAGATCATCGAGCGGGCGAACGCCGAGCATCCGTATGAGGTGCCCTGCGTCCTCGCCCTCCCGGTCGTGGCAGCCAACCCGGCCTATGTCGCCTGGGTACGCGAGGAAACCCAGGGCTAGCTAGCGCGCGGCTGTGGCGATTTGCGCCCGCATACGAACCCGAAATCGCCACAACCGTGCCGGCAGCGTGCTGACCGAGTGGGTGGTGGGGGCGTCAGGCGACGGCGTCGAGGTCCGCGCGGGTCAGCAGCGCCCGCAGCGTGATCCCCTCGGCGGCCAGCGCCTGCGCGCCGCCCTCCTGACGGTCGATGACGCAGACCGCGTGGTCGACGTGTGCGCCCAGCTTGCGCAGGTCCTTGGTGGACAGCACGACCTGGCCACCGGACGTGACCACGTCCTCGACGACCAGCACGCGGCGGCCGGCGACCTCGGCGCCCTCGGCGAGGCGGGCGGTGCCGTACTGCTTGGCCTGCTTGCGGACGAAGGCGGTGGGCAGCTTGGCGTGCCGCGCCAGGGCGGTGACGACCGCGATGCCGCCCATCTCCAGTCCGGCGAGGACCTCGGTGCCCTCCGGGATGAGGACGGCCAGCTGCTGGGCCAGGTTGTCGAGCAGGACGGGGTCGGCCTCGAACTGGTACTTGTCGAAGTATTCGGTCGCGGTGCGGCCGGAGCGCAGGGTGAATTCGCCGGTCAGCCGGCTCACGCTGCGAACCTGCCGGGCAAGGTCGGAGTCAGTCACAAGGACTCAGCTTGTCAGGCGTCCACCGCGCGGCGCGCAGCGGCCCCGACGGTCACCCGTTGGCGTACTTGATCTCCTCACTACCGCATCATATGTCTGTTTGGGGTAGTTTTCGCCTAATTAGTGGCTTGCGCCCGGAAGGAAAGTTCTGTGACACCCTTCGCGATGCTCTTCCTGCTCGCCCTCGCCGGCTCCTCCTGCTTCGCCCTCGGCCGCGCTCTCGGCCGGGGCGAGCGCTACGAGCGGGGCTACCGCGAGGGCTTCCGCGACGGCGAGACCGGCTCCCTGGCCCGCGCCACCCGGCTCATGCAACTCGGCGAGCGCACCGCCATCGCACCGGTCGTGGAGACCATGCTCGGGCCGTACACGGTTCCGCAGCAGATGGCTCCGCGCGTGGTCAGCCCTCAGTTGGCGCTCTGAGCTCCCCGTACGCGATCAGGGCCGGTTCCCGGAGTGGGAACCGGCCCTGCTGTTCGTCCGAGCCGCGCGACGCGGTGGTGGGCTGCCTCGGGTGCACGTTCAACGGGGGGCCGAACGGCGGCAAGGGCAGCGCGAAGACTGAGGACGGGCCATGCCCGAATCGTGTCCGCTGCCGGCTCGGGAGCGCCGAGAAAGTCGGCGGTCGTCGGCGGTCAGAGGATGAAGATCCGCTGCTGCGTGCCGTCCTTGCGGGTCACGACGAGTTGTCCCTCGCCGTCGCTCAGCAGGTCCTCGACGAGGGCGTAGACCTGGACCGCGCGGTTGAGCACGTCCGTTTTCCCCAGGCCTGTCTCTTCCGTCAGCTTCTGGAGATCCCGGTGGGACCGCTTCGTCAGATTGACGGTGACGCGGACCAGTCCGTTGCCACCCGAGCCCTCGGCCGTGGGCTTCTCCCCGGTCGGGGGTGGCGGATTCTCGCCGGCCTGCATGGAATCGCCCGATTTGGTTAGCGAGTTTGCGGGCTCAGCCACGATCTGTACCTCCACTGCTTCCGGACCCAGAGTGACTGGGTCATGACCTGACTGTAACTATGCAGGTCTTCTGCTGCTGTCTAACGGTGAACATTGCTGGTCGACACTCAGGCTTCAGCAGTTTTTCTGCTGCATCAACGGACAGCATGTCCGGTGGGTCGAGGATACAGAGATCAACTGCAGATCGACACCCCTTGGAGATCCAAATCTATTAGATCGTTGTGCATATGACGAGGTAGCGACGGCGCATGGTGACGCAACTATCACTGATAGTTGTGTCCGAAACCAAAATCGGTAAGGAGCGACCCCGCGCGCAGGCATACTTAAGTCATACGACTGCTGCATCTTGACTGGCAATCGGCCGTTTCATGGGTGCTACTCTGGTCCAACCGGACGACAGCCCGTCGTCCAACCGCATGACATCGAAGTCGCGCGGTTCAGGGAAGGTGGACCAGAGACAATGTCAGTCCCGACCACCGGAGAGGAGGAGAGCGAGCCAGAACTCGTCCGGAGGGACGATTTCTTGGCCAGCCCCTCGGATCCTCGATCGATCCCCTCGCAGGTGAGCAACCCTGATGTGGTCTATGCCCGCAACCGGGTGCACGCCTTGTGGATCAGAATGCGCACCGCCGTCAGGCGAGCATTCAGCCAGCGCCACCCCGTCCCGCTGACAGTCGACGAGTGCGAGATCGTCGAGGACAACCTCGCGGATGGTTCTGTCAATCCTATCCCGACCATCGATGCGAGCCCTCTCGTCATCCGCCGGCCCCACCAGGGCGACCCGGAGCACGAGGCACGCCACCCGGACAAGACAACCGTCTGGGTCGGGCTCAAGGTCCTCGAGACACTCGAGATAACGGTCGGTTTCATCACCTCGAGGACCTCGCTCGTGCGAGCGTTCGTCTTCCTGGCGGTGACTTCCGCGGCGCTCGGCACCGTTGCGCTGCTGAGCCTGCTCATTCCCGATGTGCCCGACCCGGTTCTGGCCGCCTCTCTCTGGGGACTTCTCATCGTCCTCGTGGGCGGACCGGTGTTCGGCATAGGCCTGTGGTTCGTCGACCGCAAAGTCGATCGCAAACACGACCACGGCGGTAACACCGACGGCAAGCGTAACCGCGACGACCCCGGCCGCGACCGCCACTGACGTCCACATGAACACCGTCGGCCGGCCGGGAGCGACCCGGTGGTCAAGAGCCGCCCGCACCCGCCGGCCGACGCCCCTGACCTTGTTGACCTGGGAGTTTGATCACTGTGGTCGTCATGGAGACAACGGCTGAAGAAGACGACACCCTTATCCACCACGCGTTCGCCGCGCCGGCGGACGCCTGGACCTTCCGCTGGAAGGTCACCCTGACCCTCCGGCTCGACTCACTGAGCACCTACGAGACGCACCGCACCGTCAACACCCCCGACGAGCTGTGCGAGCTCGTCCTGCACAGCAGCATGGACCCGCGGATCGTGGCGTACAGCTATCACCGCTACGCGACCTTCGACATCAACGCCGCGCCGACCGCGTGCCGCTGGTGCGACGAGTCGTTCGTCGACACCCCGCCGCGTCAGGAGTGGCGCAACTGCACCTGCGGCGTGCATGTCGTGCACACCTGCTGCGCGTGCGGATCAAGCGACATCTTCCCGCGCCCCAGCCACACCTGCAGCGAGTCGGTCGGTGCGTGACGAGAGGGGCCGGTTCCTGTCTCAGGGGCCGGCCCTGACGGCCACCGAGATGTCGCCCTCCACCTCGAGGCCGGACCCGTGGAACAACTCCAGGTGGTACGTGCCTTCCTCGAGTCCGGACCAGGTCAGCACGCTCTCCTGACCGACGATCGCCAGCTGCTTGCTGATGTCGTCATCGCCCCGGTGCAGCCAGACGTTGATGCGGGCGCCCAGCATCGGCTCGAACTCACTGCGCGCGGCGATCGTCACCGTGATCGAGCCGCTCGCCGGCACCGGGAAGCTCCGGGTCCTCGGCAGGCGAGCCTTCATCCGGAACCAGCTCGTCCAGCTTCCCGGGGACCGGCTGGGAGCGGTGATGTACTGCCGCGGTGTCCGCTGGCGCAGGACGCTGCTGTAGACCTCGGTCATGTCCGGCCGCAATCCGCCGCCGAACACCTCGGAGCCGATCACACCGCCGGTGCCCCGATTCACCTGGCGATATGAGGTGCGCCCGAGCCAGGCGGTCACCGGCCGTCCGGTGGCGTCGGCGACCTCGGCGGCGAGGCTGCGCTCGCCATACTCGATGCCGGGCAGCAGCGACGGATCGGTCCCGGTGTTGCAGGAGTCGAAAGTCACCTCGGCGTCCGCTGTGAAGGGCGCCGGCGGGAGACCGCGCGCCTCGGCGAGGCTGAGCCCGTAGTCCTTGAGGTCCGGCCAGCCGTACCGCAGGGTCAGCGCGCCCGGCACCCCGTGACTGAACACGTGGAGCCCGGTGATCGAACCCGGCGGGAACTGCCGCAGCCGGTCGGCCAGCGTCCGCTCCGGAGTGATCCACAGGACGGTGGCACCTCCCGCCCGGGCCTCGATCTGGGCCGGGTCCACGCCCGCCCGGTCGTAGCCGGTCCGTTCGACCAGCCAGACCCGCTGCGCCCCGCCGACCTGGGCACCGGCGTCGGCGAACTGGAAGGCGTGCCCGGGAAGCTCACCCGGCCCGGGGGAGCCCACCACGACGACTGTGTAGTTGCCGGGCGGGAGCGAGCCCTGGACCGCCTGCGCGAGCGCGGCGTTGCCGACGGGCGGGAGCACGGCGGGGTCGTCACCAGCCTTGACCGCCTGCGCCAGGACGGCATTGCCGACGGTGCCGGCCCGGGCGGAGGACAACCCGCCGGCCGGGGCGCCCCGGGCGGAGGACAGGCCGCCGGCCGCGCCCCGGGTCGGGGACAAACCGCTGGCAGCACGTTTTGGCGTGACGATCGGGCCGCCGACGAGCTGCGGCCCGGAGGTGCGGAGCTTCCGATTCCCCACACCCCACTATCTCCCGGATCCCGCTGTCAGGAGCCCGGCGGAACACGGGATGGCATGCACATGTCAGGGCGGCGGGGCGTTGACGGCGGTGACCATGCAGGTGTCCCGGCGGTCGCCGGGCGGCCCTGAGCGGCACCCTGATCGCGCCGACTCACGAGAGCCGCCTCGCTGCTTCTGGGGGACTTCGGTCACACGTAAAGAAAAAGAAGCGGAAGCAACCGACTAGCTGAACCACCGGCTGAAGAAGCCTTTGCGAGCGCCCGGATTATGGACAGTGGGCGTTTCGTCCTCGTGCGTCGGCGTATTGGGAACAATCGGACGTGGCCGAGGCAGATGGTTCGACGTCGAGCGGTAGACCGCCGGCGGGGGCTGGGGCAGATTCGGGTCCAGCTGGAGGTTGTTGAGCAGGTCGCGTAGTTGTTCGGCGCTGGGGCGGGAGGCCGGGTCGTTGGCCATGCCGTAACGCAGGATGTCGGTCAGTGACCGGGGGACGCCGTGCAGCTCGGGGATCGGCTGGTGGAACAGGTCCATCAGGGTGATCAGGCTGGGGCTGCGATCGGTGCTCCAGCGTGGCGGGCGGCCGTTCATCACCGCGTAAAGAGTGGCGCAGAGGGCGTAGACGTCAGCGGCGCCGGACGGGCTGTCGTGGCGGAACATCTCGGGTGGGGCATAGGCCGGCGTCAGCACCTCGAGGGTGACCGAGGAGTCGCGCATCTCGCCCAGGACGGCCAGGCCGAAGTCGGCGAGGACGGCCGCGTTGAACTGCGAATACAGGATGTTGGCCGGCTTCACGTCGCGGTGCAGGACGCCGTTGGCGTGTGAGTGCACGAGGGCGTCGGCGATCTTGATGCCGACGTCGCGGGCCTCGACGGGTGTCAGCGGGGAGACGCGCATCCGGTCCAGGTAGGAGCCGTCGCAGAGCTCCATGATGAGGTACGGATGCTGGTCGACGGTCACGCCGACGTCGAAGAGGTCCACCACGTGCGGGTGGGAGGACATGCGGCCGGCGGCGCGGGCCTCGCGGAGGAAGCGGGCCTGGTCGCGGGCGTTGTCGAGGGTGCGGTTCTCCATCTTGATGGCGACCTCGCGCCCGACGGAGTCCTGGGTGGCCCGGTAGACGGTGGCGTAACCACCGCGGGCCATGACCGACAAACCGGACATGCCTGGCACGTACGGTACGGGTAGGGCGCCAGGCGGAGTCTCCGTCACGTTAAAGAAAATACGCCAGGCGGATCAAAGATCATCCAGGCATGTCAGACGCGTAGGCGACAGTTTCCGCCGCAGCCGTTTCGAGACCTGGTAGGGCGAGGGTATCGCGCAGTTCCTCGGCGGCTGCCCGCTCGCTGGCCTGCTCGGTGGCGTTCGCCAGACGGACCGCCTCCTCGGCGGCGGCCAGTGCCTCCTCGCACCGGTCGGCGGCGGCCAGCACGCGGGCGCGGACCATGGCGGTGATCACGCCGCTGCGGACGTCCTCGGCGGGAACCTCACGGGCGCGCTCGATCCAGGTCAGTGCCGACTCGACGCGGCCTTCGGCGAGAAGGGCGGAGGCGTACGCGGCAAGCGCGTGCCGCCGCGAGAAGAGCAACGACGGTGTGGCCGTGTCACTGGCGATCGGCGCCAGCAACCCGATCGCCGTCGTCGCGTCGCCCGCGCGGTTGCGGGCCTCGGCGAGCAGCACCCGGGGTCCGACCTGGGCCGGCGCCAGCGGGTTGTGCGGCTCCACCGCGGTCATCACCCGGCGGGCGTCCGCCTCGGCAGTGGCCAGGTCGCCGCGTTGCAGGGCGACGAAACCGTGCAGCGTCCCGGCCATGCCGATCAGCAGCGGGTGCCCGGTGCGGTCGGCGTAGACGAGAGCGTCGGTGAGCAGGTCGGCGGCGTGGTCCAACTCGTTCAGGCTGCGGGCGATGGCGCCGCGCACGACCATGGCGAGTCCCCGCCCCCAGTCGTCGGAGAGCTCGTTGAACTCGCGGAACGCCCGCCGCGCCTGACTGTCCGCGGCGCCGAGATCGCCCAGTTCGGCGGCCGCGTACGCCTCGACGACCCGCAACGTGCCGACCGCCCAGCCCTCGCCGACCCGGTCGCCGAAGGGCAGGAAGATCCGCGCGAGCCGGCGGGCCTCCTGCAGGCGGCCGGCGAGCAGGCGGGCGAACGCGGTGGTGCCGCGCATCCAGGACCGGCCGACCGGATCGCCGAGCTCGGCGAAGAGGCGCGCGGCCCGGCCGAGGACGGCGTCGGTGCCGGCGAAGTCGCCACGGGTGGTGGTCACCCACGCCAGGTTCTGCAGGGCCCAGGCCTGACCGTGGCGGTCGCCCGCCGCCAGCGTCACCTGGTATGCCGCGGCGAACCGGCTGCTCGCCTGGCTGAGCCGCCCGGACAGGAAGTCGGCCATGCCGAGCCGCCGCATGGCGTTGGCTCGCTCCGGCAGCAGCTGGGCCTCGGTGGCGACCTCCAGGGCCTCCTGCCAGGCCGAGACGGCACGGCTGGTGTCGCCGAGTGCCTCGTACGCCCGGCCGACCAGGATCGTGCCCTCGGCGCGGCACACCGGATCGTCTGCGGCCGCCTTGGTGATCTTCTCGCCGTACGCCAGCGCCTCCTCGGCCCGGCCCAGGCGCAGCAGCGCACGGGCGTGCACGAGCTGGTCCGGCAGCGGCAGGCCGTCCTTGGTGAGCGCGGTGGCGCGTTCCGCGTACTCGATCGCGGCGGCCGGCTCGATGTTGGCCAGTGCCCGCCGCGCCATCCGCCCCAGCGCGGCCACGCCCAGCGGCGCCACCTCGCGAGCCGCGGCGTCCGGGCGCAGGCGTACCGCGTCGGCCAGTGCCACGGTCGCTTCGACGTGGGTGGCGATGAACGCGTCCCGCTCGTTGTCGGACAGGTTGAGCCGCACCGACCCGTCGGCGCCGTCCGCCCAGCCGGCCAGGTACGCGTGCCGCTCCGCCAGGTCGGCCTTGCCGATGTTCGCGTACGCCGCCTCGCGCATCAGCGGCGTGGAGAACGAGTATCCGCCCCGGGTCCGGTGCAGCATGCGGCGTTGCAGCAGCTCGTCGACGGAAGGCTCCAGTTCCGCGACCTCCGAGCGGCGTTCCCACAACGCCTCCAGGACACCGGACGGCACTGTCGTCCCGGCCACCGAGGCGTCCCGCAGGACCGAGCGTGGCTCGGCGGGCAACGCGTCGATACGCGCCGCGAGCACGGCGGCCAGGTCACGGGAGAGCAGCCGGCTGCCGAGCGACCCGGCGGCCAGGTGCCACCGGCCGGCCGCGTTGGCGCCCACCGCCGGGGTGAGCGCGCCCCGCTCCATCAGCAGCGTGACCATCTCGGCCAGATAGAACGGGTTGCCCTGCGCGGTGGCGAGCAGCCGGTCGCTGTCCGGCTGGGGCAGCTTGCCGCCGTTCAGATACGACGTGAGCAGCCGGGACGCGTCGGCACCTCGCAGCGGCGGCAGCGTGTGCACCTCGGCGTCGGCCAGCCGGGTCATCGCGCCGGCGGTGCGGACCAGCTCCGGGCGGCCGAGCAGGAGCACCACGACCGGGCCGTCGAGCCGGGAGAGCGTGCTCCCGAGAGCCGCGACGGTGGTGGCGGTGGCGTCGTGCAGGTCGTCCACGATGACCATCAGCGGCGCCTCGACGGCCAGCGCGCTGAGCAGGTCGGCGACCGCGATCGAGATCGCCTCGGCGTCGACCCGCTTGGCGCTCGGCGGCCAGTCGGCGGGCGCGGCCGGCCCGACCGGGTTGCCGGGCGCCTCGCCGTAGCCGAGCAGCACCAGCAGCCGGTCGGTGTCGAGTTGGGCGCCGATGCGGGCGGCCAGCTTGCGCAGGCGTTCCTCGACGACCGCGCGGCCGATCGTGGCGATCATGTCCTTGGGCAGGCCGGCCGCCTTGCGGACGATGTCGGCCAGGGGCGCGTAGCGCCGGCGCTCACCGAACGCGCGGCAGCGCACCCGCAGGACCCGGGCGCCGTGTCCCGCATAGGGACCGGTGCCGGCCTCGTAACCGGCGGCGAGCCGTTTCACCTCGCCGGCGAACCGGGACTTGCCGATGCCGGCCTCGGCGGTCATCACCATGATCCGCGGAGTGCCGGAGTCGATCGCCTCGGCGAGCCGGCCGGAGACCCGGCCGAGCTCGGTCTCACGGCCCACGAACGGCGCCTCGTCGCCGAGCCCGGAGCGGGTGCCCGGCGCGTCGTGCAGGCCGAGCAGCTCGTAGGTGGGCACCGGCTCCCGCTTGCCCTTGAGCCGCAGGGGCCGCAGCTGACGCCAGGAGGCCACATGCCGGGTGCCGGCGCTGGTCCGCTCGCCGGCGTAGACCCCGCCGACCGCGGCCGCGTCGGCCAGCCGGGCGGCGGTGTTCACGGTGTCGCCGATGACCGTGTACTCGATGCCGGCCTGCATGCCGGCGACCACCTCACCGGTGTTCAGCCCGACCCGCAGGCCGAGCGGCGCGCCGCCGCCGCGCTCGTCGTCGAGCACCCGGCGGACCGCGCGCTGCATGCTCAGGGCGGCACGGACCGCGCGCTCCGCGTCGTCCTCGTGCGCCACGGGTGCGCCGAAGACCGCCATGATCCCGTCGCCGGTCAGTTTGTCGACGTGCCCGCCGAACGTCTTGACCGCTCCGGCCAGGGACGCCAGCACCCGGTCGGTCACCGCGCCGACCCGCTCCGGGTCGAGGTCCTCGGACCAGGAGGTGAAGTCGGAGAGGTCGCCGAAGAGCACGGTCACGATCCGGCGCTCGGCAGCCGGCAGCGCCGCGGCCGCGGGCAGGGCCGCACCGCAGTGATGACAGAAGCGGGCGCCGGGCACGGCGACGGTCCCGCACACGGGGCAGGTCACGGCCGATCCAACCGATTCACGCCGGTCCCGGATTCCCGATTGAGGTGATCGATCTGCGCGGCGGCGGACCACTCGGCGGCGAAGCGCAGGTGGGGATCGATGTCCGGGTAGACCAGATCGACCACCGCCGCCGGGGTTCTCGCCCCGGTCGCCATGGCGGCACGGACCTGCGCCAGTCGCTCGCGGCGGTGGCCGAGGTAGAAGTGGGCACGCTCGGCGGTGTCGGTCCGGGCCGGTCCGTGGCCCGGCAGCATCAAGACCGAGGGGTACGCGCTGAGCACTCCCAGACTCGTCAGATAGGCACCCAGGTCGCCGTCGGGCGGGGCCACCACAGTGGTCCCACGCCCCAGCATCGTGTCGCCGGTGAACATCACGCGGTCGTTCCCACACTCGACGAGAAAGCACACGGAATCACTTGTGTGCCCCGGAGTGTCCAGCACCGTTATTTCCAGGCCGTTCCCGTCGAGAGGCCCGTTCGGGTCCAACGGCTCACTGTCGCGGCAGTGCCGCGGGTCGGCGGCCCGGACCGGGGTGCCACCGAGCAGCTCGGCGAGCCGGTCGGCGCCCTCGACGTGGTCGTGATGACCGTGCGTGACAAGAATGGAACCGAACGGCCCGTGCTCGGCGATCCGGCGCAGGTGACCCTCGTCCAGCGGCCCGGGGTCGATCACGGTGGCGAAATCCGCTCCGGGAGCGCGCAAAATCCAGGTGTTGGTGCCGTCCAGCGTCATCGGTCCCGGGTTGGGCGCCCGCAGCAGCGTCACCCAACCCGGCAACCGGTCGACCTCTGCCGACTCGGGCTCAGCACCCCCCATGCCCCGAATCGTACGTCGCCTCATGGGTGATGGCCGAGACACGATGTCCGATCCGGTCACCTTCGGTCACCAAAAGCGGCCGAATCCCCACAAGATCACGCTACTTCGGCGATGACCTCGACCTCCACCGGTGCACCCAGCGGCAATTCGGAAACGCCGACCGCGCTGCGGGCGTGCCGTCCCTGCTCACCGAGGACGTCGCCGAAGAGGTTGGACGCGCCGTTCACCACGAGCGGCTGACCGGTGAAGCCCGGCGCGGACGCCACGAAACCGGTCACCTTGACGATCTTGACGAGCCGGCCGAGGCCGACCAGCGACTCGATCGCGGCGAGCGCGTTCAGGCCGCAGATGCGGGCCAGGTCGGCGGCCTCCTCGGGGGTGACCTCGTCGCCGACCTTGCCGGTCTTCGGCAGCTTGCCGTCGACGAGCGGGAGCTGGCCGGAGACGTAGACGTAGTTCCCGGACTGCACGGCCGGCACGTAGGCCGCCAGCGGCGGGACCACCTTGGGCAGGCTGAGGCCGAGTTCGGCGAGTTTGGCGTACGCGTCCACGCCGCCCTCACCGGCCACCGGGGCGGGCCCGGTCACGACTTGGGCCGCTTCAGGTAGGCGACAAGCTGCTCCGGGTTGGGGCCGGGCACCACCTGGACGAGCTCCCAGCCGTCCTCGCCCCAGTTGTCGAGGATCTGCTTGGTCGCGTGGACCAGCAGGGGCACGGTCACGTACTCCCACTTCTGCATGGCTGGACTTCTCCCTCTCGATCGGCTACGGCGTTCAGCTTAGGACCCGGCGGTCCGGGTGGTTGGTTAGGCTGAGCCCAGATCACTGAGCGCGAATCAGCGGAGGTGACATGACGCATCGTGCAGAGGACGGCGCCTCCGGGCATCCGGAACCGCCGCCGTCACCCGAACCGGAACCGCCCATGCCCATCCCGCCCGACGAGCCGATTCCCATACCGGAGCCGCCGCACCTGGCGGACCGGTTCGGGAGCGGCCCGCCGGCCGGGCTCCCGATCGCTGGAGGTCTGCCACCGCCGGCCCTTCCGCAAGCCGGTCCGGACGCCGCGGGGGCGTCCGGACCGCAACTCGAGGCGACCGCCGAGCATCCGGCGCTGTACCCGCCGCCCGATCCCACCCAGGTGATCTCCCGTACACCGCCTGCCGGATGGCAGCAGCCGCCGCCGTCCGGGCCGTGGCACGCCCGGCACGAGAAACCCGGCGAGTGGCAGCACCCGCCGCCCGAACATCTGGCCTTTCAGCACTCCCCGCCGGCGGAGACCGGCCCCCAGGAACCGATCTGGGTGGGACCGCAGGCCGCCGGCGCGGCACCGCTGCTGCCCGGCGGACCGCGCCGCCGCTCCACCGTCTTCCTCTCGCTGGCCCTCGCGGCCACCCTGGTGCTCTGCGGCGGCGGTGCGGTCTCGGCGTACTTCCTGTTCCGCGACGCCGACAATCCCGGCTCGCCGGACCCCGCGACGGCCGTCAACCGGTTCCTGACCGCGGTCTACACGCAGCAGGACGCGAGCGCGGCCGAGGATCTCGTCTGCCGCAAGTCGCGGGACACCGAGAAACTCGCGCAGCGGGTGGAGCAGATCAGCACGTACGCCGACAGCTACGACGGTGCCGTCTTCCGCTGGGACGACCCGGCCGTTGGTGACCGCGGGGACGACGAGGCCACGGTCGGCGTACGCGTGGTGCTGTCGACCGAGGACGAGAAGTCGGCGAACCAGGATCTCCGGTTCACGGTCATCCGGAAGACCGGCTGGCTGGTGTGCGACGTGTCCGGCTGACACCTCGCCGTACCTTTGACGCATGGGCGAACACCGGAACTGGCCGGAGCGGCTGCACGTGGTCACCGGCAAGGGCGGCACCGGCAAGACGAGCGTCGCCGCCGCTCTGGCGCTGGGCCTGGCCTCCGGCGGGCGGCGCACGCTGCTGGTCGAGGTGGAGGGCCGGCAGGGCATCGCCCAGCTGTTCGGCCTGGATCCGCTGCCGTACGCGGAACGCCGCATCGCCACCACGACCGGCGGCGGCGAGGTCCGCGCCCTGGCCGTGGACCCCGAGGAGGCCCTCCTCGAATACCTGGACATGTTCTACAAGCTCGGCGCGGCCGGCCGGGCACTGCGCAAGGTCGGCGCCATCGACTTCGCCACGACCATCGCGCCCGGCCTTCGTGACGTGCTGCTCACCGGCAAGGTCAAGGAGGCGACCACCCGGTCGCACGAGGGCCGCCGGTATTACGACGCCGTGGTGCTCGACGCGCCGCCCACCGGTCGCGTCGGCCGGTTCCTGAACGTCACCGAGGAGACCGCCCGGCTGGTCAAGGTCGGCCCGATCAAGACGCAGAGCGAAGGTGTGGCGTCCCTGCTGCGCTCCCCGATGACCGCGGTGCACGTGGTCACCCTGCTGGAGGAGATGCCGGTCCAGGAGAGCCTGGACGCGATCGCCGAGCTCAAGGCCCTGCACATCCCGGTCGGCCGGATCATCGTGAACAACACCCGCCCGGCGCTGCTGGACTCCGGCAAGGTGACCAAGGCGGAGCTCAAGCGCGGCCTGGCGGCGGCCGGTGTGACGACCGCCCCGGCGACGGTGAGCCAACTCGCAGGCGAAGCACAGGCGCACCTGACCCGCCGGGAGCTGGAGGAGTCGCTGCGGCTGGAGTTGGCCGAGCTGGGACGCCCGATGGTGGAGCTGCCGCAACTCCCGGACGGCGTCGACCTGGCCGGCCTGGAGCGGTTCGCGGCGCGCCTGTTGCGCGCTTGATCAGGGGAATGTCCGATCAAGACGCACTACGCTGGAACGGTGGCTGAACTGACCGCTCCACGCCTCGACGTCGATGGCCTGCTCGCCGACCCGGCCATCCGGATCGTGGTCTGCTGCGGCGCCGGCGGGGTCGGCAAGACCACGACGGCCGCGGCGCTCGGCCTGCGCGCCGCCGAGGTGCACGGGCGCCGGACGGTCGTGCTGACCATCGACCCGGCCCGCCGCCTCGCCCAGTCGATGGGACTCACCGAGCTGGACAACACACCCCGTCAGGTGAAAGGCATCGACGCCGCGGAGAACGGCGGCGAGCTGCACGCCATGATGCTGGACATGAAGCGCACCTTCGACGAGGTGGTGGAGCAGCACACCACGCCGAAGCGCGCCGCGGAGATCTTCGCGAACCCGTTCTACCAGGCCATGAGCTCCACCTTCTCCGGCACGCAGGAGTACATGGC
The DNA here is from genome assembly GCF_040681145.1 of Actinoplanes sp. NPDC051861. Lineage (NCBI taxonomy): Bacteria > Bacillati > Actinomycetota > Actinomycetes > Micromonosporales > Micromonosporaceae > Actinoplanes > Actinoplanes sp. NPDC051861. The sequence continues at coordinate 33,922 of NZ_JBFAYE010000030.1, forward strand.
GATGGAGAAACTGGGCCAGTTGCGCGCCGGCGACGAGTGGGACCTGATCGTGGTCGACACCCCGCCGTCGCGGTCCGCGCTCGACTTCCTGGACGCGCCGGCCCGGCTCTCCCGGTTTCTCGACGGCCGCATGCTGCGCATGCTGCTGGCGCCGGCGCGCACCGGCGGGCGGAGCATGTTCAGCCTGGTCACCGCGTCGTTCGGGCTCTTCTCCCGCGCGGTGCAGAAGATTCTGGGCGCTCAGCTGCTCACCGACCTGTCCGGCTTCGTCGCGGCGCTCGACTCGATGTTCGGCGGGTTCCGCCAGCGCGCCGACCAGACCTACCGCGTCCTGCAGGACCCGCAGACCGCGTTCCTGCTGGTCGCGGCGCCCGAGCGGGACGCGATCCGGGAGGCGGCGTATTTCGCTGAGCGCCTGGTGGCCGAGCGGATGCCGCTGGGCGGTCTCGTGCTCAACCGGATGCACCAGACCGAGCCGGCCGGCCTGACGGCCGAGGAGAGCGAGGCGGCGGCCGAGCGGCTGGACGCCGAGGGCGACCAGCGGATCACCGCCGACGTGCTGCGCATCCACGCCACCCTGCTGCGGCAGACCGAGAGAGAGGTACGCGTGGCGGCCGCCTTCACCGAGGCTTTCCCCTCGGTGCCGGCCACCGCTGTCGCCGCGCAGCCCGCCGACGTTCACGACGTCGACGGGCTGCGGACGATCGGAGCGCTGCTCGCCTAGGACACGCCCTAATCGATCAGCGGGTGGTGGAGACGAGCACCTTGTCGGCACCCTTCTCCCGCAGAGCGGCCTCGAACATCTTGCGCCAGCTCGCCACGTGCGGGTGCCGGCGCAACAGGGCGCGGCGCTCCCGTTCCGTCATGCCTCCCCACACGCCGAACTCGATGCGGTTGTCCAGGGCGTCGGCGAGGCATTCGTAGCGGACCGGGCAGCTGCGGCAAATCCTCTTCGCCACGTTCTGCTCGGCGCCCTGCACGAACAACGCGTCAGGGTCGCCACTCTGACACGCCGCCATGCTGGGCCAGTCGCTGATCATCCCCATCGGTAAACGTCCCCCCTTGCTGTCACCCCCTGCGTCGGCGGCAATGTCCCCCTCGCCGCGCGGACGCCGTGCGATGTCTCGCCGGACCATCATGCTCTGTAGTTGGGTGATTACGCAACGTTGTCCCTCAAATACGTATAGCCCGGTAGTTCCGGGCATAGCGGCCACGCAGGTGTAGCGGAACGGGGGTTTCTTTGGTGCATATGTGGGAAACCGCCCCGCCGGAAGGGGGTGACACCTCACACTCGATACGGTCAGAGCTGGCCTTCTCGACGGGCGGTCGCGTGCGTCGTTCGCGTACCCTGCTCGGGTGACCTCGACCTCCTGGTTTCGCAGACGCGATCACAACATCTTCACGAACGCCACATCGCTGCTGGTCTGCGGCCTGTTGGCGGGCGTCGTGGTCGCTGCTGCAGCCTTCCCCGCCGCCGCTATGACCGGGCTGGCCGCCAAGGCCGGCGGCCAGACGTTTGCGAACCTGCCGAGTGAGCTCAAGGACTTCAGCTCACCGCAGATCAGCCGGGTCTACGCCAGAGACGGGCGGACCCCGCTTGCGCAGTTCTACGACGAGTTCCGCAGCAACGTTCCGCTGAAGGACATCTCGAAGAACATGCAGAACGCGATCCTGGCGGCCGAGGACCGCAAGTTCTACGACCACAACGGCGTCGACCTCAAGGGTGTCGCCCGTGCGTTCGTGGGCAACAGCTCGGGCGGCACCCAGCAGGGCGCCTCCACGCTGACGATGCAGTACGTGCGGATGTCGCTGGCCTACTCGGCCACCAACCCGCAGGAGGTGGTCGACGCCACCGAGGACAGCCCGAAGCGCAAGATCACCGAAATGAAGTACGCGCTGCAGGTCGAGAAGCAGCTCACCAAGGACCAGATCCTCGAGCGCTACCTCAACACCGCGCCCTTCGGCAACCAGGCGTACGGGGTCTTCGCCGCCAGCCAGGTCTATTTCAACAAGCGGCCCAAGGACCTCACCGTCGCCGAGGCCGCGATGCTCTCCGGCATGGTGAAGGCGCCGTCCAGCTTCAACCCGACGACCCCGTCGGGCCACGAGCAGATCACCGCGCGCCGCGACAACTACATCATCCCCGGCATGGTCACCATGGGGGCGATCACGCAGCAGCAGGCCGACGAGGCCAAGAAGGAGAAGGTCCCCACCAAGGTCAAGCAGGTCGGCAACGGCTGCGCCTGGGTGTCGAAGAACTACTGGGGCTTCTTCTGCGACTACTTCTACCGCTGGTGGATGGAGCAGGACGCCTTCGGCGCGACGGAGTACGACCGGGAGCGCCGCCTCAAGAGCGGTGGCTACCGGGTCGTCACCACCATCGACCTGCAGGGTCAGGCGGCGGCTCGCAAGGAGATCGCGAAGCGCCAGTCCGACAAGAGCCAGAACGCCGTGATGCTGGCCGGCATCGAGCCCAGCACCGGCAAGGTGCGCCTGCTCGCGGCGAACCGGAAGTACAAGCTCGACGACTCCGACGACCCGCAGAACGAGATCTCCTCGGACCCGAGGAAGGCCAAGAAGAACATCCGCGGCACCCACCCGAACACCACCAACCCGCTGCTCAGCGGTGGTGGCGACATCAGTGGTTACCAGGCGGGCTCGGTGTTCAAGATCTTCACGATCGTGGCCGGCCTGGAGGCGGGCTATCCGCTGGGCTACACGATCAAGACCGACGCGCAGTACCGGTCGAAGTACAAGACCAGCCCCAGCGACCGCTCGGCGTGCCCCGGCACCGACCAGTGGTGCCCGAAGAACTCCGGCAAGGGTGTCGGCGTCTTCACGATGTGGAGCGCCTTCGCGAAGTCGATCAACACGTACTTCGTACCGCTCGAGGAACGCGCCGGCGCCGACAAGGTGGTCGCCGTGGCCAAGCGGTTCGGCGTCCAGTTCCGGGCCGGCAAGGACCGCGAGATGGCCGACGATCCGGATCAGGCGCGGGCCTGGGGCACGTTCACCCTCGGTGTCTCCCAGTCGACCCCGCTGGACATGGCGAACGCGTACGCGACGCTGGCCGGTGACGGCATGTACTGCCAGCCCACCCCGGTGGAGAACATCACCACCAACGAGGGCGAGAAGCTCGACGTCGGCAAGCCGCACTGCATCCGGGCCACCACCAAGGACGTGGCCCGGGCTGCGCTGGACGCGGCCCGCTGCCCGGTCGGCGACTCGGCCCAGCTCGGCGCGTGCAACGGCAACACGGCCGGCCCGACCAGGGGCATCGTCGGCCACCCGGTCTTCGGCAAGTCCGGTACCACCGACAACGACAAGACCGCCTCGCTGATCGCGGGCACCACGTCGCTGGTCGTCGCCGGATACATGGCCAACCCGGACTGGCCGGAGCACCGGGACCGGATGAGCCACGATGTCATCAACCCGGCCGTCCAGTACACGCTCAAGGCGTACATGCAGGACAAGCCGAAGGAGCAGTTCAAGAAGCCGGGCAGCACCAAGATCGCGTACGGCGACCAGCGCTCCATCCCGAACGTGGAGTGCGACTCGATCGGCTCGGCCCGCTCCAAGCTCGAGGGCGCCGGCTTCGAGGTGTCGACCGGCGGCGAGGTGGACTCGGAATGCCCCAAGGGCACCGCGGCGGGCACCAACCCGTCCGGCCGGACCATCAAGAACGGCGCCGTGATCATCGAGATCAGCAACGGGAAGAACTCGAAACCCGAGACGCCAGAGGGCGAGGAGGGGCCGACCCCACCGGGTAGGCGCAACGGCAACTAGCCACACCACCGGAAACGGGCGGGAGATCGAATCTCCCGCCCGTTTCTCAGTTCAGCCGGCGCCGCACCTCGGCCGCGACCCGGCCGCCCTCAGCACGTCCCGCGACCGCCGCCTGTGCCGCCTTCATAGCCGGGCCCATCTGGCCCTTGCTGGTGAAACCGCCCGCCGCGAGCGCCTGACCGACAAGCTCGGCGATCTCCGCATCGGTGAGCTGCTTCGGCAGGTAGCGGTCCAGCACCTCACCCTCGGCCGTCTCCTTCGCCGCCTGGTCGTCCCGCCCGGCACCGGCGAAAGCGGTAGCCGCCTCCCGGCGCTTCTTCGCCTCCTTGGTCAGCACCGCCAGCACCTCGTCGTCGGACAGCTCCCGCGCCTCGTCACCGGCGACCTCGGCGGTCCGCACGGCCGACAGCGCCATCCGCAGCGTCGACGTGATCAGCTCGTCGCGGGACTTCATGGCGGTGTGCAGGTCATCGTTCAGGCGGTCTTTCAGCGTTCCCATGGCGGAGAAACTACCCTTGCCGTCATGCGCAAGCGCTCCCTTATTTCCGCCGCCGCCGCGTTGACCGCGCTGGGCGGGGCGACGTTCGCCTATGCCTCCCTGATCGAACGCAACATGTTCACGCTCCGGCGCTTCGACGTCCCGGTGCTGGAACCCGACGCCGAACCGCTGCGCATCCTGCACATCTCGGACCTGCACATGATGCCCGAGCAGCGGCGCAAGCAGGAGTGGGTGTCCGCGCTCGGCGGCACCGACCCCGACCTGGTCATCGTCACCGGCGACAACATGGCCTCGCCGTACGCGATCCCCGGCGTCCTGCGAGCCCTGGAACCCTTCCTCGACGTGCCCGGCGCGTTCGTCTTCGGCTCCAACGACTACCGCGGCCCGGTCTTCAAGAACCCGCTCAAATACGTCCTGCCCGGCGAGCGCGAGTACGTCCAGGGCACCGACCTGCCCGCCGACGACCTGCGCGACGCCTTCACCGACGCCGGCTGGGCCGACCTGAACAACGCCCGCACGGTCCTGAAAGCCGGCGGCCGCTCCATCGAACTGGTCGGCGTCGACGACCCACACATCGAGCAGGACGACTACCCGTCGGTGGCCGGCCCGATCAGCACCGGCGCCGACCTGCACCTGGGCGTCACCCACACCCCCGCCTCCCGCGTCCTCGACGCCATGGCCGCCGACGGCTTCGCCCTCCTCCTCGCCGGGCACACCCACGGCGGCCAGGTCTGCGTCCCCGGCTTCGGCGCCCTCACCACCAACTGCGACCTCCCCCTCTCCATGGCAAAGGGCCTCCACCGCTGGCCCGGCACCGACACCTGGCTCCACGTCTCCGCCGGCCTGGGCACCCACCCCACCGCCCCCATCCGCTTCGCCTGCCGCCCGGAGGCTTCACTGCTTACACTGATACCGCGCTGACCTGCGGTTTCGCGGTTGGGGGATACCGATTTCCGGAGGGTGGGGGGCGTCAGCTAGTATTTCTCTCGCAGCTCGGGGTGTGGCGCAGCTTGGTAGCGCGCTTCGTTCGGGACGAAGAGGCCGTGGGTTCAAATCCCGCCACCCCGACCAAGTTGCAGTGCAGGTCAGGGCCGATTTCCGGAAACGGATCTCCGGCCCTGACCTGTTTCTGCGGCCGGTTCGGCTTGCTCCCGTGCGGCCTGTTCAGCGCACAACTCATCCAGAATGGGTGAGTCGCCGGGGTGATCCTTGAGCGAGGCTGAGGGCCGAGCGAAGGAGTGGCATGAAGGCTCGGCCGGCCCATCTCAACGCGGCGATCGCGAGCCTGTTCATCGTGGGCTCGGCGTGTTTCGTGCTGGGATCGGTGTCGGCGTACGCCGACGCGGTCGGCGGGGTGGCCGACGCCGTCACCTTCTTCGTCGGTTCGATCTTCTTCACCGCTGCGTCGTTCCTTCAACTCGTGCAGGCCCAGACCCCGGCCATGACCGGTGTCGACGCCGTGCTGCTGACTGAACCCGAACCGCTGCGCTGGTGGAACGTGTCACCGCACAACCGGAGCTGGCTCGCGGCGATCACCCAGTTTCCCGGCACGCTGTTCTTCAACGCGAGCACGCTGGCGGCCCTGGCTCGCAACGCCTCGGTGCAGCAGCAGGACAGGCACGTGTGGCGGCCGGACATCTACGGATCGACGCTGTTTCTCGTGGCCGCCGTTTTCGGCATTCTCGCGGTCGGGACCTTCTGGAGCTGGCGGCCGCGGTCGCTGCCGTGGTGGATTGCGTGGTTGAACATGATCGGATCCGTCCTGTTCATGGCCTCCGCTCTGGCCAGCTTCGTCGTGCCCGGCTCCGGTGACGTGCGCAATCTGTGGATCGATGTCGCCGGCACGCTGTTCGGCGCGCTGTGTTTCCTGATCGGAGCCGTCCTGATGTTCCCGGCCTGGACACGGGCCGGTCACCACGCCGACCCCGCGGCCCGGCCGACCTAGGAGAACGTGCATGACCACGACACCCGACGGCAACCGCGACGCCGACGCAGAACTGTTCGGCAACCGGTTCGCCACCCAGGAAGTGCCGACCCGGACGTTCCCGGACGGCGGCATGACAGCCACCGACGCGTTCCGTCTCGTCTCGGAGGAGATGGCTCTGGAAGGCGATCCGGCCCGGAACCTGGCGACGTTCGTCACGACGTGGATGGAGCCGGAGGCGCAGCGGATCATCGCCGCCAACCTGCACCGGAACTTCATCGACCACGCCGAGTACCCCCGCACCGCCGAGATCGAGCAGCGCTGCATCCGCATGATCGCCGACCTCTTCCACGCGCCGGGTGAGACGACCGGCGCGCGCACCCAGGGCTCGTCGGAGGCGATCATGCTGGCCGGCCTGTCGCTCAAGTGGAACTGGCGCAAGCGGCGCGGCTCGGCGGCCACGAATCCGAACCTCGTCTTCGGCGGCGACGTGCACGTCGTGTGGGAGAAGTTCTGCCGCTACTTCGACGTCGAACCGCGGATCGTGCCGCTGCGGCCCGGCAAGTACACGATCGGCCCCGATGACGTTGCACCCCACATCGATGAGAACACCATCGGTGTGGCGGCCGTGCTCGGGACGACGTTCACCGGACACAAGGACGACATCGTCGGCATCAACGACCTGTTGCTCCAGATCAAGAGCGAGCGCGGCCTCGATGTGCCGTTGCACGTCGACGGTGCCAGCGGCGGTTTCGTGTGGCCGTTCCTCTACCCCGATTCGCCGTGGGACTTCCGGCTCGAACAGGTGCGCTCGATCAACGTGTCCGGGCACAAGTTCGGCCTGGTGTATCCCGGCATCGGCTGGCTGATCTTCCGGGAGAAGGCGGACCTGGCCAGAGAGCTCGTCTTCGAGGAGAACTACCTCGGCAAGACGGACTCGACGTTCACCCTCAACTTCTCCACCGGCTCGGCGATGGTGCTGGCCCAGTACTACAACCTCGTCCGCTACGGCCGCGCCGGTTACCGCTACGTCATGAAGAGCATGCAGACCAACGCCCGCGCGCTCGGCGAGAAGCTGGCGGCGATGGGCCACTTCGAGCTGATCGGGCCCGGCGAGGAGCAACTCCCGCTGGTGGCATTCCGCCTCGCCGCCGACAACGGATACGACGAGTTCGACCTTGCTTGGCAGCTTTCGGCCGAACGCGGCTGGATGGTGCCCGCCTATACCCTTCCGCCGAACGCGCAGACCGTGACGATCATGCGGGCGCTGGTCAAGGAGACGATGACCCACGAGCACGTCGACACGCTCGCTCGCGACATCGAAGAGGCGTGCGCCACGCTCGCGAAGAAGGGCGGCGCACACGAGTCCGAACGGAACAAGATCGTCATTGGTCCCGGCCACTGACGGGGGACCGTAGGATCAGCCGGTCTCGGACGAGGGCCGGGGCGCGGAGGCGGCACGGCGGGCGGTGAGCAGAAGTGTGGCGATGTAGGCGACGACGACCGACAGGATGATCAGGGGTGCGGCGCCGGCCCCGGCACGGGTCAGCAGTAACGCGATCACGATCGAGGACAGGGGAAGCCGGAGCACCGCGACGACCGAGGCCCCGACGAGCGCACCGATCATCGCCGTCTGTGCGGTCGTGGCCAGGTGCCCGGCGAGCAGACCGCCGACCAGTCCCAGGAAGATCGCTGGGAAGGTGGGGCCGCCCCGGGCGCTGCCCAGCGACAGCGCCCAGGCCACGGCCTTGCACAGCAGCAGGAGGGCGAGGGTGCCGACGGAAACGGTGCCCGCCTGTTCGAGCAGCGGAGTTATCGCTTCCTGGCCCGAGAACAGCACCGCTTCGGCCGGCTGTCCGCTGACCTCGTGGAAGGCAATCGCACCGAGACCGACGATCAAGGCCGCGACCGGGGTCAGCAGGAGGCGGTGCCGGGCGACCAGGGTGCGTACCAGTTCGGCGAGCCGGATAACCAGGAACACGACTACGGCAGCCAGCAGGGCCAGCGGCACGCTCCACAGGAAGTCGGTGAGTTGCGGCGTCGGATAGGGCGGCAGGGTGATCGCCGGTAGGGCGAACGCGTTGGTGCTCAAACCGGTCAGTGAACCGATGCCGACGAACATCAACGAACCGGTACCGGCGGCGAGCAGGCCAGGCAGCAGGATGACCGGCAGGGTCGAGCCGCCTATCGCAGCCGCCTCGATGATGATCACTGCGCCGACGACCGGCGAACCGAAGATGGTCGCCAGCGCAGCGAACCCGGCCGACGCGGTCAGGATGAGCTTTGCCTGGTCCGGCAGCTGGCGGCGGGGCAGGCCGATCAGGAACATCGTCAGGCCGGTGCCCAGGGCGATCAGTGGTGCCTCCGGTCCCAGTACCAGCCCCAGGCCGACCGTGGCCACCGCAGCCAGGACGACGCCCGGCATGTCGGCTGCCGTGGTCGGCGCAGCGATCCTGAGTCCCTCGGACGGCTCGTGGCCGCCATTACCGGGCAGCCAGACCACCGCAGACGCGATGACGAACCCCGCCACGGCGAGCACTGGGAGCGGCCACCACCAGGGGGGCGAGGAGAATCCGACCGAGGTGGGCAGCTCCCGGTACAACCACACCTGCAACCAGTGCGTGAACTCCAGGAATGCCCAGCATGCCGCGGAAACGACCACGCCCAGCACGGCGGACAGCAACAACAGCAGCCAGTACCGCCGACTCCGGATCAGCGCCCAGGGATCCGTTATGGCGTACGTCCCCGCCCGGTCGGCCTGATTCGGCTCTGCCCCGCGCGCCTGGCCCATGGCTGTCAGCATGCGAGGCGACGGCTGGCCCCGCATCGCCCGGTAGGGATGACCGGACGTGCGGGCGCTGACAGCACACGACCTCGGTCAGGCGTGGGGTGACCAGAGGTCGTACTCGTGGTCGTCGAGGAACTCGGTGGGGGTCCAGCGGCCCGAGGCCAGCGACTGGACCAGAGGGCGGGCCGGGGTGAAGGGGTGCCAGCCGGGAGAGGCGTCGGCCGCGAAGTTCGTCCATGTGGTGGTCAGGCGGGCGGCCAGGCGGTCCTGGGCGGGCGTGCGGGGTGCGAAGAGGTCCAGGTCGAAGAGGTACGCCAACTCGGCCATGTGCTGGGCGCGCCACGGCAGATCGGGCGCCGGGTAACCCGCGAACCAGGGCGTGTCGTGCTCGGCGAACTCGTACATATGGGTGTTTGTCCACCGGGACAGCAGGAGCGCGGTGTCGAAGGTCGGGACGGCCCAGTCGCGGTCGGTGGCGATGGTGGCGAGGGCGAGGCTTGCGGAGTTGTCGTAATCGGACAGCGGGTAGTGGGCCAGGACCTCGGGGCCGACTGTTGCGGGATATGAGTCGGCGGGGATCGGCGGGGCAGCGGCGTAGCGGCCGTTCTCCTCGTCGTGGTTGACGCCGATCATGACGGGGACGCGGTTGAAGCGGCCTGTTCGGAAGGCGTCCGCGGGTGAGAGTGGGAGCAGCGCGGTGCCGGCGACAGGGCGCGGCTCGGACCAGACGTCGTAGGCGGCGAGCAGGTCAGCGACCGGAACTGCCCGCAAACATGCCGCTATATCCGGCTTATCAGTGCAGCCGACGGCTGAGATGACACCGGTGCTGTCGGCCTCGGCCGAGGCTCGGGTGCGTGAGCCGCCCGTCGCGCAGGGCGCGCTCTGAATGATCGCCCGAGTGAAAAGCCCCCGGGACACCGGTGAGGCCAGGTGGTCGCAGACCGCATACCCGCCGCCGGACTGCCCCATGATCGTCACATTCCGCGGGTCGCCACCGAAGGCGCCGATGTTGGTGCGAACCCAGCGGAGCGCGGCCTGCTGGTCTTCGAGGGCCAGACTGCCGGAACCGAACCGGGAGCCGGAGTCCAGCGCGGGGTGGGTCAGGAACGACAGAACGCCGAGTCGGTAGTTCATCGACACCACGACGGCGTCGGCGGCCAGGCGGTCCGGACCGTACATGTCGCCGGTGCCGAACATCATGCTGCCGCCGTGGATCCAGACGATCACCGGCAGGTTCCGTCGGTTGCCGGCCGGCGCGGTGACGTTGAGGTAGAGGCAGTCCTCGGCCTCGCTGGGTACGCCGACCGGGAGTCCGGCGGGCTGGGCGCAGGCGGCCCCGGGCCGGGTGGCGTCCCGGACGCCGGCCCACCGGGCGGCGGGTTGCGGCGAGGCCCAGCGCTCAGGCGGCGCCGCATAAGGAATGCCTTGGTAACTGCGGGTCCCCGAGGCGGTGACAGTCCCGCGGACGACGCCCTTGTCGGTCGTGACGGTGGTGGGAGACGAGGCCGGTGCGACCAGAGCCAGGCCGGCCAGCAGAGGGATCAGTGGATTCATGCCCATCACCATACGATCGTCTGAGACGATCGTGCAAGACGGGTGTCTGATAGCGTCGGATCATGGGTAATCGGGAAGCTCTGCTCGCCGGCGCGAAGACCTGCCTGCTCGAGAAGGGCTTCGACCGCACCAGCGCACGCGACATCGCCACCACGGCGGGGGTCAGCCTGGCCGCGATCGGCTACCACTTCGGCTCCCGGGAGAACCTGCTCTTCCAGGCGCTGTTCGCGATCCTCGACGAGTGGGGCGACCTCTCCGGCCGCGTCCTGGTGCCGCCGGCCGAGCCCGGCATGACTCCTGCCCAGGCCTACGAGCGGATGTGGGACGAGCTCCTCGCCCAGGTGCGTGAGCATCCGAGGATGTGGCTGGCCTCGGTCGAGCTGTTCATGCAGGCGCAGCGACAGCCCGACCTCATGCCGCACCTCAGCGACGGCATCCGTCAGGGCCGCAGCGGCATGGCCGGGATCCTGACCAGCACTCCGGAGGCCGACGTCGAGGACCGGACCGCCCGGACACTGGGCATGCTCCAGGTGGCCCTGATGTCCGGCGTGGTGATCCAGATGCTCGCCGACCCCGAGCACCCGCCTACCGGCGCCGACGTCGTAGCCGGCCTGCGGGCGCTCGGAAAAATCGTCCAGTAACGGATCTACTCCGGATCGAGGACCGCCAGCAGCTCGCCGGTGTCCACCTCGGCCCCAGGATGCACCGGCAGCGAGGCGACGACACCGGCCGAGGGCGCGTGGACCGGATGCTCCAGCTTCATCGCCTCAAGGGTCAGCAGCAGCTCACCCGCCCTGACCCGTTGACCGGGAACGACCAGCACACGGCGAACCGCCCCAGGTAGCGGTGCGATCAGCGAGCTCTCGGCGGCCTCCGGCGCGGGCAGGGGGAAGCGGGAGATCTCGCGCAGCGCCACCGAGCCCTCGGGGCTGTCCACATACGACACGTCGCCGACCCGGTGCACCAGCACGGTGAGCCGGATGCCCTGCACGTTGAGCACGACCCGCTCGGCGGCCGCCTGCACCACCACGATCGGCGGGTGGTCGTCGGAGACCGGCGCCTGTCCGAGACCGGCCAGATCCAGTTCCTCCGGGTCCACGGCGCGGACCCACCAGACGGCCAGCTCGCCGTGGCGGTTCATCCGGTAGCCGACCTCCACGGGGCCGGTCGGGCCGTCGTAGACCGCGGTCTGCGAGCCGGACGGGACGTTGCGCCAGCCGGAGGGCAGGGAGCCGAGCACGGGGGCGGTCGCGCGCCGAGATGCGGCGCCGGCCAGGGCGGCGGCGAGGCACGACAGGCGTACGGCGTCCACTGACGACAGCAGCGGAGCGAATACCTCGGGGTGGCGGTCCAGGAAGCCGGTGTCGACGTCACCGGCGCGGAAGGAGTGATGGCGGAGTACGCGTACCAAAAGATCCCGGTTCGAAACCACGCCGTGCAGTTGCGTCCTGGCCAGCGCCGACGCCAGCATCCTGGCCGCCTCCTGGCGGCTCGGCGCCCAGGCGATCAGCTTGGCCAGCATCGGATCGTGGTGCATGCCGATCACCGACGCGTCGGCCACCCCGGCGTCCAGGCGCAGGCCGGGCTGTGGCAGCGGCCGGAACGTGCCCGCCACGTCCGGTACGGCGAACCGGTGCAGCGTGCCCGCCGCGGGCAGCCAGGCGTACGCCGGATCCTCCGCGCTGATCCGCACCTCGATGGCGTGTCCCCGGATCGGTGGCGGCCCCGGCATCGGCAGGCTGCCGCCCTCGGCGACCAGCAGCTGCAGGCGAACCATGTCGTATCCGGAGACGCACTCGGTGACCGCGTGGTCGGCCTGCAGCGTCGGGGTCAGCTCCAGGAACCAGAAGTCACCGTCGGCGTCGAGCAGGAACTCGACCGCGCCGGTGCCGACGTAGCCGAGTGCCCGTACCGCCACGATCGCCGCACGGCAGAGTTCCTCGCGCAGCGCCGGGTCGACCGCCGGCGACGGCGTCTCCTCGACGATCTTCTGGTATCGGCGCTGCACCGAGCACTCACGCTCGCCGAACGGGACCACGGCACCCTGCGCGTCGGCCAGGATCGGCACCTCGATGTGGCGGACGTTGCTGACGTACGGCTCGCAGAAGACGTCCCCGCCCACCTCGCGCCGGGTCGAGGCGACCGCCTCGGCCAGCGTCGTCGCGTCGCGGACGACCCGCATGCCGGTGCCGCCGGTGCCGGTCGAGGGTTTGATGAGCACCGGGAAGCCGGGCACCGAGTCCGGGTCGGTGAAGGTCGGCAGGACCGGGACCTGCGCCTCGGCGACCAGCTTCTTCATTTCGGTCTTCACGCTCAGCGTACGCAGCGTGGCAGCCGGCGCCCCGACCCAGATCATCCCGGCCTCGGACACCGCCTCGGCGAACTCCGGGTCCTCGGCCAGCACGCCGATGCCGGGATGCAGCGCGTTGGCGCCCGCCCGCTGTGCCGCCGCGATCAGCGCCTCGGTCCGCAGGTACGTCGCGGACGGCGTGTTGCCCGGCAGGTGGACCGCGTAGTCGGCCTCGGTGACGTGCGGTGCGTTGGAATCGACGTCGGAGTAGACGGCGACCGTTTCGATGCCGACCAGTCGGCAGGTGGCGAACACCCGGCGGGCGACCTCACCTCGGTCGGCCACCAGAATTCGTCGGATCACTGGTCTACCTTTCAGGGTCTGAACACGCCGACGTGTCCGGCGCCTTCCACGGCCGCGCTGTGCACCGCGGAGAGGCAGAGGCCGAGGACCGTACGGGTGTCGCGGGGGTCGATGACGCCGTCGTCGGCCGGGGTGCGGCCCGCTGCGGGCCAGCTGAACTGGAAACGGGGCTCGTCCGGGCGGTCCACCAGGTCGCAGGCCGCCGTTCCGACGCTGAGCACCAGGTGCGGCACGGCCGACTTGGCCACGGCGTGGACCAGTGGTGCGTCATGCCGCGCGTCCGGCGCCTCGCTGTCCTCGCCGGGCAGGGTGCCAACGTGCCGCAGGAACAGCAGCGGGGTGGCGGTGGCGTTGGCGAGGTGCAGGAAGTGCACGGCCTTCTGCGCTTCGGCGGCCGAGCACACGGCGCTCGGGGTCGCCAGCACCCCGACCGGGTATCCGTGCAGCTCACCCCAGCCGGCCACCAGGGTCGTGGCGGTGGAGCCGGGCTTGAACTCGTCGAAGTCGCTGTCGTCGAGGATCCGGGCGAGCACCTCACGTGGCTCGAAGGCGGCCGGTTCGGCGGCGGCCAGGGTCAGCAGGTCCTCGGCGTCGTAGCGGGGCGGCAACGGGTACGCGGTGCGCGGCAACGGCCCGTGCTTGCGCCAGTTCAGTCGCCGTACGCATTGCCGCGCCAGCCGCAGCCCGTCCCGCTCGTCCTCGGCCAGCTGGTCGGCGGGTCCCGCCGGCCCGGCCGGCACCACCGGGGTGGCCCGTACGTCGACGCCCGCGTGACCGTTCGCCGTTCCGCGCACCGGCTGCGGGTGGATGGTGAGCACCTTGGCGTGCCCGCGCACCATGATCGTGTAGTCGGAGAGGGCCGGCAGATAGGCCGCGTCGCCGGTGGTGACCCCGAAGATCACGCAGACGGTCGGCACCCGGTCGGCGGTGAGCCGGCTCAGCTCACGGGCGATCCCGCCGCCCGGCTTCGACTCACCGACCGACTCCACGAGGTTGATCAGCGGCAGCCGGTTGACCGAGCCGATGCGCGCGGCCCGGCGGATCTTCTCAGCGGTGTACGGGTTGACCGCACCACCGTCCACCGTCGGATCGTTGGCGATCACCACGCACTCGACGCCCTCGACGACGCCCACGCCGGTCACCACGCTCGCACCGGGCGGGTACTCCGAGCCCCGCGCCGCGGCCGGCGCCAGCTCCAGGAACGGGCTGTCCTGGTCGAGCAGCATCTCGATGCGCTCGCGGGGCAGCAGCTTCCCGCGCGCGTGGTGCCGGGTGACCCACTTCTCCCCGCCGCCACCACGTGCCTGGTCGAGCACGGCCTCCAGCTCGGCGAGGAGTTGCAGGGTGGCGCTGCGCCCCTCCAGATAGGCGGGGTCGCGGGGGTCCAGCGTGGTCTCGAGCGCGGTCATGAAGACACCCCGATGCCCGCCACGCCCCTACCTGCGTCCAAAGCCGCGCCCTTCCCTGTCACGCCGGTGCCTCTCGGCCACCTCCGTAACGAGCGTCCGTGCGGGTGCGACACGGATTCGGCTGCGGAGGCCCGGTACCTCGAACAGGTGGATCGGGCACGTTTAAGGGGCCGTCCGCATGGACGACCCCTTATAGAACTGTTATCTCAGACGCGCGCGCGGCGAGCCAGGCGCTCCGGGTCCAGGATGATCACGCTCTTGCCGTCCAGCCGGAGCCAGGCGCGCGAGGCGAAGTCGGCGAGCGCCTTGTTGACCGTCTCGCGGGACGCGCCGACCAGCTGGGCCAGCTCCTCCTGGGTCAGGTCGTGGGTGACCCGCAGGACGCCGCCGTCCCGGGTGCCGAACCGGCCGGCCATCTGCAGCAGGTTCTTGGCCACCCGGCCGGGCACGTCGGTGAAGATCAGGTCGGCCAGGGCGTCGTTGGTCCGGCGCAGGCGGCGGGCGAGCACCCGCAGCAGCTGCTCGGCGATCTCGGGCCGGTTGTTCAGCCACGGGCGCAGCGACGACTTCTTCAGCCGGGCCAGCCGGCTGTCGGTCACCGCCGTCGCGGTCGCGGTCCGCGGACCGGGGTCGAAGAGCGAGAGCTCACCGAGCATGTCGGACGGGCCCATGATGGAGACGAGATTCTGTCGGCCGTCCGCCGCACGCCGTCCGAGCTTGATCTTCCCGGAGAGCACGATGTACAGGCTGTCGCCGGCCTCGCCCTCGTTGAAGACCACGTCGCCCTTGCGGACTTCGATCGTGTCCATCTCCTTGGCGAGCGCCTCGGCGGCTTCCGGGTCAACGCCCTGGAAGATTCCGCTGCGCGCCAGTACCTCATCCATCGCCGCACCTCCGAAAACGCGCAACGTCTGCGCTCGATCAGTCTAGGCGCACGCGGGCGGGAAACGGGCGGCCACCCCTTGATCCAGATACTGGGCGGTAGCCAGATTTGCCCTGACCGCCTGAGATGAATCGGCGGTACGGGCATATCAGGACAGGCCATTCGTCGGTCGATCCCGCTTGCAGGCCGACGGTATCGTCCCGGTCGATGAATTCGCACCCCCCGTCTCGCCGTCAGGGCCTTTTCGGTCGGCCCGTTCTGACCATCACCGTTGGCCTCGCCGCCCTGGTTGGTGCCGGTTTGGGGGGAATTGCCCTAGCCAATCGGGACGGTTCGGAAGCGCCGACGTGGAGTCCGCCCGCCGCTGTTTCCTCCGAACCTGCGACCCAAGAGACCGATTCCGGACAGCAGACTGAGTCCGCCCAGGTCGAATCGATCACGCTCTCGGCAACCGGCGACATCATCATGGGCAGCGCGCCGAACAAGCTTCCGGCCAATGGCGGCGACGGCTTCTTCGACTCGGTCAAGGAGGGGCTCTCCTCCGATCTGGTGATGGGCAACCTCGAACAGCCGCTGACCGGCGACACCGGCACCTCCAAGTGCGGATCGCCGCCGCGGCCGAACTGCTTCGCGTTCCGCTCGCCACCCTCCTACGCGAACCACCTCAAGAGCGCCGGTTTCCAGCTGCTCAACACGGCGAACAACCACTCCAAGGACTTCGGCACCCAGGGTTACCGCAACACCGTGAAGGCGCTGGAGGGCGCCGGGCTGGAGCACACCGGCGCCGAGGGCCAGATCACCGTGGTCGAGGTCAAGGGGATCAAGGTCGCGGTGCTGGGCTTCTCGTCGTACGCGGGTGCGAACAACCTGAACGACCTGGACGCCGCCGAGGCTGTCGTGAAGGAGGCGAAGGGCCAGGCCGACCTGGTCGTGGTGCAGGTGCACATGGGTGCCGAGGGTTCCGACAAGACACACGTGAAACCGGGCAACGAACTGTTCTTCGGGGAGAACCGGGGTGACCCGATCAAGTTCAGCCACACCGTGATCGACGCGGGCGCTGACCTGGTCGTCGGGCACGGGCCGCACGTGCTGCGGGGCATGGAGTTCTATCAGGGCAAGCTGATCGCGTACAGCCTCGGGAACTTCGCCGGTGGCGGCAAGACGCTGTCGCGCAACGGCGTGCTCAAGAACGCGGGGATCCTGCACGTGTCGCTGACCAAGGACGGCACGTTCACCGGCGGAAAGTTCCTGTCGACCTATCTCAACAGCACCGGCGTGCCGATCCGCGACGACGAGGACGAACGCGGCCGCGAGCTGGTCAACGAGCTCTCGGCGGCGGACTTCGACGACACCGCGATCACGATCGGTGACGACGGGACGATCAAGCCTCCGGCGTGACCGACCAGGTCGCGCCGGCGACGTACTCTTTACCGGTGACCCCACCCCGCGCAGCGACTGCTTCCCGCTTCGCGCGGGAGACGGAGCTCGGCCGCAAACGCCGGGCCCGCAAGATGGCCCGGGTGCTGGCCGAGACCCACCCGGACGCGCACTGCGAGCTCGACTTCACCAACCCGCTCGAGCTGGCCGTCGCGACCATCCTGTCCGCGCAGACGACGGACGTCCGGGTCAACCAGGTGACGCCGAAGCTGTTCCAGCAGTATCGGTCGGCCGCCGACTACGCGGCCGCCGACCGCGCGGAGATGGAACAGCTGCTGCGGCCGACCGGGTTCTTCCGGGCCAAGACCAACTCCCTGATCCGCCTCGGGCAGGCGCTGGTCGAGAAACACGACGGCCAGGTGCCGAACAGGCTGGACGACCTGGTGAAGCTGCCGGGGATCGGGCGCAAGACGGCCAATGTGGTGCTGGGCAACGCCTTCGGCGTACCCGGCATCACCGTGGACACCCACTTCCGGCGGCTGACGAACCGGTTCGGCTGGGTCGACGAGGCCGACGAGGTGAAGATCGAGTTCCTGATCGCCGACATGATCGAGAAGCGCGACTGGACGATGCTGTCGCATCGGGTGATCTTCCACGGCCGGCGGGTCTGTCACGCGCGCACGCCCGCCTGCGGCGCCTGCACGCTGGCCACCATGTGCCCGTCGTACGGGACCGGCCCCACCGAGGCGGCACCGGCGGCGAAGCTGCTCAAGGGCCCGCGTGCCCGCGAGCTGGCGGTGGCCGCCGGGGTCGACCCCGACCTCGTGCCGGCGGCCGCCGTGCTGGCCCCGGAGGAACCGTGATCAGGTTCGGCGTGGCGGCAACCGTCGTCCTGCTGATGCTCGCGGGCTGTACAGCCGCTGTCGAACCGGACGATCCGGAAATACCGTCGCCGTTCGCGGAGTGTGCCGAGATCACTGGCGCGACACCCGTGAGCACCGAGGTGCCGGAGGTCTCGCTGCCCTGCTTCACCGGCGGCGGCGAGGTGCGGATGCCCGCCCTGCGCCGGCCCGTCGTGATCAACATCTGGGCGTCCTGGTGCCCGCCCTGCCGCGACGAGCTGCCGGTGTTCCAGGGGCTGGCGGACCGCGCCGAGGACCGGTTCACCGTGATCGGCGTGGACAGCGGGGACGGGCGGGACGCGGCCGCCTCGTTCGCCACCGACCGGGCCGTCGACTTCCCGACGCTGTTCGACCCCGAACGTAGGTTCGCCGGTGCGCTGGGCGCGGCCACGCTGCCGGTCACCGTGTTCGTCAACCCGGACGGCGAGATGTATGTGCACCGAAAGGCCGTCGACGTCGACCAGCTGATCGACCTGATGGCGAAGCACACCGGTGTGACGGTGACCCGATGAGCCGCGGGCAGATCCTTGGCCGGCCGGACGACCTGCCGTCGTGGTTCGAGCCACTGCTGACGCGGGCCGGCGACTGCCGGACCGAGGACTTCACCACCCTCCGCGAGCCGACCGGAGGCGGCGGCCGCTCCAGCGCTGTGCTGGTGCTGTTGGGCGAGGGCGAACGGGGAGGCGGTGGCGGGGGCGAGCCCGACCTGCTCGTCCTGCAGCGAGCCGCGACCATGCGCAACCACGCCGGTCAACCCGCCTTCCCCGGTGGTGCCACCGACCCGGAGGACGCCGACGCGACGGTCACCGCGTTGCGGGAGGCGGACGAGGAGGTCGGCCTCGACCGGTCCAGCGCGGAGGTCCTGGCGCTGCTGCCGGATCTGTGGATCCCGGTCAGCCGGTTCGTCGTCACCCCGGTGCTGGCCTGGTGGCGCCGGCCGCACCCGGTGCTTCCCCGGCAGCCCGAGGAAGTCGCGCATGTCGCACGTCTGCCGATCAGTGAACTCGCCGACCCCGAGAACCGTATCCGGGTGCGACATCCGAGCGGCTGGATCGGGCCCGCGTTCCAGGTCCGGGGCATGCTCGTCTGGGGCTTCACGGCGGGGGTGATCTCGGTTCTGCTCGACATGGCCGGGTGGTCCCGCCCCTGGGAGCCGGGCCGCATCGTCGAGCTTCCCGACGCCGCAGCGCCCGTGCCGGCCGCGCGCGGCGGAGCGCCCGATGAGGTGGTGCCATGAGGTGGCCACCGACTTCTACGCTTAGTGAGTGCCCGTGGTCGATGTGATTCTGGTCGTGCTCATGCTGCTGTTCGCGATCAGCGGATATCGGCAGGGCTTCGTGATCGGCGCGCTCTCCCTCGGTGGTTTCTTCAGCGGCGTGCTGATCGGGCTCCAGCTTGGACCGTTGCTGGCCCGGCAGTTCGAGGACGGCACCGTGCGGCTGGTGGTCGCGCTCGCGGTGATCCTCACCCTGGCGGTGCTGGGGCAGACGCTGGCCGGGTGGCTCGGCACCAACCTGCGGCGCGGCATCCTCAGCAAGCCCGTGCAGCACGTCGACGACGCCGGTGGCGCCGTGATCTCGGTGGTCGCCCTGCTGCTGGCGGCCTGGCTGGTCGCCGTTCCGCTCGGCTCGACCCCGTTCCCGGCGGTCAACCGGGAGTTCCGCAGCAGCGCGATCCTCTCCGGCATCAACGGCCTTATGCCCGAGGAGGCGCAGACGCTGTCCTCGGCGCTGCGCGACACCCTGGACACCAGCGGTTTCCCGGACGTGTTCGGCGGGCTGGCGCGGACCCAGGCCAAGGAGGTCGCCGAGCCGGACCCGCGGCTGAAGAACTCCAAGGTCGTGCAGGATTCGAAGCGGTCGGTCCTCAAGGTGCTGGGTGCGGCCCCGAGCTGCTCGCGTCGCATCGAGGGCACCGGTTTTGTGTACGCGGACGAGCGCGTGATGACCAACGCACACGTCGTGGCCGGCACCGAGGAGGTGGTCGTCGAGACCTCCCGCGGCCAGATCGAGGGCCGCGTCGTGGTGTACGACCCGAAGCGCGACCTAGCCGTCATCTACGTTCCCGGCCTGCGCGCCCCGGTCATGTCGTTCGTCGCCAAGGAAGCCACCACGGGGGCGAACGCGATCGTGCTCGGCTACCCCCAGGACGGGCCGTACAACGCGCAGTCGGCCCGCGTCCGCGACGTCAGCCGGATCACCGGCCCGGACATCTACGACTCCGGTGACGTGACCCGCGAGATCTACACGATCAAGTCGTTCGTCCGCAGCGGCAACTCGGGCGGCCCGCTCATCGACCCGAACGGCGACGTGCTCGGCGTGATCTTCGCGGCCGCGGCCGACGACAAGAACGTCGGTTTCGCCCTCACCGCGGACGAGGCGGCGGGCGTGGCGAAGGCCGGGCGGGAGAACACCAAGGGAGTACGCACCGGCGAGTGCGCCTGAGCCGTCTGTATTACCCGGTATTACCCGGTCGTGCGGGCGAACCGGCGGACGGTGACCGCGGCGGCGACCGCGGAGAGCAGGAAGAGCAGCAGCGCGATCAGCTTGGCGTGACTCGAGCCCTCGGAGGCCGGTGCCGCCGGCGCGGCCCAGCCGCCCGCGTTGGCACCGGGGACACCGGCGGTGGCGCCGGGCTGAGCGGACGACTCCGGCGCCGACTGGGCCTCGCCGGAGACCGGCGCGCTGCCGAACCGGGCCACACCCTGCGGTGGCGTGTTGTCGAGCGGGTTGTCCAGAGCGGGTGACACGTCGGCGGTGAGCGCGCCGACCGGGTCGACGAGACCGAACCCGTACTGCGGGTCGCGGCCGGGTGCACCGCGGTCCTTGGCGGTTTTGATGATCCGGTTGACCACCTCGCCCGCGGACATGTCGGGCCAGCGGGAGCGCAGCAGGGCCGCGGTGCCGGCCACCATCGGGGCGGCGAAGCTCGTGCCCTGCACACGCCAGTAGTCGTTCGGGCCGCGGGCGCCGACCAGCTGGGTCGCGGGCGCGGTGATCACGGTCTCCTTGCCGGTGATCGAACCGCCCCAGAGGACGTCGCCCTCCTTCTCCATGCCGGCGACGGCCAGCACACCGGGCTCGCGTGCCGGATACCAGACGCCGGAGGAGGAGCTGTTCGAGGCGTTCGCGTTGCCGGTGCAGGCGACCACCACGACGTCCTTGGCGAACGCGTAGTCCAGTGCCGCCGCCAGGGTGGCGCTGGAGCCGCTGCCGCCGAGCGACAGGTTCAGCACCTTGGCGCCCTTGTCCACCGCCCAGCGCACCGCTTTCGCCACCACGAGGGCGTCGTTGTAACGGTTGTCCGCGTCCAGCACCCGGACCGGCAGGATCTTGGCTTTCGGTGCGATCCCGACGACGCCGGCGTTGTCGTCGGAGCGGCCGGCGATGAGGGCCGACACCGTGGTGCCGTGTCCGACCGGGTCGGTCTGCCCGTCGCCGTCACCGGCCACCAGGTCGAGGCCGGGCAGCACCTGGCCCTCCAGGTCGGGGTGGTGAGCGTCGACGCCTGAGTCGATGACGGCGACCGTGACGCCGGTGCCGTCTGCGTACGTCCACGCGCCGGCCACGTTCAGCGTCTTGAGGTGCCACTGCTCGTAACGCACCCAGTCGGCGCCGGCGGCTGCCGGTTCGGCGGAGGCCGCCGTGGCCGGTGCGCCGACGGCGAGGAATCCGGCCAGCGCGGCAGCGCACAGCCGGCGTGCGCTCGGCAGGGACTTCTCGCTCACTCTGCTCACGGGTCGGCGTCGCCATTCCTAGACGGGTCAGTCGATGGAGGGAGATTACTCCGATCGGAGGGCGTGTCGCTGCGGTCCTGAGTGGCTAATCGCACTCGGAGTCTGCTGATTTACGCGAATCCTGGACGGCCGGGAGGTGTGCCAGCTGGATCAGCCGCATTCCCTCACGGCGTGTGATCAAACGACCACGGCCGGGTGGCATCGGCGCGGGTCGTACGCTGCCGATCAGCGCGCCCTCCTCCGGTGCGCCGGACATCACCAGCCCCGGCGCGGACAGCTCCCGGAGTCGCTGGATCACCGGTTCGTAGAGCGACCGGGCGGCACCGCCGCAGCGGCGGGTGAGGATCAGGTGCAGGCCGATGTCGCGGGCCTGCGGCAGGTGTTCCAGCAGCGGCGTCAGCGGGTTGACCGGGCCGGCCGCCACCAGGTCGTAGTCGTCGACCAGGACGAACAGTTCCGGGCCGGTCCACCAGGAGCGGTCGCGCAGCTGCTGTGCGGTCACGGCGGGGCCGGGACGGCGGCGTTGCATGTATCCGGCCACGGACTGCATCAGGTTCAGTGTTTCCGCGGCCTGAACTCCGTACCCGATGCGGTGTTCTGTCTCGGGAAGGTCCATCAGGCTGCGGCGGTAGTCGATCAGGATGATCCGGGCCTGTGACGGCTGGAACCTTGACGTCACCGCGGTGGCGACCAGGCGCAGGAAAGACGATTTGCCGCATTCCGCGTCACCGAAGAGCAGAAAGTGCGGATCGGTCGTGAAGTCGATCACCACCGGCGCCAGATCCGCCTCGGCGATGCCGATCGGGATGCGCAGGCCCGTGCCGCGATCGATGTCGCCGTACGCGACCACAGCGGGCAACATCCGCACCGGCGGCGCCTGCGGGCCGGTCCACGCGGCCGCCATCGCCCTGACCAGACCGGGAGTGTCGCCCAGAGCGCGCACCTCGGGCCGGGCGGTGAGCAGGTGCAGACCCCGGGCGCGGTCGGTCGGATGCTCCAGCACGCCCCGCCCCGGCGCCTCCGGGACAGCCGCCGCCGACCGCCGGTTGACGATCGAGTCGGCCGGATCGCCGAGCCGCAGCTCGATCCGGGAGCCGAGCAGGTCCCGGACGGCCGGGCGGAAGTCCATCCAGCGCGAGGTGGCGGCGGCGAGGTGGATCCCGTACGACAGCCCGCGCGTAGCCAGATCGGTGAGCACCGGCTCGAGCTCCTCGAAGTCGTTGCGCAGCGTCGCCCACCCGTCCACCACCAGGAAGACGTCGGCACCGCCGGCACTCCGGTATCCCGCCATCTCCAGTCCCCGCTCGGCGAAGTGGCGCTCCCGCTCGGCGAGCAGCGTCACCATCTCCCCGGCCGTACGCCGTACGCCCTCCGCCTCGAGACGACCGAACACCCCGCCCACGTGCGGCAGGTCCCGCAACGTCCCGAGGCCGCCGCCACCGAAGTCGAGGCAGTAGATCCGCACCTCGGCGGGAGTGTGCGTGAGCGCCAGCCCGCACACGATCGTCCGGAGCACAGTGGACTTGCCGCTCAGCGTCCCGCCCACGACGGCCACGTGCCCGGCCGATCCGCCCAGGTGCAGCCACATCACGTCGCGTACCTGCTCGCGGGGTTTGTCGACGAGTGCGACCGGCACCCGCAGATTGCCGTGCACCGCCGGGTTCGCGCAGGTCAGTCCGCGTTCGGCGGAGGCGCTGACCGGCCCGAGCAGCTCGTCCAGCGTCGCCGACCGGGACAGCGGCGGCAGCCACACCTGGTGCGCCGGCGGGCCCTGTCCGGCGAGCTTGCCGACCAGCAGGTCCACCAGATTCCCGGCCGGCCGGTCCGGAGCGTGGACGGGTGTGGCGACGACGCGGGAGGAGAAGATGCGAACTCCCGGCGACACGATCAGGGATCGGCGTACCGGGCCTGACGCGTAGGCCACCTTGAACCGGATCAGCTCCTCGGTGCCGGCCTTCAGGAACGCGTGCCCCGGCGACCGTGGCAGCTCGTAGGCGTCCGGCACACCCAGCACCGCCCGGGACTCCAGGGCCGAGAACGTCCGCAGCCCGATCCGGTACGACAGGTGGGTGTCCAGGCCCCGCAGCCGCCCGTCCTCCAGCCGCTGACTGGCCAGCAGCAGGTGCACACCCAGCGACCGTCCCAGCCGCCCGATCTGCAGGAACAGCTCGATGAACTCCGGTTTCCGCTGCAGCAACTCGGAGAACTCGTCGCAGACCACCAGCAGCGACGGCATCGGGGGCAGGGTCGCGCCACTTGATCGGGCACGTTCGTACTCCAGCAGGCCCGCGTACCGGCCCGCCGTCCGCAGCATCTCCTGCCGCCGGGTCAGCTCGCCGTCGATCGCGTCCGCCATCCGGTCCACCAGCGGCAGCGCGTCCTCCAGGTTCGTGATGAGGGCGGCGGTGTGCGGCAGCCGGTCCATCGAGGCGAAGGTCGCGCCACCCTTGAAGTCGATCAGGACGAAGTTCAGCGTCTCCGGCGAGTGCGTCACCGCCAGCGCGAGCACCAGCGTGCGCAGCAGCTCCGATTTGCCCGAGCCGGTGGCGCCGACGACCAGGCCGTGCGGGCCCATCCCGTCCTGCGCCGACTCCTTCAGGTCCAGCAGCACCGGCACACCGTCGTCGGTCACCCCGATCGGCACGCGCAGCCGCGTGCGTGGCCTCCGGTCGACGGTCACGGTGAAGCTCTCCAGGTCGCCGATCCCGAGCAGGTCGGCCAGCCCGGCCTCGGCGATCGGCGAGCCCGGGTCCGGGCCCGGCGCGCTCATCGGCCGCAGCGGCGCCAGGCGCCTCGCCACGGCCTCGGCTTCGGAGGTGGAGATCTGGTCGGCACGCCCGGCCTGGATTTCTTGATTCAAGGTGTACGAGGTGAGCACACCGCCCGCACCGACCTCGAGTACGAGCATGGACGTGTCCAGCGCCCGCGGCGGCGACGAGTCCAGATCCAGGACGGTCATCGCGCCCGCTCGCACCTCGATGTCACCGGCCTCGTCCCGGACCACCACCAGATGCTGTCCGTCGTCCGGCAGCGACTCCAGGTCGGCGCCGTCGCCGAGGATCAGCCGGACCGGGCCGAGCGCGTCGCCGCGAGTGGGGTGCCGCGCGTGCGGCAGCCACTTCACCCACTCCCACTCCCCGCGGCGTTCCGGCCCGGCGCACACCGCGATCAGCAGGTCGTCCGGCGCGTGGAAGACGGCGAGCTGCAGGAGAACCGCGCGAACCAGGGCTCGGCCGCGCGGGCCGCCGGACCGGACGAACACCCGGGTGAAGGAGCGCAACGACATCGCGACCGGAAGGTCCGGCACGACCGAGTAGGCGTCGAGGAAGCGGCGCATGGCTCCGGCGGTCGTCGGATCCAGCTCGTCGAACGGCCGGGTCTCCGGCGGGATCAGCGGTGTCGCCAGCGTCTGCGGTCCGAGACCGACCCGGATCACGGCGAAGTCGGCGTCGGTGTGCCGTCGCTCCCAGACCCGATGGCTGACCACTGTGGACCAGAGGCGCTCCGGCGCGGGATGCCGATAGAGCAGGCCGACTCGCTGGCGGTGGGCGGTCTGGCGGACCTGCCGGCGCAGCCTGGCGAGATGCCGCAGGTAGTCGCGGCGGGCGGCGGCCATCTCGGCCCTGCGCGGACCGGCGGCGGCACCGGCCGACAGCGTCAGCATGGCCAGCGAGGAGACACCGAAAAGAGCACCGATTGCGTACGAGTAGGGCCCCGCGCGGCCCTGGCCCATCATCAACGCCATGGCCACCGTGCCACCGAGCATCGGCAGGGCCATCAACCACTGCTGCCATCGCCCGCCGGTCTGCCGTGGGATCTCCGGCGGCGGATCGACGGCCAGCTCACCGGAGGGAATCGCCGGGGCGGGCCGCCGGGCGGACCTCCGGATCGTCACGGTGCCCATCGACTGCCCCCTGTGGACGATCGCTTTCCGTATACGAACGGCTCATGCTAAGTAGTGTCCGATGGCCTGCGCCGGTTCATCTCCATCGATGTGGACAACCCCCGCGGGCCTGTGGATAACCCTGTGGACAACGGAGGACCCCGGTGAGCGCCGGTCTGGCCCGCGTCACGATCGACGCGCCGCAGCGCCGCGTCGACGTCACGCTCCCCGAGCACGTGCCGCTCGCCGAGCTGCTCCCGGACGTCCTGCGCCACGCCGGCGAGGGTCTTGCCGACGAGGGCGAGAAGCACGGCGGCTGGCTGCTCCGGCGCGCCGACGGCGTCGCGCTCCAGGTGGGCCAGGGCCTGCACCCCCAGGGCGTACGCGACGGTGAAGTCCTCCACCTCGTCCCCGCCGACGAGGAGTGGCCGGAACCCGACTACGAGGACGTGGTCGAGGTGATCGCCGAGGGCGCCCGGCGGCGTGGCGGCCTCTGGACTCCCACCGCCACCCGCCGGGCCTGCCTGGTCGCGGCCGCGGTCCCGCTCCTGCCGGCGCTGCTGGCCGCAGGTTCCTCGAGCACCGGCTGGGTGGCCCTGGGCCTCGCCGGGGTGCTCACCCTCACCGGGACCATCGCCTCCCGGGGGTACGCCGACCGCGACGCCGGCCTCACGCTGGCCGCCTACGCCCTGCCCTTCGCCTTCGTCGGCGCCGCCCTGACCGTCACCGATGCTCTCTCCCTGACCCGGATCGGCGCTCCGGAGCTGCTGGCCGGATCGGCCGCGGTGCTGGTGTGCGCAGCCCTCGGCGGCACGGGCGTAGCGGCCGGCCGCCGCTTCTTCACGGCGGCCGTGACAGCCGGCCTGCTGGGTGCCCTGACCGCCCTGATCGGACTGGCCGCCCCACCCGTAGCCGCCGCGGCCGCCCTGATCGCGACCCTGGTCTGCGGGATCGCCGCCCTGCCCATGCTGGCGACAAGACTGGGCCACCTACCACGCCCACCGATCCCCGTCCACGCAGAACCGGACTCGCCGACCGGCCTCCCGCAAGAGCCCACGAGCTCTCCCGTGGATCGGGCCGCCGTCTTCGCCGCGGTGGATCGTTCCGACGACTTCCTGGGCGGGATGCTCCTGGGACACGCGGTCCTGGCTGTCGGCGCCCTCTCGGTGCTCGCGTTCGCCGGCACCCTCCCCGCGAGAGTCCTCATCGCGGTCAGCGCGGTTGCTCTGCTGCTGCGCGGCCGGATCTTCCTCGGCCGCAGCCAGCGCATCCCGCTGCTGGTGGGCGGGCTCTTCGGGCTCCTGGCGCTGCTCGTGGACCTGCTGCGCCCGGCCGCGGCCCTGCTCGCCGCGAACACCGGCACCCTGGCCGCCGCCATCGCCGGCGCGACGCTGGTCTCGCTGCTGATCGTGGTGGCGGGCGCGACCTACGCGGCCCGTCCGCCGTCGCCCTACCTGAGCCGAGCCGCCGACCTCCTCGACGCCACAGCCGTCATCGCCGTGATCCCGACGGCCTGCTTCGTGGCCGGCCTCTACACAGCGATCCTCGACCTCACCTGATCCGCCGCTCTGCCGCCCGCCTGGCCCGCCGCTCTGGCGCCCCACCCGACACGGCGGTCGCCGCCCCACCCGGCGCGGCGCGGGCGAAATGCGGAACGACCGCACCTGCGGGGCAGTCACGCGGGTGCGGTCGTTCGGCGGTGCGGCGGGGGAGTGCGGTCAGTGCTCTCCTTCAGTGGCCTCGGCGGCCTCGGCGCGCTTGAAGGAGGCGCGGATCTCGTTCTCCGCCTCGATGCGGCCCACCCACGTGGCGCCCTCGACGGACTTGCCCGGCTCCAGGTCCTTGTAGACCGTGAAGAAGTGCTGGATCTCCATCCGGTCGAACTCGCCGAGGTGGTGGATGTCGCGCAGGTGCTCCTGACGCGGGTCCTCGTAGGGCACGCACAGAACCTTGTCGTCGCGGCCCTTCTCGTCGGTCATCCGGTACATCCCGATGGCGCGGGCGCGGACCAGGCAGCCGGGGAACGTCGGCTCCTGGATCAGCACCAGTGCGTCCAGCGGGTCGCCGTCCTGGCCCAGGGTGCCCTCGATGTAGCCGTAATCCGCGGGATACTGTGTCGCGGTGAAGAGGGTCCGGTCCAGGCGGATTCGCCCGGTCTTGTGGTCGACCTCGTACTTGTTGCGCTGCCCCTTGGGGATCTCAACCAGAACGTCGAAATCCATTATTCGCTCCCCTTTAGCTTGCCCGCATGATTAGACCGGTCCGGCGTGCGGGAGCGGGGCGTGGAAGCAGGGCCCGCAGGATCCGCGCGCAACGGTGTGCCGGATGTCGCTAGTCTCCCCTAAGTCTGACGCCACGGGCGAGGAGGGGCGTGTGACGAGGCAAGATTCACATAACGGTCCGGACAATACCGGCGTGTCGGGTTCGCAAAACGTCTCCGAAGGCGCTAGTCGGTCAACCGGCCAGGCCAGCGTGCCCCCGTCGCACCCACCCGTCCCGGGCCGCGCGGCGGTTCCGGCTCCTCCTGCTCAGGACCCCACCTCGTCCCCGGATCGACAGCCGTTCCCGTGGCAGCGAGAGCAACCCTCGCCCGCCCTACCCACACAACCACAGTCTTCCGCCTGGCCGGGCGGTTCTCCCGCACATCCCCCATCTCCGACATTTCCGCAGCCCCCGACCCGACCCGCGTCCGCCTGGGCCGACCTGCTCTCGGCACCCCAACCTCCGGCCCAGCAACCAACGCCGCCTCAGCCGCCGGTCCCGCTCCAGCCGCCGGTCTCACACCAGTCGCCGGTCCCGCCTCAGCCGTCGGTCTCACATCAGCCGGCGGTCCCGCATCAGCCGTCGGTCTCACACCAGCTGGCGGTCCCGCATCAGCCGGCGGTCCCGCATCAGCCGACGCAGGCGATGCCGCATGTGCCGGTGCCGGGCCAGGCGTCCGTGCCCCCCGTTCCCGGGCAGGCGTCCGCGCCCAGGCCCCCGATTCCCGGGCAGGCGTCTGTGCCCGCGCCGCGATCGGCTCCGGTTTCGCCGCCAGGGACGGATACCGGCAAATCGGTCGGCTATCCGGCGGCTGCGTCCGCCCCGGTCAGCCCGTGGAGTGCTCCTCCGGCCGGATATCAGGCGGTCGCCGATGAGAGCGAGCGCACCCAGAACCTGAGCACTCCGGCGACGCCGGGCGTCCGCCCGCCGGTGCAGCAGCCGATCAGCCCCGCGGCTTCCGGGGGCGGCATTGTCGACGCGCTGGGTGGGTGGAGTTCGGGGGCGGGGGAGGCTCAGGGGAAGGCTCTGGCGGGCGATCAGAACCGTGTGAGCGGATCTTCCGGGGAGCCGGGGCAGCCGCGTGCGGAAGCGTCGGCGGAGACCGCGGCGGGGACCTATGGGCGGGCGTCGGTTCCGCTGAACACGCTGCGGCCGACCTCACCGGCCGGGACCAGGGGAGCGGCAGCCACCGGCGGCAATGCCAAGCCGGGCGGAAGCGCGGGCGTGAGCGGCAATGCCAGGCCGGGCGGAAGCGCGGGCGTGAGCGGCAATGCCGGGCCGGGCGGAAACGCCGGGGCGGTTGGAAACGCCGCGGTGGGTGGAAACGCCGGGACCGGAGCCGGAGGCGCAGTCGGAGTCGGTGGTGGCGGCGGGGTCGGGGTTGGTGGGGTGGCAGCTCCGCCCGGCGCGGGCGGCAAAGGCGGGACCGGCGACGGTGAGCGCGGGGTGGCGGCGGGGCCTGGCATATCGCGTACCAAATTGGTTTCTGGCTTTGTGGTCCTGATCGTCGTCGCGTTGGTGGCGGCAATCGGTCTCGTCGTGCGGCCCGGGCCTGTCGACGGATGGCTCGGCGCTTCGGCGACCACCGCGCCCACCCTCCCGCCGGCGACGCCCGATCCCAGCCCTACGCCGGTCCTGGTGGCCGCAGAGGCACAGGGCACCACCCCGGACACCGCGGCGGTGAAGGCGGCGCTGGACCCGCTGGTGGGCGCGAACGCGCTCGGCTCCAAGGTGAACGTGCAGGTCATGGACGTCGCGTCGAGCACGGTGCTGTACGAGAAGAACGCGGACGGCATGATCACGCCGGCCTCGACGACGAAGGTGCTCACCGCGGCTACCGCGCTGGCGGCGAGGGGGCCGGCCTACCGGTTCGAGACGAAGGTCGTGGCGGGGGCGAACCCGGGCGAGATCGTGCTGGTCGGTGGCGGTGACGTGACGCTCGGTGTGGGTAAGAAGACGCTGTTCCCGGGTGCGGCGCGGCTGGATCTGCTCGCCGCGCAGGTGAAGAAGAAGCTCGGCGGTACCGAGGTGACGAAGGTGCTGGTGGACACGTCGCTGTTCACCGGGCCGGAGACCGCCACCGGTTGGGGCAGCGGGGACATCGGGGCTGGTCAGGTCGCGCGGGTCCAGTCGTTGATGACCAACGGTGGCCGTGTCGATCCGGTGCACAACGAGCGCGGTGGTGACCCGCGGTTCGCGAATCCGGCGATCTCGGCGGGTAAGGCGTTCGCGAAGTTCCTCGATGTCACGTCGGTGAGCAAGGGATCGGCGCCCGAGCAGGCGGAGGCGTCGGCGGCACCGGCGATCGCGCCCGGCACCGAGTTGGGGAAGGTGCAGTCCCCGCCGCTCGTGCAGGTCGTCGAGTGGATGCTGCAGATGAGCGACAACGTGCTGGCCGAGGCGATCGGGCGGCAGGTGGCGCTGGCGGCCGGCAAGGAGGCCAGCTTCGAGGGCACCGCGGACGCGATGGGTGACAAGCTGACCGAGCTGGGGCTGCCCTCCGAGGAGGCGCTGCTCTACGACGCCAGCGGGCTCTCCGACCGCAACGCGATCAGCCCGGCGCTGCTGGTGCAGACCCTGGCCCTGGCGGCCGGCGGGCAGCAGTCCGCGCTGAGCAACATGTTCAACGGGCTGCCGGTGGCCGGCTGGTCCGGGACGCTGCGGACCCGGTTCGTCACGCCCAGCCCGAATCAGAGCGCGCAGGGCATCGTCCGCGCCAAGACCGGAACGCTGAGCGGGGTGAACACTCTGGCCGGTGTGCTGATCACCAAGGACGGGCGGGTCCTGGCGTTCGCGATCATGGCGAAGGGTGGGCCGAGCGCGATCGCCGCACGCGCCGCGCTGGACCGGGTCGCGGCCCGTCTGGTGGCCTGCGGCTGCTGATCTCCGGGTTTCACCTGAGTGCGCTCTGGAGCCGCGCGGGTACGGTGGGCTGCATGGCGCAGTTCGTTGACTGGGATCTGGCCGCCGCGACCGCGGGAGCGCTCGCCAAGACCGGCCCCGCGGTGAGCCTGGACGAGGCGACTCAGGTGGTGTCCGAGCTGCGGGCCCTCACCGATGAGGCAGCCGGGCACGTGGCGGAGTACACGGGGTTGGCTCCCCAGGTCGAGGTGCCGCCGGTGCGCGTGGTCGACCGGCGGGACTGGGCGAAGGTGAACATCGCCGGCCTGCGGCAGGTGATCGGGCCGCTGGTCAGCCGGCTGTCCGGCGACAAGCAGCCGGGCACGTTCGCCGACGCGATCGGGTCCCGGGTGACCGGTGTCCAGGCCGGGACGATCCTGGCCTACCTGTCCGGCCGCGTCCTCGGGCAATACGAAGTGTTCTCCGCCGACCCCGGCCAGCTGCTGCTGAACGCGCCGAACATCGTCGAGGTGGAACGCAAGATCAACGCGGACTCCCGTGACTTCCGGCTCTGGGTGTGCCTGCACGAGGTGACACACCGGACGCAGTTCACCGCTGTGCCGTGGATGCGGGGCTACTTCCTCGGCGAGGTGCAGGCGTTCGTCGACGCCTCCCAGGACACCTCGCACATCCTGGAGCGGCTGCGCCGCGGCGTCGCCACGCTCTCCGACGCGCTGCGCGACCCGGAGAGCCGGGTCTCGGTGCTGGACATCGTGCAGACGCCGGGGCAGAAAGCCGTGCTGGACCGGCTGACCGCGCTGATGACGCTGCTGGAGGGGCACGCCGAGTTCGTGATGGACGGTGTCGGCCCCGAGGTGATCCCCTCGGTCGAGTCGATCCGCTCCAAGTTCAACCGGCGCCGGGAGACCGGTAACCCGCTGGAGAAGGCGGTCCGCCGCCTGCTCGGCGTCGAGGTCAAGATGCGGCAGTACGCGGAGGGCCGCAAGTTCGTCCACGGCGTCGTCGAGCGGGTCGGCATGACCGGCTTCAACAAGATCTTCACCTCACCGCTGTCCCTGCCCCGGCTGGAGGAGCTGGGTGACCCGGACGCGTGGGTCGCCCGGGTGCACAGCTGAGATGGCCCGGATTCCGCCTCCGGTCGCGGCCGTGCGCACCGCGGTGCGCCGCGGCCTGTCCGGGCTGCCCGCCGACGCCCTGGTCCTGGTCGCCTGCTCGGGTGGCGCGGACTCGCTGGCGCTCGCGTCGGCGGCCCGGTTCACCGGCAAGCGGGTCGGTCTGGTCACCGTGGACCACGGCCTGCAGGAGGGCTCGGACCGGCGCGCCCGGTCGGTGGCCGCCTGGGCCCGGGACGCCGGCTTCGACCCGGTGCGGATCGAGACCGTCTCGGTGGCCGGCCTGCACGGCGGGCCGGAGGCGGCCGCGCGCACCGCGCGCTATGCGGCGCTGAGTGCCGCCGCCGACGAGCTGGGCGCGGCCGCGGTGCTGCTCGGGCACACCCGCGACGACCAGGCCGAGACGGTGCTGCTCGCGCTGGCGCGGGGTGCCGGTCCGCGCGGCCTGTCCGGGATGCCGGCCCGCCGCGGGGTGTTCCGCCGTCCACTGCTCGACATCGCCCGTGCGGAGACCCGCAAGGCGTGCGCGGCGCTGGGACTGGCGCCCTGGGAGGACCCGCACAACACCGACCCGGCGTACGCGAGATCCCGCGTCCGCGCCTCGGCCCTGCCCGCCCTGGTCGCCGCGCTCGGGCCGGCCGTGCTGACGAACCTGGCCCGGACCGCGACCCTGATCGCCGCCGACACCGCCGCGCTCGACGAGCTGGCCGTCGCGGCGCTGGCGGAGTCGCGCAGCGGTGAAGGGCTGTCGGTGTCCGTTCTCGCCGGTCTGCTGCCCGCCGTCCGCGGCCGTGTGCTGCACAGCTGGGCCCGTGAGCTCGGCGCGCCCGGCGGCGCTCTGGCACACCGGCACGTGGTGTCTCTGGACGCTCTGGTGACCGCGTGGCACGGCCAGGGCACGGTGCATCTGCCCGGCGGGATCGGCGTGGCGCGGCGCTCCGGTGAACTCGTTCGGGTGGTTCCGGCACATATCAAGTGATGTGGCTGACCACAATCCGGCCCCGTTCGACTATCCGTAACCTCGATGGGGCAGGCTTACCCCCATGGCTGATGGCTCTTGGTACGACGCCGACATCGACCACGTGATCATCTCGGAGCAACAGATCCGGGACAAGATCGACGAACTGGCCAAGCAGGTCTCCGCGGACCACACCGATGCCGTGGACGGGATTCTGCTGGTCTGCGTGCTCAAGGGCGCGGTCATGTTCATGGCTGATTTCGCCCGTTCGCTCGGGCGGCACGGCCCGTCGACCGAGATGGAGTTCATGGCCGTCTCGTCGTACGGGCAGGGCACCACCTCCTCCGGTGTGGTGCGCATCCTCAAGGACCTGGACCGCGACATCGCCGGACGGCACGTGCTGGTCGTCGAGGACATCGTCGACTCCGGACTGACCCTGTCCTGGCTGATGAAGTACCTCGAGTCCCGGCAGCCGGCCAGCGTCGAGGTGGTCGCGCTGTTCCGCAAGCCGGACGCGGTGAAGGTGCAGGTCCCGGTCCGCTACGTGGGCTTCGACATCCCGAACGAGTTCGTGGTCGGTTACGGACTGGACTTCGCGGAGCGTTACCGGGAGTTGCCGTACGTGGGTGTACTGAAGCCCGAGGTGTACGCCCGTAGCTGAACCGCTTTCTCAGCGTGTTCTCAGTATTGGTTCGGTATGGGCGGTTTTGCACCTGAACCGCCCCGACTTATCGCCGGGTACGCGTGGTTCACCGTGAGGCCTCACGGGTTCGCAAACGGCACCTACGGTGTACGGTCGAGTGACCAATGGCGTAGTCGTCACTAACGCCGGAGGGGCCGCCTAACGCGCGGCGACGTTGAGGTGACCAGGACGCCGATCAGGAGGGTCCGGGCGCTTGGCGCCCGACAACAGTATGGAACGTACGCGTTTCTTCCGCCGCCCGGTGGTCTGGATCATTCTGGTGATCATCGGCGTAGTCGCGCTGAGCTCTTTCTTCACCAGTGGTCCCAGCTACCAGCGGGTAGACACTTCGGTCGCTCTCGAGCGCCTGAACCAGCCGAACATCGAGAAGGTCGTCCAGAAGGACAAGGAGCAGACGCTCCAGATCGATCTCGCGCAGTCCGAGCGGTTCAACGGCAAGATGACCGACAAGATCGAGACCCAGTATCCGTACGAGGTCACCGCCGCCATCTGGGAGGATGTGCAGCAGGCCAAGACCGCCGGCCGGATCACCGGGACGATCAACGCCACGGTCTCGGGCGACAACATCCTGATCAGCCTGCTGATCAACCTGCTGCCGATCGCCATTCTCGTGGTGCTGCTCCTGCTGTTCATGTCGCAGATGCAGGGCGGCGGCTCGCGGGTGCTCAACTTCGGTAAGTCCAAGGCGAAGATGATCACCAAGGACACGCCGAAGACCACGTTCGCGGACGTGGCGGGCGCCGACGAGGCGGTCGAGGAGCTCCAGGAGATCAAGGACTTCCTGCAGAACCCGGCGAAATACCAGGCGCTCGGCGCGAAGATCCCGAAGGGCGTGCTGCTCTTCGGCCAGCCGGGTACCGGTAAGACGCTGCTGGCCCGTGCGGTCGCCGGCGAGGCCGGTGTGCCCTTCTACTCCATCTCCGGTTCGGACTTCGTCGAGATGTTCGTCGGTGTCGGCGCCAGCCGGGTCCGCGACCTCTTCGAGCAGGCGAAGTCGAACGCTCCGGCGATCGTCTTCGTCGACGAGATCGACGCGGTCGGCCGGCACCGTGGCGCCGGCATGGGCGGTGGCCACGACGAGCGTGAGCAGACCCTCAACCAGCTGCTGGTCGAGATGGACGGCTTCGACACCAAGGGCGGCGTGATCCTGATCGCCGCCACGAACCGGCCCGACATCCTCGACCCCGCGCTGCTGCGCCCGGGCCGTTTCGACCGGCAGATCCCGGTGGACAACCCGGACATGGAGGGCCGCAAGGCGATCCTGCGGGTGCACGCCAAGGGCAAGCCGTTCACGCCGGACGTCGACCTCGACTCGGTGGCCCGCCGGACGCCCGGTTTCTCCGGTGCCGACCTGGCCAACGTGATCAACGAGGCAGCGCTGCTGACCGCCCGTAACGAGAAGCGGGCGATCTCCAACCACTTCCTCGAGGAGGCGATCGACCGGGTCATCGCCGGCCCCGAGCGCCGCACCCGGGCGATGAGCGACCACGAGAAGAAGATCACCGCGTACCACGAGGGCGGTCACGCGCTGGTGGCGTACGCGCTGCCGCACTCCGCTCCGGTGCACAAGGTGACGATCCTCCCGCGTGGCCGCTCGCTGGGTCACACGCTGGTGCTGCCGACCGAGGACAAGTACACCCAGACGCGGGCCGAGATGATCGACACCTTGGCGTACGCGCTGGGTGGCCGGGCCGCCGAGGAGCTCGTCTTCCACGAGCCCACCACCGGTGCCGGCAACGACATCGAGAAGGCCACCGGGCTGGCCCGCGCCATGGTCACCCAGTACGGCATGAGCTCGAAGCTGGGCGCCGTGAAGTACGGCACCAGCGGGGACGAGCCGTTCCTTGGCCGCAACATGGGCCACGAGCGGGACTACTCGGACTCGGTCGCCGCCGACATCGACGCCGAGGTGCGCGCGCTCATCGAGCTCGCCCACGACGAGGCCTGGGAGATCCTGGTCGAGTACCGCGACGTGCTCGACACCATGGTCTTGGAGCTGATGGAGAAGGAAACCATCACCCGCGAGGACATGGACCGGATCTGCGGCCGGGTGGCCAAGCGCCCGCCGATGTCGCCCTTCAACGGCTTCGGCAAGCGGCTCCCCTCGGAGGCGCCGCCGGTGCTCACCCCCGCCGAGCGGGACAAGCTGAAGGCACAGGCGGAGGCGGACGGCCAGATCGCCGTCGGACAGAACCCGGGCGCCAACGCGAACGGTTCGGAAGGTAGCAACTGATCAGCCCTTCAGAAGAGCTCGACTATCTCGCCGCCCGGCTGGTCGACGGCAAGCTCACCGGTACCCCGGTCGAGCAGGCCGTCGACCTCGGGCGGATCGAGAAAGCGGTCCGGGAGATCCTCATCGCGGTCGGTGAGGACCCGGACCGTGACGGTCTGCAGCGCACCCCGGCCCGGGTCGCCAGGGCGTATGCGGAGCTGTTCGCCGGTCTTCGGGTCGACCCGGCGACCGTGCTCACCACCAGCTTCGAGGCGGACCACGAGGAGCTCGTGCTGGTCCGTGACATCGAGGTGCAGAGCATGTGCGAGCACCACCTGCTGCCGTTCAAGGGTGTCGCGCACATCGGTTACATCCCGGGCACCGACGGCCGGATCACCGGCCTGTCCAAGCTGGCCCGGCTCGTCGAGGTCTTCGCCCGCCGCCCGCAGGTGCAGGAGCGGCTCACTTCGCAGATAGCCGACCTGCTGATGGCGCAGCTCGGCGCGCGCGGCGCGATAGTCGTCCTGGAGTGCGAGCACCTCTGCATGGAGATGCGCGGCATCCGCAAGGCCGGCGCGCGGACCGTCACCAGCGCGGTGCGCGGCGGCTTCCAGACCGACGGCAAAGTCCGCGCCGAGGCGATGGCCTTGATAAACGCTAGATGAGGCTGCGGAACTGGTTGGCCGAGTCCATCGCCGCCCGGGTCAGCTGAGTCGCCTCGTCCAGCCGCTCCCGGGCCTGCTGCAGGCTCGCGATGGCGGCTGCGGCAGCGGGGTGCAACGAGCCCACCGCGGTCAGCCGCATCAGAGCCAGGGACTGGTCCAGCTGCTCGGCGACGGCCTGGATGCCGACGATCGCGCGTTCCGACCCGGCCACCGACGTCGCCACGTTGACCTTGACCTCTTCGACGTTCGCCATCCGCGCCTCCTTCAGTTCAGCAGTGCCTCTAGACCCGCGCCCATGCAGGTCAGCAGCACCGGGGTGAGACAGGTGATCACGCCGAGGATCGGGGTGCGGTCCACCGCGGCCTCGCCCTCGCCGCCGTAGACGAAGCCGATCGTCGCCCACCCCAGCCCGAACGCCA
This sequence comes from Actinoplanes sp. NPDC051861, assembly GCF_040681145.1. NCBI lineage: Bacteria > Bacillati > Actinomycetota > Actinomycetes > Micromonosporales > Micromonosporaceae > Actinoplanes > Actinoplanes sp. NPDC051861. The sequence continues at coordinate 70,509 of NZ_JBFAYE010000030.1, forward strand.
GCAGCGGCATGCTCAGGCCGCAGAGCAGGGCGTAGGTCGGCGGTGAGCCGGGCGGGGCGACCAGGAACAGCAGCACCTGCACGATGAGCACGGCGGCCGCGAACGGTCCGTAGATCAGCAGGTTGCGCACCCAGGGACGATGCGGTCCGGCGGGTGCGGGGCCGATGAAGGCGTGATCCGCGGCGTCCGCGGTGACCCGGGCCTCGCGAAGCGCGGCCAGCACGGCGGCCGGACCGCCGGTCACCCTTTCCATCGCCGCCGCCTGGTCCGTGGGCTGCGGTGTCAGATCATTTTCCGGTACGGCGAAATCGCGCACCAAACGCGCCTTTTGCGGTGCCAGCCGTGCGCGTACCGAAGAAAGCTCCTGCCTTGCTGCCGCCACTGTCGCGGCGTGCTCGCCGGCCGCGTTGCTGACCGCACGGCGAACCTGGTCGAGTTGCTGGGCCGCCCGCAGATATTCCGCCCAGGGGTCGCTCTCCCGGGGGGTCTGGGCGGGAACGATCTGTCCTTCCTTCTGCTCGGTCACGGGGCCTCACCCTCCGCGTTCACAAAAGGCACGATGGTCACCAACTGGTCGGCGTGCCGATCGTGGAGCAGAGCCCGGTTCGCCCGGGGGTGCCAGTCCACCGGGCGGCCCAGCAGCAGCATCACGTCGGACTGCGGCACGTTGAGGAACAGCAGCCCGGCCACGTCCTCGCGGCCCATGCTGCCGCCGGTCTCCTCGCCGAACCGGCGAACGCCACGCCACCAGGACAGCAGGTGCGCACCCCGGCCCGGGCCCTCGCGCAGCAGCTTCCGCAGACCGGTCAGGCTGCCGGGCGCGGCGGCGTCCATCCCGAACACCACCCGATAACCGGGGCGGTCGGCGTCCAGTTCCTCGGCCAGTCCCGCCGCGTCGACCACGACGACGTCCTGGCGGTGCGCGATCTCCGCGGCCAGCGCACGAGCCGAGGCGTCACCCTCGGCGACCAGTGAGGCGATCACGAACCGAGCCGTACGCGGAGCGTGGCAGGCGGCGACACTGCGGGCGGCGGCGTCCAGCACCTCGGCGCCGGTGGTCTGGGAGCCCAGGATCGCCAGATGGCGGCCGGGGGACGAGTCCAGGGGGAAGGTGGCGGTGGAGAGGTTCACGTCGATCACGCGGCCGATCAGGGCCGCGGGGCGGGCCACCCGTCCGGCCAGGGCGGATCGGTAGGTGGGGTCGTCCTCGAGGTGCTGCTGCGCATAACCGGCGAAGACCCGCGGGGGCAGCGCCTCCGGGTCGCGGGCACCCCACAGCCGGTGCCGCAGGTCGCTGAGCAGCGGCTGGTCGGCGTGCGGATCGGGGAAGCGCACCACGCGCTCGTGACCGCGCGTCGCACCACGCGGCCCGCCAAGACCGCCGGCCGTGTTCACCACGGCACTGCCCATCGGCAGCCCGGCGGCCGAGTCGTTCGTCGGCTCCAGCACGTCGCCGCCGCCGGGCAGCGCGATCCGCACCGGGAACTGCCCGAAGATCGAGTCACGCTTGGCATAGAGCGCTTCCACACCGAGCACGGTCTGGCTGGCCAGGACGAGGTGTATCCCGTACGACCGGCCCTTGCGCGCCAGCGACTCCAGCAGGCCGACGGCCTCGGTGGCCATCGGGTCGTTGCCGGCCAGCAGCACCTGGAACTCGTCGATCACGCACAGGATCCGGGGCAGCGGGGTGCCACGGCCCTCCTCGGCGACGACCGCCCGCAGATCGGTGAAGCGCGAGACACCCGCCCGTTTGTACGCCAGAGAGCGGCGGCTCATCTCGGCGTCCAGCTCGCGGAGGACGGCCAACCCGTACTCCCGGTCCGACTCGACGCCGACGGCGCGCGCGTGCGGCAGCCAGGTGCGGTCCCGCTGGGTGGGGACGAACTCCGCGAAGGAGACGCCCTCCTTGAAGTCGAGCAGGTAGAGAGCGAGCTGGCCGGGACCGTACCGCGCGCCGAGCCCGTAGAGCACGTTGATCAGGAAGGCGGTCTTGCCGGCGCCGGACCGGCCGCCCACCATCCAGTGCGGAGTGAGGTCGTTGAACCGCAGGATCAGCGGCACGTCGCCGTGGTGACCGACCACGGTCTCCACCCCGGCCGCCGCGTCACCGCTCCACAGCTCCTCGCCGGAGTCCGGCAGCAGGTCGGCGAGCGTGACCCGGGACGCCTCCAGGGTGTCCGCGGCCAGCTCGTGGCAGACCGCGTCGATCAGGTGCGGCGGCGGGTCCTCGTCGAGGAACACCGGCGCGTTCAGCCACAGCGCCTCCGGCGTCGAGCCGAACGTGCCGCCCGGCGGGTCACCGATGATGGCGAACGGGTTCCGCACCGACACGGCGGTCGTCCGCGGCAGCGGCGCCTGGGTGGTCTCCGTGGTCAGCGGCGGGGGCGGCCAGCCGGCCACGATCAGATGCAGCCCCGAATCCGGCCCCTGCTGCGCCAGCGCCGCGATCCGCCGCAGTTCCTCGCCCTCGGTCATCTCCGGCAGGCTGGCGATCACCACGAGCATCATCCGGTCCCGCCGGGACCGCCGCGTGGCGCCGCCCCGCACCGGGCGCAGCCATTTCTCCGCCTCCGACAGCACGTCCCGCAGGCCCTGCCGATCGGTGGCCGGCGGCGCCATCAGCCCGGCGTCGGCAAGCTCCTCGAACGGCGCGAACACCGAGCCGCCACCGACCCCGTCCACGGTGCGGACCAGCAGCGAACCCGCCGGAGCCGCCGCCAGCAGGCGCAGCAGCAGCGACCGCAGCAGGCCGAACACCCGCGGATCGGTCGCGGTCGCGTCGATGGTCAGGTGACCCGTGCCGAGCAGCGGCACGATCGCTGGAAAACGGACGTCGTCCAGCGGCTGGGCGATCCCCAGCCGGACGAACGGCGACGTGGCCTGGCTCTTGAGGCTCGTGGACACCACCGTGTTCAGATCGGCGCCCAGCCAGCCCGGTGCCAGCTCACGGGCCACCGTCCGCAGCCGCTCGGCAAGCCGATGCTGCTCCCGGGGGTCCGGCGGGGCCGGCGCATAGGCCTCGAGCGCGGCTGCGGCGGCGTCCACCGTGGCCACTGCCTGCCGGTGCAGAGCAGCGGCCTGCCGGACTCGCAGAGTCGAATCAGCCACTGCCACCACCTCCTGTCCGCGGATAAAACTTATCCCAGAGCCGCTCGGGCGCCGCGCCGCGTCCCCGGTGCCACTTTCGTACCTCTACGTATCGCCTTGAACCCGGAGCGTGCATCCGCGGTACTCGTCTTTACGGGAGGTCGACATGTTCTTTGGTGACGCTTTGGACGGCCGGGTTCGGATCGAACTCGGCGATGACGGGCGGCTGTGGGATCTGACCCTTGACCCCCGGGTGACACAACTGCCGGTCTCGGAGCTGCGGGCCGGGCTGATCGCGGCATTCACCCGTGCGCAGGACTCCCTGCTCGGCTCCTTTGCTGCTCCGGCTCTTGAAGATGGTTCGGAAGCGGTCGAGATCGCGTCGCGCCGGTTCGAGGAGATCTCCTCAGTTCTGTACGACCTGTCGCGCCAGGCGGTGCGGAAATGGTGAGCGTGGGGCTCCGGGTGGATCCCGACGCGCTCACGGCGGTGAGCAGTGAGCTGGCCGGGATCGCAAAGCGGATGGCGGATGACGTCGCCGCTCTGGAGGCCACCGTGGCGGCCCCCGGGGCGCCGTGGGGTGCCGATGAGGGTGGGAGTGCCTTCGGGGTGGCCTACCAGGGGGTGCTGGGGCACGCGTTGACGGCTCTGGGGTCCTATGTGCAGCAGGTCGGGCAGGCGGCAGTCGGGCTGGCTGTGCAGGCTCGCTCGGTCGCCATGACTGACGCGTCATCGGCCGCGTCCCTCGGTGATCCCCCGTGACCATCGAGCTGCCTGTCGAGCTCACCGAGCCGCTCGGCTGGGTCGGGCTCACCTGGCCGCAGGCTGACGAGGACCGCCTCTATGCCGACGGGCGCGCCTGGATCGAGCACGGCGCCCGGCTCCGCATCCACGCGGCTGCGGCGAACACGGCTGCCCGCCGGGTCTGGATGGAGAACGAGGGCGCGTCGGTTGAGGCCTTCGAGCAGTGGTGGAACGGCCCCGACGGACCTGGAACCCACCTGGACGACGCCGCCACCGCGGTAGAGCTGATCGGCGCCGGCCTTCTTGCCATGGCGGGCGTCACCGTTGCTCTCAAGACCGCCTTCATCGCGCAGCTGACCGTCCTCGCCTTCCAGGTCGGCCAGGCGGTAGGAACCTCGTTCGTCACCGCCGGCGTCACCCTCGCCGAGATCCCGCTCTTCATCGCCGCCAGCCGGGTCGCCTGCCGCGAGATCGTCCACAAGGCGTTGCAAGTCGTGGAGGGCGAGGTGGCCACGTGTTTCGCCCGCGCTGCCGACCTCCTCCAAACCGCCGGCACCCGAGCCGCCGCGCAGCACGCCGGTCAGCTGGCTCGACACTTCGGACAAAACTCCGAATTCCATCGGCTCATGCGGGAGGTGGAGAGGGCCGACGTCAACAGTCCTCTCAACGGAGCCCATTTCTACTCAGGACGCAGTCCCGAAGGGGTCCCCATGCGCCTCTACGCCGAGAAGAACGCGGACGGTGTCGACTCGGTAACCTTGGAGCAAACCCCTGGCGGGCGAACCTTCGACGACATGAGGCTCTTCGCCGACAACTCACCGGTACGCGCCACCCACGCCCGCGACATCTGGGGCCGCCTCTCCGAACGCTACGCCGAGAACGCCGCAGGCGAGGTGACCGCCTGGACCCACAACCCCCGAGCCGACGGCATCTGGAACGCGATCGAACGCCGAGCCTTGGACAACAACCAGTCCGTAACGTCCTTGACCGAGATCGACCCGGCAGCCTGAGAGGAGCCAGCATGGGCGTCCAGGACCTCGACAGCCAGGCAGCCCGCACCGACACAGGCGTCCTCCTGCAAAGCCTCGACCGCGAAACCATGAGGCTCGAGTTCGCCGGCCACACGATGAACCTCCCGGTCGAACGGGGCTTGCTGAGCTACGGCTTCTACCTCCCACTTTCCCCACAGTGGTCCGACGGCGCCCCGATCTCCCCCAACGACCTAACCGTGATCAAACAAGCCATAGTGGAGATCCAAAAACACTGGGGCTTCCACGTCGACTTCCTGGTCTTGGAGACGTGATCCACCCTCCCGCCCAACTACGAACTACTGTCGTATGTATGCAGCCGCGCGATCCCGAGACGGGCACGGAAGCCGTACCGCCATCCACAACGGGCACGACTGGCGGTGCCATCGTGACGTCAGGGCCCGTAGCTGAGCGGTCTAGCGCAGCGGCGCGAAGAAGTGGCTGGCTGAAGAGCCGCCGAGCGCGGTTAGGGGTAGCGCTTGCTGGAGGTATGGCGGTGTTGCTGTGTTTAGGTGGCGTGCCCGTTCTGCTTTCACTCTACGATGACGCCACTGAGATCGAACGGACAGCTCCGAAAGCCGTAGTGGTGAGCTTTCTAGGTGCCTTCTTCATTACTGAGGACGACGAGCAAGCTGCGCTGTATCAGTGCGAGTCAGGCGGCGAATTCGAGCAGCTACTCCAGTTTCGGGAAGATACCCATCGCCGGGAGCAGGACTATTCCGTGGGGATATCGGTCAGCTGGTCCAATCTGCAGGAAGTCACCAGCGGTTCCAACAGTGTTGTCACGGCTGAGCTTACGCGCACCATCTCTGGCCAGAAGGGACGCGATAGCTCGTCATGGCAGTTCTCTCTAGTGGATCAAGGTGGCTGGCGAGTTTGTAAGGCAGTGTCAGCGTAGGATCTACTCAACCCAGGTTAGATGTGCGGGCATTTCTAGCGTTCTAGGCGTCTTCCCGTCCCAGGCCCAGCGATACCAGTCGAGTTCCTCGGCGACTCTCAAGCAGATATCCCCGCAGTCGCTGGTGTAGAGTTCGGTAACGGCGCGCAAACCGCGTTGTTCCCGACCGTCCTCCAATAATCGAACGACACGTCGGCCGGTTAGGAGGCCGGAGTCGCCGGCTGGAATCGGCGGACGACGCGGCGGCTCGTCAAGCGAAACAAGGCGGGTGACTGGGACCTCGGGTTCGCGCATGCCGGGAAAGCCGTACTCTTCGACCCAGACACGCTCTACTGGTACCAATGCCGCGAATACTTCGGTTTGTTCAGACTCGGCTCGATACCACTCTGCCTCGGCCATTACTGGCACATATGTTCGGCTGCCTTGTATGACCTTCTCATCGGCTCTTAGGTCAGCCCGCCATCCTAGACCTGGTGCGCCGACCAATATGCGTCGACCACGCAGCTGCCCACCCATCGTTGCAGGAGTCGGGACTATTGGGCGCGGCGCCTCTAGCTCCCCACTAGCCCTATCAGAAAAGGGTTCTGGCATCGGTCCGCTGATCATCCGTCACTACCTAGAGATGCTCCTTGCTCCCGCATGAATACCACCGGGTCAACGGCGCCGCTACTGGAGCGATCATTGTTGAGGTGAACTTCGAAGTGTAGGTGCGGGCCGGACGAGTTGCCGCTTGAGCCGACCCGTCCGATGACGTCACCTGCGGCTACCTGCTGGTTCTCGCGCACAAAGGGCCGTTGCACGAGATGACAATACCGCGTCATGACGTTGCCGGCATGCAGGATTTCGACCATCCAGCCGCAGCCTCCCTTACCCGGGTAGCCATCCACATTGCAGCTTTTCCGATTTCGGAAGTCCTCATCGCACTTAACGAGTGATACGACACCGCTCGCTACCGCTGCGATCGGAGTGTACTTTCCAATGCTCAGGTCGACACCCTGGTGGTTGGGCCGTGATGCAGTCCTGAATCCTGACCCGACACCAGCTCGTAGGGGAATAGTCCATCCGGAGGCCGCCACCTGTCCTGCCGCTGCGCAGACCATACTCGTCGAGCTGCCGACCGCGTTCGCGGCACCGTCGGCTAGGGAGTTGACGATCCGGGTGGCCAGCATTTCATGCTTCGCGTAGGCGTCAGGGTACGCACTAATCTGCACTGCTTGAGCGGCTCGGGTCAGCGACATTGCCTCCCATCCCTCAATGGTCTGGAGTTTCTTGTAGAACTTCGTGCTGGCGTAAACGGGATCTCGGATCTGCTCCGGGGTACCCCAGCCCGAGCTTGGACGCTGCTGAAATAGGCCGAGTGAGTCGTGGTCGTTGCGGGCGCCAAGATGTCCGAGATTGTTCAGGCGCGACTCTTGCATCGAGGTAGCCACGGCAATCACCCATGCGCGGGGCGGCATCTGCAGTTGCGAGCCGACATCGATGATAATTGCTGCATTACGGAGCTGTGCAGAGCCATAGGGGCGAATGCGTGGCAGCTTTGAGTCGGGGTCGACTACACCGCCCTGACCGCAGCCCAAAGCTGCGTTCAGTTGGTTTTGACCCTCATCGTCCACGCCATTGACTACGAAGACTGTGAGGCCTCCACCACAACAGAGCAGGGCAAGCGTGAGGACGAGGGCGACAAGGACGACAACTTTCCGCGGCCGCGCAACTCTCACGCTGGCTCCCAGTCGATGCCATCGACCAGCCAGGTTCCCTCCGGAGCCACGAGCCGCAGGCTCAGTTTTCCGGCGTCCATGGTGACTATCGCGTTCACCATAGAATCGTTAATCGCAACTAGTTCTGGCTTGCCGATTACTCGGTTAGCCGGCACTCCGGCCGGGTCTACACCTCGGAGTTGGTCTGACAGTTGCTCAGTGGTGTTTGGGAGAAGTCGGTCAAGCCACTTCTTTGAAGTGATGTCCACATGATCAACCCACGCTGAGGCGAATGCGTACGCCACTTGTTCTGGTTCTGCGCGACCGGGGCTTGTTTTCGGGGTCGGCGGCGGCTCGGGCGAGATGATGCTGTCGTCCTCAGAGGGGTCGACGCTGATTGCGGGCGCTGGGCTCCCTGCGCCCAGTGAGGGCGTCGGACTGCCATCTGAGAAGAGCCGTCCGAGTCCGACCACGAAGAGAACGATGAGGGCAAGCACCAGAGCAACCCCCCATCGGGACCGGAAGATCCCGGTGAGGCCGCGCTCGACAACTCCAGCCACCTAGCTCACCTGACCTCGGACCGCACCCGGGGGTTCGCTGGCTCCTGTGTGGTCGAGCCCGTCTCTGGCCGGTAGATCGCATAGGAGGTTGGGCGTTCGGCGACGTCAGGTTCGGTCCAGTCAGAAGTACTTCGAGCGCGAGCAGGCGCGGGGAGGCTGCGGGGTTTTGAGGAGTCGACCGGCACGTCCTCCCGGGCAGATTCAGTGCCATCAGGACGGGTCGCCACGACTGCAGCACCTGTCTCTACGCTATTCAAGGCGCCGCGACTGCCAGCGGAGTGTGCCGGGTCTTCGAGGCGTGCTTCAGGGCGAAGACTGCGCTGCTCCAGGTAGACGGGGCGGCCATCTTTGCCGAAGGTCGGCTCGCGAGTGCCTCCGCCCTCGGCAACCTCAAGCTTCGCGGCCTCTCGCATGTCACGGAAGAAGCGCCGATGCCACGAACCGGCTGAGGCGATCGCGGCAGCACTGTCTTTACCGCCAAGCTGAGTGACTCGGCGATACGGACGAAGAAGCAACCACCCCACCACACCGGTAAGCCACACCAATACGACTTGAAGCCAGCCAGCCAGGCTTGCGGTGTTCATGATTAGGTCAACCGCGAATAGATAAATGGCTGCGCCGGTGCCGAAGATAGCGATGTTGAAGATTGCTGCTACAACCGCGTTTCCAAGGCGCCGAATTCCAGCGCTGGCTGGCCTGAGGAGTCCGATTGTTCCGAGGATAGGGGCGGCGATCACAGCCCATCTAAAAACGAGGAAACCGAGGAGCACTAGGAGAGATGCTGTGATATCGAACATGGCGTATAGGAACGCGGCCAACATGGCAATGAATCCGGCGCCTACCCGCTCCATGCCGTTAGTGCCCTGCAGGTATTGGTAAGCCTCCGGATCTTCGCCTTTAATCTGCTCAGCGACCCTCATCCACTGCTCTCTCTTCTGATTGAGCATCGCGTCGCGAGTTTCGGGGTTGTTTCGGATGTCCTCGACCTGGTCCCATGTCAAAACACGGGCGTCGTAAAGCGCCTCACCGTACTTCTTCGCCGTTTCGCTGTCGGCCGACCCGAGTAGGCCTCGTAGCCAATTGCGGTAGAGCATGGTTTCAGTCGCAGTGTCACTAGCGCGAACCGCGGGTGATCTGTCGTCCGTACATGCCTGAGGTCCGAGAGCGCAATCGTCACTCTGTTGTTCAGGACGAGGACCAACTGCATCGTGGACGACGCCAAGCGTGCTGATCAACGTTTGGTCAGCAATATTGGCGGAGCGAATGGGCCAGGCGGCGATTGCGGTGACAATGACCATGATTAGTATTGCCCAGCCCGTGGTGGTGGTTGCAGCCCCCATCTCGGCTTGTCTGGATCGCCAAAGTAGATATACTCCAACGATTGCCAGCGTCACCACGCCGAACACGGTGAATACCTTCTCGTAGATTGCCTTAGTCGCCTGGTCTACGAGCGGATCCGCCCATCCCCAGAGAGCTTCTGGATTCCAGGCGCGCTCCCTAAGGGCGTTAGATGCACCGATCACGGCAGTTGCTATCATTAGCTCGCCGTTGGCAATAGTTGTTTCGACCCTGACGTCAGCCTCGCTGATTGCTGATGTACAGCCTAAGTCATATGTAGAGTAGCTGTAACCTGCATATCCATAATCACTGTACAAGCCAGGAAAGCTGCTACTGGTCGATGACTCCGGGCGTTCGGCGAACCAGCCGGCCAGCCCAGAGTCGGGCGCGCTTGCCGTAGGCGGGCCGAGGCAGTCAAGTCTTTGATCTGTGACCTTAGCTAGCCTTTGAACGCAGCCCGGGATGTCCTGCTGCCACTCTTCGACACTGCACGCGCCGCCCGGCGCCTGAGCTGTCGGCGCTGCGTATGCGCCTTGCGGTGCCGCCACCGCCCAAGCAATAGACCCCACCACCATCACAAACAAGGCTGTAACAAACGCCACTCCCCGCCGCGCCATCTCACACCTCCGGCTCGGACGGGAGGGGCACCGGTACCGCCGGTTGGGCCACGCCCGGCGTCGTGTCCAGATGTTCGAGCAAGCCGTCGACGTAAGACACGTCGACTCTGACCTTCTGGACTCGCCCGTCCACGTCTCGCATGACGAATTCGCGGAAGCCCAGGCGTTGCTGGGATGAGGTGTCGACCTGGGACAGGGAGGCAAGTGTCGCCTCGTAGCCGTCGTGTACCGGGACCCGGAGGAGGCGGAGGGCTTCGGAGGCGATTTCCTGGTCCTCGGCGATGCGGCCCACGAAGACCGTCGAGACCAGGTTCTGCACGTCCAGGCCCAGGATGTCCTTCGGGTTCTGGGAGGCGACCAGTGCTGCCAGGTTCCACTTGCGGGAGTCTCGGGCGAGGCGGACCAGGAAGCTGCGGCCGGAGCGCCAGCCTTCCATGAAGTGGGCCTCGTCCAGGCCGACCATTTTGCGGGACGACATGGAACCGCCGTAGCAGCGGCGTACCGCCAGGCGGTGGGCCGTGTGCAGCATCGGCAGGGCCAGGGATTCCTCGGCCGACCAGTACTCGCGCTCGATTTTCAGGTCGGGTAGGCGGAGGCCGGCCATGGTGATGACCGTGAGTGCGGCGTCGGCGCCCAGGAGGTGCTGCGGGGGGTGGCCGAAGAAGAGCAGGGCCAGCGGCATCTCGGCGGTGTCCAGGAGGAGGTTCGCGAGTTCCTTGCCCTCGTCGTTGTCGAGGCCCTGGAGGGTACGGACGACGTCGTCGAGAGTGGACGACTCCTCGGCCGGGACCTGCCGGACCGCGTGCCGGAGCAGGGTGGCCGTGGATGCTTCCCGGGCGACCTGCGGCGGCACCAGCATCGAGCAGATGTCCTGGACGAGCATGCGGCGTTCGGCGCGGGCGTTGGAGACGGCGATCTCGAACTCGCGGTCGCCGGACGGGCCGGTGGGGAACTCGGAGCGAACGGGGGTGGGGATCAGGGCGTACGGCGCCAGGGTTCCCTGTTCCGAGCCGGTGAGGTTCAGAACGCGGCTGTAGGGGCGCAGTTCCGGCATCTGGCAGAGCCGGGCGAGCGGGCCGGACGGGTCGAGCAGGGTGACCTGGACGCCGCGGCGGGCGTTCAAGTAGCCGAGCGCGCCCATCAGGGTCGACTTGCCACCGCCGGGTTCGGCGACGAAGACGCCGAGGCCGGAGCGTTCGCGTACTTCCATGGGGAAGTGCAGGTCGAGGAAGACGGGGCGCCGGCAGGTTCCCGCCGTGCGGCCGATCAGGTCGCCTCGGCGGTCACCGACCGTGGAGGCCGCCTGGGGCAGGGCCGCCGCGAGCAGTTTGACCGGCATCCGGCGTACGTATCCGGTGTTGGCGATCGGTTCGCCCGGGATGAATTCCCGGGCGAGCTGGTCCTGGTTCTTCGGGTGCTGCAGCGAGATGCGCAGCTCACGGGAGTAGAGCTGGATCAGGCGCCGGGCGCGTTCCAGGCACTCCTCGCGGGTGGCGCCGCCGACCGCGATCCGGTGCCAGCCGTGCGCGCGGGCCGACTCGACCGGGAGGCCGGTGGTCATCTCGTCGCCGATGACCAGGGCGCGCTTGGCGAGGCGTTCGAGTTCCGGTGGTGCGTCGATGCCGTGCTCCGCGTAGTCCAGCTGCTGTGAGCGGATCATGCGGAGCCGGTGTTCGAGGTTCTTGAAGGAGCTGTTGGAGCCGAGGATGTCGATGCGCGAGGAGAGTTCCATCGGCCAGGGCAGCCGCTCGTGGAAGTGCATCCACGGCTCGTGCTTCTCCGGGATCTCCAGGGGTTCCATCCGGCCGACCGAGAGGACCGCGACGTGCCGTTCCTCGCCGGACATCCGGTTGACGAGTTTGACGGTCGACCCGTACGGCGTGCGGTAGCGCTCCACCTGCTCGGTCAGCGCGAGCAGGTCACCGGTCTCCCAGTGGCCGTTGGTGACCGGCGAGAGCAGGCCGGGCGGCGCCATGCACAGCGCCACCGAGCGGTACAGCAGCCACTCCAGTTCCTGGGGTGTTACCCGGCGCCCGCGCATGCCGAACGCGTTGAGCACCTCGTCGAACTGCTCGACGGTCCGGCCCAGCTTGCGGCGTTCGCCGTCGGAGGTGCCTCGGCCGAAGACCCGCAGGATCCGCTCGGAGAAGGTGTCGCCGAGCGAGCGCCGCGCGAACGTCACCCCCAGATAGGTCTGGCCCTCCGCGTGGTTCACCGAGAGCAGGTGCCGCTGTGCCGCGACCAGGTGGTTGGACCAGGAGGTGGCGCCGTGCACGTCGGGCAGCGGCTTGGTGGTGAACGAGTCGACCGTGCGGGCCCACTCGTCGGCCGGGAACGGGCGCGTGGTCCGGCGCAGGTGCAGCCGGAAGCCGGCGAGTCCCGCGTACTGCTCGGAGATGGCGCTGAGCAGTGCCTCGCGCTCCGCGTCGGGCCGGAAGGCCCAGCGCACCTCGGGCAGGTGATACCACGCGGTCACCGTGCTCTGGGTGAAGGTCAGGTGCCCGGCGATCTCGCTGATCGCGAGCTCCATGGCGGGGTCGCGGTCGCTGAACTTGAGCTTCTGCGGCCGCAGCGGCGCCGGCTTGGCCGGTTTCGGCTCGCGGCGCTTGACCTCCTTGGTCTTCTCGCGCTTCGCGGGCGCCTTCTCCGTGCGCTTGGCCGGCGCTTTCTCCGGCACGGGGACCGGGAGGGGCGCCGACGGCGCCTGCTGCCACAGGGCGGGCGAGGAGGGCGCGATCGAGGCGGGCGCGGGCAACGGGGGCGACACCGGCGATGCGGCAGGCGCAGAGGGGGTACGCGGTGAGCGCGCCGGCGCCGACGAGGGCCACTCGTCGAACTCGCTCCAGTCGTCCTCGTCGATGACGGGAGGTGTCACCGCGGGAGGCGCCGAGGCGGCCGGCGTCTCGACGGGCGGGTCCGGGAAGAAGTCCGCCTTGGGGCCGACCGGCGCCCGCGTGAACGGTGCTCCGTCCCACCCCGGCGACGCCTCGGAACCGTTGGATCCATTGAGTCCGAATCCCCGGTCCGGTTCGGATTCCACCGGTTTCGCGTAAAGATCACTCGGACGGGTACTCGTCGTACCGCCGAACAGGTCCAGGAACGGGGAGTCGATGTCCATCGTGGTGTCCACGGACGAACCGCGAGGTCGCACGGGTTGCGGCGCCTGGAACACCCCCACGCCACCGTGTCCGGGCGCGGGAACGAACTCGTCAGCGTCGTCCAGCGAATCAGGCGGCGAGTAGTTGTTCGAGCGCACACCGTTACTCTGCCTGCCTGTCGACGAGGCATCCGCGCGGGGATGCCCGTGCGGAGGAGTTCCGGTCATGCGGAGACCCCACCGAGACGCACGACAGTCCAGCCGGTCATACCAACTCCTCCCGAACCCGGATGCGAGTGGCGACAAGTCTCGGATCGCGCTGCTCCACCGCGGGCTCGCGGGTGCGACGCCAGTCGGTGAGCGCTGTGCGGATCACGACCCGGGCCGGCCGGTCCGGGTCGACGTGCCGGAACACGTACGAAGTGGTGACCATGGCCAGGGCGATCTCCCAGGCCGGGAACGGGTCGAACTTCAGCGTGATCAGGTAGTGCAGGAACATGAACAGCGGCACGAGTACGACGAACATGCCGTACTGCGCGTACGGAAGGTGTACCGGCAGCGTGTAGCCGGGCGGGCCGAGATAGACCAGGCGCGCCCGGTAGATGTCGTCGTCGGTCCGGAGCCGCATCTCAGTTGAAGATCAGGTCGATGATCGACTCGCCGACGAAGAAGAGAGTCGCGGCGCCGGCGATGAACGCCAGGCCCACGATCGCGATCGCCGAGCTGGTGAGAACCTTGGAGATCTCGCCGCGACTGGCGCGGCCGATGAAGATCACGCCGAGGACCGCGAGCAGGATCGGAGCGATGTTGCTCGCGAAGAAGGTGACGATTCCTTCGGTGTTGATGCTGCCTGCTGGCTCAGCCGCCAGGATGGCGAGCTCGGTGGCGATCATCGGTAAACCTCCCCGTGTCCGGTATGGGGGGTACGGACACGCTGCAGTTGTGAAGCCGTGCGGCAACGCCCATATGGTGCTACCTCTGGCCCACCACGTCGAGTGAGCCGTTCGGGCCCTGCCATGCTCATCTGCTCTCTTCGGTTACTTCATGATGCCCAGTTCCGAAGAGTACGGCCCGTACTTGCGAGCAACAAGCGCCCGTTTCGTTACCCAAGGTGAAGGAGTGGATGAATAGGAGTCACGTCGAATCGTACACGTGTTCGAAAACTACCCTTCTCCTGTGCCGACTAACCCGACAGACGCGCAGGTCACAGGCTCTGACCTGCTGCTCCGGGATCACCCGGTGGTGATGGGTGTCCTCAATGTCACGCCGGATTCCTTCTCCGACGGTGGGAGATACACCGATGTCGACGCCGCGGTTCAGCACGGCGTCGACCTTTTTCGTCAAGGTGCGCACGTCATCGACATCGGGGGTGAATCGACCAGGCCCGGCGCTCAGCGAGTGGACGCCAAGACGGAGACCGATCGGGTCGTTCCGGTGATCGAGCGGTTGTTCGCCGAGGGCGTACCGGTCAGCATCGACACGACCCGTGCCGCGGTCGCCGAGGCCGCGCTCGCCGCCGGTGCGGTGGTGATCAACGACGTCTCCGGCGGGCTCGCCGATCCGGACATGGCCGCGGTCGCCGCGGCGGCGCGCTGCCCGTGGGTGCTGATGCACTGGCGCGGGCACTCCCGGGACATGCAGAGGCTGGCCGAGTACACCGATGTGGTCGCCGAGGTCCGTGACGAGCTGCGGGCCCGTGCCGACGAGGCGGTCGCCGCCGGCGTCGACCCGGGCATGATCGTGCTGGACCCGGGTCTCGGGTTCGCCAAGCGCGCCGAGCACAACTGGGCGCTCAGCGCGCACCTCGACGTCCTGATCGATCTCGGGTTCCCGCTGCTGTTCGGTTCGAGCCGCAAGACCTATCTGGGTCATCTGCTGGCCGGCCCGGACGGCACGCCGCGGCCGGTCGGTGGCCGCGAGGCGGCCACCCTGGCCACGTCGGTGCTGGCGGTCGCTTCCGGCGCGTGGGGGGTCCGGGTCCACGAGGTGGGCGCGACCGTCGACGCGCTTGCGGTCTGGCGCGCCACCGGGTCACCGAGATTCAGGGGTACGCGAGACGCGCGCGACGATCGACAGGAGCGACGATGACCGGCCGGATCACGCTGACCGGGCTGCGTGCACGGGGGCATCACGGCGTCTACGACTTCGAACGGGAGCAGGGCCAGGACTTCGTCGTGGACGTGCGGCTGGACCTGGATCTGAGCCGTGCCGCCGAGACCGACGACGTGGCCGACACCGTCCACTACGGCGAGCTGGCCGGCAGCCTCGTCGAGGTGCTCACCGGCGAGCCCGTCAACCTGCTGGAACGGCTCGCCGACCGGCTGCTCGACGTCTGCCTCGCCGACGAGCGGGTGGCCGCGGCCGAGGTCACCGTGCACAAGCCGCAGGCGCCGATCCCGCACGAGTTCGCGGACGTCGCCGTCACCCTGCGGCGGAGCCGGTCGTGACCCGGGCGATCCTCTCCCTGGGCAGCAATCTCGGCGACCGGATCGCACACCTGCGCGCCGCCGTCGACCTGCTCGGCGAGAGCGTGCAGCTGGTCTCCGGCGTGTACGAGACGCCTCCTTGGGGCGACCGTGCTCAGCCTCCGTACATCAATGCTGTTGTGCTCGTGAACGACGAGAGCGCAAGCCCGCGGCACTGGCTGGAGCTGGCACGGGCGTGCGAATCGGCCGAGGGCCGGGTCCGTGACCCGGACCGCCGCTTCGGCCCCCGCACGCTGGACGTCGACGTGATCGCGGTGTGGGAGACGGACGGCACGCCGGTGCTCAGCGACGACCCCGAGCTGACGCTGCCGCACCCGCGCGCCCATCTGCGTGCGTTCGTGCTGCGGCCGTGGATCGACATCCATCCGCACGGCAGGCTGCCCGGACACGGCTGGCTCACCGACCTGCTCAACGCGCCGGACCTCGCGGACGACCTCGCCACGATGAGCCCCCGCCCGGATCTGTCGCTAGAGTCGAAGGCGTGAGCGCCAACCCGGAAGGCCGCCGGACCGACCCCTCGCTGCGGCCGACGAGCATCTCCGTGCTCGTGGTGGCCGGACTCGCCTCCGCCGCGGTGGGCTGGCTGGTGCTCAGCTTCACCTACTCGCGCCTGCCCGCCCTGCCCTGGACGCCGGTGTTCGTGCTGGCCGTGCTCGCGGTCGCCGAGGGCCTGCTCGCGCAGAACACCAGCGCGCGAATCCAGCGCAAGCCCGGCGCGCTGCCGGTCCAGCCGCTGATGGTCGCCCGGTATGTCGCGTTGGCCAAGGCCTCCTCGCTGGTCGGCGCGATCTTCGCCGGCTTCTCCGCCGGACTGCTCGGCTGGCTGCTGCTGGAGCCCACCGACGCGGCCCGCGAGGACGTGCCCGCCACGGCCGGTGGCCTGGTCGCGGCGCTCGCGCTGATCGGTGCGGCGCTCTGGCTGGAGCGCTCCTGCAGGGTGCCGGAGCAGCCCGATCGTCAGGATGACGACTCCGACCGGCCGTCTGGCCGACGTTGACGTTTGTCGAAGTCATCTAGCCTCTGAACTGAGGCCGTCTCGTATCCGTATGCTTTGCGGCGGGCGACCATAAGCCGGAGTAGCGTGCGCCTCGAACCGCTCGTGGAGGCGTGAGGAGGCGCGGAACATGGCCTACGACGAGACCACCTTCCGCCGGCCCGGTGGCGAGCCCGCCGCAACCGACCCGGCGGCCTACCGGCGCCGCGTGCAGTACGACGACACCGCCGGGACCACGCTCGACCAGTCGCTCAACGCCCCGGTCACCACCGGGTCGCTGACCCCGGTCGGCGACGAGGACGGGCGCGACCGGCTCGGCATCCATCTCGGCTGGGAGGTCATCCTCCTGGTCGTCGCGGGTGTCCTCGGCTTCTTCCTGTGGCGTGAGGACTCCGGCGCGCTCCAGCGGCCCGCGCTCGACTCGCTGCTGGTCACCGGCGCCGCGATCGGCCTGCTCACGCTCGGCGCCGGGCTGAGCCTGCGCGCCGGCGCACCGAACCTGGCGCTCGGCCCGGTCGCCCTGGCCGCCGCCATGCAGTATGCGGAGAACGGCGACAAGGGCGTCCTCCAGGCGCTGGTCCCGGCCCTGATCATCGGTGCGGCCGGTGGCCTCGTGGTGGCCCTGTTCGTCGTGACGCTCCACGTGCCCGGGTGGGCGGCCAGCCTGGCCGCGGGACTGGGCGTGATCGTCTACATCCAGCTGCGGGTCGAGCCGATCGTGGTGCAGGGCGACTGGGACCCGACCGACCAGGCCTTCATCCTCTTCGGCGGCTTCGCGTTGCTGGCCGTGCTCGGCGGCGGTGTGGGGGCGATCGGGCCGGTCCGCCGGTTCTTCGGCCGGCCACGCCCGTTCGGCGACCCGGCCCGCCGGCAGGGCACCATGGCCGCCGTGCCGGTCGTCCTCGCGCTGATCGTCTCCACGGTCTTCGCCGTCGGCGCGGGCGTCATCCTGTCCGCCCAGTCGGCCACCCCGATCGTGCCCGGCACCGGCCTCGAGTGGACCGGCATCGCGCTCGGCCTCGCGCTGCTCGCCGGCACCAGTGCGTACGGGCGTCGCGGCGGCATCTTCGGCACCCTGTTCGCGGTCACCGCGCTGACGCTCTTCCTCGACTTCGAGAACCGCCGTGAGCTCGACATCGCGCTGTTCGCGATCGCCGCGGCCGTGTTCTCCGCCGGCCTGATCGTCACCCGTCTGGTGGAGACGTATGGGAGCGCCTACACCTCCGGCTCCACCGAGGAGTGGAACGCGGCACCCTCCAGCGGCACGGCGAACTGGTCACCGGCCTCCCCGGAGACCTGGAACACCCCGGCGGCGCCGCCCGCGCGCAGCGACCGTTGGGATGACGGCCCGTGGGGTGCCGCGCGCTGATCTAAGCTTCGTTCATGACCGCCAGCTTCGCCGAACTGGACGCCCTGCCCACCGAGGTGCTGCGCGAGCGCGCCTTCGCCAAGGCCCGCGAGCACCACGACGTCAAGTTCTACTGGTCGGTGCTGCAGCACCTGCCGGACGCTGACGAGGCCGCCTCCCTCGACGGCGCACCGAACTCGATCGGACCGACCGTCGACGAGGCCGCCGCCCTCTGGCGCGAGCTGGAAGGCCGCGATCTGGGCGAGCTGGAGCCGCTGCTGCGCGCCGCGTTCATCGATTATCTGAGCAAGTAGTGACGGTCGTCGTTTGAGAGGCGTGCCCCGCTGGGAATAGCGGGCGCATGGCTCTCGGTAATCGATATAAGACCGCACCAGGCGCGGGCACACTCGCGGCTCTGGTGCTCGTACTCGTCTTCGGCAGCCCCTGGTATGCGGACTGGGCTGTGGAGAACACCGACCCGGAGACGGCCGGTGGATGGTGGCTGCAACTGCTGGCCTGGCCGCACTGGAGCTTCGACACCGACGACTCGTTGCGTGACGTGATCGTCGGCGACCTCAAGGCGATCCTGGTCGTCGTCCTGACCTTCCTCTTCCTCTACCTGCTGCCCGGTTCCCAGCTCGCTCGGGCGCGCGGCACCATCAGCCAGTTCTTCGCCGGCTGGGCCGCGTACATCTTCGCGGGCGGGTTCGCGGCCCTGCTCGCCACGCTGTTCCTCAGCAACCCGTCCCTGCTGGGCGCGTTCCGGGCGGCCGGGTCCGGCGCGTCGTACGGCCTGTTCGTCGGCTGGATCATCGGCCTGGCCACGCTCGGTGGCTGGCGCGGGACCCGGTGACGTTCAGACCGTCGCCGGCACCTGAAACACGGCCGCCCGAGTGACCGAACCCACCGGGCGGCCGTTCTCGACCACGACGACGGTCTCGCTGTCGTCGGTGAGCATCACGGCCAGCGCGTCGTGCAGGCTGGCGGTGGCCTCGACGGTGGGCAGGCCGTCGGTCGGGCCGTCGTACGGGCTCATCACGTCCCGTACCGGGGTCACGGCGAGTCGGCGGATGCCGCGGTCGGCGCCGACGAAGTCGCGTACCTCGGGTGACGCCGGCCGGCTGAGCAGCTCGGCGGGCGGAGCGAACTGCAGGAGTTTGCCGCCCTCGGCGAGCACCGCGATCCGGTCGCCCATCCGGACCGCCTCGTCGATGTCATGGGTGACCAGGACGATGGTCTTGCGCACCGAGGCCTGCAGGCGCAGGAACTCCTCCTGCAGCCGGGCCCGGACGATCGGGTCGACCGCGGAGAACGGCTCGTCCATCAGCAGCACCAGTGGGTCCGCGGCCAGTGCCCGGGCCACGCCGACACGCTGGCGTTGACCGCCGGAGAGCTCGTGCGGGTACCGCTTCGCATAGCGTGCCGGGTCGAGGCCGACCAGGTCGAGGAGTTCGTCGGCGCGGGCCTCGGTCCGCTTGCGGTCCCAGCCCAGCAGGCGCGGCACGGTGCCGACGTTGGTCCGGACGTTGTGGTGCGGGAAGAGTCCCACGTTCTGGATCACGTAGCCGATCTGCCGGCGCAGCTCGACCGGGTCCTGCTTCAGGACGTCGCGCCCGTCGATCAGGATCTGTCCGCTGGTCGGCTCGATCAGCCGGTTGATCATCCGCAGGATGGTCGACTTGCCCGACCCGGAGGGCCCGATCAGGACGGTCAGCTCACCGGCGCGCACCTCGAGGCTGAACCCGGAGACGGCGGCGGTGCCGTCCGGATACACCTTTCCGACGTCCTCCAGCGTGATCGATGCAGAGGTAGCGTCCACGTATGCCCTTCCTGTCGTGGGGACCGGCGCTGCACGCGCCGGTCGCCGCCCCCGCCGATGACGGCCCGGGGAACCCCTGGTTCTCCTGGCGGTACGTCCAAGAGAACGCCGACGCGATCGGCTCCGCGCTCAGTTTCCACGCCGGACTGACCGCGCAGACGATTCTCATCGCCCTGGTGGTCGCACTGCCACTCGCTGTCGCCGCCTACTGGATCAGACCGCTGACCGCGCCGATTCTCGCACTCTCCGGGGTTCTCTACACGATTCCCTCGCTGGCACTGCTCGCGCTCCTGGCCCCGCTGGTCGGCACCACCAACACCAGCTCGGTCCTGATCGCCCTGGTCATGTACGCGTTGCTGGTGCTGGTCCGCAACGCTCTCGCCGGGCTCACCCAGGTGCCGGCCGAGGTGCTGGAGGCGGCCACGGGCATGGGATACGGGCGGCTCGGCCGGCTGTGGCGCGTCGAACTGCCGCTGGCCCTGCCCGGGATCCTGACCGGCATCCGCCTCGCGACCGTGTCGACCGTGGCGCTCGTCACGGTCGGTTCGCTGATCGGCCAGGGCGGCCTCGGTGACCTGATCATGAGCGGCTTCCGGAACAACTTCTACAAGGCGCAGATCATGACCGGGGCGATCCTCTGCGTGGGCCTGGCGCTCGTGCTCGACCTGACCCTGACCGGTATCGGGCGGCTGCTCACCCCGTGGACGAGGGGACGGGCCGCGTGAACTACTTCGAGGAGGGCTTCGTCTGGTTCAACGACCCGCTCAACTGGACCAACCCGGGCGGGCTCCTGGACCGGCTGGGCGAGCACCTGGTGATCAGCTTCTGGGCGGTGCTGCTCGGCTGCGCCGTCGGCTGGCCCATCGGCATCTGGCTCGGTCACCGCGGCCGGGGCGGCGGCGCGGTGATCACTGTGGCCAACCTCACGCTCGCGATCCCGACGTTGGCGCTGCTCACGATCCTGCCGCTCACCCCGCTCGGCTTCGGCAAACCGCCGGTCGTGGTGGCGCTCGCCGTGTTCGCGGTGCCGCCGTTGCTCGCCAACGCGTACACCGGTCTGCGATCGATCGACCCGGAAACCAGGGACGCCGCGCGGGGAATGGGATTGTCCGGCGGACAGTTGCTGCGTCAGGTGGAGTTGCCGCTCGCGGCGCCGTATTTGGCGGCCGGGCTGCGCACCGCCGCAGTCCAGGTGGTGGCGACCGCGGCACTGGCCGCGTTCGTCAACGGCGGTGGTCTCGGTCAGATCATCAGCGCCGGGTTCGGGATCGGGATGAGCAACGGAGGTGGTGGCCAGATCGTCGCCGGCGGGCTCGCTGTGGCGCTGCTCGCACTCGCCGTCGAAGGGCTGCTCGCCCTGGTCCAGCGCCTGGTCACACCGCCTGCGCTGCGGGTCAGGAGACGTCGGGCACAACCTGCGGCGGCCCCGGCCGGATAACACTCCGGCATCGGAATAATGATCTTGTCATACCCGGCGAGTAGGAATGGCTGGGTAGGCAACTTTACGGGCATCGCTTTTCCGGCTGCCCGTCGGACACGCGGCACGGCCACCAGGGCCGTGCCGGGACACAGAAGGCGGCAGTAATGCGTCGAAATCTTTTGCGGGCGGCCGGCGTTTTTGCCGTGGCCGTCGTGCTCGCGGGTTGTGGTGAGGCCGGCTCGTCCGGCACCGAGGCTCCGGCGTCGGTGGCCGCGGGTGGCGGCGCGGGTTGCGCACCGGTCGCCGGTGACGCGCTGGTGGTCCTCACCGACGACAAGCAGTTGCAGAACACCGACAACGTCATTCCGGCCATCAACAAGAAGGCCGCTACCCCCGAGCTCATCGCCGCGCTCGACAAGGTCTCCGCGGCCCTCGACACCAGCAAGCTGATCGACCTGAACAAGGCGGTCGACATCGACCGCAAGTCGTCCAAGGCCGCCGCGCAGGAGTTCGCCACGGCGAACAACGTGACCGCCGGCATCACCAAGGGCGCGGGCGGCAACATCACCGTCGGCGCCGCGGACTTCAGCGAGAGCGCCACGCTCGGCGAGCTGTACGGCATCGCGCTGACCGCGGCCGGCTACACGGTCAAGGTCCAGCAGATCGGCAACCGCGAGCTGTACGAGCCGGCCCTCGAGAAGGGCGACATCCAGGTCGTCCCGGAGTACGCGGCGACCCTGGCGTACTTCCTGGCCGGCAAGGTCGAGGGCAAGGACGCCAAGGACCCGTCCTCGCCCGACCTGAACACCACGGTCACCAACCTCAAGGCGCTCGGCGACAAGAGCGGCCTGGCGTTCGGGCAGGCCAGCACGGCGCAGGACCAGAACGCCTTCGCCACCACGCAGGCGTTCGCCGACAAGTACGGCCTGAAGACCCTCTCCGACCTGGCGTCCAAGTGCTCCGGCACGGCGACGGTCCTGGGCGGCCCGGCGGAGTGCCCGCAGCGGCCCAAGTGCCAGCAGGGCCTCGTGGAGACGTACGGGTTCCAGGCCGGCACCTTCACCACGCTGGACGCCGGTGGCCCGCTCACCAAGACCGGCCTGAAGCAGGGCACCATCTCGGTGGGTCTGGTCTTCAGCTCGGACGGCGCACTGGCAGCGGGTTAGTCACTTCCGTCCCGTGGGCCACACCTGTTGCCCACGGGACGGCAATCCCCCGAGGGGCCGAGCGCTCCATGGTCCGGTGTGCCGTCCCGGCGCTCGGCCGTTTCGCCCCGGGCGCACTCTCGGTAACATCTGCGCCCATGCCGGAACGGGACCCCCAAGCGGGACACAACGCGCGCCTGCTCCGTGGCCTCGTCTGGGCGGGAGTGGTGATCGCTCCGCTGGCGGCCGCGGTCGTGCTGGTCAGCGGCGGGGCGACCGCGATGCGCTTCGCGGTGCTGATGGTCGCGGTCAGCGTGGTGCTGATCGGCGCGTCGGTGCTGATCCGCAGCGATCCCGTCCTGCTCCGGATGGAGGTCGAGGACCGCGTCGGCGAGGAGGTCGAGTCCCTCCGCAGAGAGCTGCGCGCCGAGATCGCCGCGGTGGCGTCCGCGCCGGCCCGGTCGGCTCCGCTGACGCCTCGCAAGCCTGGTGGTCGTGCGCAGGTCGGCCCGCCGCCGGCCGAGGGCGGGTTCCGGCCGCAGACCAGCTTTGTGGACCAGCCCGGCTTCGCGGACCAGGACGTTCCGGAGCAGGGCTACGACGAGTTCGAAAAGGCCGGCTCCGGTTTCTTCGGCCCGGACGCGGATGGGTACGGGCAGAGCGACTTCGGGTCCGGTGACTATGGGCCGGACGTGTCGAGCAATGGCGTGCGGCCGACGAATCCGGGGCGCAACACCGGTGGCCGGGCGTCGGTTCCCGGTCCCGGCCAGCCGATGCACGGCAACGCTCCGGCCGGGCGAGCTTCGGCAGCGGTCCCCGGCGGCCCCGGACCCGGCGGCCCGGGACCTGGCGGCCACGGACCCGGCGGCCCGGGACCTGGCGGCCACGGACCCGGCGGCCACGGACCCGGCGGCCACGGCGGCCACGGACCCGGCGGGCCCGGTGCGGCGGGTGCGGCTCAGGTGCGGCCGGTGGCGGCTTCGGGTGCGGCCTCGGTCAGCGGTGCGGCGTCGGTGAACGGGACGGGATCCTTCGACGCGGGCGCCGGGGACGGCACGACGTCCTTCGGCGCGGCATCCGTGAGCGGCGCCGGGACATATGGCACGGCGTCCGGGGACGGTGCAGGGACATATGGCGCCGGCGCCGGGACGTATGGCGTGGGTTCCGGGAATGGGCCGGCCGTCTACGGCGGGGCCTCCCGTAAGAGCCCGGGGACCTACGGAGGATCGGCCTCGGCGGCGCCTTCCTCGGACTCCGGGCCGGTGCCGCGACCGCGCGCTGCCGCGTCGGTGCCCCCGGCCGCCGGCCAGGCGCGGCCAGCGGGTGCGGCCTCGGTTCCGCAGCCCGGCGCGGGTCCAGCCCGCGCGGCGGCCTCGGTCCGGCCCGGCGGCATGCAATACGGACGCCCGGAGGCTCCCGAGGGTGATTTCGGCGCGGCCAACGGCTATGCCGACTACGGACCCGGCTACGAGCAGCAGAACAGCTTCGATCCCCAGCCCGGTTTCGACCAGCAGAACAGCTTCGATCCCCAGCCCGGTTTCGAGCAGCAGAACAGCTTCGACCAGCAGTCCGGTTTCGATTCGCAGGGCGGCTTTGTCTCGCAGGGCGGCTTCGACCATCAGGGCGGCTTCGAGCAGCAGGGTGGCTACGACGAGCAGGGCGGCTACTACGAGACGACCGGCGGTTACGACCAGGGCGGCTATGACAGCGGCTACGAGTCCGACGGCTACGACTCCGGCGCCTACCGAGCGGAGGTCTTCGAGTCGGGTGGGTTCGCACCGCAGGGCGCGAACGGATTCGACTCGGGCGGCTACCAGAGGGCGGACCAGACCGGGGACAGCGCCGAGTACAAGGCCCGCCGCCACCGCCCCTCAGCCAACGACACCAACGTGGGCAGCCTCGCCGACTTCGCCACCTACGGCGGCTACCGCGACGACCGCCGCTGACCAACCCAAACTCCACACCCCGCCGCTCTCACCCGCCTCCGTGTGGAGTTGCGGTGCGCACGCGGGCCAAACTCCACACGCTGCGGTTCTGACCGGTCTCCGTGTGGAGTTGGGGTGCGCACGCGGGCCGAACTCCACACGCCGTTGTCCTGACCCGCTTCCGTGTGGAGTTGGGGTGCGCACGCGGGCCGAATTCCACACGCCGTTGTTCTGACCCGCTTCCGTGTGGAGTTGGGGTGCGCACGCGGGCCGAATTCCACACGCCGTTGTCCTGACCCGTCTCCGTGTGGAGTTGGGGTGCGCACGCGGGCCGAACTCCACACGCTGCGGTTCTGACCGGTCTCCGTGTGGAGTTGGGGTGCGTGGGTGGGTCGAAGTTCACACGTTGGATGCTGTTGACGGGTGGGCGTTATTTGTCTATGTCGCCTACTACGAAGAACATGGAGCCGAGGATGGCGATCAGGTCGGGGACCAGGCAGCCGGGGATCAGCGTGGCCAGGGCCTGGACGTTGGCGTAGGAGGCGGTTCGCAGCTTCAACCGCCACGGGGTCTTCTCGCCTCGGGAGACCAGGTAGTAGCCGTTGATGCCCAGTGGGTTCTCGGTCCAGGCGTACGTGTGGCCCTCCGGCGCCTTCACCACCTTCGGCAGGCGCACGTTGACCGGGCCGCCGGTGCGGTCGACCTGGTCCAGGCACTGTTCGACCAGGTCGAGGGAGACGAACACCTGCTCCAGCAGGACCTCGAAGCGGGCGTGGCAGTCGCCGGCGGTGCGGGTCACCACCGGGACGTCCAGCTGGTCGTAGAAGAGGTAGGGCTCGTCACGGCGTACGTCGAAGTCCAGACCGCTCGCCCGCGCGACCGGCCCGGAGGCGCCGTAGGCAGCCGCGTCGGCGGCGGTCAGGACGCCGACGCCGACGGTGCGTGCCAGGAAGATGTCGTTCTTGTGGATGATGTTGTCGAGGTCGGGCATCCGCCGCCGCACGGCCGCGACCGCCTGCCGGGCCCGTTTGGTCCAGCCGGCCGGCACCTCCTCCTTCAGGCCGCCCACCCGGTTGAACATGTAGTGGATCCGGCCGCCGGAGACCTCCTCCATGACCGCCTGCAGCGTCTCCCGCTCACGGAACGCGTAGAACATCGGCGTGATCGCGCCGATCTCCAGGGGGTAGGAGCCGAGGAACATCAGGTGGTTCAGGACCCGGTTGAGTTCGGCCAGCGCCATCCGCAGCCAGACCGCCCGTTCCGGCACCTCGATGCCCATGAGGCGTTCGACGGCCAGGACGACGCCCAGTTCGTTGGCGAACGCGGAGAGCCAGTCGTGCCGGTTGGCCAGCATGATGATCTGGCGGTAGTCGCGGACCTCGAACAGCTTCTCCGCACCCCGGTGCATGTAGCCGACGATCGGCTCGCAGTCGACGACCCGCTCGCCGTCGAGGGTGAGTTTCAGCCGGAGGACGCCGTGCGTGGAGGGGTGTTGCGGCCCGATGTTGAGGACCATGTCGGCGGTGTCCAGGCCTGCACCGGTTCCAACAGTCATCTCACGCATCAAAGGCAGCCTTCAGTCCGCATTAGGGTGGCGGGCGGGGAGGTCGGACGGGGTCACAGCAGCATCGTCTCAGACGGGACGCCGATGGAGTGGAACAGCCACCAGTGGGAGCCGAGGCCGGCCGGGTCGATGAGTTCGGCGGCGGAGCCTGCTGCGGCGAGAGCACGCAGATACGCCGCCGGGTCGGTGCGGGCAAGATCCAGCGGTGGCCGGGCGCCGTCGATTCCGAGCGCTTTCAGCGCATCACGCTGGCGGACGAGGGTGTACGGGGTACCGACGGCAGCTGCCACGGCATCCATCGCCACGTGTGCTGTGACATCGCAACTGCCGTCCGGGACCGGTGGCACCTGCCGGCCGTCCCGGAAGCCGGTGAGCGTGCCGAGCGGCGGGCGTTCGTCGCGGCGGTGTCCGTAGTCGACACAGAGCGCCGCGCCGCGCCGGATCGAGTCGACCGCGTCCGCCCAGGCGGTGTCCCGTGGCCATCCGATCTCGACCCGCCCGGGGCCGGGCCACCAGCGGCTCATCCAGAACAGGTCCGCCGGGTCGGCCGGTGCGCCGAGGGTCTCCGTGCCGGTCGCCCGGTCCACCAGGACCTTGCGGTGCCGGCCCTCTTCGTCGGCGTCCACGATGTCCAGCGGCACGTTGTCGAGCCACTCGGTGGCGACGAGGAGGCCGGTGATGTTCTCCGGTACGTCGCGTCGCCAGCGGATCGCCCGGTCGAGGCCGTCCGGCCGGGGGGCCACCTCCACGGCGACCATCCGGACCCGCTCGGCCAGGTCGCCCGGCAGCAGCGTGCGCACTGTGGTGAGCAGTTCGCCGCGGCCGGCCCCGACGTCCACCAGGTCGAACGTCTTCGGCCGGCCGAGGGCGGCGTCGAGGCGCTCGATCACCCGCAGCAGGGCGCCGGCGAACAGCGGTGAGGCGTGCACGCTGGTCCGAAAATGCTCGGCCGGTGCGCCGCTGGGCCGCACGAAGAACCCGCCGGAGCCGTAGAGGGCCGCCTGCATCGCGAGCCGCCACCCGATCGCCGTCATCGCGTCAGCGTAGGGCCGGGCTCAGCCGATGCGCGGGAGGCCGGAAGGGGTCCGGCTCAGCCGATGCGCGGGTCGGCCGAACGGGGGAGGTGCGGTTTGCCACTCGGTGTTGCTACGAGCGTGTGAACGCGGAGCATACTGGCGCTCGACCGGTACCCCGATCTAGAGGACTGGATCCACAGATGAACGCACTGACCGTCGGCGTCGTCGGCGCCGGCCGGGTGGGCGCTGTGCTCGGCGCGGCCCTCAACTCGGCCGGGCACCGCGTGGTCGCCGCCGCCGCTGTCTCCGCCGCCTCCCGCGAGCGCGCCGCCCGCCTGCTGCCGGACGCCGCGATCCTGCCCGCCGACGAGGTCGCTCGGGCCGCCTCCGACCTCCTGCTCCTCGCGGTTCCGGACGACGTCCTGGGCAGCGTCGTCGCCGGGCTGGACCGGACCGGGGCGCTGCGCGCCGGTCAGGTCGTGGCACATACCTCAGGGGCTCACGGACTCGCCGTTCTGGGCGATGTGAACGGCATGGCCCTGCATCCCGCGATGACCTTCACCGGCGCGGACTCCGACCTGGACCGGCTGCCCGGCATCGCCTGGGGCGTCACCACGCCGGACCGGGCTTTCGCCACCCGCCTGGTCGCCGACCTCGGCGGTGTGCCGGAGTGGGTGGCCGAGGACGCCCGGCCGCTCTATCACGCGGCGCTGGCACACGGCGCGAACCACCTGGTCACGCTCGTCAACGAGGCGGCCGGCCTGCTGCGCTCGGCCGGGGTGAGCCGTCCGGAGCGGGTGCTGGAGCCCCTGCTGACGGCCGCGCTGGACAACGCGCTGCGGATGGGTGACAGCGCGCTGACCGGCCCGGTCTCGCGCGGCGACGCCGGCACGGTGGCCCGGCACCTGGACCGGATGCCCGCCGAGGCGGTACCGGCGTACCTGGCGATGGCCCGCCGCACCGCGGACCGGGCGATCGCCTCCGGCCGTCTGCGCCCGCAGGACGCCGCCGCGCTGCTCGACGTCCTGGCCAACGCCTCGGTGGGGAGTTCCCGATGACGTCGCTGGTGCACACCCGCGCCGAGCTGGCCTCGGTCCTGGACCTCGTGCAGGACGAGATCGCCGTCGTGATGACCATGGGTGCGCTGCACGAGGGCCACCGGCAGCTGATGCGCGAGGCCCGGAAGCGGTCCGCGTTCGTCCTGGTCACGATCTTTGTGAACCCGCTGCAGTTCGGCCCGAACGAAGACTTCGAGAAGTATCCGCGGACGCTCGACGCCGACGTGGCGGCCTGCGCGGCCGAGGGTGTGGCGGTGGTCTTCGCGCCGGGACGCGACGACGTCTACCCGGCGGGGGCGCCGTCGATCACGATGCACCCGGGGCCGCTCGGCGAGATCCTGGAGGGTGCGAGCCGTCCCGGGCACTTCAGCGGGATGCTCACCGTCGTCGAGAAGCTGCTGATGCTCACCCGGGCGGACGTCGCGTACTTCGGGGAGAAGGACTTCCAGCAACTCGCGCTGATCCGCCGGATGGTCGCCGACCTGGAGCTCGGCGTGGAGATCGAGGGCGTTTCCACCGTACGCGAAAGTGACGGCCTGGCCCTTTCCAGCCGTAACCGATATCTCTCGGCGGATGACCGTCAGGCTGCTCTGGCGCTTTCCCGCGCTTTGCGCGAGGGCGCCGCGCGGAGTGACCCCGCGTCGGTCCTGGCCGTCGCTCACAAGATCTTGGCGGAAGAGCCGGGGGTACGCGTGGACTACCTCGAACTGACCGCCGCCGACCTCGGGCCCGCGCCGGACGAGGGAGATGCTCGCCTGCTGGTGGCCGCCAGGGTCGGCAGCACCCGGCTGATCGACAACGTTCCGCTCCGTCTCCAGAAGGGCGCCTGATGCTCCGCACGATGCTGAAGTCCAAGATCCACCGGGCCACCGTGACGCAGGCCGACCTGCACTACGTCGGCTCGGTCACGGTCGATCTCGACCTGCTCGAGGCGGCCGACCTGATCCCCGGCGAGCAGGTGGCGATCGTCGACGTCACCAACGGGGCGCGGCTGGAGACGTACGTGATCCCGGGCGAGCGCGGCAGCGGCGTGATCGGCATCAACGGCGCCGCCGCCCACCTGGTGCACCCGGGTGACCTGGTCATCCTCATCTCGTACGGGCAGATGGAC
This sequence comes from Actinoplanes sp. NPDC051861, assembly GCF_040681145.1. NCBI lineage: Bacteria > Bacillati > Actinomycetota > Actinomycetes > Micromonosporales > Micromonosporaceae > Actinoplanes > Actinoplanes sp. NPDC051861. Next base: position 99,461 of record NZ_JBFAYE010000030.1, read on the forward strand.
GACGCCGAGGCGCGTGCCTACCAGCCGCGGGTCGTGCACGTCGACGCGGAGAACCGGATCATCGAGCTGGGCGCGGACCCGGCCGAGGCGGTCGCCGGAATGGCCGGCGAACTGGTCCGGGGGGATCTCACGCTGAGCGCTCGCTGACTTTCCCGAACGCCACCGGTGTCCGAACAGATCATCATATGATCGATAAATCGGACACCGGCGGCGTGTGGGAGGCGGGCGTTCATGCGACACCGGTGGGGCCTGGCCGCCACGAGTGTGGTCCTGCTGCTGGCCGCCGGGTGCGGCAGCGGTGGCGACGTCGACGGTGACCTGACCGACAACTGGGGCGCGATGGCGCCGGCCACCGTGTTCAAGCCGGTCGCCGGCACGTGCCACCTCGCCAACTTCGCCGTCGCGGGCCCGCGGGCCACCTACGAGGAGGCGAACTGCGACGTCCTGCACCGCACCGAGACCGTCTTCGTGGGCGAGTACGAGGCGCCGGCCGTGGACGGGGCGGAACCGCCGGAGAACACCTCGGCCGGGGCGAAGGCGGCGTACGAGTCCTGTGACCAGAAGACGTCGGCGTACGTCGGCGGTCAGTGGCGCGACGCCCGGCTCTGGATCGGCGTCACCCATCCCTCGCCGGCCGCCTGGACCGGCGGTGCCCGCTGGTTCCGGTGCGAGGTGGTCGAACTCGACTCGATCGAGGACGACGGCGCGCTCACCCAGCGCGAGGGCAGCCTGCGAAACGCCCTCGCGGGCGGGACCTCCGAGCTGATGCTGACCTGCTACGCCATCGAGATGCAGGACTCCGGCTCGATCGACACGATGCCGCCGGCCGAGTGCACCGACAAGCACAACGCCGAGTACGTCGGTGTGTGGAACGCGCCGGAGAAGGCCTCCTACCCCAAGGGCGACGCGACCTGGGAGGAGTTCCACGACGGCTGCCGCGGGCTGGTCGCCGACTTCGTGGATGTGCCCGAGGACGGCGACCTGCGGTACCGCACCGGCGTGGTCTCGCTGCCGGGCAACACCGACGTCTGGGCACAGGGCGACCACAGCGTGCGCTGTTACCTCTGGCTGGACGGCACCGAGCTGACCACGTCGCTGAAGGGCAAGGGGACGAAGGCCCTCCCGGTCCAGTACAAGTAACGGTGACCACGAATGGTGCCCCCGCCGCGACCGGTCCGCGCGGGCGGAGTGTACTGAAACACATGTCTCCACTCGCGGATCTTCCGGCGCTGCCCCGCCGGCTCGCAGCCGCCGAGCCGGGCTGGTCCGAGACGACCGACGTCGTGGTCGTCGGCTCCGGGATCGCCGGCCTGACCGCGGCCCTCCACCTGCGCGAGCACGGCCTGCACGTCACCGTCGTGACCAAGGTGAACATCGACGACGGCTCCACCCGGTGGGCCCAGGGCGGCATCGCGGCGGTGCTGGATCCGCTGGACACCCCGCAGGCCCATGCGTACGACACCGAGATCGCCGGTGTCGGCCTCTGCGACCCGGAGGCGGTCCGCGTCCTGGTCGAGGAGGGCCCGGCCCGGATCCGCGAGCTGATCCGCCGCGGCGCCGAGTTCGACCGCAACCCGGACGGCTCGCTGATGCTGACCCGCGAGGGCGGTCACCGCGCCGACCGGATCGTGCACGCCGGCGGTGACGCCACCGGTGCCGAGGTGCAGCGCGCCCTGCACGAGGCGGTACGCCGCGACCCGTGGATCCGCCTCGTCGAGCACGCCCTGGTCCTGGACCTGCTGCGGGCCGCCGACGGCCGGGCCTGCGGGCTCACCCTGCACGTGCTGGGCGAGGGCAGCGAGGACGGCGTCGGCGCGATCCTGGCCCGGGCCGTGGTGCTGGCCACCGGCGGGATGGGCCAGATCTACTCGTCCACCACGAACCCGTCGGTCTCCACCGGCGACGGTGTGGCGCTCGCGCTGCGGGCCGGCGCCGAGGTGACCGATGTCGAGTTCGTCCAGTTCCACCCGACCTCGTTCGTGACCTCGGATCTCAACTCGGTCCAGCGGCCGCTGATCTCGGAGGCGCTGCGCGGGGAGGGTGCCCACCTGGTCGACGAGGCCGGCAACCGGTTCATGGTCGGTCAGCACGAGCTCGCCGAGCTGGCGCCGCGCGACGTGGTCGCCAAGGGCATCTACCGGGTGCTGCGGTCCACCGGGACGGACCACGTCTATCTCGACGCCCGGCACCTGGGCAAACAGTTCCTGGAGGGCCGGTTCCCGACCATCATGGCCTCCACCCGCGGCGCCGGCGTCGACCCGGCCACCGACCTGATCCCGGTCGCACCGGCCGCCCACTACGCCTCGGGCGGGGTCCGCACCGACCTGCACGGCCGCACCAGCATCCCCGGCCTGTACGCCTGCGGCGAGGTGGCCTGCACCGGCGTGCACGGCGCCAACCGCCTGGCCAGCAACTCGCTGCTGGAGGGCCTGGTCTTCGCCAAGCGGATCGCCGACGACGTGGCCCGTGACCTGCCGGCGCAGGCCGAGCCCGCCCGGCAGGCCGCCGGCCCCGCCTGGGTGGCCGACCCGGCGATCCGCGGCGACCTGCAGCGCGCCATGACCCGCGGTGCCGGGGTGCTGCGCTCGGCCGACTCGCTCGCCGCCGCCGCCAAGGAGCTGACCCGGCTCGCCGAGCAGCGCTCCAAGCCGAACACCGCGGCCTGGGAGGCGACCAACCTGCTGACCGTCTCCACCGCGCTGGTCGCCTCGGCGCAGAGCCGCCGGGAGACGCGCGGCTGCCACTGGCGCGAGGATCACCCGACCGCTGCCGACGAGTGGCGCGGCCATCTGCTCGACGCGCTCGCCGCCGACGGCACCGTGACGCAGACCTTCCAGGAGATGGCGTGACCCACGCAGAAGTGGACCTGAACCTCGCCGAGGTGCAGCGTATCGTACTTACCGCGCTCGCCGAGGACCTCGGCGAGCCGCCCCGCGACGTGACCAGCGAGGCGACCATCCCGGCCGACCAGACCGACACCGCCGAGCTGGTGGCCCGCGCCGATGGCGTCGTGGCCGGCCTGCTGGTCGCGGCCGAGGTCTTCGCCGTCACCTCGGCCGGCACGGCCACGTTCGAGCGGATGGTGGCCGACGGCGCCGAGGTGCGCCGCGGCGACGTGCTGGCCGTGATCACCGGGCCGACCCGGGCGCTGCTGACCGCCGAGCGCACCGCCCTGAACCTGCTCTGCCGGATGTCCGGTGTGGCCACACACACCCGCAAGTGGGCGGACCGGCTGGCCGGCACCGGGGCGACCGTGCTGGACACCCGCAAGACCACGCCCGGCCTGCGCCTGCTGGAGAAGTACGCGGTCCGGGCCGGCGGCGGCACCAACAAGCGCATGGGCCTCTACGACGTCGCCATGATCAAGGACAACCACAAGCTGGCGGCGGGCAGCGTCACGGCCGCGTACCGGGCGGTGCGGGAGACGTTCCCGGACGTGGCGGTGCAGGTCGAGGTGACCACGCTCGACGAGGCGCGCGAGGCGGTGGCGGCCGGTGCGACGTTCCTGCTCTGCGACAACATGACGCCCGAGCTGCTCACCGAGGTGGTGGCGGCGGTCGGCGGCGGCGGGGTGGAGCTGGAGGCGACCGGGAACCTCACGCTGGAGACGGCCGCGGCGTACGCGGCGACCGGGGTCGATTACCTGTCGGTCGGTGGTCTGACCCACTCGTCGCCGATCCTCGACATCGCCCTCGATCTCCGGGCGCGCTGAGTCCCGTACACAATGAGGCTCTTGATTTTGATTCTTAGGGGCTGTCGTGCTGCTTTGCATTGACATCGGTAACACCAACACCGTGCTTGCCACCTTCGATGGTGACAAACTGGTGCACAACTGGCGGATCAAGACCGATGCCGCGTCGACCGCCGACGAGCTGGGCCTGATGTTCCGCGGGCTGCTCGCCGGCGACGCCGTGGAGATCACCGGGGTGGCGGCCTGCTCAACCGTCCCCGCGGCGTTGCGCAACCTGCGCACGATGCTGAAGCGCTACTACGGCGAGGTGCCCAGCGTGATCGTCGAGCCGGGGGTGAAGACCGGCGTCCAGCTGGCCATCGACAACCCCAAGGAGGTCGGCGCGGACCGGGTGGTCAACACGCTGGCGGCGCACGCGCTCTACGGCGGGCCGTCGATCGTGGTCGACTTCGGCACGACGACCAACTTCGACCTGATCAGCGCGAAGGGCGAGTTCCTGGGCGGCGCGTTCGCACCCGGTATCGAGATCTCCTTCGACGCGCTCGCCGCCCGCGCCGCCCAGCTGCGCAAGGTCGAGCCGATCAAGCCGCGCTCGGTGATCGGCAAGAACACCGTCGAGTGCCTGCAGGCCGGCCTCTACTTCGGCTTCGGCGGCCAGGTGGACCGGATCGTCGAGCGGATGGTCGAGGAGATCGGCCCGGTCCGCGCGGTGATCGCCACCGGCGGGCTGGCCTGGGTGGTGAAGGACGAGTGCCGCACCATCACCGCGCACGAGCCGATGATCACGCTGATCGGGCTCCGGATGGTATATGAGCGGAACGTCTGAGAGCCGCTGAGTACGCTTTCCTGGTCCTAGACACCTTCACCAGGAAGTCGAGCCGTGACCGAGCAGAACACGCCAGCGACCGATCCAGCCGAGGACCTTCCCGAGCAGATGCGGGTCCGCCGGTCGAAGCGGGACCGGATGCTGGCCGAGGGCGTGGCGCCCTACCCGGTCAACGTCCCCCGCACCGCCGAGATCGCCGAGATCCGCACCCGTTACGCGGACCTGCCGACCGACACCGCCAGCGGCGACAGGGTCTCGGTCACCGGCCGGGTGATTTTCGTGCGCAACGGCGGCAAGCTCTGCTTCGCCACGCTGCGCGCGGGCGACGGCACCGAGTTGCAGGGCATGCTCTCCCTGGACAAGGTCGGCCCCGAGGCTCTCGAGGAGTGGAAGCGCCTGGTCGACCTCGGTGACCTGGTCGCGCTCACCGGTGAGGTGATCACCAGCCGGCGCGGTGAACTCTCCGTTCTCGCCGATTCCTGGACCATGAGCGCCAAGGCGCTGCGCCCGCTCCCGGTCGCGCACAAGCCGCTTTCCGAGGAAACCCGGGTGCGGCAGCGTTATGTCGATCTGATCGTCCGCCCGCAGGCCCGCGACGTGGTACGCACTCGTGCCACCGTCGTGCGCAGCATCCGCGAGTCGCTGTTCCGCCGCAATTATCTCGAGGTGGAAACGCCCATGCTGCAGTTGCTGCACGGGGGCGCGGCGGCCCGGCCGTTTGTGACGCACAGCAACGCGCTCGATACGGATCTTTATCTGCGGATCGCTCCGGAACTGTTTTTGAAGCGGGCCGTGGTCGGCGGCATCGAGCGGGTCTTCGAGATCAACCGCAACTTCCGAAATGAGGGGATGGACTCCACCCACTCCCCGGAGTTCGCGATGCTCGAGGCGTATCAGGCGTATGCCGACTACAACGTCATGCAGCAGCAGGTCCAGGAGTGGATTCAGGAGGCCGCGTTCGCGGTCGCCGGTTCGCACGTGGTGACCCACGTCGACGGCACTGAGCTGGACCTGGGCGGCGAGTGGAAGCAGATCACCCTGTTCGGCTCGATCTCCGAGGCGCTCGGCGAGGAGGTCACGATCCGGACCGAGCTCGCCCAGCTCCAGCAGTACGCGGAGAAGGTCCAGCTCTCGGTCGACCCCAAGTGGAGCGCCGGGAAGCTCGCCGAGGAACTTTTCGAGCACCTGGTGCAGTCGAGCTTGCAGGCTCCCACGTTCGTGCGGGACTACCCGGAGGAGACCGCACCGCTCACCGCGGCGCATCGGGAGACCCCCGGGCTCACCGAGAAGTGGGACCTCTACGTCGGCGGATTCGAGCTCGCCACGGCGTATTCGGAGCTCGTCGATCCGGTCGTCCAGCGCGAGCGTCTGCACGCTCAGTCCCTGCTCGCGGCGGGTGGCGACGCCGAGGCCATGCAGCTCGACGAGGATTTCCTCCGCGCCATGGAGTACGGAATGCCGCCCACCGGCGGCATGGGAATGGGAATCGACCGGCTGTTGATGGCGCTGACCGGCCTCGGCATTCGGGAAACGATCCTCTTCCCGTTGGTCCGCCCGGAGTAGACGCGCAACAATTATCCCACCGCCATTGACGGCCTATGCGTCCCTGGCGTTATTGTCTTCCCATTGCTAGGGAGAGAACCTGTGTTCGGGAGGATAACCGCGCGTGGCGAAGCAGATCATTCACAAGTTGGTCGATGACATCGACGGTGGCGACGCCGACGAGACCGTGAAGTTTGCGCTCGACGGCATTCAGTATGAGATCGACCTCTCGGAGAAGAACGCCGCTGAATTGCGGCAGGTGTTCGACCCCTACCTCAACGCCGGCACGAAGGTGGCCCGCGGTGGTGTGGTGGTGGGTGGCCGCGCGGCGCGTGGCCGCGGTGGCGCGACCGCCGACCGGGAGCAGAACAAGGCGATCCGGGAGTGGGCCAAGAAGGCGGGGAAGGACATCTCCGACCGGGGCCGGATCCCGCAGGAGATCGTGGACGAGTTCCACGCGAAAGGTCCCGGCCGGGCCTGAGCATCTCTGGCCCCGGTTGAAGAGGGCGTGCTGATCACACGATCGGCGCGCCCTCTCGGCGTCTCTGTCCCCAGGTTATCCACAGGGCCCGAACGAGTTGTCCACAGCCTGTGGATCGCAGGGATTTCGCTGTACGCGTACACGTTCGGGTGGGGGAACAGCCGTTGAGCGTGCGAAGTTGGCTAAATCAACGTTGCGGATCGTTTCGAAGGGTCGCGAGGACCCAGCGGACCCCGTCGGCGGCGATAGAGTTACTGCACGGGCATCACCGATGCCCGTGCGCTGGCCCCGCCAGTTCAATTGGCGCACGGCACGTGAGGAGCACGAGGGCATGTTCGAGCGGTTCACCGACCGAGCGCGACGGGTTGTCGTCCTGGCCCAAGAAGAGGCCCGGATGCTCAACCACAACTACATCGGAACCGAACACATCCTGCTCGGCCTGATCCACGAGGGTGAGGGCGTCGCGGCCAAGGCTCTGGAGAGCCTGGGCATCTCCCTGGAGGGAGTGCGGCAGCAGGTCGAGGAGATCATCGGTCAGGGCCAGCAGGCGCCGAGCGGGCACATCCCGTTCACGCCACGCGCCAAGAAGGTTCTCGAGCTCTCCCTGCGGGAGGCTCTCCAGCTCGGCCACAACTACATCGGCACCGAGCACATCCTGCTCGGCCTGATCCGCGAGGGCGAGGGCGTCGCCGCCCAGGTGCTGGTCAAGCTCGGCGCCGACCTCAACCGGGTCCGCCAGCAGGTCATCCAGCTGCTCTCCGGATACCAGGGCAAGGAGCCGGCCGCGGCCGGCACCGCCACCGGCGAGGCGGCTCCGTCCACGTCGCTGGTCCTGGACCAGTTCGGGCGTAACCTGACGCAGGCCGCCCGGGAGGGCAAGCTCGATCCGGTGATCGGCCGGGAGAAGGAAATCGAGCGGGTCATGCAGGTGCT
>NZ_JBFAYE010000031.1:0-99453 GCF_040681145.1 Actinoplanes sp. NPDC051861
AGCACCTGCATGACCCGCTCGATTTCCTTCTCCCGGCCGATCACCGGATCGAGCTTGCCCTCCCGGGCGGCCTGCGTCAGGTTACGCCCGAACTGATCCAGGACCAGGGAGGTCGCGGGCGTCGCCTCACCCGGGGCGCCACCGGGAACCGGCGGCTCCTTGCCGGGGTAGCCGGACAGGAGTTGGATGACCTGCTGCCGTACGCGATTGAGGTCCGCACCCAGCTTGACCAGCACCTGGGCCGCAACGCCCTCGCCCTCGCGGATCAGCCCCAGCAGGATGTGCTCGGTGCCGATGTAGTTGTGGCCGAGCTGCAACGCCTCCCGCAGCGACAGCTCCAGCACTTTCTTGGCGCGCGGGGTGAACGGGATGTGCCCGGCCGGCGCCTGCTGGCCCTGACCGATGATCTCCTCGACCTGCTGCCGCACTCCCTCCAGAGAGATGCCCAGGCTCTCCAGAGCCTTGGCCGCGACGCCCTCACCCTCGTGGATCAGGCCGAGCAGCACGTGCTCGGTCCCGATGTAGTTGTGGTTGAGCATCCGGGCCTCTTCCTGAGCCAGGACGACAACCCGCCGCGCGCGGTCGGTGAATCGCTCGAACATGCCCATCACGCCCCAGCCCGGGCACCCACGTCACCCGCCGGACGGACGGCGGTCAACCCAACGCTGAGTCGTGGACTCTTGGCCACATCCCGTGGTTGACGTGGGCAGCCACTCGTGGCACAGGCAGGCGCTCCACCCACCAGAAGCTTATCCCAACCACTCCAGCCCCGTCGCACCCGAAAGCGACGCGGCAAAGCCTCATGATCAACTGATATGCGCCTTTATCTGCAAAAACCGACAAAACACGCTTTGCATGGGATAGAACGGCTTAAGTAGTAAGCCCACATTCCGGATGAAACGGGGCGTTGAGCCGTGACCAGTTCCCTGAAGTCCTCGGAAAGCCGTGAGGAGCACCAGCACCACAAGCGGCAGAGCCTGAGCACCGCGGCCGCCAGGAACCTGACACACACCACCAAGTCTGTCCCGCAGATGCAGGAGATCAGCTCGCGCTGGCTGTTGCGCGCGCTGCCGTGGGTGGAGGTCTCCGGCGGTACCTACCGGGTGAACCGGCGGATGACGTACCGGCTCGGGGACGGGCGGCTGACGTTCATCAACACCGGCGCCTCGGTCCAGGTCGTCCCGGTCGAGCTGCGGGAACTGGCCGTCCTCGCCCAGGTCGAGGACGAGGAGGTGCTGCGGGCCATCGCGGACCGGTTCGTCCAGCAGGAGTACCAGCCCGGCCAGGTGATCGTGGAGTTCGGCTCGGTGGCCGACAACCTCTACCTGATCGCGCACGGCAAGGTCGACAAGATCGGCGTCGGGGCGTACGGCGACCCGGTCAGCCTCGGCGTGCTGGCCGACGGTGAGAAGTTCGGCGAGAAGATCCTGGTGGCCGACGACCCGATCTGGGAGTACACGGCCAAGGCGATGACGGCGGTGACCATCCTGGCCCTGCCGCGCGCGGCCTTCGCCGAGATCACGTCGCGCAGTGAGGCACTGCGGGAGCACGTGGAGCGCTTCCGGGACAAGGCCCGCCGCCCGCAGAACAAGCACGGCGAGGCCGCGATCGCGGTGACCGCCGGGCACCGCGGTGAGCCACAGTTGCCCGGCACGTACGTGGACTACGAGCTGGCGCCGCGCGAGTACGAGCTGTCGGTCGCCCAGACCGTCCTGCGGATCCACACGCGGGTCGCCGACCTCTACAACGAGCCGATGAACCAGCTGGAGCAGCAGCTGCGGCTGACCGTCGAGGCGCTGCGCGAGCGCCAGGAGTACGAGATGGTCAACAACCCGGAGTTCGGCCTTCTGCACAACGCCGACCTGCGCCAGCGCATCCACACCCGGGGCGGGCCGCCCACCCCCGACGACTTCGACGAACTGCTCAGCATGCGGCGCAGCACCCGGTTCTTCCTGGCGCACCCGCAGGCGATCGCCGCGTTCGGCCGGGAGTGCACGAAGCGGGGCATCTATCCACCACCGGTGGAGTTCCACGGGCACACCGTCCCGGGCTGGCGCGGCGTGCCGATCCTGCCCTGCGGCAAGATCCCGGTCACCGACACGCACACCACGTCCATCCTGGCCATGCGGGTCGGCGAGGACGACCAGGGCGTGATCGGGCTGCACCAGACCGGGCTGCCGGACGAGTACCAGCCGGGGCTCAACGTGCGGTTCATGGGCATCAGCGAGCAGGCGATCATGTCGTACCTGGTCAGCGCCTACTACTCGGCGGCGGTCCTGGTGCCGGACGCGCTCGGCGTGCTCGACCACGTCGAACTCTCCCACTGATGTCCACCTCGACCGTCGAGCTGGCGTCGGCGATCCTGGCCGGCGGCGGCCAGGCCCCGCCCGAGCTGCATCGCCTGCTCAACGCCCAGTACCGGCCGTCCGGCATCGGCACGTCCGCGGCCCGCGCGTTCCTTGCCCAAAAACCCGAAAAATCCGATAAATCAGACGAGCTCTTCTGCCCGGGCGCACTCCGCGACGACCCGGTCCTCGGCGACCTCGTCGACGACCGTGTCGTCGAATGGGCCGGCCAGGTCGGCATCTACCCCGGGCGGCTGGACAAGCTGCGCTCGTACGGCTTCGGCCGCTACATGATGCTGGCCCACCCGGCGGTCATCGACCCGGACCGGCTCGTGGCCGCCGCGAAGTGCCTGGTCGCCGAGTGGGCGGCGGACGACTACTACGTCGACGAGGTGGAGCTCGGCGCCGACCCGGCCGTGGTCGGCTCCCGGCTCGCCAACCTCCTCGCCGTCGTCGACCCCGCCCAGCTGGTCCCGCGGTACGCCACCGACCTCGACGCGCACCACCGGCTCCAGCCGATCTCGGTGGCGTTCCGCACCGCCATGGAACACCTCGCCCGGTACGCCTCCCCGGCGCAGATGGGCCGCTTCCAGAACCAGATGGCGATCCTCTTCCTGGCCTGGACGCAGGAGGCGGACTGGCACGTCAACCGCCGCACCCCGCCGGTCTGGGAGTACCTCGTCCAGCGCCACCTCAACAGCTACCTGCCGCCGATGATCCTGATCGACGTGCTGGCCGGTTACGAGCTGCCGGCCAACGAGTTCTTCCACCCCGACGTGCGCCGCGCCTTCACCACGGCCGGCAACGCCGCGGTCCTCGTCAACGACCTGTACTCGGGCGCCCGGGAGTCGGAGAACGACTTCAACCTGCCCACGGTGCTGGTTGCCAACGAGGGCCTGAGCCGGCGCCAGGCGGTCCTGCGCACCGTCGAGATCCACAACGAGCTGATGCACACCTTCGTCGAGCTGGCGGCCGGGCTCAGCGCCACCGGGTCGCCGAACCTGCGCCGCTTCCTCGCCGACACCTGGGCGTGGCTGGGCGGGAGCCGGCGTTGGCACGCCACCACGGGCCGATACCAGAACGGGAGCTGATCATGACGACCACGGTTCTGCGCACCGACTTCGAGAAGTCCGTCGCCGAGTACTGGAACACGAACCAGCACGATCCGGTCAACCTGCGGCTGGGCGAGGTCGACGACCTCTATCACCACCACTACGGGGTCGGTGTGTACGACCCCACGGTTCTGGAGGGCCCGGCGGAGACCCGCGACGAGCGGATCATCGCCGAGCTGCACCGCCTGGAGAGCGCGCAGGCCGACCTGCTGCTCGACCACCTCGGGCCGATCCAGCCGGACGACGTGATCCTGGACGGTGGCTCCGGGCGCGGCGGGACCAGCATCATGGCCCACCAGCGGTTCGGCTGCGAGGTCGACGGTGTCTCCATCTCGGAGTACCAGGTCGGGTTCGCCAACGAGCAGGCCCAGCGCCGCGGCATCGCCGACCGGGTCCGCTTCCACTTCCGGAACATGCTGGAGACCCGGCTGCCGGCCGGCAGCCGGCGGGCGGTCTGGACCAACGAGACCACGATGTACGTGGACCTCGGCGACCTCTACCACGAGTTCGCCCGGGTCCTGAAGTTCGGTGGCCGCTACGTCTGCATCACCGGCTGCGCCAACGACGTGACCGGGCTGCGCTCGAAGGCGGTCAGCCGGATCAACGAGCACTACACCTGCGACATCCACCCGCGCAGCGAGTACTTCAAGGCGCTCGCGGCGAACGGGCTGGTGCCGCTCGAGGTGGTCGACCTGACCGCCGCGACCATCCCGTACTGGCAGCTGCGGGCCATGTCGCCGGTGGCCACCGGCATCGAGGAGGCGTTCCTCACCGCGTACCAGGAGGGAAGCTTCCACTACCTGCTGATCGCGGCCGACCGCATCTGATTCGATTCCCTTTAGGCCGGGCGTGGCCGGTTGGACGTTCCGGCCACGCCCTTAAAGGTCCAGGGTGAGACGACTGCCGCAGGCGCGGGAGACACAGATCATCATGCACTCGTTCGACTCCCGCTCCGCCGCGGTGAGCACGGTGTCCCGGTGCTCCACCTCCCCGTCGAGAACCTCGGTCTCACACGTGCCGCAGGTGCCCTCCAGGCAGGAACCGAGCACGCTCACCCCGGCCTCGCGCACCACCTCGAAGATCGAGCGGCCGGGCGGCACGGTCAGCTCCTGACCGGACCTCTCCAGCACGACCTCGAACTCCCGGTCGCCGCCGGTGTCCACGGCCTGTCCGGCGAACCGTTCGAGCCGCAGTTCGAGGCCCGCGCACCGCTGCTCCAGAGCGGCGAGCATCGGTTCCGGTCCGCAGGCGTAGATGAGCGTCCCCGGCCGGTATCCGGCGACGATCGTGTCGAGGTCCAGCAGCCCGCACTCGTCCTGGGGACTGACGTGCACGCTTTGCCCGTACCCCTGAAGATCTTGAAGGAACGCCATGGCCGGACGGCGTCGCCCACCGTAATGAAGCTCCCAGGCCGCGCCCGCGGTGTCCGCCGCGCTGATCATCGGCAGCAGCGGCGTGATGCCGATCCCGCCGGCCACGAAGACGTAGCGATCGGCGGGCTCGAGGGGGAAGTGGTTGCGGGGGCCCCGGGCACGCACCCGGTCACCGGCCGCCAGATCGTGCACCGCCTTCGAACCGCCGCGACCGTCCGGGGCGTTGAGCACCGCGATCCGCCACTCGCCCGCGTCGGACGGCGTGCCGCACAGCGAGTACTGCCGGACGAGATCGTCGCTGAGCACCAGGTCGATGTGCGCGCCCGGCGCCCAGTCCGGTAGCGGGCCGCCGTCCGGCCGGGCCAGCCGGAGCGTCACCACGTCCTCCGCGGGGCGACCGGCGTCCACGACCACCAGGTCGATGTCCATTTCACACTCCTCGATCATCAGGAAATGCGGACCGGGAGCGTCTTGATGCCGTTGACGAAGTTGCTCCGGACCCGCCGGACATCGCCGGTCAGCTCCACCTCCGAGATGCGGGGGATGAGCTCCTCGAACATCAGCCGGATCTCCAGGCGGGCCAGGCTGTTGCCCAGGCACAGGTGCGGTCCGCCGCGGCCGAACGACAGGTGGTCGACGTTCTTGCGGGTGACGTCGAACCGGTACGGGTCGTCAAAGACCGACTCGTCCCGGTTGCCCGACGCGAACCACATGACGACCTTGTCGTCCTTGCGGATCCGCTGACCGCCGAGCTCCACGTCCCGGGTGGCGGTACGCCGGAAGTGGTAGACCGGCGAGGCCCAGCGCAGGAACTCCTCCACCGCCCCACGGATCAGCGACGGGTCCTGCTTCAGGATCGCCAGCTGTGCCGGGTTCTGGATGAGCGCGAGCATGGCCTGGCTGATGGTGTGCCGGGTGGTCTCGTTGCCCGCCACGACGAGCAGCAGGAAGTAGTTGTCGAAGTCGGTCGCGGTCAGCGGCTCGCCGTCCTCGGGCACCCGGTTCACCAGCACGCTGACCAGGTCCCTGCCGTCCTGGCCGCGGCGCTTGCGGGCCAGGTCACGTCCGTACTCGAAGACCTCCAGGGCGGCCGGCGAGCGGAACGGCAGATGCTTGTACCGGTCGCTGGACGGATCGGTGAGCAGGAACTCGGAGTAGTCCGGGTCGGTGTTGCCGATCATCTGGTTGCCCCAGTCGATCAGCTGCCCGGTGTCCGACTCCGGCACGTCGAGCAGCCGGGCCAGGACCTGGATCGGGAAGTCGGCGCTGACCTCCTTGACGAAGTCGAACTCGCCCTTGGCCAGGGCGGCGTCCACTGTCGCCCTGGTGAGGCCGCGCAGGAAGTCCTCGTACTGGCGCAGGTTGCGGGCGCTGAACTCGCGCTGGATCAGCCTGCGCAGCGCGGTGTGCCGGGCGCCGTCGGTCTCCAGGATCGAGCGGCGCAGGTCCTGCAGGTCGTCGTCGACGTCCTCCAGGTTGACGAACTTCATCGAGGTGAACGTCTCGGAGTCCCGGTCGATCGCGGTGATGTCGGCGTACCGGGTCACCGCCCAGAAGCCGGTGCCGCGCTCCTCCTCGGTCCAGTGCACCGGAGCCTCGCGGCGCAGGGTGTCGAACTGGCCCCAGGCCTCGTTACGCGCGAAGCGGTCCAGGTCGTCGAGGTTCACGTCCTCCAGCGGCACCGGGATGTGCATCGTTCCCCCTTCGTCTGGTCGTTTGGATACGAACGATAGGTGCGAGGATTGTCGAAGGCAAGGTCAGCGGCTATCGTACGGGTCCAAACGATTGAAGGGACGGACATGCGGGGCTTCTTCTTTCCGCGTACCGCGACCGGGTCGTCGAGCCTGATCCCGAACCCGCCCTGGTACTACTCCGGCGATCTGCTGACCGTGGAGTACCGCACCGACCCGGCCCGGGTGGCGGAACTGCTGCCCGAGCCGCTGAGCCTCGCCGCGGAGGATCCGGGCGCGGTCGCGCTGATCTGGGCCGACTGGCAGTCCTGCTCCGGCAGCCGGGAGGAACTGCTCGACCCGGTGCGCTCCCAGTACCGGGAGGCGTTCGTCGTCGTCCGCTGCCGGTTCGAGGGGCGCACCTACTCGCGGTGCGTGTTCATCTGGGTGGACAAGGACTTCGCCGTCGCGCGCGGAATCCACCAGGGGTACCCGAAGAAGCTCGGCAGCATGTGGCAGACCCGGCCGCACCCGTTCGCCCAGGCCGCGCCTCAGATCGGGCCCGGCGGCGTGTTCGGGGCGACGCTCGCCGCCGGTGACCGCCGGCTCGCCGAGGCGGTGCTGACCCTGCGCGCGGAGTCGGCGACCAACGGCTTCGTCAACGGCCATCCGATGGCCCATCACCGGGTCTACCCGGGTATCGAGGCGGGCGCTCCGGATGCGTTCGCCGAGCTGATCTCCTCCGGGGCCGCCGAGTTCAGCGGTGGCCAGGCCTGGCGCGGTGATGTGGACCTGAAGCTCTACGAGTCGCCGACCGAGGAACTGGCGCGGCTCGAGGTGCACGAGGTGATCGGCGGCTACTACCGCCAGGTCGGCGTGGTCTGGAACGGCGGCACGACCCTGGCGCGGCTGGAGGAGAAGGCGTGATCATCGAGGTCGAGGGCGTCCCGGTCGACACCCGGCACTGGATCGGCGGGCGGCGGGTGTCGTCCGGGCGTACCTTTGCGAATTTCTCCCCCATCGACGAAGCCCACCTCGGTGACATCGAGGCCGGTGGTGCCGCCGAGATCGACGCGGCGGTGGCCGCCGCACGGGCCGCCTTCCCCGCCTGGGCCGCGCTGACGCCCAAGGAGCGCGGCGACATCCTGCGCCGGGTGGCCGACGGCATCGAGGCGCGCGTCGAGGACCTGGCCCGCGTCGAGACCCGCGACAACGGCTCGCTGCTGCGCTCACACCGGCGCGGAGTCATGCCGCGGGTGGCGATGAACTTCCGGTACTTCGCGGACTTTGCCGAGCAACTCGTGCATCTCGACCGGGAGATTCGCGGGCTCCGGGAGCGGATCACCTACGACCCGTCCGGCGTCACCGCGGTCATCACGCCGTGGAACGCGCCGCTGATGCTGGCCACCTGGCGGATCGGCCCGGCCCTCGCCGCCGGCAACACCGTGGTGGTCAAGCCTCCGGAGTGGGCGCCGCTGACCGCGTCGCTGCTCGCCGACATCGCGCACGAGGCCGGGCTGCCCGCCGGCGTCCTCAACGTCGTCCAGGGCACCGGTGCCGAGGCGGGCGCGCCGCTGACCCGGCACCCGGGCATCAACCGGCTGTCGTTCACCGGCTCGGTGCCGACCGCCGGGGTGGTCGCGTCCGCCGCCGCGCCCAACATCGTGCCGCTCTCCTTCGAGCTGGGCGGCAAGTCGCCGCTGCTCGTGCTGGAGGACGCCGACCTGGACCTCGCCGTCGATCTGGCGGTCGAGCAGTTCGACAACGCCGGCCAGGTCTGCCTGGGCGCGTTCCGGCTCATCGTGCACTCGTCGCTGGCCTCCTCCTTCTTGGACAAACTGGTGGAACGCGCCGGACGTCTGGTGCAGGGCGATCCGCGCGACCCGTCCACCGATGTGAGCGCGCTGGTCAGCCGGGCGCATTTCGACCGGGTCTCCGGTTTCGTCTCCCGGGCCCTGGCTTCCGGGGCCCGTGCGGTGCTCGGTGGCGGTCCCGACACGTCGCTGGGCGGCCTCTATTTCCGGCCGACCATCCTCGTCGACGCCGAGCCGGGCAGCGAGATCCTCACCGAGGAGGTGTTCGGGCCGGTTCTGACGATGCAGACCTTCGACACCGAGGAGCAGGGCATCGCGATGGCCAACGACACCCGGTTCGGTCTCGCGGCGACACTGGTCACCGCCGACGCGGCGCGGGCTGAGCGGGTCAGCTCCCGGCTTTGCGCCGGGACGGTCTGGATCAACTGCTTTTTCGTACGGGACCTCGGCGCACCCTTCGGCGGGAACGGGCGCTCCGGGATCGGCCGGGAGGGCGGCACCTGGTCGTTCGACTTCTACTGCGACGTCAAGAACACCGTCTTCGGTAAGGGGCTCTGACCATGGGAGAAATCGTCGGCGCCGGTCTGATCGCCCACGTACCCACCATCGTGCTGCCCGAGCAGACCCGGCGGGAGCTGAACAACGGCGAGGACAGCACGCTCGTCTCCGGGTTGCGCCGGCTGCGCAAGGACGTCTTCGACACGGTCGACTACGACACCGTCGTGGTGCTGGACTCGCACTGGGCGACCACTGTCGAGTTCGTGGTGACCGCACAGGAGCGCCGGAGCGGGCTGTTCACCTCCGAGGAACTGCCGCGTGGCATGGCGCAGCGGCCGTACGACTTCCTCGGCGACCCGTCACTGGCCCACCTGATCGCGAGCAAGGGGCCCTCGCACAGCACCTGGATCACGCCGATCTCCGACGACCATCTGCCGATCTTCTACGCCACGACGAACGTGTGGGAGTTCCTCGGCCAGGGGCTGCCGGACAAGCGGTGGATCTCGATCGGCGTCTGCCAGACCGCGGACACCGAGGACAACCTGCGGCTCGGCCGGGCACTCGGCGACGCGATCCGGGAGTCGGACCGGCGAGTGCTGCTGATCGCCTCGGGGGCCATGTCGCACACGTTCTGGCCGCTGCGCCGGCTTCGCGACCACGAGGCGGCCGGGCCCGAGCACATCTTCAGTCCGGAGGCGTACGCCGCCGACCTGCGACGGCTCGACTGGTTCTACGCCGGTGACCACGCCCGGGTGCTGGCGACCATGCCGGAGTTCTACCGCTACAAGCCGGAGGCCCGGTTCGGCCACTACCTCATGATGATCGGCGCTCTGGGCGAGGGCGACTGCACCGCCCGCGGCCGCCGCTACGGCGAGTACGAGAACTCGGTCGGCACCGGCCAGGTGCACGTCTGGTTCGACGGTCCCTTCGCCCCGCCCCACCGCACCCCCACCGACGCTGACTATGTCCGCCAGACCTCCTGAAGGGACCCCCGTGAGAGAGTTCCGCCGCATCCTGCTCGACGGCACCGCCGTGGACGTCGTCCGGCACGGGGACACCCTGGTCGCCGGTGACGGCCGGTCGGCATCGGCCGACGACGCCGTCCACCTGCCGCCGGTCACCCCCTCGAAGATCATCTGTGTCCACCTGAACTACGCGTCCCGGGTGGCCGAGATGATGACCGATCTGCCGGCCGCCCCGACGTACTTCCACAAGCCGGTCTCCGCGCTCAACGCGCACGGCTCGGCTGTGGTCCGGCCGAGCGGCTGCAAGTGGCTGAACTACGAGGGCGAGATCGGCATCGTGATCGGGCGGACCGTCCGCAACATCTCACCCGCCGAGGCGGGCGACTACATCCGGGGCTACACGATCGGCAACGACTACGGCCTGCACGACTTCCGGGACACCGACTCCGGCTCGATGCTGCGGGTCAAGGGCGCCGACACGCTCTGCCCGCTCGGCCCCGGCGTCGTGGAGGGCTGGGACTTCCGGGGGAAGGGGATTCGTACGCTGGTCAACGGCGTGGTCAAACAGGACGGCACCACTGACGAGATGAAGTGGGACATGCACTACCTCGTCGCCGACATCGCCCGGACCATCACCCTGCAACCCGGCGACGTGCTGCTCTCCGGCACGCCGGCGATCTCCCGGACGGTCTACCCGGGTGACGTGGTGGAGGTCGAGGTCGAGGGCCTCGGCACGCTGCGGAACCACATCGTCTCCGGGCCGGTCGAGGTGCGGACGGACGTGGGGGCCCAGCCGACCGAGAGCGAGGAGGTGCTGTCGACGGCGCAGGGTGGCGATTGGGAGTTCCGCGGCATCCGTAAGCCGCGGGTGGCGTTGTGAGCGTGGCGGACGTCGACTGGATCGCGCTCGCCGGCTCGGTTTCGCTGCCCTCGGGTGTCTTCGTCGGCGGTGAGGAGCGGCCGGCCTCCGATGTGCGCGAGATCGTCACCCCGCGGGACGGGTCGGTGCTGGGCAAGCTCGCCTGGGCCGGCGCTGCCGACGCCGACGCGGCCGTGGCGGTCGCGCGGCGGGCGTTCGACCACGGGCCGTGGCCCCGGACGCCGGCCCGCGAGCGCGGCGAGACGCTGCTGCGCTGGGCCGACCTGGTCGAGGAGCACCGGGACGAGCTCGCGCTGCTGGTGACGCTGGAGATGGGCAAGCCGATCCGGCACGCGTGGGAGATCGAGCTGCGGGCGCTGATCCGGTGCCTGCGGTTCTACGGCGGGCTGGCCGACAAGACCTCGGGCGAGGTGCCGCCGACCGGGCCGGGCGAGCTGGCGATCGTCACCCGGGAACCGGCCGGGGTGGTGGCGGCGGTGGTGCCGTGGAACTTCCCGCTCACCATCGGCGGCTGGAAGATGGCACCCGCCCTGGCCGCCGGCTGCACCGTGGTGCTCAAGACGGCCGAGCAGTCGTCGCTGTCGATGCAGCGGGTGGCCTCGCTCGGCGTGCGGGCCGGCCTTCCGCCGGGCGTCTTCAACGTGCTCTCCGGCGACGGCGCGGTCGTCGGCCGCCGCCTCGGCGAACACCCGGACGTCGACGTGCTGACGTTCACCGGGTCGACGCCGGTGGGGCGGCACTTCCTGCGATACGCCGGGGACAGCAACCTCAAGCGGGTGCACCTGGAGCTCGGCGGCAAGAGCCCGAACATCGTCTTCCCGGACGCGCCGTCGCTCGAGGTCGCGGCGTCCACGGCGGCGTGGGCGGGGTTCTTCAACGCGGGGCAGATGTGTACGGCGGGGTCGCGGCTGCTCGTGCACCGGTCGGTCGCGGACCGGGTGGTGGATCTGGTGGTGGAGGCGGCGGCGGGGTGGCAGCCGGGTGATCCGCTTCTGGCGGGGACCGTGATGGGGCCGCTCGTCGACCGGCGCGCGGCTGATCGGGTGCGCGAGAGGGTGGGAGTGGGTCTCGCGCAGGGCGGGTCACTGTGTGCCGGCAGTAGTGGTGGTGGCGCTGGGCTGTACTTCCCGCCGACCGTCGTCTCGGTTGGTAGAACGAACGTTCTTTCTTGGGAGGAGCTGTTCGGGCCGGTGCTGGCGGTGCAGGTGTTCGACGACGAGGAGTCGGCGGTTGCGATGGCGCGGGACACCGAGTTCGGCCTGGCGGCGGCGGTCTGGACTGGCGATCTCGGGCGGGCGCACCGGGTGTCGCGGGCGATGCGGGCCGGGACGGTGTGGGTGAACTGCTACGAGGAGGGCGATATGACTGTGCCGTTCGGCGGGGTGAAGCTCTCCGGTAGCGGGCGGGACAAGTCGCGGCATGCGCTGGATCAGTACACCGATCTGCGGACTGTCTGGATCAACCATGGGTAGGCCGCTGATCGCGGTTCCGGCGCGGTTCTCGGAGAGTGCTTCGGCTCTGCGCTACCGGGCCGAGGTGGCGGCTGCGGCGCTGGTGGAGGCGGTGTTCGCGGCCGGAGGGGAGCCGCTCGTGGTGCACCCGGCCGGCGTCGAGGTGCGGGAGCGGCTGGCCTTCGCGGACGGGATTCTGCTGCCCGGTGGTGGTGACCTGGCGCCGCGGTGGTCGGGGCAGGCGGTGCACGAGACGCTCTATGACGTCTCCGAGAGCCAGGACGCTTTCGATCTGGCGGTGGCTCGGGTGGCGATCGGGGAGGGGTGGCCGCTGCTGGCCGTGTGCCGGGGTGTTCAGGTGGTGAACGTGGCGCTCGGTGGGGACCTGGTGCAGGACATGACCGAGGTGCTGGGGCGCGATCACCGTCATGTGCGGCACGAGATCGGAGTGGGGGCGCCGCTGGCCGGTGTGCTCGGTGCGGACCGGCTCAAGATCTCCTGCTATCACCACCAGAGCATCGGGCGGCTGGGTGCGGGCCTGGAGGTGACGGCGCGTGCTGAGGACGGGACGATCGAGGCGGTTGCGCTGAGCGGTGGGGTGGGCTGGTTCCAGGGTGTCCAGTGGCATCCCGAGGACACGGCTGCGGGTGACCCGGTCCAGGCGCGTCTGTTCAGCGCCTTCGTCGAGGCCGCGGCCCAGCGAAGCGTGGGGACTTCGGGTTCGTAGCGGGGCGCAACTCCACACGCCTGAGCGCGGCGCGGTGGGCGTGTGGAGTTCGGGTTTGTGGGAGGGCGCGATTCCACACGCCGGGGTGGTTCGGCGACGTGTGGGGAGTTCGGGTTCGGAGCGGGGCGCAACTTCACACGCTTGGGTGGGGCGGTGGGTGTGGGGAGTTCGGGTTCGGAGCGGGGCGCAACTTCACACGCCTGGGTGGGTCGGTGGCGTGTGGGGAGTTCGGGTTTGTGGTGGGGCGTAACTCCACACGCTTGAGGGGGCGCATGGCGCGAGAGGGGCGCTGCGGCCTTGAGGGTGCAGGTGGTCGCGGTTATGTGTAGGAGGAGAGCACGATTGCGCGTACAATATGGCTTTTATGATTTTTGTTGTTCTATGTCTTGGACGATGGTGCGCAGGCTCGCCGTGAGGTCCTGTTTGCGCTTGCTGGACAGGCCCGCGACGACCTTCACCTCGATGGCGTTGAACTTGGGGTAGATCTCGTTCATCAGCGCGATGCCCTCGGGGGTGAGGCGCAGGTCCACGAGGCGGCGGTCGTCCTGGCGCTGTTGTTTGGTCATCAGGCCGCGCGATTCGAGGGTCTTGACCACGCCGGTGAGCGTGCCCTTCGAGATGGCGGCGGCGTCGGCGGCGTGGCGGGTCTCCAGGCCGTCCCAGATCCAGACGACCCAGAGCACCACGAAACCGGTCCAGCTGAGGTCGTGGGGGCGCAGGACCTCGTTGGTGGCGTGACCGCGGACGGCGTTGGCGGCCCGGTAGATGCTCGCGACCGTCTGCGCCGACTCATAGTCCAGCGCGGGGTCCAACTGCTCGATGTGGGCGCGGGCGGCCCGCTCGGTCGCGACGAGCGAATACTGGTCCGTCATTCGCTGATCGTAATCAGAGGTGGTAGGAGTACTCGCGGAACTCCCAGTCGGTGACGTGGCGCCCGAAGCGTTCCAGTTCGTTGCGCTTGTAGGCGAGGAACGTCTTGACGAACTGGGGGCCGAGCAGGTGGATGAGGTCGGTGTCGGCCTCGAGCGCGTCCAGCGAGGCGCCCAGGTCCTGCGGCAGGAGCGCGGCCTTGCTGGTGTCGTATCCGTAACCGTCGAGCGGCGCGGGCGCGGCCAGGGCGTCGCGGATGCCGAGCAGGGCGGCGGCGAGGAGGCCGGCGATGGCGAGGTACGGGTTCGCGGTCGCGTCGCCGAGGCGGAGCTCGAGACGGGTCGCGCCGCCGCGCTCGGGCGGGATGCGGACCATGGCGCTGCGGTTGTCCAGGCCCCAGTCGATCAGCCAGGGTGCGAGGGTGTCCGGGCCGAACCGCTTGTACGAGTTGACGGTCGGGTTGTTCAGCGCGGCGATGGCGGCCGCGTGCTTGATGACACCGGCGATGGCGGCCTGGCCGATCTTCGACAGGCCCCACTCGCCGTCCGGGTCGGCGAACGCGTTGCCGCCGTCCGGGCGGACCGCGGAGAAGTGCAGGTGGAAGCCGGAGCCGCCCTCGTCGTTGAACGGCTTGGCCATGAACGTGGCGAGCCGGTCCTCCATCCGGGACAGCTCCTTGACCGCGGTCTTGAAGCGGAACGCGCGGTCGGCGGCGTCCAGCGCGGCCGAGTGCCACAGGTTGATCTCGAACTGGGCGCTGGCGAACTCGTGGTTGGCGGCGACGACCTCCAGGCCGTACGCGTCGAGCTGGCGCAGCTTCCGGATCAGGATGTTGGAGGGGTCGCCGCGGCGGCCGGTGACGTAGACGTTGCCGGTGGCCTCGCCGTAGCGCCGCCATCCGGTGCTGCTGCCGGCGTCCCGCTCCAGGACGTAGAACTCCAGCTCCGGCCCGACCACCGGGGTGAGCCCGAGCTGCTCGAAGGCGTTCACGACCCGTTTGAGCACGGTGCGCGGGTTGGTCTCGCAGGGCTCGCCGCCGACGTCGTGGATGTCGGCGATGACGTGCGCGACGCCCGGCTCCCAGGGCACGTCCTGCAGGGTGTCCAGGTCGGGGACGGCCACGACGTCGGGCAGGCCGTCGTCGAGCCCGCCGTCGATCGGGATGACGTCGCCCATCGGGCTGGTGGCGAAGACCGACTTGCAGAACGCGACACCGGCCGAGGCGACCCGGGGCAGGTGCGCGACGAGCAGGTCGCGGCCGCGTTCGGAGCCGGTGAGGTCGGCGTACCCCACCCGGAGCACGTCGATACCGCGCGCGCTCAGCTGCTCGGCCGCCTCGGCGAGACGGGCGGGATCCATCGCTGTCACGGAGAGCCTCCCTGGGTCGTTTGGATCCGTACGATAGGGCCCTTCGACTCCGGTGACAAGGGTTACGGGAAACCGTTGACACGGGCGGGGCCGCGGACCACTCTTTGGACCCAAACGTTCGTAGCCGAACGATCAGGAGTCGCTCATGACCCCCTCTTTGGAAACCCCTCCGCAAGCCCCCGACCGGCTCAAACCTAACTCGCTGGGCGTGCTCGGGATCCTCTTCTTCGTCTTCTCCGGGCAGGCGCCGCTCACCGGGATCGCCGGTGCCGCCCCGATCGCCATCGTGCTCGGCAACGGCGCCGGCGTGCCGATGGCGTACCTGGCCGCGGGCGTGATCGTGCTGCTGTTCTCGATCGGGTTCGTGGCGATGGGCCGGCACGTGGTGCACGCCGGTGCGTTCTACGCCTACATCGGCCGTGGGCTCGGGCAGAACGCGGGTGTCTCCAGCGCCGCGGTCGCGCTGTTCGCCTACAACACCATTCAGGCGGCGATGTACGGCCTGTACGGCGTCGTCGTCCAGGGCATCGTCGCCAAGTACACCGGCCTCGACGCGCCGTGGTGGATCTGGGCGCTGCTCACCATGGCGATCGTGCAGGTGTTCGGCGCCCTCGGCATCGACATCGGCGCCCGCGTGCTGGCCGTCCTGGTCGCCGCCGAGTTCAGCCTGCTCGGTGTCTTCGCGCTGGTCACGCTCTTTCAGGGCGGTGGTCCGGAGGGCCTGGCGGTGACCGAGACGTTCAGCCTGAGCGCGGCGCTCTCCGGCGCGCCCGGCGTGGCGCTGATGTTCGCGATCGCGTCGATGTTCGGGTTCGAGGCGACCGCGATCTACGGCGAGGAGGCGCGCGACGCCCACCGGACCGTTCCGCGGGCGACGTACCTGTCGGTCGTGATCGTGACCGGGTTCTTCGCGTTCGTGACCTGGATGCTGATCTCCTATTACGGGCCGTCCCAGGTGGTCGGCGCGGCGGGGGAGGCCCTCGACGCGGGCGACGGCGCCGGGTTCGTGTTCGCCGCGGTGGGCGGGCAGCTGGGCGGCTGGAGCGGGACGGTCCTGGAGATCCTGCTGGCGACGTCACTGTTCGCGGGCATCCTGGCGTTCCACAACTCGATCACGCGGTATCTGTTCTCGCTGAGCCGGGACCGGGTGCTGCCGGCGTCGGTGTCGCGGCTGAACAAGCGGCACGCGCCGTGGCGCGCCGGTCTCATTCAGACCGTGGTGGTCGTCTGTTTCACGATGCCGTTCGCGATCCTGGGGAAGGATCCGGTGCTGACGCTCTTCTCGTGGTTCAGCGGGGTGGCGGTGCTGGCGATGATGCTTCTCTACTTCCTCACCAGCCTGTCGGTGATCGCGTTTTTCAAGGGTCGCCGGAGTTTCACCACCCTGGTGGCACCAATTCTTGGAGCGGCCGGCATCGCCACGGCGGTCTGGCTGATCGTCGCGAACTTCCAGACGCTGATCGGCGGGACGGCGACGACGGCGGTGTGGCTGATCGCCTCGGTGCCGGTGGTGGCACTGGCCGGGCTGATCCTGGGGATCATCCGCCGCCGAGTGATAGCCCCGCACAGCCTCGACTGAGGACCCGAGGGTCGACCGAGGTGCACGCCCTGGCAAGCTTTGCAGCCGTGGAAGCACTTCGGTTGATTCTTCTTTTCGTTCACCTGGTGGGGTTCGCGCTTCTCCTCGGTGGAGCGGTAACTCAGTTTATTTCGGGAAAATTCTGGATCAATCCGGCAATCTTGTGGGGATCGATCATTCAGCTCGTCTCGGGCATCGCGCTCTCGGCGCCGCTCCGCGGTGGTGGCGACGACGAGCCGAGTCCGGTGAAGCTCGGCGTGAAGCTGCTCTTCGCCATTTTGATCTTCATCATGGTCTTCGTCCCACGGAAGCGTGAGGAGATCAACAAGGGTCACTTCATCGGGATCATCGCGCTGACAGTCGTGAATGCGGCAGTCGCGGTCTTCTGGCACTGACCGCAGACTCGGGCATGCCCGCGGCCTGCGCAGGTGGCCGCGCCAGCGTACGCTCGGACAGCCGCCGGTGGACGGCGGTGCCCGTGATCAGGCCAACGGCAGGGTCAAAGGTTCGTTGCGTAGGATCTCTCAGCGCACCACCGCACCACCGCTAGCGAGGGGAACAGATGCCGCTCACTCCGGCAGATATTCACAATGTCGCCTTCAAGAAGCCTCCGATCGGCAAGCGGGGCTATGACGAGGAGGAGGTCGACGCGTTCCTGGACGAGGTCGAGCAGGAGCTGATCCGTCTCCTCGAGGAGAACGGCGCTCTCCGTGAGCAGGCCCAGCGTGGCGGTGGAGGCGGCAGCGCGGCCTCCACGATGGTGCTCAACAACGAGTTCGCCGACCTGGCCGCCCAGCTGGAGCGCCTGCAGGAGGCCCGCGCCCGCGCCGAGCAGAACGCGCGGAACGTCCAGTCCCAGCTGGAGACCGCTCGCCGGCAGCCGAGCGGCCCGCCGGCGTCGGCGGCTGACGACGACCGCAACTCGCGGGTGCTGATGATGGCCCAGCGCACCGCCGACGAGCACATGCGCGACGCGCAGAGCGAAGCCGACAACGTGATCTCCGGAGCGCAGGACAAGGCCGAGCAGCTGATGGCCGACGCCCAGCTCAAGGCCGGCACGATCGAGAGCGACGCGCGCCGCAACCACACCGAGGCGATGGACAGCCTGGTGGAGAAGCGTGCCGCCCTGCTCGACGAGATCGACCGGCTGGGCCAGCTCGCCAACAGCTACCAGGAGGCGCTGACCAACCACGTCACCCAGCAGCTGATGGACCTGACGAGCAGCCCGGACTCCGCGGGGCGCGAGCTGACCTGAGCAAGGTTCATGACAAAGGCCGGTGCCATTGGCACCGGCCTTTGCCTGTTCGGGCTCGCGAGAGGTGGGGTCCGCCCCGTCAGGGACGCATCTCGTAGGCTCCGACCAGGTTCAGAACCTGCTCCCACACGCGGGCGGTGCGGTCCTCGGCGACGACAGGCCGGCGCACCTGTGACAGTGCCCAGGCGGCCTGCTCCTCGGTGGTCGCGGACTTGCCGTGCAGCTCGGTGGCGTACCCGGAGAAGTCCCGGACCAGGATCCCGAAGATCTCGTCGAGCAGGTCGCCGTCCAGGCCGGTCAGCTCGGCCTGCTCCAGGATCAGCTGACCGTAGACGACGAGCGCGAACAGCTGGCCGAGCGAGAGCAGGAAGTCCAGGTCGCGCTGCTGCTCCTCGGTCGGCGCGTGCTTGAGCAGCAGCTCGCACAGCCCGTCGGCCTGCTCGCGGAACCGGGCCACGTTGGGAACGGCGGCGTGGGCGTCGTACGCGATCCGCCAGTCGTGGAACCGGATCTGCCCGAGTCCGCGGGCCGGGCCCTGCCGGAACAGGAACTCGTCGTCGGCCGCGTCCTGCCGGGTCGGAACCGGATCGTAGGAGGCCGGCTGGAACAGGTAGTTCGGCATGAACTTGAGGATCAGCGCCAGGTTGACGTGCACGGTGCCCTCGAGCTTCGGCAGGCCCCGGATGTCACGGGCGGCCTTGTCGAAGTAGGTGTCCGCCTCGAAGCCCTTCGCGGCGATCACGTCCCAGAGCAGGTCGATGACCTTCTCGCCCTCGGTGGTGACCTTCATCTTGGTCATCGGGTTGAACAGCAGGTAACGGCGGTCGTCGGGCCCGGCCGACCGGAAATAGTCCACGGCGCGGTCGGCGAAGAGCTTCATGGCGACAAGGCGAGCGTACGCGTCCGTCAGCTCGCGGCGTACGTGCGGGAAGGCGGTGACGGGTTTGCCGTACAGGAGCCGGCGGTGCGCGTGAGTGACCGCCTCGTAGGTGGCGTGCTCGCAGATGCCGATCGCGGCGGTGCACAGGTTGAACTTGCCGACGTTGACGGTGTTGAGCGCGGCGTCGAAGGCGGCCTTGCCGGTGTGCAGGACGTCCTGTTCGCGTACCGGGTAGTCGTCGAGGTGGAACTCGCTGACGAACATCTGCGAGTTCACCACGTTCTTGACCAAGCGGTAGCTCGGGTGGCGGCTGTCGGCGGCGAAGAACACGTAGCCGTCCGGGCCCTCGACGTCGGCGCGCCGGCCGAACACCGAGACGAGCCCGGCGACGTTGCCGTTGCCGATGTAGTACTTCCCGCCGTTCGCGACGAAGCCGTCCTTGGACGGCGTCAAGATCATGTCGGTGGCGTAGATGTCGGCGCCGTGCGCCCGCTCGGAGAGCCCGAACGCCGTCACGTGCCCGTCCTCCAGCAGGCGGGCGGCGTGCGCGCGGGCGATCGCGTTGTCGCTCTGCCAGACCGGCCCGAGCCCGAGCACGGTGACCTGCCACGTGTACCAGTAGTTCAGCCCGTAGAAGCCGAGGATCTCGCTGAGCGCGGCGTTGCGGGCGGTGTCCCAGCGTTTCGCCGGGTCGTCCGCGGACGGCGTCAGGAACTGCGCGAACAGCCCCTCTTTCGCCGCGAAGTCGAGAAAGTCCTGATACCAGGCCCGGTCGATGTACGTGTCGAGCAGCGCCTTCTTCCCGCGCTCCTCGAAGAAGTCGATGGTCGCGCGCAGCAGCCGCCGCGACTCCGGGTCCAGATGCGCCGGGTCGTACGTGTGCGGGTTGAGGAGCACCGTCCTGCCTTTCAGAGTTCTCTTCACAGTTCTCGGAGAGTGGTGAGGACGTCGTCGAGCCAGTCGAGGAGCATCCGCTCGTACGCGATCCCGCCGCGCAGCACGACATGCTGCAGCCGCTGCCCCGCGTCCAGCTCGGCACCGGCCGGGAAATCACGCTTCTCCCCGGTCAGATAGCGGTGCAGCGTGGCCTCGTGCTCCGCCCGGTAACGCCGCACCTCGTCGACCAGCGCGGCCCGGCCCTCGGCGTCGTCGAACGCCGCACCCCGGATCTTCACCGCCAGCTCGTGCCGCACGGCCTCGGGCTGCACCGGCGCCCGCAGCCAGGTGATCAGCTCCGCCTGCCCGGTCGCTGCCACGGAGTAGGCCCGCTTGTCCGGCCGCCCGTCCTGCCCGATCTCCTCGGACACCACCCAGCCGTCGGCCTCCATCCGCTTCAGCACCCGATAGATCTGCTGATGCGTCGCGGTCCAGAACCGGCCGATCGACCGCTCGAACCGGCGGGCCAGCTCATAGCCGGAGCCGGGCTGCTCGAGGAGGGAGACGAGGATCGCGTGCTCCAGGGCCATGCCCGCCATCCTCCTATGCAACTCGTTGCATAGCAACCGAATCGCTGTGATTCGTTGCACGGGTGATTTAGTCGGTTATGACACGATATGGGGATGACGATCTCCCGCCGGGCTGTTCTCGGTGTCGGGGCTGCGGCGCTGACCGGGGCGGCTGTTCGGCCGCGTGAAGGGCCGGCCCCGGCGGACTGGGCGGCGCTCGACGCGTCCATCGACGGGGACGTCGAGACCCCGGGGGCGGCCGGCTACGACGTGGCGCGGCAGCTGAATGATCCGCGGTTCGACGAGGTTCGGCCGCCGGCCGTGGCGCGGTGTGTGAGCAGCGCTGATGTCAGCGAGGTGGTGCGGTTCGCGCGGCGGATGCGGATTCCGGTGGTTACGCGTGGGGGTGGGCACTCCTATGTGGGCGCGTCGGTTGCGGCGGCCGGGGTGGTGATCGATCTGCGGGGGATCGAGGAGGTGCGGGCGGACCGGGGGAGCGCCACGGCGGAGATCGGGGGCGGGGCGCGGCTCGGGGACGTCTATGAGCGGCTCGGTGCGGCGGGGCTGGCGATCCCTTCGGGATCTTGCGGGTCGGTCGGGATCGGCGGGGTCACGCTCGGCGGGGGGATCGGCATGGGGGCTTCGGCGTACGGGCTGACGTGCGATGCCGTCACCGGAGCGGAGGTGGTCGGCGCCGACGGCCGGGTTCGCTCGGTGGACGCGGGGCGCGAGCGTGATCTGTTCTGGGCGCTGCGCGGCGGCGGTGGCGGTCAGTTCGGTGTCGTGACCCGGTGGCGGATGAGGGCCTACCGGACCGGGACCGTCGGGACGTTCGTACTCACCTATCCGTGGACCGACGCGCGACGGGTGGCGGCCGGGTGGCAGGAGCGTCTGCTGAAGGCGGGGGACGAGACGTGGTCGGCGTGTCAGTTCGCCTCGGACGATCGGGGTCGTTTATCCGTACGCATAAATGGTGTTGTCTTTGACGGTGACCCGGCCGACGAGGCCGCGGAGATCGCGCGTGCGGTGGGCCGGGAGCCCGCGACGACCAAGCTGGACAGCCGCCCGCACCTGGACGTTCTCCGGGATCGCGCGGGGGAGGCGGACCGGGCGACCGAGCTCGTCGGCAGTGAGATCTTCCGGCACGTGCTGCCGGCGGCCGGAATCGCGGCACTGCTGGCGGTCGTGGAGCGGCGTGCGCGGGACGGGCGGCCGGGTCTGGCGAAGTTCAAGCGGATGACCGGTGCGGTGGGGCGGGTGAATCCTGCGGCGACGGCGTTCCCGTGGCGTGGCGTGCACACCATGCTGCAGTGGCTGGTCACGCCGGGTGCTTCGGACGCGGCTACCGTGCGGGACGGCTACGCGTGGATCGAATCCGGTCATCGGGCGGTGCGGAAGTGGTCGGCGGGGCGCTACGTGAACTATCTGGAGCCGTCACCCGCGGTGCTTCCTCGCTACTACGGCGCGAACTTCGCCCGCCTGCGGTGGATCCGGACGGCGGCCGACCCGCACGGGCTGTTCCGGTCGCCCTACGCTCTCTGACGTGCAGCGTGTTCTGATCGCCGGGCCGGTCGCCTGGAACCTGATGATCCACCTGGAGTCGCTGCCGCGGCCGGAGCCGCACATGGTGATCGCGGAGCGGCATCACGAGGCGGTCGGCGGGACCTCGGCGGGGAAGGCGCTCAATCTGCGCCGCCTCGGGGTGCCGGTGACGCTGCTGACCGTCGTCGGTGAGGATTCGTACGGGCGGCGGATCGTCGACGTGCTCTCGTCCGCGGGTGTCGAGGTGGTGGTGACGCCGAGCGGGAACGGGTCGGAACGGCACACGAACCTGATGTCGGGGGACGGCGAACGGCTGTCGATCTTCCTGAACGTGCCGGTGCCGGTCCGGCCGGTCGCGGTGTCTCCGGCAGCCCTGGATTCGGCGGCGGTGGTGGTCGCTGACCTGGCGGAGCACAGCCTTCCGGTGCTGCGGGCGGCCCGCGCGGCGGGTAAACAGATCTGGTGTGACCTGCACGACTACGACGGGGTCAGCGAGTTCCACCGGGAGTTCCTGGACGCGGCTGACTGCGTGTTCGTGAGCTCCGGGAGGCTGGCGGATCCGGAGGCGTTCCTGGCGGAGCGGGTTGCGGCGGGGGCCCGGCTGGCGGTCTGCACGATGGGCGCGGAGGGGGCTTTGGCGCTGCGGCCCGGAGCGTCTTTGGTTCGCGTGCCGGCCGAGCGCGTCCCGGCGGTGGTGGACACCAACGGGGCCGGGGACGCGTTCTTCGCCGGGGTGCTGGCGGGGCATCTGCGCGGGGTCTCGCTGGAGGAGAGCCTGCGGGACGGGGCTCGGGCGGCGGCCGCGGCCGTGCAGTCGCCCGGGTTGGCGGGCTCCTAGCAGGCCTGGCCGGCGCTGGGTGACATCTTCCGGCGGGGGTCCGCCAGGCAGGGGCTCATCTGCGGGTCGGAGGCGAGGACCAGCTGCCGGCCGATCTGCTCCAGCAGGCCCACCTGCTCCGCGCTGAGCGCGTTGAAGACCAGACGGCGAACCTCGCGTACGTGACCCGGCGCGGCCTCGATCAGCGCCTCCATGCCCTCGTCGGTGAGCACGGCCATGGTGCAGCGCGGCTCGCCGTCGCCCGCGCGGCGCTGCACCCAGCCCTGCCGTTCGAGGCGGCTGACCGCGTGTGAGAGACGCGACAGTGAGCCGGACGCGAGGTGCGCGAGCGTGCTCATCCGCACCGTGCGGTCCGGGGCGCCGGAGAGCGACGCGAGAATCGAATACTCGAAGAAGTTGATGCCGGCATCCCGCTTGAGCTGGGTGTCGATGGCGGGCGGCAGCACCATGAGCATCGTGCTGAACGCCATCCACGCGCGGCGTTCGTCGTCGGTCAGCCACGGGACGTCGGTGTGGTCGCTCACAGGTGAGCACGATACCCGGCCTCGGCACTTGAACATTCAACCCGAGCCGTGGCACAGTTCGTGTTGAACATTCAAGTCCTCGCAGTTGCTCGCAATTTGGGAGAAATCGATGGCCGTTCTGCGTATCGACGCCAGCATCCAGGGCCCGCGTTCCGCGAGCACCGAGCTCGCCGACCTGGTCGAGGCCGAGTGGTCCGCCGCCCGTCCCGGCACCACGGTCGTACGCCGGCACCTCGGCGCCGACCCGCTGCCCGCCGAGGCCTGGGCCAACGCGGTCCA
Source organism: Actinoplanes sp. NPDC051861 (assembly GCF_040681145.1). Taxonomy (NCBI): domain Bacteria; kingdom Bacillati; phylum Actinomycetota; class Actinomycetes; order Micromonosporales; family Micromonosporaceae; genus Actinoplanes; species Actinoplanes sp. NPDC051861. Next base: position 23,416 of record NZ_JBFAYE010000031.1, read on the forward strand.
CGGCTCCTTCCTGCCGGAGGACCAGCGGACCACCGCCCACCACGACTCGATCGCCCTGGCGTCGTCCGTCGCCGCCGAGCTCCGCGACGCCGACGCGGTGATCCTCGCGCTGCCGCTCTACAACTACGGCATCTCCCAGCACGCGAAGGCCTGGATCGACCTGGCCATGGTCGGCGGCGGGCAGGGCGAGAAGCTCCTCGACGGCAAGCCCGCGATCGTGCTGACGACCCGTGGCGGTGCGTACGGGCCGGGAACCCCGCGCGAGGGCTGGGACCACAACACCGACTACCTGCGCCGGGTCGTGGCCGACATCTGGGGCGGTGACCTGACCCTGGTGGAGCGCGAGTTCACCCTGGTCGGCGTCAACCCGGCGCTGGACGCCTTCACCGAGCAGGCCGCGCTGATGCGCAAGGCCGCCCACGAGGCAGCCACCGCCGCCGGCCGCCACCTGGCTACGCGCTGACCCCGCGCTGAGGCCCGGGCCCGGGATTTGCCGGTCCCGGGCCCGGCCGTCAGGCCCGCTGCTCCGCGCGCTGCTCCGCCCGCTGGTCCGCGCGCTCCTCCGCCCGCCGCGCCTCGCGCTGATCGACCGCCGGGGTGCGCCGGCCCCGCTGGGTGAGCACCACGCACAGCAGGACCGCTCCCGCCGCGCCCAGGGTTCCGGCCGTCACGTGTTCGCCGAGCAGGAGGCCGGACCAGGCCAGCGTCAGGACCGGCTGAACCAGCTGGATCTGGCCGACGCGGGCGATCCCGCCCCGGGCCAGGCCCGCGTACCAGGCGAAGAACGCCAGGAACATCGACACCACGGTCAGGTAGCCGAACGCCCCGAAGGCCGCCGCGTCGCCCCTCGGCGGGTGGGTCACCGCCGCGACGAGCGTGATCGGGACGGTGACCGGGAGCGAGACCAGCAGGGCCCAGCAGATCGTGCGGGCACCGCCCAGCGACCGGGCCAGCACGCCGCCTTCCGCGTAGCCCAGCCCGCACAACGCCACCGCCGCGAGCAGGCAGAGGTCCGCCGCCGACACGCCACCGTGGACCGCGCCGGTTCCGATGAGGAAACCGAGCACCACCGCCAGCCCGCCGGCGCTCGCCAGCCAGAACAGCAGCGGGGGTCGTTCACCGGCGCGCGCCACCGCGAAGACCGCCGTCACCGCGGGGAGTACGGTCACCACCACCGCGCCGTGCGACGAGCTCTGTGTGGTCAGTGCCAGCGACGTGAACAGCGGAAACCCGACCACCACCCCGAGTGCGACGAGCACCAGCCGCGTCCATTGGTCGCGAGCCGGGCGCGGTGCCCGGGTCCACCCCAGATAGCCGGCCGCCAGCAGCGCCGCACCGGCCGCGCGCCCGAACGCCACGAACCACGGGTCGAGGTCCTGCACCGCGACGCGCGTGAACGGCAGCGACAGGCTGAACCCCAGCACTCCCAGCGCGCCGAGTGTTACCGCCCCGGCTGCAGTAACGCTACTCTTGTCTCTCATGAATGACGGTAACGCAGCCGCTCGCGTTATCCAAGATCTCCGGGCGCGCGCCACCGCCGCCGAGCCGGGGACCCGGCTGCCCTCGGTGCGCGAGCTGACCGCGCACCATCGGGCCTCACCGGTGACCGTCGCCGAGGCGATCCGCCACCTGGCTGCGGAAGGCCTGGTCGAGGCGAGGTCGGGACGGGGCACGTTCGTGGCGCCCAGGGCGGCTCCCGCGCACCACGCTCCCGATCTCTCCTGGCAGACGGTCGCTCTGGGCCCGCGCCGGTCCGGCGACGAGATGCAGGCGTTGCTGGCGTTACCGCCGTCGAACGCCATCGCGCTCTCGGGTGGTTATCTGGACGCCGATCTCCAGCCGGCCGCGGCGCTCGGTGCGGCGCTGGCCCGTGCCGCCCGGCAGCCGGCGTCCTGGCAGCGCGGCCCGGCCGAGGGCCGTGCGGAGTTGCGCGCCTGGTTCGCCCAGCAGGCCGGGTCCGGGTTGCGCGCGGACGACCTGGTGATCTGCCCGGGCGGGCAGGCTGCGCTCTCTTCCGCGCTGCGCGCGTTCGCCGCGCCGGGCGACACCCTGCTGGTCGAGTCGCCCACCTATCTGGGTGCGCTGGCTGCGGCCCACGCGGCGGGGCTGCGGGTGGTGCCGGTGCCGGCTGACGACCAAGGGGTACGCCCGGAGCATCTCGCGGCGGCCTTCGAGCGCACGGGTGCACGGCTCTTCTACTGCCAGCCGCTGCATGCCAACCCGACCGGCGCGACGCTGTCGGCTACTCGTCGTGCCGAGGTCGCGCGGAGCGTACGCAATGCTGGTGCCTTTCTACTTGAAGACGACTACGCACGTGATCTTCAGATCGACGGCGACGCCCCGCCGCCCCTCGCCGCAGCCGACCCCGACGGTCATGTGATCTATCTGCGCTCGCTCACCAAGTCCGCCGCGCCCGGCCTCCGCGTCGCCGCCATCGGTGCTCGCGGCCCCGCCGGTGCCCGCCTGCGATCCACCCGCCTCCTCGACGACTTCTTCGTCGCCGGCCCGTTGCAGCAGGCCGCCTACGAGTTCGTCACCTCCCCCTCCTGGAACCGCCACCTGCGCGCCCTGCGCGCCGCGCTCCGCTCCCGGCGCGAATCCCTGCTCGCCGCGCTCGCCCGCCACCTGCCCGAGCTGCAGCCGCCCGCCGTCCCCCGCGGTGGCCTGCACCTGTGGCTACGCCTCCCGGACACCGCCGACGACGTCGCCGTCACCAGGGCGGCGGCCGACGAGGGCGTGATCGTCTTCCCGGGCCGCCCCTGGTACGCGGCCGAGCCCCCGGCCCCGCACCTGCGCCTGACCTACGCCGCCGCCCGGCCGGAGCAGATGGACGAGGCCGTCCGCCGCCTGGCCGCCGCTATCCGAGCCCGCTAGGTCCGCCTCTGTCCGCGCGAGATCTTGGAGCTTTCGGCCCGTATACGCACCCGAACTTTCCAAGATCTGCGCGCGGCGGTGCGGCCAACCGTCGGGACTCAGGTGCGCAGGCGTTCCAGGCCGTCGAGGAGCAGGTCCAGCGTGAACTCGAACTCCACCTGACTGTCGCACCACCCCAGCATCGGATCGCCGGCCGCGTGCACCTCGGAGGCGATCATGGCGGTCAGGTTCGGCACCGCCTCGGCCATCGCGGCCAGCTCGTCCTCGGAGGTGTCCTCCTCGAAGCCGTCGGCCGGGCTGAAGATCTCCTGCACGAACCCGAGCGTCATGCTCCCGAACGAGTGCAGTGCCCGGTGGGCCAGCCGATACGAGAAGCCGGCGCCGACCATCGTCGCCACGATGCCGTCGTAGTAGGCGTAGATGATCGCGGGCACCGACTTGCGCGTGCCGAGCAGTCCCGGCGCCCAGGGGTGCCGCAGCATCACCTGCCGCGCGGCGAGGAACCGCCCGCGCAGCCGCTCGCGCCAGTGCCCGCTGTCGCCGGCGGTCGACACCGTTGCCAGCACCTCTGCGAGCACCGTCTCCACCACTCCGTCGAGCAGCGCCTCCTTGGCCGGCAGGTGGTAGTAGAGCGACATCGCCTCGACGTCCAGGTCGGCGGCCAGGCGGCGCATCGTCAGCGCCTTGAGCCCCTCGGCGTCCGCGATCGCCACCGCCGCGCCCAGCACGCGCTCGCGGCTCAGCGGCTCTCGGACTGCCCTCGGCGTCACGGATCTCCTCGGGTTGGCGGAAACGGATCGCTCCAGGCCGACGAAAGCACATCCCGGGCGACCACTTGACCCCGGGGGCTATCTTACAACGTAAGGCTACCTTACCTTGTAAGGCATGGAGGGATTCACGATGCAACCGCTGGTGCGCACCGCCCGGACCACCGGGCTCTTCTACCTGGGGCTCGCCGTCGCCGGCGTGCTGGGCTTCCTGCTGATCCGCCCGCAGCTCTACGTGGCCGGCGACCCGGCCGCCACCCTCGCCAACCTGACGGAACACGAGTCACTGGCCCGAGCCGGGGTCGCGTTCGAACTGCTGATCGTCCTCACCCAGGCCCTCGCGGCAGCCTGGTTCTACCGGTTGTTCCGCCGAGCCGACCCGGTGAACGCGCTGGGGATCGCCGCCTTCGGCCTGATCAACTCGACGGTGATCCTGATCAGCGCGGCGATGCTCGGCACCGCACTCGAGGGTCCTCGGGACGCGGAGACCGTCCAGTCGCTGTTCCTGCTGAGCGACAACCTCTGGGGCGTCGGAGCGATCTTCTTCGGGCTGTGGCTGATGCCGATGGGCCGCTGCGTGCTCAACTCGGGCTGGATGCCGCGGCCCCTCGGCTGGGTGCTCGTGGCCGGCGGCGTCGGCTACGTGGCCGGCGCGTTCCTGCGCTACCTGCTCCCCGACCCGGGCATCCTCACCGACCTGGTCGCCCTCCCCGCGTCCGTCGGCGAGTTCTGGATCGTCGGCTACCTGCTGATCTTCGGCGTGCGCCGCTCAGTCACCACCGCGCCCGGCCCCGATGATCAGCACGGTGATGTCGGGCCAGCCGCCACGGTCCCCACCGCCGGGCGGCCGCATCAGTGAGATCCGCACCCGGCGGGCCACGGTCCGAATCCGCAACCTCCGGTCACTCGCTAGGCTTGCGATCGTGGCTCAATCAGCGGAGGTAACGGCGGTCCGGGTCGAGCGGGCCGGCGACCACCACCGGATCCAGTTGATGCGCGCCGACGGCCAGTTCGACGTGATCCAGCCAGCGGCGGTCGCGTCCGGCCTGCGCACCACCGGCGACGTCCTCGTCGAACTCCTCGCCCAGGGCGTCCCCGTCGACGACGCCGAACACTGCGTCCGCGAGGTGGACCCGGCGTTCGACGCCCGCGCGGAGCTGACGAAGCGGGGACTCGCCGTCTGACCCGGTTGATCTTCCCGGTCGGCGTTCTCGGACATCTTCGTGCGCTTAGATACGCGGGATGCCGATGGGGGAGACAGCTCGTGCCTGAGAAGAGGCCGTCGCGTGCGGACAGTCTGCGCCTGACCCGAATGCCGCCGCGTCCGCCGCGTCCGGCGGGTCCGGCGGGTCCGGCGCCGAGGGTGGTCCCGGTTCCGGCATCGGTCCCTTCGGTCCCGCCACCGCCATCTGGGCGGGGACCTTGGTGGGCCGGTGCCGGCTTTGTTGTCGCGGTGGTCCTGCTGGGCGGGTCGGTCTGGGCTTTCGGGGGTACGGGTGAAAGCACTCCCGCCGCCTCGGAACCAGCCGGGGTGTCCTCGGGGGCGGCGGGGTCGTCCGGTTTGTCCGCCGGTCCAGCTTTGTTGCCCGGCTTGCCGTCCGGCCCGGCGGCGTCGTCCGGGCCGGCGGGGTCGTCTGCCGGGGTGAGCCGCCCGGCCGCTGTGGAGACCGGCAAGGCCAACCCGTCCCGGGTGAACCTCGCTCTCCGTGGCACGGCCACCGCCTCCGGCAGCGAGGGCGATCCGTGGTTGCCCGCGAACGCCATCGACGGGGACGACACCACCCGGTGGTCGAGCGCCTTCACCGACAGTCAGTGGCTGAGGATCGACCTGACGCGGCGCTGGCAGCTGAGCGAGGTCACGCTTTTCTGGGAGCACGCGCACGCTGTCAGCTATCGGGTCGAGGCCTCCCTCGACGGCCGGTCCTGGAAGACGCTCTGGTCCACGAAAGCGGGCCAGGGCGGCACCGTCCGGGTCGACGCGGGCGCGACTGTTGCCCGCTATGTCAGGATTTATGGGGTTAAGCGCTCCGGCATCTATGGCTACTCCCTGCTGGAGGTCGAGATCCGGTGAACTGGCGGACGCGCGGAGCCGCACTGGCCGCCGTGGCCGGGTTTCTCGGGCTGGCGCTCGGTATCCGGCTGCTGGTCAGCGACGGCGGGATCCTGGACGGCTCCGGCGCTCTGGCGCAGAACTCCGGGACCGCGCTCTACGCCTCCATGATCTATGCGGGCGTGTTCGTGCTGGTGCCGACGGTGCGCCCGGCCGTAGCCGGCGCGGCAGCGATCTGCTTCTGCTGGACGATCGAGCTGCTCCAGCTGACCGGCGTCCCCGCGACCTTGTCGTCCCACAGCCTTCTCGCGCGGCTCGCGCTGGGCGTCACCTTCGACCCTGAAGACCTTCTCTGGTACGTCGTAGGCGTCCTCCCCCTCGCCGCCCTCCACGCCAGAAAATCCGTCGCGGGCGCCCGACGGGCCTGACTATTCTTGCCGGGTGCCGTACGTCCTCTACCTCTGAGTTCGACTCCGTCTGACGAGACCGGAGTCGCTTCACCCTGCCCATGAGCCGGCGGGGTTCTCAGAGGAAGTCAAGGATGTCTGTCAATATCGTTGTGCCCGCGCGCGCCCAGGCCCAGTTGGCCGCTTCCGGCATTCGTGTGATCCGCGGCGGCCGCCCGATCCTCGACGGCGTGACAATCGCCGTGTCGGCCGGTTCCCGCTGGGGAGTCGTCGGTGAGAACGGCCGAGGCAAAACCACCCTGCTCCAGGTTCTGAGCGGCGCCATCACGCCGGATGCCGGCTCGGTGCACCTGCACGGGACCCTCGGCGTCGCCGACCAGCACATGACCACGGTCGCCGAGGCGGGGTCCGGGGTGACGGTCGGGGATGCGATCGACCGGGAGCTTGCGGCGATGCGGGCTGTGCTGGTGGCTCTTGAGGAGAGTGCCGGGGGCATGGCTGCCGGGCGGGCCGGTGCCGGCGAGGACTACGCGAGGGCGCTGGCGGCGGCGGAGGCGCTGGACGCGTGGGATGCGGACCGGCGGGTCGATGTGGCGCTGGCGGCGCTCGGGGCGGTGAGTGACCGGGCGCGGCCGTTGGGGACGTTGTCGGTGGGGCAGCGATACCGGGTGCGGCTGGCCTGTCTGCTCGGTGCCGGTCACGATTTTCTGCTGCTCGACGAGCCCACGAATCATCTGGACGCGGCCGGACTGGAGTTCCTCACGGCGCGGCTGATCGATTACCCGGGCGGGATCGTGCTGGTCAGCCACGATCGGGCGCTGCTCGGTGACGTGGCGGACACCATCCTGGACCTGGATCCGACCGTGGACGGGCGGGCGGTTGTCCACGGTGGGGGATATGCCGGTTTCCGAGCCGGGCGGGAGTCGGCGCTGGTCCGGTGGGAGCAGGAGTACGCACGGCAGCAGGAAACCCGGGCCCGGCTCGAGCGGGATCTCTCGGCGGCGCAGGATCGCCTGGTCACGGGATGGCGGCCGGACAAGGGCGTGGGCAAGCACAAGCGGGCTACCCGCGCACCCGGCCTGGTGCGGTCGGCACATCGGCGGCGCGAGGACCTGGAACGGCACGCGGTCACCGCCCCCGAGCCCCCGCTCCGTTTCCACATGCCAGAACTCCCGGCGACCCCGACGCAGGGCCTGGGGGAGGCGCGGGGCCGGGCGGAGGCGCGGGGCCGGACGGAGGTGACGGGCCGGGTTGAGGTGGGAGATCGGGCCGGGTTGGTGGTGGTGGAGGAGGTTGTGGTTGAGGGGCGGCTGCGGCGGCCTGTTTCGCTCGTGGTCGGGGCTGGGGCGCGGCTGCTCGTCAGTGGGCCGAACGGGGCGGGGAAGTCGACTCTGCTGGGGGTCCTGGCGGGGCGGCGGGAGGTGTCGGGCGGGCGGGTTTGGCGGGCTTGCGGCGTACGTCTGGGAATTTTGGCGCAAGAGGCGCCGGAGGGTGAGGCGCGCTGCGCGGAGGAGGTGGTCCCGGAGATCGCGGAATTCGGGTTGCTGTCCGTTGTGGACCGTGCGCGGCCGGTGCGTGAGCTGTCGCTCGGGCAGCAGCGACGGGTCGATCTCGCCAGGGTGCTCGCGGCGCGGCCGCATGTGGTCCTGCTGGACGAGCCCAGCAACCATCTGTCGATCACGTTGGTCGACGAGCTCACGGACGCTTTGCGGGTGACGCGTGCGGCGGTCGTGGTCGCCACGCACGACCGGCAGATGCGGCGCGACCTGCGGGACTGGCCGGGGCTATCCGTCGCGGGCTAATCCTTCGTCTGCCAGGCTGTGTCCGGTAGAGAACACTCGGGGATGTCGCAATCTTAAAGATCTACATTCCTGACATGTCACTGCTACCGCATCAAAGCCACGCTGGTGACGTATCAGGAAGGCCAGTGCTGGCACCGCACCTACAGGAGACCATCGAGTCATTGGCCGCGGGGGAGACGGCGCGGGAGATGGCAGCTCGGCTGTACATCTCCACGAACACCGTCAAGTCGCGGCTCAGGACGCTCTATCGGCAGCTCGGCGCCCGTGATCAGGCGCACGCGGTGGCGATCGCGTTCCGGCTCGGTGTGCTCCGGACCATGGACGGCCCCGTGTCCCGCCGCGACGGGGCCGTCCCGGCGATGCAACCGATTGTCATCGCCAGTCTCAATGCACAGCGGCTACGCACCACGATCGCCGACCTCACAGCTTTGCTTAAGGTCGCCGAGCTCACGTCGTGTCCGGAATCAACCTCGCCCGTCGCGTCGGCGAGGGAGCTTCTGCACTACGTGGGTGAACTGGCCCGAGGGAATCTGAACCAGCAACACGGTGATCCGTTCGAGGTACTGGAACGGATCGCGGAGATAGCCGAGGCGGCCACGCGTGCCGTCGAAGAACCACTACGACTGTCCAACTGAGACACGACTCGGAGTGGCCGGCGGCCACCCGGTAGTCGAACCACGGCGTGGCCGCCATGCCACTGACGAGAGAATTCAACGGCCGGCGTACAGGGTGACGCCGTCCGGCCGGGGCGAGGGGATGCGATACCCCGCGTGCCCGTTCCCAGTGTCAGAACCGAGCGGCTCGGCCCCGGCAAGTCCACAGTCGGCCAGCGTGTGCTGGCGCAGCAGCAGCGAGGTCGGCACCGGCGCGATCTCCCGCCAGGCGAAGCAGTCCCGGATGATGGTGGCGTTCTCCCCGTCCGTGAGCTCCCGGTCCGCCTCCAGCACGGCCCGCAGGATCCCGTGGTACGTCAGGAAGTCCGGCGAGATCTTGCTGTACGTAAGAGCGAGCAGCCGCCCCAGGTAGTCCCGGGCCATCAGCAGCGACTCCTTGAAAGCCTCCTCGTTGCCGGTGTACGCCGCCGTGAAGTCTGCCTGGATCTGATCGAGATCGGACGCGGTGCCCGGCAGGTTCGTCGAGCGGATCCGCAGGTCCTCGCTGATCAGCTTCTTGGCGACCAGGTCCGCCTGGAACACCTCGACCATCGTGTCGAAGATGGCACCGGTCAGCGGCAGCGACCGGTCGTGCGGCTCGTCGCCGACGTCCGACATGCGCAGCGCGTTGAACGCGATCCGGATCTGCCGGCTGTCCGAGAGTTCGCCGACCCGGTCCAGGCCGTTGATCGTGAGCAGGTTGCCCTTGGTGGTCGCCAGCAGGTGGTCGACGACCGAGTGGAAGTGCAGCGACGCCACGATCGCCACCAGGTCACCGGCCGACTCGTGCATGCCGCCGTAGTCGATGCCCTCGTCGTTCGGCGCGGTCGGCACGCCCACCTCGGCGAAGATGATGCTGTGCCCGAGTTCGTGTGCGAGCACGTCGAAGTTCTCACAGTAGGGCCGGGTGTGGTCGATCGTCCCGTTCGGGCTGCGGCCGTACCCGAACTCCAGGAAGCCGTAGCCGGACTGGGCGTTGTTCCACTCGATCAGCGGGATCAGTTCCATCCGGGCGAAAGACGTGAAGAAATGCCATTGAATCGTACGGCCGAAGTAGTCCTGCCAGATGTCGAGGACGCGGCGGACCGTGGCGTACATGGTGGCCGCCGAGAACTCCCGGCTGGTCGGGTCGAGGTGGTCGAAGTGGCCCTCCGGACCCGGCTGGACCGGTGGCCGGAACTCACCGCGGTACGGCGGGCGGAACAGCCGGTTGTAAGGCAGCTTGCCGACGGCGTCGACGACGAACATGCGGTCGTCGGCGGGACCGGGCTGGATCGCTGACGGCTCGAGCGCGATCACCACCTGTTCCGGCTCGGGGAACAACGGGCCGGAACCGTCGGCTTTCTGGAGGAATCGGGGCTGCGGGAAGATCCGGAAACGGGTGCCGGACTCGGCGATGCGGCGATCGAGGCTCACGGACATGACTGACCTCCTCGGGTCTCGACCTCCAGCGGTATCCGTGGGCGCGGGCCGAGTCAACGCAGCTGTCCAAGAACCATCCGAAATAGCTGTCACAAATCGGGACGCTGTCCAGTCTCTGATGTATGCGAATCGCGGTGGCCGGTGGTACCGGCGTGATGGGACGTCTCGTGGTGGCAGCGGCGCGGGCCGTCGGGCACGAGGCGGTGGTGATCTCCCGGTCGGCGGGCGTCGACCTGATGACCGGCGCGGGACTGGACGAGGCGCTGCGCGATGTTCAGGCCGTGATCGACGTGGCGAACGTGACCACGCTGAGCCGGGCCAGGTCGGTGGCGTTCTTCGAGACCACGACCGGGAACCTGCTCGCGGCGGGGCAGCGGGCCGGCGCCGGGCACCACGTGGCGCTCTCGATCGTCGGGGTGGACCGGGTGAAGTCGGGCTACTACGACGGCAAGCTGCGTCAGGAGCGGCTGGTGCAGGACGGCCCGCTGCCGTGGACGATCCTGCGGGCGACCCAGTTCTTCGAGTTCCCCGAGCAGATGCTCGCTCGGGTGCCGGGGCCGGTCGCTGTGGTGCCGAAGATGCTCGCCCAGCCGGTGGCCGCCGCTGACGTGGCCGCGGAGCTGGTCCGGATCGCGGAGGGCGCGCCGCGCCGGGAGATCCTGGACATGGCCGGGCCGGAGCAGCTCAACATGGCGGTGATGGCCCGGCGGGTGCTGCGGGCCCGGGGCCGGCGGCGGCCGGTCCTGCAGGTGCCGGGGACGCGGGGGATGGCCGGCGGCGGGCTGCTCCCGGCGGGGGAGGCGATGCTCGGCGCGACGCGATTCGACGAGTGGCTGACCGAAACGACGCACCGCCCGTGACGGGCGTGGCGGCTTGATGTGCGGCCCGCGGCCGACGGGCGTGGCGGCTTGATGTGCGGCCCGCGGCCGACGGGCACGGTGCCCCGCCCGTGACGGGCAGGGCACCGGGGGGATGGGCGCCGGGGAACCGGCGCCGGGCCGGGGGATCGGTCAGCGGAGCGGGGAGGTGAACTCGCGGCCGGTGCCGGGGACCGGGGTGGCGAGTCCGCGGCGGGCCCGCTCGGCGCGGATCGCGACCTCGATGACGTCCCAGATCTGGGCGAGCACCACGGTGATGATGACGATGCCGGTGAGCCAGGGGAGAGGCTCGATGGTGCCCCAGTCCAGGGTTGCGATGAACTCCGGGTTGAAGAACTGCTCGGTGGCCAGCAGCCAGACCGCCGGGACGGCGAAGAGGACGCCGAGGATCGCGTTGGCCACGGTGGCCCGGTGGGTCCAGCCGCCCTGCAGGTAGAGCCAGACCGCGTAGACGCACTCCAGGATCAGGACCACGATGAAGTACGGCCACCAGAAGGTCCAGTTGTCGGGGTCGAGGACCGGCACCTCGCTGAAGGTGAACTGCTGCAGGATCAGCGCGGCGATCATCAGGACCGGCCAGACCAGGTTGGCGGCGAGCTGACCGGGGGTCATGAAACCGGGCTCGTAGGTGGGCAGGTCGTCGGGTGACCAGGCGCGGTCGCGCATCGACCGGCTGGTCACGCCGGAGCGCTCCAGCAGTGCGAAGACCGCGGTGACCCAGAAGGCCATGTTCACACCGATGGTCAGGATGTTCGTGACGATGCCGCCGATCACGTCGCCGACGCTGTCCGCCTGGATCGCGTCGATCACGCCGAGGACGACGATCACGATGGGCAGCACGACCGTGAGCAGCATCGTCAGCAGCCTGCGCCAGGCGGGGTAGAGGTCGGGGCCGATCAGGTACTCCCGGCGGTCGGCGTAACCGTCGGCGAGCCGGTCGGGGTCGCCGAGCTCCATCAGCGTGGCGGTGATGGCGGCGTCGCGCTCCTCGCCGGAGTCGATCCGGGCGTCGACGGCGTCGTCGATCGAGGTGCGCAGCTCGCGGTCGATGTCGGTGCGCTGCCGCTCGGGCACGCGGCGCAGCACGGTGGCGACGTAGCGGTCGATGAGGCTGTTCATTTGTCGCTCCCTGAGACGGTGCCGGCGGGGGTGTCGAGATCGGTGATCGCTTTGTCCAGGCGCGCCCACTCACCGCGCAGCGCGGCCGCGATGGCGTCGCCCTGCTCGGTGGTGCGGTAGAACTTGCGCGGCCGCGCCTCATCGGTGTTCCACGAACTGGTCAGCAGGCCCTGGGTCTCCAGGCGCCGCAGCAGCGGGTAGAGGGTGTTGGCCTCCACCTCGAACCCGGCCGCGCTCAACGTTTCGAGCAGCGAGTACCCATACCCCGGCGTGCGGAGGACGGTGAGGCTCGCGACGACGACCGTGCCGCGGCGCAGCTCCTGCAGGTGGCTGGAGAGCGTCGCATCCATTGTCATGCCACTCACGATACTGTGTCTCACACACTATGGCAAGTCACGCAGCATTGTGTTCGTCGCACGGGGTTGACCTGGAGCGCGGTTGAGGTTGTCTGCTGTGCGTATGGACGTGAGTGCATACCTCGACCGGATCGGCATGCCGGAGCCCTCCGGGGCCGGCGCCGCCTACCTGCGGGACCTGCAGCGGGCGCATCTGAACGCGGTGCCCTTCGAGAACCTCAGCATCCACCTGGGCGAACGCATCGTTCTCGGCGAACAGGAGCTGTTCGACAAGATCGTGCGGAGGCGGCGGGGCGGGTTCTGCTACGAACTCAACGGGCTGTTCGCGATGCTGCTGGAGAACCTCGGCTACCGGGTGGAGCGGCTCGCCGCCCGGGTGTTCGGCGGAGAGCGCCTCGGGCCACCCTTCGACCACCTGTTGCTGGTCGTGGACACCGCCGACGGGGACGGGCCGTGGCTGGTGGACGTCGGGTTCGGCGCGCACAGCACGTATCCGCTGCGGTTCGCCGACCGGGCCGAGCAGGCCGACCCGGGCGGGCGGTTCGAGCTGGCGGACACCCCGGACGGCGACGTGGACGTGCTCGCCGACGGCGCGCGGCGCTATCGGATCGAGCGGCGGGTACGGGTGCTCGCCGACTTCGAGGCGACGTGCTGGTACCAGCAGACGTTCCCGGACTCGCACTTCCGGAAGAATCCCCTCGCCACCCGGCTCGACGGCGACGCCCGGATCACGATCAGCGGGCGGACGCTCATCCGCACCGGTGGTGACGGGCGGACCGAGACGGAGCTGGCAACCGGGGAGGACGTGCTTTCCGCGTACCGTAAGAATTTCGGTCTGATCTTGGACCGCCTGCCGCAGCTCGCCTGACCAGATCCGCGGAAACGTTCAAGACCTACCCGTGCCGGCCGATCAACGGCAGTGGAAGAGATCCTGGGGTCGGGGAGGTCAGCGGTGGGTCGCCTGCGTGCCGTGGCCGGCTACAGCCTCGAAGCGATCGTGGTGGTGGTCGCCTACCTGGCCATGTATTTCTCCGGGTACGGCGGTGACGCGCCGTTCCTCTGCCTGCTCATGGGCGTGCTCGGCGGCGCGCAGCAGCAGCCCGGCGTGCAACGCTGGCTGTCCGGCGGTGACCTGCGGCGGCACGCCACGCTGCGGATGGCGCTGCTGCTGATCACCAGCACGGTGTTCATCTACGCCACCGGCTGGGGCGCGGTGATGGTGTGCGGCCTGACCATGGCGGTGGCGGTGCACATGCGGTACACCGGGCCGCACCTGTGGCGCGCGGGCGTGGTCTGGACCGTCGTCTGCACGCTCGCCGGCCAGGCCGCCATCGCGCTCGGCTGGGCCTCCTCCTACATCGCCTCGCCCGCGGTCCACTTCGGTGCGCTGGGCGCGATGGTCCTGTCCGCGCTGCTGATCCGCACCATCGGCATCACCGACGTGGAACGGCGCGAGGCGCAGGTGACCTCGCGGGCGACCGAGCGGCGCTACCGGGCGCTGATCAACGACTCCGCCGACGTCTTCGCGATCTACCAGCTCGACGGGACCGTGAACTACGTCAGCCCGGCCATCCGGAACCTCTCCGGCCTCGACCCCGACAAGATCGACGTGGCGGCGCTGCGGGACTGGGTGCACCCGGAGGACAGGGCGGACGCGGTGCGGCTCCTGCAGGAGGCGCCCGGCCCCGGCGCGCAGCTGGTGCCGGCCGAGATCCGGGTACGCGCCGCCGACGGCACCTACCGCTGGACCGAGGCGACGATCCGCGACCTGACCAGCGACCCCGACGTGCTCGGCCACCTGATCAACGTGCGGGACGTGCACGACCGCAAGACCAGCCAGCAGCGGCTCGCGCACGCGGCCACCCACGACGCGCTGACCGGGCTGGTGAACCGGGAGGCGTTCGGCCGGACCCTGGACGCGGCGTGCGCGGCCGGCGAGACGGCGGTGCTCTTCGTCGACCTGGACGGGTTCAAGCAGATCAACGACTCGTACGGGCACGAGGCCGGCGACGCCCTGCTGATCAAGGCGGCCGAGATCCTCGGGCGGTGGTCACCGCGCGGCGCGACGGTCGGCCGGTTCGGCGGCGACGAGTTCGGCGTGATCATCCCGTGGCCCAACGGGTGCGCGGAGCAGGCGGCGGAGCGGATCCTCGCCGGCCTCAGCGACCCGGTGGTCTTCGCCGGTCTGGAACTGCCCATCCGGGCGAGCATCGGCGTCGCGGTGTCGTCGCCGGGCTCCGGGGCGGGCGAGCTGCTGCGGCGTGCCGACCTGGCGATGTACGAGGCCAAGCGGGCCGGGGCGCACGGTTTCGAGGTGGCGCCCCCGACCCGCCGGCTGGTGCAGACCGGCCGCCCGAGCTGATCAGCGGGGGCGGGAGAGGTTCGGCATCGGGATCGAACCGGTCTTCCGGCCCCGCTTGTCGTGGCCCACCAGGACCGGCGGTTCGTCCGACGGGCCGGCGGTGTACCAGCAGAAGAACAGGCCGGCCGCCGCGAGAGCCGGGCGGGTCGTGCCGTCGGCCAGCTTCAGCTCGGCGGTGACGGCGTCGCCGGCGGAGACCCACATCGTGTGGACGCCGTCCGGTTCGGACGAGCCGCCCGTGTTGCCGAACGGTTCCGCCGGGCCGGTCGCCGGTGTGCACTGGCCGCCCGCGGAGTGGAAGTCGGCGGGTGCCGGGCGGTCGAGCGGGCCGGCTGTCTCGTAGAGCGCGGAGACACACGTGGTGCCGTCGGCGGCGGTGGCCGACCAGACGGTCAGGACCCGGCCGCCGGGGCCGGGCTGCTGCGCCACCCGGTGGCCGTTGCCGGCGCTGACCCCGCCCCGGGTCTCGGAGTGCCAGAACGACAGCGAGTCGGTGAAGGCGTGCGGCAGCATGCCGGTCGCGCCGGCCACCGCCACGCCGGAGACGAGCAGGCCGGCGGTCAGAGCGATCTTCGTCGTGGCGCGCCGTTTCGCGGGCGGCGTGTGCGCGGCCTCGGCGAGCAGCCGGTCCAGGGCGGCCGGGTCCAGGGCGGGGGCGGGCTTGAGCCGGCGCAGGACGTCGATCGGGTCGTCGGTGGTGTTCATGCGGTCGTCTCCGTCCGGGTGGCGAGGTCTGGGGAAGCGGGTGCGGTGGCGGCCTGCAACCGGCGGCGGGCGCGGTAGAGGCGGACGTGGAAGGTGGGCAGGGAGCAGCCGGCGACCCGCGCGGCCTGGGCCGGCTCCAGGCCGTCCCAGGCGATCAGCAGGAGCGCCTCGCGTTCGCGCGGGGTGAGGGCGGCCAGGCCGTCCAGCACGGCGGCGCGTTCGGCGGCGAGGACGTCGGCGGCGGGCGCGGGTTCGGTGATCTGCCGCAGGCGTTCCATCTGTGCGGCCAGGCGCTGCTGCCGGCGGCCGGAGCGGCGCTGGTTGGCGATCGTGTTGCGGGCGACGACGAGCAGCCAGGGCAGCGCGTCGTCGGGTACGGCGGCCAGGCGGCGCCACGCGGTCAGGAAGGTCTCCGAGACGACGTCCTGAGCGGTGTCCGCGTCGACGTGCCGGGACGCGTAGGCCAGCACGCGCGGTGCATGCTCGGTCCACAACAGGACGAGCTGTTCGTCGGGCGTCTGCTTCACTCTCACACCACGTAATGTCCGGCCGGGGCGCGCGTTTACGCGTACATCTTCGTCAAGCTTGCGGGAACCGCCTGCCGTGCCCATGCGTGTACGGAGCATGAGGGGATCGGTGAGAGTGACCACCGGCGGGGTCGCGGAGTCCGAGGAGGCCGCGGAGGCGGCCGGCGAGGGCGATTTCGAGGCTTTCTACCGGGCCAACGCGGACCGCGTCTATCGGGCGCTCGCGGTGACGCTGCGCCGCGACGACCTGGCGGGGGAGGCGATGGCCGAGGCCATGGCGCGTGCCTACACGCGCTGGCCGGCGGTACGCGAGCTGGACAACCCGGCCGGATGGGTCTTCCGCGTGGGGCTGAACTGGGCGACCTCGTGGTGGCGGAAGGTTCGCCGGGAACGGGCGCCGGGATCGGACGACGACGTGGCGGGTCCACCGGGCGTGGCCGAGGACGCGGTGGTCGCCGAGCAGTGCCTGGCGCGGCTGCCCCGGCCGCAGCGTGCCGTCGTGGTCTGCCGGATCCTGCTGGACCTCTCCACGGCGGAGACGGCGGCGGCGCTCGGGATCAGCGAGGGCACCGTCAAGAGCCGGTTGTCCCGCGCGCTCGCGGACCTGCGGCGTGCCCTGAGAGTGGAGGAGTGACCATGGACCGGATTCCGGTGGAGATCGAGAGTGCGGTCCGGGCCGTGGCGGAGGCCCGGCCGGGTTACGGAGCCGACCTCGGGGAGGTGCGGCGGCGGGTCCGGCGGCGGCGTGATCGGCGGGTGGTGTCGGGGTTCGCCGGTGTTGCGGTGCTGCTGACCCTGGCGGGGGTGGGTGTGGCGGTGCGGCGGCCGGAAGCGGTGCTGCCGCCGGCGACTCCTGCTCCGGCCCCGTCGTCGTCTGTCGGGCCCGCCCAGCGGCTCTTCCTACGCGGGGCCAACGGGACTTATCGGACATTGGAGAGCGGTCCGGTGGCGATCGAGGGCAGGATCGCTGAAGTCGATATGAGTGGAAAAATCCGTACTTATCCGGTTTTAGGGGCGGATGGCTGGGACAGCTTCGTCGACCGGGCGGACGGGAGCTTCGTGGCGCTCGGCTCCCACGACACGATGCCGGGGAAGAAGCGTACCGATGGGCCCGACGTCGAGGGTGTCGAGTTCAACCTGGTCGTGGTGAGCGCGGACGGTGACGTCGAGTTGCAGCGCGACATCCGCCGCAAGGGCGAGGGGGTGGCCCTGCTCGGCGCGACCGACCGGGTCGCCTACCTGTCGCGCCCGGCCGGGTTCGTCGAGCACGACCTCGCCTCCGGCAGGGAACGGACGCTGATCGATGAGGAACTGCCGGGCCCGGTGGCCGACGTTGCCGCCGGGCGGCTCGTCACGCCCCGCGCCCAGGACTCCTGCGACCTGGCGGTGCACGAGATCACCGGCCCCACCGGCACGTGGATCCCGTTCAAGCGGTGCTCCGCGCTGTCCCTGCTGAGGTTCTCCCCGGACGGCTCCAAGGTCGCGATGGTCTACACGAACCCGGACCCCGAGGACGGGATGGGCGTGGCGCTGCTCGACGTCTCCTCCGGAGCGGTCCTGGCCGACCGGCCGATCGACGGCACCGGCGGGCGCAAGGACCAGCCGTACGTCTCGGTGAGCTGGGTGGACGACGACATGATCCGGGGCGCTGTCTACGACGTGGGCGAGGGCGAGCACTACCTGACCCTGTTCACCGAGCGCTAAGTCCCTACGGGGACCTGCCGAAGAGCCGGTTGTGCGGATCACGATCAAGGTGCGCGTCATCGCCTCCATGGTGGTGATGCTGGTCGTCGCGATGGCCGCGGTCGTCACGTACATCACCAGCCGGAACGCGTCCGACGCTCGGGAGACCGGGTTCGCGTACGCCGACGAGGTGGCCAAGCACAACGCCGCCGAGATCGAGGAGACGCTGCTCGCCGGGCTGAGCACGGCACGGGACCTGGCCGGTGTGCTCGGTGCGGACGCGGCCACCGGTGCGACCCGGTCGGCCGCGAACGCGGAGATGCGGGCCCTGCTGGAGGCGCACCCCGACTATCTGGGGGTGTGGGCGGGGTGGGACCGCAACGCGTTCGACGGGCGCGACAACCGGCACCGCAACGCGGACGTACGGCACGACGCCACCGGCCGGTTCGTGCCGTACTGGTTCCGCGAGGGCGGCAAGATCAGCTCTTCGCCGCTGGTGGACTACGACAAGGCTGGGCCGGGCGACTACTACCTGGTGCCGCACGACAGCGGCAAGGAGAAGGTGATCGAGCCGTACCTCTACGCGGTGGGTGGCGTCGACACGCTGATCACCTCGATCGCGGCGCCGATCACCGTGAACGGGAAGGTCGTCGGTGTCGCGGGCATCGACATGTCGCTGGCCATGCTGCAGGGCCTGGTCGGCGAGGTGCGGCCGTTCGGCACCGGTACGGCGATCCTGCTCAGCACCGCCGGGCTGCTGGTGGCCGGCGGTGACGTGAGCAAGGCCGGGCAGGCGGTGCCGGAGGACGTCATCGCGCTGGCCGCCCGGTCCGCGCAGTCGGAGCAGGAGACCAGCCGGCGGGTGACCGACGACGGTGAGGAGACCCTCTGGATCGCCGCGCGGCTGCGGCTCGGCGCGGTGGACACGTGGTCGCTGGTGGTCACGGTGCCGACCGCGTCGGTCCTGGAGGCGGCGAACGCCACCGGCCGGCTCAGCATCGTGCTGACCCTGGTGGCCATGCTGGTCGCCGGGACCGTCGCGTTCTTCGTGGCCCGGACGATCGTGCGGCCCATCGAGCGGCTCCGCGACCGGATGGCCGAGATCGCCGACGGCGACGGTGACCTGACGCTGCGGGTCGACGCCGCCCGCGACGACGAGGCCGGTCAGCTGGCGGCCGCCTTCAACCGGTTCGTCGACAAGGTGGCCACCACGATCCGGGGCATCGCCGGGTCCACCGGCACGCTCGCGGCGGCGGCCCAGGAGCTCAACGAGGTCAGCGGGCGCCTGCAGTCCGGCGCCACCGGGGCCTCCGAGCAGGCCGGTTCGGCGAGCGCTGCGAGCGAACAGGTCAACGCCGGTGTGCAGGCGATCGCGGCGGGTGCCGAGCAGATGAGCGCGTCGATCGCCGAGATCTCCTCGAACGCCACCCAGGCGGCCCAGGTGGCGGCGCAGGCGGTGACCATCGCCGAGCGCACCAACGGGCAGGTCGCCGAACTCGGCGCGGCCAGCAACGAGATCGGCGAGGTGGTCCGGCTGATCACCAGCATCGCGGAGCAGACGAACCTGCTGGCCCTGAACGCGACCATCGAGGCGGCGCGGGCCGGTGAGCTGGGCAAGGGCTTCGCGGTGGTGGCGGGCGAGGTGAAGGAGCTGGCGCAGCAGACGGCTCAGGCGACCGAGCAGATCACCGCGCGGATCACCGCGATCCAGTCGTCCAGCGACTCGGCGGCGGCCGCGATCGGCGAGATCGCGCAGGTCATCACGCAGATCGGTGACTACACGACGACGATCGCGTCGGCGGTGGAGGAGCAGACGGCCACGACGGCGGAGATGAGCCGGACCGTCACGGACGCGGCGGCCAACAGCGGGGACGTCGCGCGTACGATCACCGGCGTTGCCCACGTGGCGGCCTCGACCGCCGACGGCGCCCGTACCACGCAGCAGGCCGCGGCGAATCTCTCCCAGCTGGCGGCTGATCTGACGAGCCTGGTCGGCGCGTTCCGCTACTGACCCGCCCGGACGCGGTGGACCTCGGTGACGGTGGCTTTCGACGCCAGCTGTTCCCCCACAGGCAACCCGTCAGCACGCCGCTTCGATGTCCGTTCATCTCCGCGTCTGGGTGGGTGGACGACTCGGTTGTTGCCGTTGCTGGCGGGACAGGGCTTTGCGGACCTCCGCCGCGACGGGGGTCGAGGCCATCGGCTCCCAGGCGGTAAACAATTTCCGGAAATATCCGATGTTGCGGCTGAGGATCTCGGGGGTCTGGTCGAAGACGTCCAGCTCATTGACAATGCTCAGGTCGACGAACGGGGTGAGCTGAGCATCGGTGAGCTTGTGGACGTCGCCGGTGAAGCGGTTGGTGACCTGCCTCGTCTCGGCGAGCCGCTCCCACGTCCGGTCCCGGTCGCACGCGCCGTAGAGGTAGACGAGCTCCTCGGCCGGAACACCGATCAGGTCACGCAGCCGGTCCCGGTCCTGCCAGAAGACCAGCGCCAGGTCGAAGCCGTCGGTGCTGTACGCCGCGTGGGTCAGCCCGGCCGCCTGCACGTCCTCGTCGTGGCCGAACCCGGCGAGCCGCTCCTGGACCCGGCACAGGTGGGCGAACAGCGTTCCGCCCGGGTGCCGGACCGTCTCGGTTCCACATTGCCTCAGCCATTCGCGCACGTCAGTCCCCATACCAGGCACCCTAGGAGCAGACGGCGCCAAAGCGCCGCCCCGGAGCGTGCGCTCTCGGTCACAATCGGTGCGTAACAGGCGGGGCGCCGCCGGACAGGTATGGGGTGTGAGGACACTGAAGCCCGACCGAGAGGCCCGGTTCCGGGCGCTCTACGCCGACACCTACGCCGACGTGCTGCGTTTCGCCCAGCGCCGCGTCCCGCAAAGTCACGCCGAGGACGTCGCCGCCGACGCGTTCCTGGTGGCCTGGCGCCGCCTGGAGGAGTCGCCGCGCCAGCCCGGCGACGTCCGGGCCTGGCTCTTCGGCATTGCCCGGCACTGCCTGCTCAACACCCGGCGCGGGCTGGGGCGGCAGGACGCCCTGGCGGTGCGCGTCGCGCTCGCCGGCATCGCGCCGCCCGAGACGCTCGAGGACGAGGCGGCGGCCGGCCGGCTCGACCTGGTCGCCGCGTGGCGG
This sequence comes from Actinoplanes sp. NPDC051861, assembly GCF_040681145.1. NCBI lineage: Bacteria > Bacillati > Actinomycetota > Actinomycetes > Micromonosporales > Micromonosporaceae > Actinoplanes > Actinoplanes sp. NPDC051861. The sequence continues at coordinate 44,155 of NZ_JBFAYE010000031.1, forward strand.
CAGCTGACACCCGGTGAGCAGGAGACGCTCGCCCTGACCGTCTTCGACGACCTGACCTCCCCTCAGGCGGCGCGTGTCCTGGGCATCACCGCCGCGTCCTACCGGCTGCGACTGCTGCGCGCCCGCCGCGCACTGCGCCGCCACCTCGCGCCGGTGCCCGAGTCGCCGGCCATCCTCGAGTTCCGGATGGAGAACCCGTCGTGAACCTCTCCGACCTGCGCGCCCTCGACGCCGCACAGCCACTGACCGACGCCGACCACGAGCGTGCCGCGGGCACCCTCGAGCGGATCCTGGCGACCGAAGCCGCTCCCGTCACCCGCCGGCCGCTGCGCCGCCCGCTCCTGATCGGTGCCGCCGCCCTCGGGGTCGCGGCGGTCGCCGCGGCCGCCGTCGTCCTTCCCGGCGGCCGCTCCTACGCCTCCTGGACGCCGGTGCCCGCCGCACTCACCGACGCCGAGGTCGCGCTGATCGGCCCGGTCTGCAAGAAGGACCTCGGCCGCGGCCCGTTCGACCTCTCCCGCGCGCGGATCGTCCTGGCCGAACGCCGCGGCGAGTACGCGGTCCTGCTCTACGTCAACGACAACCCGGACATCTCCGGCGCCTGCCTCGCCCACAACCTGCCCGGCTCGGACGACGTCGACGACGTGAACTGGGGCGCCGGCGGCAGCTCCGGCCCGATGGTCCGCCCGCCCGCCCGCGAGTACACCGAGGGCGCACTCGCCGACTTCGGCGACGCGTCGATCACCAACGGCACGGTCGGCGCGGACGTCACCGGCGTGACGGTCCACGCCGGTGAGTTCACCGTGGAGGCCACCGTCCGCGACGGCCGGTACGCGGCGTGGTGGCCGGGGCCGGCGATGGCGGGTGACGGCGCGGACGCATACGACATCATGACCTTCGACATCACCCTGCGCGACGGCACCGTGATCCGCGATGCCCGCGGCTGGCGCGGCAACTGACCGCCGGAGGTCAGGAGCAGTCGAAGCGGTAATCCACCGTGCGCTGCGGGCACGTCACACACATGAAGAGGTAGATGCCGCCGACGTCACCGAGCATCAGGCCGGCCGGGTTCTGGATCGGCTTGGACGGGTGGTCGTCGGCGGCGTCCCAGGTCCAGCCGGCCATCGCGGGCCGGTCCTCCACCGGGATCCAGCGCTTCTCGTCGCCGCGGCTGAACTCCCAGCTCGCCACCGTGAGCAGATGCTCCATCCGGGAACCGCACTCGCACACGGGCCAATGCGGGTTCTGGGTCCAGCCGGGGTAGCCGCCGATCTTCGTCCCGGAGGCGACGGACAGGTCGTTCTCGTAGGACTCACCGGTCGCCTCGTCCATGCGCGCGATCTCGTCCCACAGTTCGTCCGGCAGGTCCCACGACGGGTACTCCACCACGCGTTCCGGGTGCAGCACGCAGGGGTCCGGAAGGTGGCGCTCCTGCGCCTCCTCGTCCGGTGCCGGCGTCACGGCGAGCACCTCACCGATCTCCGACCGGCGACGCCAGCGCACCTGCGGCCGCGGCGAGGAGAACGGCTCGTGGTCGAACGGGCACCACAGCACCTGCAGCACGTCGGCATCGTCCGGGAACGGCAGTTCCGGCACGTCCTCGGCGAGGATCTGCAACACCGGCGCGAGCGGGACCTCCGCCTCGGCCGGCTCGTCGAAGTGGTCGTACCCCTTCGGGCCGTCGCACATCGGCCAGGGCTCGCCGGCCGGCCACAGCAGCGGCCCGCCCAGTGAGCTCTCCCCCGCGGCCGGGTCTCCGGGGCGCGGGTGCAGCCGCACGGTGGTCCGGGCGAGCGGGGCGAGGTCCGGCAACAGCGCGGCCACGTCGACCGGCGGGGAGGGAGTGGTACGCACGGCGAGAGCGTACGGGTTTGGCGCCCGCCGCCCCTGGAAAGGTCTTCGCGGGCGCCGATGGGATCGCTCCCACAACGCGCTACGCTCTTGATCCATCTCTGCGAGAGGACCGGCGTCGTGATGGCTCTGCTGCTCGACCTCGTCAACATCCTGGGTGGGCTGCTGCTCGCCGTTCCGCTGCTGCGGCAGTTGCCCGCGGTCGGTTACGAGATCGGTAGGTTCGCCGACCGGATCGGGCGGTGGGCCTGGCTGATCGGCGTGCTGGCGCTGGTGGCGGGCGGTTACTACCTGATCGTGCACCTCACCTCCGGGCCGCACCTGTTCCACTTCGAGGTGGTGGGCATCGGCGTCGGGCTGGCGCTGCTCTGGGACCGGATCACCGGTCGCAAGCCCGCGGACAGCGGCGACGGGCCGACGGGCCGGGCATTGCTCCTCGCGATCTTCGGGATCATCGCGATCGTCGTCGGCATCCAGGGGCTGTTCACGCCCAACTGAGCCCAAATCGACCACTGAGGCCGCGCGGCACGACGCTGCGCGGCCTTCTCGTTGTCCCTGCGAAGCCGGCCCTGAAAAGCCGGCACTGAAAAGCCGGCCCTGGCCTCGGCAGACATCGAAGTTTTAATATCTATGAACATTTTTCGCGTCCGAGCGTTCCCCGAAGGGATTCCCCATGCGCCGACGCTTTGCCCAGGTCAGCACCGTCCTCACCGCCTCCCTCCTGATCTCGGTGGCCGCAGCGACCACGAGCGAACCGGCCGCCACCGCCGCGTTCGCGACCAACGACTACTGCCTCGGCGAGTGCTCCGACATCCTGCCGCCGGGACAGAACGGCGACGCGGATCTCGCCCAGATCCTGGCTCACCAGGCGTTCGGCTCGATGCCGCCGAACTCCGACAACCAGCTCGCCCCGTACGCCAACCTGACCTACAGCTACACCGGCCTGACCCCGCAGCAGATCAACGGCTTCTTCAACGACGCCTCGTACGGTGTCGCCGCGAACGACGTCGCGAGCACGAAGACACCCCGCTCGGACGTCACGATCGTGCGCGACAGGAAGCTCGGCGTCCCGCACATCACCGGCACCACCCGCGCCGGGACGATGTTCGGCGCTGGTTACGCCGGAGCGCAGGACCGGCTGTTCCTGATGGACCTGATGCGCCACGTGGCCCGCGGCAGCCTCACGGGCTTCGCCGGTGGCGCCGAGGGCAACCGTGACCTGGAGCAGAGCGTCTGGCGCACCTCGCCGTACACCGAGGCCGACCTGCAGGCCCAGATCGACCGGCTGCGCGCTTCCGGTACGCGTGGCGCGCAGCTCTACGACGACGTCCAGCAGTACCTGGCCGGGATCAACAGGTACATCGACGACTGCATGGCGGCCCGCGACTGCCCCGGCGAGTACGTGCTCACCGGCCACCTCGACTCGGTCACCAACGCCGGCGGGCCGGAGGACTTCGTGGCCACCGATCTGATCGCGATCGGCGGGGTGATCGGCGGCCTGTTCGGCGGTGGCGGCGGCACCGAGATGCAGTCCGCGCTGGTGCGGATCGCGGCGCGGGCCAAGTACGGCGCCACGGCCGGCGACCAGGTGTGGCAGCAGTTCCGGGCGCAGAACGACCCGGAGGCGGTGCTCACGCTGCACAACGGACAGTCGTTCCCGTATGGCGGTGGCAACCCGGGTGCGTCCGGTGTCGCCATGCCGGAGAGCGCGACTCCCGAACCTCTGGTGTACGACCGGACGGGCTCGGCGGCCACCGGTGTCACCGGGCAGAGCCGGATCTCCCTGCGGATCAACAGCGCGCATCAGGGCATGTCGAACGCGGCCGTGGTCAGCGCGGCGCACTCCGCCACCGGGCACCCGGTCGCCGTCTTCGGGCCGCAGACCGGGTACTTCGCGCCCCAACTGCTGATGCTCCAGGAACTGCAGGGCCCGGGGATCAGCAGCCGGGGTGTCGCGTTCAGCGGGCTCAACCTCTACACGCTGCTCGGGCGCGGTCCCGACTACGCCTGGAGCGCCACCTCGTCGGTGCAGGACATCACCGACACGTACGCGGTCCGCCTCTGCAACCCCGACGGCAGCGCCGCCACCCTGACCTCGACGAGCTATCTGTATCGCGGGGTGTGCACGCCGTTCGAGAGCCTGACCCGGACGAACTCGTGGGCGCCCACGACGGCCGACTCCACCCCGGCCGGGTCGTATCGGCTCACTGTGCTGCGCAGCCGGTACGGCCTGGTCACCTGGCGCGGGCTGTCCGGCGGGGTCCCGGTCGCCTTCACCAGTCTGCGCTCGACGTACGGCTACGAGGCCGACTCCGCGATCGGCTTCCAGATGTTCAACGAGCCCGCGCAGATGGGCACGCCGGCCGCGTTCGCCAACTCGGCCTCGAACATCGTCTTCGCGTTCAACTGGTTCTACGTCAACTCGACCGACACCGCGATGTTCACCTCCGGCTCCGAGCCCGTGCGCCCCGCCACCGCCGATCCGAACCTGCCGGTCTGGGGTGAGGCCGCGAACGAGTGGACCGGTCTGCGTCCCGCCTCCGCGCACGTGCAGGCGGTCAACCAGGACTACTTCGTCAGCTGGAACAACAAGCAGGCGGCCGGTTACTCGGCGGCCGACGGCAACTTCAGCTTCAGCTCGGTGCACCGTGCCGACCTGCTCGACGTTCCGCTCAAGGCCGGCATCGCGGCCGGCACGAAATACGACCGGGCGTCGCTGCTGAAGGTCGTCCAGCAGGCCGGGCTCACCGATCTGCGCGGAAAGGAGGTGCTGCCGGTCCTGCTCCGGATGATCGACACCGCCACGGTCACCGACACCACCCAGGCCGCCGCGGTGGCCAAGCTGCGCACCTGGCTGTCCGGCGGGGCGTTGCGCAAGGAGACAAACACAAACAGCAAGGTGTACGCGGACGCCGACGCGATCCGCATCTTCGACGCCTGGTGGCCGCGCCTGGTCCAGGCACAGTTCGCGACCGGCATGGGCACCGGGCTGTTCGACGCGATGGTGGACACGTTGCAGATCAACGAGTCGCCCTCCGGCAAGCAGACCGGGCCGGTCTCCGATCTGCCGCACTCGGCGAACACCGCGCAGGGTCACAAGGGCTCCTCGTTCCAGTACGGCTGGTGGGGTTACGTCGACAAGGACCTGCGCGCGGTCCTCGGCGACACGGTCCCGAACTGGTCCACGAAGTACTGCGGCAACGGCTCGGTCAGCGCCTGCCGCAGCGCCCTGCTCACCAGCCTGTCGGCCGCGATCGCCGAACCGGCCGCCACCACGTATCCGGCCGACGAGCACTGTGCGGCCGGCAACCAGTGGTGTGCGGACGCGATCCTGCACTCGCCGCTCGGCGGGATCGGCCACGACCTGATCGCGTGGCAGAACCGGCCGACGTATCAGCAGGTCGTGTCGTTCCCGGCGAAGCGCGGGGACACCATCGCGAACCTGGCAGCCGGGAAGGCGGTCACGGCGTCCAGCACGCAGTCGGGGAACGGCGCGGCGAACGCGGTCGACGGCAACCCGTCCACCCGGTGGGCGAGCTCGTGGGCCGACGGGCAGTGGATCCGGGTCGATCTGGGTGCCGCCACGACGGTCGCGCGGATGACGTTGTCGTGGGAATCGGCGTACGCGTCGGCGTACCGTATAGAGACCTCGACCGATGGCAGCACCTGGACCCCGGCGATTGCCGTGACCGGAGGGAACGGCGGTGTGGACAACGTTGCCTTCCCCGCGGCAACCGCCCGCTATGTCCGCCTGGTCGGCGTCACCCGTGCGACCCAGTACGGCCTTTCCCTCTATGAGGTCGAACTGTATTCACGCTGATTCCTCCAGCAGCGCCCGCAAGGCCGGCTCGGCCTGCTCGAAATTCAATTCGGGCAGGCCGAGCAGGTCGCTGTAGACGACCGATTCCATCAGCCGCACGTAGAGGAACGCGCGCCGCCGCATCTCCTCCGGCTCGCCGGTGAGGCCGGACGCCGTGAATATCTCCAGCTGGGCGTCCACGGCCCGGTGGTGCACCTCGGTGGCCGACGTCAGCAGCACCCGCGCGGCGGTCTGCGGCTCGGCCGCGACGAACTGTTTCAACTGCTGGGCCGTGGACATCAGTTCGGCGAATTGGCGGGAGACCTCGATGACCCGTTCCGCCCCCGTTCCGCCCGCCTCACCGCCGGCCTCGGCGAGGAATATCCGGCCGATCGCCCAGAACACATCGCCGAGAAGCGCGTCGCGGCTGCCGACCGCCCGGTAGAGCGTGGCGCGGCTGATCGCCAATTCACTCGCGAGCAGATCCATGTCGATCGTTGAATGCTTCAGATAATGCATTGCCGCTCCGCGCAGCAACGCATCCGGTTCGATCACACGCCGGTTCGCTGGCAAGGGCACTCCCCAAGAATGAGCTCGCGTGTGGTGATACGTATCGCGGCCCCGGAAATATCAATCCGGCTCTTGACATCGATCCTCGGCTATGAATAGCTGGACGTCCACCGGTCGATGTTTACGTAAACACGAGAGGCGAGCCCATGTCCGTCCGCCTTGGCGTCCTCGCTGCCGTCGTCCTCGCGATGCTTCCCGCGCCGCCCGCTTCCGCGGCCGCCCCCGCCGCGGCCGCCGGTGTGACCGTGACGATCGATCCCTCCTACCAGCAGCCGGAGTTCCAAGGGTGGGGGACCAGCCTGGCCTGGATGGCCGAGGCCACCGGCGGCTACCCGGACGAGATCCGGGAACGCCTCGTCGACCTGGTGTTCGGCGAGGACGGGCTCAACCTCAACATCGCCCGCTTCAACATCGGCGGTGGCAACGCGCCGGCGGTCCGGCCCTACCTGCGGCCGGGCGGTGCGGTGCCGGGTTTCTGGAAGGCGCCACAGGAGTACGGGCCGCAGGACAAGGAGTGGTGGGACCCCGCCGACCCGGCACACTGGAACTTCGACGCGGACCCGGCGCAACGCTGGTGGGTCGACCAGGTCAAGGACCGGATCACGCGGTGGGAGGCGTTCAGCAACTCGCCGCCGTACTTCCAGACCGTCAGCGGGTACGTCAGCGGCGGCTTCGACGCGAACACCGACCAGATCCGGGCGGACCGGGTGGACGAGTTCGCGGATTACCTGGTGCGGGTCACCGAGCACCTGGAGGACGCGCACGCGATCACGTTCGACACGATCGATCCGCTCAACGAGCCGAACACCAACTACTGGCGTACGACGCTCGGCGCGGACGGGCAGCCCACCGGCGGGCGGCAGGAGGGGGCGCACGCGGGGCCGGCTCTGCAGGCGCAGGTCGTGACGGCGCTCAAGAACCGGCTGGCCACGGCGTCGACGGGCGCCCTCGTGTCAGCGCCGGACGAGACGAACCCGGGGACGTTCGTCACCGACTGGTACGGGTACCCGGCCGCCGCGCAGGCAGCGGTGTCGCAGTTGAACGTGCACGCGTACGGGACGGGGCAGCGGACGGCGGCGCGGGACGTGGCGAAGGCGGAGCGGCTGCCGTTGTGGATGAGCGAGGTGGAGGGCAGCTGGGGGAACGACTACACCAGCATGAACTCGGGCCTCGGGATGGCTCAGCGGATCATCGACGACATTCGGGAGCTGGAGCCGTCGGCGTGGGTGTTGTGGCAGCCGATCGAGGACGCGGACAACATGGTTGCCGAGGGGAATCTGCAGTGGGGGTCGATTCACGTATCCTTTGATTGCGATATTTCAGACACGCTCGAAACATGCCCTGTTCGAACTAACACCAAGTTCGACACGATTAGGAACTTCACCCATTACATCCACCCCGGCGATCGCATGGTGAAAGTCAGCGACACCGCGACGACTGCCGCGATTCGGGGGGACGGGACCGGGGCGACGGCCGTGCACGCCAATCAGACGGCGACCGACCGGGCCGTCACGCTGGATTTGTCGCATTTTTCGGAAATATCGCGAAAGGCGAGCGTCACGCCGGTGGTCACCAGCGCCGCCGGCAAGCTGGTCAAGGGCACGCCGGTGCGGATCAGCGGCAAGCAGGCCACGATCACGGTGCCCGCGCAGTCGGTCACCACGTTCCTCATCGACGGCGTGTCCGGCGCCGTGACGAGCGAGGGTCACACCTATCGGCTCGAGGGTGTGCAGAGCGGCCGCTCGCTCACCCCGTCGGACGGCGGCGCCGTGCTGCGGACGTCGGACCCGGCGGCGGCCGATCAACTGTGGACCCTGGACGCGCTCGGTGACGGTTTGAGCAACCGCGAACGGTACGTGATCGGCAACGCGGGCACCGGGCAGCGGCTCGCCGTGCGTGACGGGGCGGTGGTGGTCGAGGACGCCGTTTCCGCAGCTGACGAGGGTGCGCAGTGGGTGGTGTCGACGACCGGGGACGGCACCTGGACGCTGATCAACGTGGCGGCGCGGCGGCTCGTCGACGTGCCGGGGCAGGCCACGGCCGACGGGACGCGGGTGGGGCTGTACCAGCCGACATCGGGGTCCAACCAGCGGTGGGCGCTGCGGGACGAGACTCCGGTGCGTACCGAGGTGGTTTCGGCGTACACCGTGCCGCGTCGCGTGCCGGAGCTTCCCGCCACCGTGACCACCGTCCTGGCCGGCGGCGCCTCGCGTGCACTGCCGGTGACCTGGAAGCTGCCGCCCGAGCGGGTCTGGAAGTCGCCGGGCGTCGTCACCGTGCGTGGCACCGCGACGGACGTCCTCGGCAACCGGATCGCCGCTCGCGCGGAGGTCACGGTGGACGTGTTCACCTCGACCTCGCCCGGGCGGGCCAAGACCTTCCCCGGCGGCGCGCCGTCGCTGCCCGCAACCGTGACCGGTGCCGGCCGCCACGGTGGTAGCGCCGAACTGCCCGTGACCTGGGACGCGCTGCCGCCGTTCCCCTCGATCGGCGTCGTCACGGTGACCGGAACCGCCACGGTGGTGCCGGGCACGACCCTCCCGGCAACGGCCCGTGTGCAGGTCACCGAGCCGGCGTCGGGCAGCGCGATCGAATCCGGTACCACGGTCACGGCGACGTTCACCGAGGGCGGGTACTCGGCGGCCGGGCTGGTGAACGGCGACACGACCGACAAGGCCTGGTCGAACTGGAAGCCCAGCGACCGCAACGCCTCCGAGACACTCACCGTGACGCTCCCACGCTCACGGGACGTGACCGGTGTCGTCACGCACCTCTACCGTGACAGCGCCTCGGGTGGTGGCCTCCCCGCGTCGCTGCGGGTCGGCGTTCCCGCGGCCGACGGCACCTGCGCGGGTGGCACCGAGATCGCGGTGGGTACGGCGAGTCCGCTCGCGGTCCCTGCCGCGCTGACGGCCACCACCGACCGGATCTGCGTGGTGCTGACCCCGGTGCCGAACGGTTACCTGACAGTCGCCGAGATCGACGTCCTCGCCAAGGTCCCGGGCGTCTCCTCCGACGCCCACCTGGCCGCGATCGCCGTCAACGGCCGCCCACTTCCCGGCTTCGACCCCGACGTGACCGACTACCGGGTGAGGGCCCGCCCCAACGCCGTCGTCACCGCCACCGCCGCCGACCCGTACGCCACCGTCACCGTCACCGGCCACACCTCGACACGCACCATCACCGTCACCAGCGAGGACACCACCACAACCCACGTCTATCACCTCCACCTCCACTGAACCCCTCCCCCACCAAACCGCAGCGTGTGGAGTTCGGGCGCGCAGGTGGGCCGAACTCCACACACCAGACGCGCCAAACACAGCGTGTGAAGTTCGGGCGCGCCGGCGGGCCCAACTCCACACACCAAGCGCGCCAAACACAGCGTGTGGAGTTCGGGCGCGCAGGTGGGCCCAACTCCACACACACCAGGGGTGGGGGTGCGGGGTACGTCACTTGTGGGGGCGCGGGCTGGGGCCGTCCACGATGATCGACTTGTGGATCTCCTGCTGGTGTTCGCCGCCGGTGCCGCGGCCGGTGCGATCAACACCATCGTCGGTTCCGGCACGCTGATCACGTTTCCGGTGCTGCTCGCGTTGGGCTATCCGCCGGTGGTCGCGAACGCCTCGAACACCGTGGGGCTGGTGCCCGGGTCGATGGCGGGGGCGTACGCGTACCGCCGTGAACTGGCCACCCAGCGCCACCTGCTCCTGCGCCTCGGCACGACCGCCCTGCTCGGCGGCACCACCGGCGCCGTGCTGCTGCTGGTCCTGCCCGCGTCCGCCTTCCGCGCCATCGTCCCGGTCCTGATCGTGATCGCCCTGGTCCTGGTCGTCCTGCAGCCCTGGCTGTCCCGGTTCCTCCGGCAGCGGCAGGGCGGCGGCCGCGAGGAACCGGGTGGTGGTGGCGTACTCGTCGAGGCCCGGCCGACCGGCCGGCGCGGGCTGCTGCTGACCGCCGGGATCTTCCTGACCAGCGTCTACGGCGGCTATTTCGGCGCCGCGCAGGGTGTGCTGCTGCTCGGGATCCTCGGCCTGCTCGTGCCCGCCACGCTGCAGCAGCTCAACGGTGTGAAGAACGTCTTCGCCGGCCTGGTCAACGCGGTCGCCGCGGTGATCTTCATCGTGGCCGGGACGGTCGCCTGGGCGCCGGCCGGCCTGATCGCGGCCGGCTCGATCCTCGGCAGCCTGATCGCCGGGCGATTCGGGCGCAGACTGCCGGACCCGGCACTGCGCGCCGTGATCGTCGTGGTCGGCCTGATCGCCGTGATCCTGATGATCCGCGGCTGAAGCGGGCGTCAGAGGTGCAGCAGCGGCAGCAACTGCGAACCCTGCCGCGAGATCTCCCGCAGGTGGGGCGTGTCCGAGAGCACGAAGTGCGTGATGCCCAGGTTCTGGTACTTGCGCAGTGACTTCGCCACATCCTCCGCCGAGCCGACCAGCCACGTGGTCCCGGCGCCACCGCCGCCGAACCTGCCCGGCGTGGTGTAGAGGTTGTCGTCCAGCACCTCTCCACGGGCGGCCAGGTCGAGGAGGCGCTGCTGGCCGACGGCCACGAAGCGGTTCGGGTCCCGGCCTCCGGAGACGGCGATCTCCGCCACCTTGGCCTCGGCGTCCGCCCACGCCTGCTCGGTCGTGTCCCGGACGAACGTGGTGATCCGCAGCCCGAACTCCAGCGGAGCGTGCTCCCGGCCGAGTGCGTCGCTGAGCGCCCGGAGCCGCTCGATCCGTTCGCGGACACCGTCGTACGGCTCACCCCAGAACAGCTGCACGTCGGCCTCGGTCGCCGCGACCCGCTCGGCCGCCGCCGACGCCCCTCAGAAGTAGAGTCTAGGCGGCTTGGCCGGGCGCAGCGCCACGGGCGAGCCGGTGACGTGGAAGTGCTCCCCGCGGTACGTCACGGCGTCCGAGGTCCACAGCTTGCGGACCAGTTGCAGGAACTCCCTCGTCCGCCCGTACCGATGCTCCTGGTCACCCTCGCTGTCGCCGTACGCCGCGAGGTTGTCTCGCCCGGAGGCGATGTTGACCAGCGCGCGGTTGCCGGAGAGGTGCTGCAGGGTGGCGGCGGCCGCCGCGAAGTTGGCCGGCCGCCAGTAACCCGGCCGGATCGCGACGAGCGGCTTGAACGCGTGGCCATCGATTGCTGTCGATGCGTGGTGTCGACGGGAAGGGTGGGGTTCGGGGCCGCCTTCCGGTTCGCGCAGTTCGGCAAGTTGGGCCCGATCAAGAGCGTGAACGGAATTGCCCTTCCGCTCGCCAAGACCGGTAATCAGAAGGCTGCCATTCAAGGAGCCCAGACCAAGCAATGGAATGAGCTCGAGAAGGCATGGCCGCAATCCACTCCGTGATGGTTGGCCAAAATACCCCCGAACGGAATCTTCCAAGGTTTGGGGTGGAGCGGCCCGGCCGCCGTGGCCGGCTGGGGGGCGGTCAGCGCAGGGCTTTGGGTGTATTGTTGGCCGTTGATGACCGTCCAGCTTGGAGCTGCCGAGACATGAGATCGGCGTGGCGACCGTGGTTCTGGAATATGGTGTTGACCTGTTGTCTGGGCGTCATGGCTCTCATATTCACCGCTATTGCCTATGACTATGCGCTGAAATCCGGCACGGGTAACGTCTTTGCGGCAGTGGGTTTCGGTGCGGTGGCTCTGGTCCTCTGGGTGGGTGTCTTTCGCGCAGTCAGGTGCGGGGTTTCGTCCGTCCCGACGGGATCGTGGTGCGAACCCACGTGCGCACGACTCGTATTCCCTGGGGCGAGGTGAAGAGCATCGGGATGGGGACGGTCAGCGACGGCGCGGCGGGGGCGCTGAACGCGAGCGCGCCCGTTGTCCTCCGGCAGCGGCCCGGTGAGGCGGAGCCGGAGGAATTCCCCCTCGATGTGCTGGGTGGGTATCGGTCGGCCGGTGAGGGTAGGACGCTGGCGGAGCGGGCGGCCAAGGGGCTCAACGAGGCGCTGGAGCAGTGGCGCAAGCAGTCCGTCTAGGTCGTCTCGAGGAGGCGGTCGAGGTGGGCGAGCTGCTGCTCGGCGGCGGTCACGACCGTGGCCAGGGCCGCGCCGTCCTGGAGGATGGTCTCCAGTCGGGCGCGCAGGAGCAGCAGGGTCTGTTTGTCGCGGCTGGCGGCGACCATCGCCTTGACGATCTCCAGGCGTGCGGTCAGGACCAGCTCGGGTGGGCCGCTGACCGGTGCGTCCCACAGCTGTTCCAGGCGGGCCAGGGCGGTGCTGGTCAGGCCGCTGCGGGCTTCGGTGCCGGCCAGGTCCATGACCACGGACTGGGTGGGCAGCTCGGGGTCGCGGGCGAGCAGGGGGAGCGCGGCGAGGTATGCGGCTCGGGCTCGTTCGGCGCAGTCGACGGATCGCCAGTGTTCGGCGGCGCGCTGCAGGAGGCGGCCCAGGCCGGCGCACCAGGTGCGGCTGCCGACGGAACCGGTCCAGGCGAGCACGCCGGCCACCACGTCCTCGGTGGGCTCGGTGCGCTCGTCGATGTCGGCGATCAGCAGGTGCACGGCGCTCAGCTGCACGCCGGCCGTGTCGCCGGCGGTGGTCCAGGCGTAGCGGGCGGCCTGCAGGCGCCGCCGGCGGGTGACGGTGTCGCCGGCGAACCAGGCCAGCGTGGCCAGGCGCAGGTCCAGCGCGGCGTGCAGCCGGGGGAGCGGGAGGCCGGCCGCCCAGCTGGCCGCGGCCGTGTAGCAGACGGTGGCGTGGTCCGGGTCGCGCCGGGCCACCGCGGCGCTGACGGCCGGCTGCGGGGCGAGGTCGTAACCGAGGCTCTCCGGGTGGGAGCCGGGGGTGGCCGACCAGTCGCCCTCGACCAGGTGGGTGACCGCGACCAGGCCGGGCAGGTTGCGCAGCGTCGTGGCCATTCTGGCCTGGTCGAGCAGGCGGCGGGCCTCCTCGTCGCGGCCGACGCGGTGCATCAGGTCGGCGGAGGCGATGTCGCACCAGTGGCCGAGTGCCACCGCACCGTGCCGGTGCGCCATGACGGAGAGCGTGTGCAGCGAGCGGATGCCCTGCGCGGCCATCTGCCCGGCGGCGACCCGGTTGCCGGCGCGCAGCATGGACTCGGTGACGGCCCGGACGGTGGCGAGGCTGGGTGGCCCGTCGGCGACCAGGTGCTCGATCAGCTCGGTCTCGGGGCTGCCCGGCGCGGGGGTGACGAACGAGCCGGCCGGGTCCATCGTGGTCTCGGCGCCGACGCCACCCGGATACCAGTTTCCGTCGAGCTGCATCGCCCACGCGCGCAGCGCCGCGAGATGCCGGTCGGGTGAGCCGGCCGCGCGGTCCAGCTGGTCGAGGATCTGCAGGGCGTGCCGGGCCTCGCCGGCGGCGAGCGCGCCGTAGCACGCGTCGGTCAGGTGCAGTATGCGGTGCCGTGGGTCTCCGGCAGCGGCACGCAGAGCAGCGGCACGTGCCGGACCTGGCCGGCCGTGCAGATCCTCACTGTTGAGCGACCCCAGGGTCATCCATCCAGGGCGCAAGGGAGTGGTCACCACGACCTCCCGAGGGCCTGCGGGCCGTAGCAAAACTACCCGACTTCCGTACGCGTACGGTAGCCCTCGGTAGTGTCAGCCGTTCCGGCGATGCAGTCGCTTGTAGACCGGCGCCAGTCGTTTGTGCAGGTCCTGATAGATGTCGTAGATCTCGTCGTACCGGGACCGATCGGCACCCGGCCGGTAGACGTGGTCGTTGCGCGCGAACCCCGGGATGTCGTCGAAAGTGATCATCCCGGCGCCGACCGCACCGATCCAGCCGGCGCCGCGCGCGTTGACGGCGACCGGGTCGGCGGCCCGCCTGATCTCGACGCCGAGCACGTCGGCGAAGATCTGGCACCACGACTCGGAGCGGGCGGCACCGCCGGTGATCACCAGGGTCTCCATCGGCCTGCCGAGGAACCTGTCGACGGCACGGGCCATCCACCGGGTGTTCAGGGCGACACCCTCGAAGACCGCGCGCAGCAGGTCGGAGCGGGTGGTCTCCAGCGAGATGTTGAGGAAGCCGGCGCGCAGGTTCGGGTCGTCGACGGGTACGCGCTCGCCGTACAGCCAGGGCATGTAGAGCACGCCGTCGGCTCCGGCGGGCACGGTCGGGATGATCTTGTCGAAGGCGTCGAAGATCGTGCCCTCGTCGCGGCTCACGTGACCGGCGCTGACGATGGGGTCGTCGAACTCCACGATCTTGTCGCGGAGCCACGTGAGGTTCGCGCCGGCGGTCGCCTGCAGCGCGGTCATCAGATAGCGGTCCGGGATGGCGCACGGGATCGACGCGATGCCGGTGAGCACGTCGGTCTTCTTGGCCGGCACGTGCGCGGCGATCCAGGACGAGGTGCCCAGGTAGAGGTGGGGTTCGTTGTCGCGTACGGTGCCCGCGCCGACGGCGGCCGCGGTGTTGTCGATGGCGCCGGCCACCACCTGGACGTTCCGGGGGAGACCGAGGTGATCGGCAGCGCTGGGGGCGAGTGTGCCGATCACCTCGGTGCAGGCCACGATCGGTGGGAACTTGTCCGCGTCGATCCCGCTGGCGGCGACCAGCGTGGGTGCGTACCGGATCTGGGGGGCCTTCCGGTTGTCGGTGACCCACGAGGTCAGGATCGAGTCGACGGTCGCCACCGTGCGGCCGGTCAGCTTCAGATTGACCCAGTCGAGGACGTTGAGGAAGGTTTTGGTCTTTGCGTACACGCCCGGCATGTCGTCGCGGATCAGGAGCATGTGTGCGGCGGGATCCTTGCCGGTCGCCGACGGCATGCCGCCGGTGAGGCGCAGCCAGCGGGCGATCTGGCGTACGGACATCCCCTGGACGGCGGGGAATCCGCCGAACTGCCGGCGCAGGTGCGGCAGGCCGCGCATGTCCAGCCAGCTGATGCACCGGGTGAGCGGGTCGCCGTTCGCGTCCACCGCGATCGTGCCCTCGCCCTGCGTCGACGAGCAGATCGTGGTCACCGCGCGCAGGTGCTCCGGGTGGTCGCGGCCCAGGTCGGCGACCACCTCGGCGAGGGCGTCCCACCAGGCGACGGGGTCCTGCTCGGCACCGCCGCCGGGCAGCACGTGCAGCGCCACCGGGCGTTCGGCCCAGCCGGTCACCGTGCCCTCGGCGGACACCAGGGCGGCCTTCATCCCGGACGTGCCCAGGTCGATGGCGAGCACCTGCGGCGGTACGGCCACCTAGACCCCCTCGACCTGGGCGAATACCTGGTCGAAACGGTTGAGGGCGTCGTCGATGACCTCGTCGGTGTCGGCCATCGAGGTGTACATCCGCGAGCCGGCGAGCGTGATGATGCCGTGGGCGGCGTACGCGGCACCCATCTGCTCCATCAGCTTCTTGCGGCCCTTGTTCTCCTTGAGCAGTTTCACCGGGTTGCGCATGTCGAGCAGCATGACGCCGCTGCACTCCAGATGCACGATCGAGCCCTGGTTGTAGGCGACGTACGGCAGCCCGTACCTGTCGATCAGCCGCTGCAGCCCCCGGGTGAGGCGGTCACCGGCCCGGCCGGCGATCACCGGCGCGTTGGTCCGGGCCATCTCCCTGATCGCGAAGTAGCCGGCCGCGCAGGACAGCGGGTTCGCCGACAGCGTGCCGCCGACCTGGATGTGCGCGCCGGACTTGCCGTCCAGGCCGGAGCCGAAGACCGACATGACATCGGTACGCCCGCCGACACCGCCGGCCATCGGGTAGCCACCGGAGACGGCCTTGCCGAAGACGGTCAGGTCGGGCGTCACACCGAAGTAGCCGGCCGCACCGCCCAGCCCGGTACGGAAGCCCGTCACCACCTCGTCGAACACGAGCAGTGCGCCGAATTCGTCGCAGAGTGCCCGTACGCTCGCATTGAAGTTGTGCGGAACCGGCCGCGTGCCGGATTCCGGGCCGAGTGGCTCGACCACGACGGCGGCCGTCCCCCCACGCAGGCGGTTCTCGATCAGCTTGCGCTTCAGCGTGCCGAGATCGTGCGGGAAGGACTCGCGCGTGCGCCCGGTCGCGCCGAACGGGATGCCCTTGGCGTTCATCCGGAAGCTGCCCGGCACGCGCAGGCCGTAGACCATGGTGTCCGACCAGCCGTGATAGGCGCCGCCGACCTTGATCACCATCTTCTTGCCGGTGTGCGCGCGGGCGGCCCGGACGGCGGCCATCACGGCCTCGGTGCCGGAGCCGAGCGACCGGTACATCTCGATGTGCGGCATGTACTGGTTGATGATCTCGGCGAGCTTCAGCTCGTACTCGTGGAACAGGCCGGTGACCGGGCCCGACTCCTTGATCACCTCGGCGACCTGCTCGTTGACCGGTGCGTAGTTGCTGCCCAGGATCGTCGGGCCGCCGGCCTGCAGGAAGTCGATGTAGACGTTGCCGTCGCGGTCGGTGAGGTGGGCGCCCTCGGCCTTGTCGATCGCGAGCGGGAACGGGTAGTTGAACGCGAGGTTGTGCTGGACGCCCCCGGGGATGCGCGTTTTCGCGCGTTCGGTGATCTCCTTGCTGGCGCGGCACTTGGTCTCGAAGTAGTTCAGGACGTCGAGCAGGGCGTCGTGCCGCAGTCCTCTCACCGGCTGGTTGACCAGGGCTTTGAGGCGGCGCATGGTGTCGTCGACGTCGAGATACTCGCTGATCGAATAGCCTTCGGATTTTTCCGAAATTTCGGTAATGTCCGAAACGCTTGGCAGCTCTTCGTCCTCCGGCACCCGCACCGGCTCGACGGCCTCCACGATCTGCGCGGCGATCCGCTTCTCGTCCTTGCGGAGCTTGCTGAACGCGATCTCCCGAATCGTCGCCGGAATCGTGTAGACCTTGCCGGCCTCACTGGTCAGCGCCATCAGGTACGCGATCGACACCTTCTCCAGCAGCGCCATGTTGAACACCGCCCGGTCCGGGTCGGTGCCCAGCGCCACCACGCCGTGGTTCGCGATGATGAACGCGTTGTCGCCGCTCACCACCTTCTTCTGCACGTTCTTGGCGAGAAACGACGTCCCCGACGGCGCGTAGTCGATGATCGCGACCTCTTTGCCGAGGAAGCGCACCTGCTCGTCGGTGAGCGCCGGGATCGGCTTGCGCAGAAAGGCAAGGGCGGAGGCGTACGGCTGATGCGTGTGCACGATCGCGTTCACATCAGGGCGCGAGCGGTAGATGTTCGCGTGCATCCCGCACTCGATCGACGGCACGAGACCGCCCGCGCCGTCCGGGTCCGGCACGTGCTTGCCCTGGAAATCGACGATGCAGATGTCCTCGACCCGCATCCTGTCGTAGTCGTAGTTGCTCGGCGTCACCGCGTACAGCTCGTGGCCGGGTACGCGAACCGACACGTTGCCCTCGGTCGCCTTGAGGTATCCGCGGTCCAGCATGGTGCGGCACATGTCGACGACGTGCTGACGGGACATCCGGTGTTTCACGAGCGCTGTCCGATCTTTTCAGGCGACTGACCGATCCCATCGTCATCCTGTTCCAGGCACAAAGCACCGTCTTCGAACCAACAGGATGTGCCCGTACATTTATCACGAGGTGACAAATTGACGAGCACGCCGTGGGAGCGACTGCCCGCCGACCTGGCCGGCGCGCTGCGGCCCCGCCTGCCCGACGCGGTCCGGGACATCGCCGGGGCGGTCGGCGAGATGAACCCCGCGTCCGGCGCGAAGTTCGAGCGTGACGTGCACACCGCGGTCCGGGTCGCCCTGGACCGTTTCGCCGACCTGGCCGGCACCGGCGAGCCCGCGCTGCCGCCACGGATCCGGGAGGTGTTCGTGGCGCTCGGCGCGGCCGAGGCGCGCGAGAACAGGGGGCCGGAGTCGCTGCTGGCGACGTTGCGGACGGCGGCCCGGATGCTGCTGCGGACAGCCTCGCAGTCGCTCGCCGAGGTGCGGCCGGTGACCGTCGACGAGATCATCGATCTGTCCGACGCGACCAGCGCGTACGTCGACGAGCTCGCCGCGGCCTGCACCGACGGTCTGGCCCGTCAGCTGCGCGAACAGGCCGGCGAGGGTGACCGGCGGCGGCGCCAGGTGGCCGATCTGCTGCTGCGCGGCGGTGCGCCACCGGACGTGGCGCGGGAGGCGGCGCTGGGGATCGGCTGGCCGTCGCTCGAGGCGGTGGTGCCGGTGCTGCTGCCGCTGGACCAGGCGCGCGACGCGCGGTTCCGGTTCGGCGGGGACGGCATCGTCGTTGAACGGGGCCGGGACGCCGTACTCCTGCTGCGGTCCGGTCCGCGAGCTGAGCGCGCGGCACTCGCTGAAGCGCTGGCGGGTCGCGACGCGGTGGTCGGCCCGGCGCTCGGCTGGCCGGAGGTGCCGGAAGCGGTCCGCCTGGCCGAGCGCACCGCCGAGCTGGCCGGCACCGGGCCCGATCCGGTCTTCGCGGACGACCATTTCGCGGCCCTGGCGTTGCGTGGGGAGAGCGGGGCACTCGCGGTTCTCTCGGCGCGGCGGCTGGCGCCGCTCGCGGGGCTTCGTGCGGGGCAGCGCGATCAGCTTCTGGTCACTCTGGAGAGCTGGTTGCGCCACTGGGGATCGCGTACGGCGGTGGCAGCCGAGTTGTTCGTGCATCCGCAGACCGTCAGCTATCGCCTCAACCGGTTGCGTGACCTGCTCGGTGACGATTTGGACGACCCGCGTGCGCGTTTCGAGCTGTCCCTGGTGCTGGCCTATCGGCCCTCGATCTGACAGCGTTGGTCCGTTTCTTACGCCAGGATGCCCGAATGACTGTTCTCGTGGTTGGCGGGGGAATCGCGGGTCTGGCACTCGCGCGGGCGCTGATCGACCGGAATGTCCCGGTCGAGGTCGTCGAACGGAACGTGGACCGTGGCGCCGGGCTGGCGATCAATCTGCCGGGCAACGCGGTGACCGCGTTTGCGGCGCTCGGGATCGATCTCAGCTCAGTGGGGCGGCCGACGCGGCGCCGGGAGTACCGGACGTCGCACGGGCGGCTGCTCTTCGGGGTCGACGAGGACGCGTTCTGGGGCACGGGCGCCCAGCCGCGATGTGTGCGCCGGTCGGACCTGCTCGCGCTGCTCGGCGACGGCATCCCGGTGCGGCACGCGACGGTCACGGCCGTGGACGGGCTCGACGTCGAGTTCGCCGGTGGTGAGCGCAAGACCTATGAGTTCGTGGTGGGCGCGGACGGGGTGCGGTCGGCGGTGCGCAGCGCGGTGTTCGGCGGTGACGGGGTGCGTGCGTCGCTGCTCAGCGCGGCCAGCTGGCGGTTCATGGCGCCCAACCCGGGCGTGGACTGCTGGACGGTGTGGTCCGGTGCGGGTGGGGCGTTTCTGTTGATACCGGTGGACGGGGAGGAGGTTTACGCGTACGCCTCGGCCACCGCCGGCGGGCCGGTCGCGGACGACCCGGGGTGGCTGCACAGCACGTTCGCGTCGTTCCCGTCGCCGGTCCGGGCGGTGCTGGCCGAGCCGTCGTCGCTGATCCACTCGCCGATCGAGGAGATCCGCCTGCCGAGCTGGGTGTCCGGCCGCCGGGTGCTGATCGGGGACGCGGCGCACGCCACCGCGCCGGTGTGGGCCCAGGGTGCGGCGCTCGCGGTGGAGGACGCGCTCGCGCTGTCGGATCTTCTGGCCGGTGGGGACTGGGACACCGTCGGCGCCCGGTTCGAGGCGCTGCGCCGGGAACGGGTGGCCCACGTGCAGGCGGCGACCGACCGGTTCTCGCGGGCGGCGGCCCTGCCGGTGTGGCTGCGGCACCTGGTGATGCCGGTGATCGGCCCGAAGACCTACCGGGAGACGTACGCTCCCTTGCGTGCCTGACATCCACATCGACGCGAAGCTCGGCGCCGATCTGGCCGCCCGCGAGATGCTGGCCGCCACCTTCGGCCTGGCCGCCGACGCCCCGGCCGTCGTCCGGACCGGGTGCGGCCGCGAAGTGCCGCTGGCGATGACCTCGACGATGCCGTCCTCGGTCGGTTGTGCCGCCTGCCGCTCCTTTGCCCACGACGAGTACCTGCGCGTCGCCGACCAGGTGGAGTCGCTCGCGCGCATGCCGGGAAGCGTGATCAGCTGGTCCGACGCGTCGGCTGGGGCCGCCCGCTACCGGGAGCTCGCCGCCCAGTTTCTGTCGTAGCCCCGTGGCATGCTGCGACTTGTGATTGTCGAGTTCGAGGCCGAGTTGTGGATCTGGGACGCCCGCCGCGACGAGAGCTGGACCTTCGTGAGCGTCCCGGTCGAGGACTCCGCGGAGATCCGTGACCTGACCGCCGACCAGCCCCGTGGCTTCGGCTCCGTCCGGGTGCGCGCCACGATCGGCGCCAGCACGTGGCGCACGTCGATCTTCCCGGACAGCAAGCGGGGCGCCTACGTCCTGCCGGTGAAACGCGCGATCCGCACGGCGCAGAAACTCGCCGCCGGCGACACGACCACGGTCATCCTGGAACTGGTCGACCTCTGATCATCGTGCCGGGGCGGTCCACAGGCCGCTCAGCGCGTCGATCAGGGCGTCCGCCGTGTTCGCCCAGGTGGTGTCGGCGGTGCCGTCGTGCAGGGCGCGTTCGAGTTCGGCGCACAGGTGCACGACGATCAGCCGGGTCATGTCCGTGCGCTGGCGCAGCACCACGGGCGGCAGCGCCGGCGTGCGCAGGGTGATCTCCCGCAGCGTGAGCTGTGTGGAGGGGGTGGAGAGCGCCTCCTCGGTCACCACGTCGCGCAGTGCCGGGTCGGTGGTGGCCTGCGCGGCGAACCGTGCGTACCAGCTCGGCGTGCCGAGTGACTCGAAATGATCAGTGATCGGCCGGACCAGGCAGCCGGCCCAGTCGGTCAGCGTGGTCCGGGCGGCACCGGAGTTCAGCAGCGCCGACCGCCGTTCCTCGATGTCGAGGTTGTGCGGCCGCACGATCGCCCGCATGAGGTCCGCCCGGGATCCGAAGTGGTATGCGATCACCGAGTTGTTGGCCTGCCCCGCCGCCTCGCTGATCTGCCGGTTCGACACCGCCGCGACCCCGTGCACGGCGAACAGGCGCTCCGCGGTGTCCAGGAGCAGCGCCCGGGTGTTCCTCATCCTTGTGATGTTAAGAGGACCGTCTTAGATTGACGAGCATAAGTGAACCGAGGGGGGATCCATGTCGAGCGACCTTCCGGAGTACCCGTTCGCTCAGCCCACCGCGCTGGAACCGCCGCCGGAGTGGGCCGAGCTGCGCGACCGCTGTCCCGTCGCCGCGGTCCGCCTCGCGAGCGGCGACCAGGCCCTGCTCCTGACCCGCTACGAGGACGTACGGCAGGTTCTCAGCGACCCACGGTTCACCCGGCAGCTGCATGCCGACGGTGCCGCGCGGGTCACCGCCAACGAGTCGGGTGGCGTGTTCGGGTCCGAGCAGCCCGACGTCTCGCCCACCGGCGCGGCCCATCAGCGCTGGCGGCGCCTGGTCGGCCGCTACTTCACCGCCAAGCGCATGAACGCCATGCAGCCGAGGATCGCCGCGACGGCCGAGCGGCTGCTCGACGACATGATCGCCGGTGGCGCACCGGCCGACCTCATCCAGGGCTTCGCCTTCCCGCTGCCGGTCTGGGTGATCTGCGAGCTGCTCGGTGTGCCGGACGACGACCGGGGACGGTTCTCCTACTGGTCCGACACGATGCTCAGCCTCAGCCGCTACAAGCAGGACGAGATCGACGCGTCCCAGCTGGAGTTCGGCGAGTATCTGTGGGCGCTCATCGAGTCGAAACGGGTCGAGCCGGGTGACGACCTGATCAGCGAGCTGCTCGCCGAGGAGCTGTCGCCGCTGGAGTTGATCGGCACCGCGCAGGGCCTGCTGATCGCCGGCCACGAGACCACCGCCAACATGATCGGCAAGATGACGGCGATGCTGCTCGCCGACCGGAGCCGCTGGGAGCAGCTGCTGGGGGAGCGGGCGCTGGTGCGTACGGCGGTCGAGGAGGTGCTGCGCTTCGACGCCAACCCGGGCTTCGGCATGCCCCGCTATCTCAGCGCGGAGATCGAGGTGGGCGGCACGACGCTGCCGGCCGGGACCACGGTCGTCAACAGCATGGCGGCGGCGAACCGGGACGAGGCGGCGTTCGGTGAGGCGGGTGAGATGGACCTTCGGCGTACGCCCAACCCGCATCTGGCCTTCGGCGCGGGGCCGCACTCGTGCATCGGGCAGGCGCTCGCGCGGACCGAGTTGCAGACCGCGCTCACCGTCCTGCTCGACCGGTTGCCCGGCCTGCATCTGGCCGTGCCCGCCTCGGAGCTCCCGGTCCGGCACGGGCTGCTCATCGGCGGCATCGAGCAGGTCATGGTCCGGTGGTGACCCCGATGAGCAGGCTTACCGGGAAGAGCATCGTGGTCTGCGGTGGAGCGACCGGCATCGGCGCGGCGACCGCGCAGCGGCTGGCGGCCGAGGGTGCCCAGGTGATCGTCGGCGACATCAACCTGCCCGGTGCGAACGAGACCGCCGGGAAGATCGTGGCGGCCGGCGGCATCGGGCTGGCGGTCGCCTTCGACCTCGCCGACGAGGCGTCGATCCGGGCGCTGGTCGACCGGGCGAAGAGCGAGTTCGGGACCGTGCACGGGCTGTACAACGTCGGCGCGGACCTCTCACCGGAGACCGTCGGGCGCGACGGCGATCTGCTGGAGATGGATCCGGCGGTGTGGCGGCGCACGTTCGAGGTGGACCTGCTCGGCTATGCGCTGTCGTGCCGGGCGGTCATCCCGGTGATGCTGGCGGGCGGCGGGGGCGCGATCGTCAACACGTCGTCGCTGGCGTCCTGCGTGGGGGAGGCGACGCGTCCGGCGTACGCCGCGGCGAAAGCCGGCATCAACGCCCTCACCCGGCACGTCGCGTCCCGGTGGGGCCGGGAGGGGATCCGCTGCAACGGCGTCTCGCCCGGCATGGTGATGAGCGAGACCGCGCTGAGCATGATGAGCGAGGAGTTCAAGGCCGCCGGGCTGGCCGCCACACACAGCACCCGTCTCGGGCGGCCCGCCGACCTGGCCGCGACCGTGGCGTTCCTGCTCTCCGACGACGCCGAGTGGATCAACGGGCAGGTCTGGTCGATCGACGGCGGCGCCACGTTCCACGACTGAGCCGGAGGTTGCTGTGCACGTCAGCGTCGACCAGGGCAGGTGCTGCGGCGCGGGTCAGTGCGTACTGCTCGCGCCGGAGGTGTTCGACCAGCGCGAGGAGGACGGCGTCGTCGTCCTCCTCGAACCGTCCCCGGCCGCCGCACTGCACGAAACCGTCCGGGAGGCCGCGGCGGTCTGCCCGGCGGCGGCCATCACGGCCGATTAAATAGTTTGAGGGAGATCGCTGCCCTTGCCATTCTGAATGCGGCCCCGGCGGCTCCAGAAGAAAGCGCCCACGCAGCGGACTCACTGGCGATCACACCATGCTCGCCCGCTGCTCTCCAGGCGACGGATCCTTCCCGTCGGACCCGCTACGGGGCCACCCTTTTCTATGTGTTCAGAATGAGGTGAATTCATGCCCACTCGTCGTGAGGTAATTGTTCGCAGCGGTTTCCGCGGTCTGCGATACGTCGACGGCCGTTTCGACCAGGTCCTCGAGCCCGGCCGTTACGAGCTGCCCAAGCGGCGCCTCGGCAACCGCCGGGTGCCGACCGTCGAGGTCGTCTTCGTCGACCTGCGCGAGCGGGAGCTCAACATCAAGGGCCAGGAGATCCTGACCGCCGACAAGGTCGCCGTACGCGTCAACATCATCACCCACTTCCGGGTGACCGACCCGGTCGCCGCCGTCGAGCGCGTGACCGATTACGGCGACCGTGTCTACAGCGACGTCCAGCTCGCCGCCCGCCGCTCCCTCGCGTCCATGACGCTCGAGGCCATCCTCACCAACCGCAACCAGCTCAGCGAGGACATCCTCCGCGACGTCGAGGGCGTCTCCGCCAGCTACGGCGTCGAGATCATCCGGGCCGACGTGAAGGATCTGGTCTTCCCCGGCAACCTGCAGGACGTCATGAACCGGGTGCTCACCGCCCAGCGCATGGCCGAGGCGCAGATGGTCGAGGCGCGCACACGCGCCGACCGCGAGGCACTGGAGGCGAGCTCCAAGGCCGACTCGACCCGCCGCGCCGCCGAGGCCGACGCCGAGGCCCAGCGCATCCGCGCCGACGCCGAGGTGGACGCACTGCGCCGGCTCGCCGCGGCAGCCGAGGCGTACGCCGAGCACCCGGCCCTGCTGCGCCTGCGCGAGCTGGAGGCACTGGGCGCCCTGGGCGCGAACGCCGCCGCACGTCTGTACATCGGTTTCGACAAGCACAGCGACCGGCTCGCCGACTGACGATTTCGGCCGCGCATCTCCACTATGCGCGGCCGAAACGCTCAGGCTGCCTGGTCGACGGGGTGGCGCAGGCCGGGGTGACCGGCCGGCAGCGTGCGGCGGATGACCCACCAGCTGACCGCCAGGCACGCCGCCACCAGGGGCCAGGTCAGGGCGACGCGGGCGGCGGTGAGCCACACGACCTGGCCGGCGGCGTAAAGGGGCAGGAAGACCGCGACCCGGATGACGTATTGCAGGACCCACACCCAGCTGCCGCGTGAATACGCCTTGAGCAGGGCGGGATCGCGGCGCCAGCGGGTCTTCTGGCCCAGGACGGCGCCGACGACGAGGCCGAGAAGTGGCCAGCGGATGACGATGCTGACCACCCAGGCGAGGGCGCTGGCGGCGTTGCTGAGCAGCTGGAGCAGGAAGAAGTCCTCGGCGTGGCCGGTGCGCAGGGCGATCAGGGCGGCGACGCAGACGCCGAGCAGGCCGATCAGGACGGCGCGGGGCTTGTCGCCGCCCCGCAGCCGCCAGATCGAGATGGCGACCGCGCAGGTGACGGCGGCTCCCGCGCCGGCCCAGATGGAGTGACCGGCGAGGAGCCAACCGAGGGCGAACCCGACCGCGGGCAGCGTGGCGTCGATCGCCGCCCGGCGCCCGTTGAGCAACTGCGTGAGGGATTCCGGCTGTGCCATCTCCACCCTGTCTGTCGAGGTTAGGGCAGCCTAACCCAACAGTGGGCGGTCTCAGACGGTCAGCGTCCAGGTGTTGATGTACCCGGTGTCACCCGAGTAGCCGTCCTTGACGCTGAGCCGCCACGTCCCGTTGGCGGTCTCACTGGAGAGGTTCACGGTGTAGGTGGTCACGACATTAGCCGCACTGTCCGAACTGCTGGCATTTTTCAGGATGTAGTAGGTGTTGTCGGGGGCGTACAGGTAGATCGACACGTCGCCGCGGAACGGGTGCACGATGTTGACGTAGGCGGTGGACGACGAGGACGCCGCCCGCGCGCAACCGGAGATCGTGATCGAGCTTGTCACCGGCGACCCGGCGTCGGGAATCGTGACGTCGGTGCCGTTCGTGCCGGAGCAGGTTCCGCCCGTGCCGGTGGGCGTCGGTGTGGAGCCGCCGCCGCCGAGGACCACGTCCACGGTCACCGTGCTGTTGGTGCAAGAGCCGGCGTACGACGTGAGGCGGCTCTTCTCCGTCGTGTCCACGCTGAGACCCCAGCGCGTCTTCACGGCCGTCCACTCGGTGACGTACCGGCAGAGCACACTGCTCACCGACGGCACCCACTCGGCCGGATCCTGGTCGCCCTTGCTCTGGTTGACGTTGTCGGTGACCGCGGCCAGACTCCGCCCGTCGCCCAGGTCGTTGGCGAACGACTGGCGCTGCGCGGACGTCCAGTTGCGCGCGCCGGAGTCCCACGCCTCGGCGAGCGGCACCAGGTGATCGATGTCCAGGTCGGCGGGGTCGGTCCAGGTGGCGCCGTCGAAGTAGGACAGCCACCGTCCGCCGCTGAGCGTGCAGCCGGAGCCGACACTCGGGGTCGTGGTGGCCTCGGCGATCAGTACCTCGTACCGGGTGTTGCAGCCGTCGCCGTCGGCGTCGATCCAGTGGTTGAACAGGTCCCGGTTGTAACCGGTGCGGATCTCGGTGGCGACCGGCAGATTGGCGACCATCGTGCGCAGTGGCTGGGAGACGACGGCGGCCTGGGCGGGCCCGGCGGCGACGACGGCGATCAGGCCACCGGCGAGGGCGGCGGCGGTGAGAGTGGCGGTCAGGAGCGTGCGTTTCATCGCGGACTCCCCGGGGATGAGAGGGTTATCCGGATTCTGCGGGCGACCGGTGGGCCCCCGGCAATGTCAGCTGGGTTATACCGATGAGTTCCGGCCGGGCCCGGCCCGGGTCGCCGCGGCGTTCACCGCGGGCACCCGGGCCGGGTTGTGCGAGGTCAGGCTTCGGTCACGGGTTGTCGACGGACAGGTGGTAGCAGTTGTTGCGCGAGCGTTCGTCGCGGAACTCCCCCACCCGGCCCTCGGTGGCCGACCGGAAGAGGCCCGCGTTCGTGCCGAACGAACTCGAGGCGATGTCGAACACCGTCACCTTGGCCGGGTCGTTGCAGTGGTCGGTGACGTTCTTGCAGCCGATCCGGTTGATCTCCGTGAGCATCGCCGCCTGGATGGCGGCGCTGTTCGCGACGGCCTGCGCGACCGTGGTGTAACCGGCCGTCTGCCGCTCGAACTCGGCGATGACCAGGTCACCGTTGGCGCCGTACTCGGCCCGCTGCTGAGCGATGTTCTGGGCCAGCGTCCGGCTCGAGTTGGTCAGGTTCTTGAACATGACGCGCGCCTGGTCCTCCGGGCGCCGGATCGTGCTGGAGACCACGGCGCCGTCCTGGCCCGCCGCGCGCAGCCCGTCCTTGACGATGTCGACCAGCCGCACGTCGGACGGATGCCGTCGCGCGCCCACCCCGAAATTGAGCCCCACGTCGCGAACCGAGGCCACCCGGTCCGTCCCGGCCACCACGACCAGATGTGTCGTGCCGTCCGGATCGTTGCCGAGCAGGTCGCCGGGGACGTTGGTGACGTGCCGCCCGGCCCCGGTGCCGGCCGGTACCCGGATGGTCGTGATCGGCCCGCCGAGCCGGTTGGTGAGACCGGTCCCGTTCGCCCAGTAGAGCGCCAGCTGCGTGTCGGCTCGCAGCGGACCACCCTCGATCGTGTACGACACGTCGAGCCCGCCGGTCCGCGGGTTCCACGCGGCGCCCGGCGTGACCTGGACGACCGCCTGCTCGACGATGTCGATGACCAGCGCCGAGTCGAAGTACGGGTCGGCCACGTTGGCGACCCCGCCGATCACCTGGACCACGTCGCCGTCCGGGTTGACCGGCACCCGGATCTCCCGCCACCGCGTAGCGCCGGTGTAGTAGTCGAACTGGTGCAGGCCGAGGCTGTTCATGCTGGCCGCCTCGTACGCCGACCCGCCACCGCCGGTTCGTACGTGCACCCGGTAGTAGTCGTTGAACGGGCTGCCGTAGTAGCCGGCCGGCACCTCGGTGGTGATGAACCGGTACCGCAGCCGCACGTCGGTCATCCCGGCGTAGGTACGGAACGTCCGCGTGACGAACCGTTCCCCCTGACCGTAGGTGAACACGGCCATGTCGACGTCGTCCGCCGCGGCCGCCTTCGCGGCGCGCTTGGCGACCGAAGCCGGGGCCGGCGCCATACCGGCCTTGGCCGAGCGGGAACCCGCCGCCTTGGATTGCGCGTTCGCCGGTGCCCCGAGGGTCCCGGTGATCGACTTGCCGGCCGTGGGCTGGTAGTCGCCCTCCACATGGTTGACGATGGCGACCGGTGCGTTGGCGACGTTCCAGCCGGCGGTGCCCTGGCTGAAGTCGTTGTTGTTGACGTCGCTCGGTGTGCCGAGCTGCCGGAGCACGACGGTCGCGGTCCCGGCGTTGCCCATCACCCCGACGCTGCCGATGCCCCTGGTGGACGATCCGGCCCGCAGCATCACGGTTCGGGCGGGCACGTTGGTGAACTCGTAGGTTCCGTTCGGGGTGTACTGGTTGCTGGCGATCCGCTGGTCGTCGCTGATCGCCAGGTCGACGGAGGCGCCGTCGGTGGCCAGGTTGCCGGCCTCGTCGACGACCCGCACCCGCAGCGTGTGCGAGCCCGCCCACACGGTCCGGGTCGCCGTGAGCGTCCGGCCGACGTAGTCCACGGCCTCGAACTCGATGACGTTGCGCCCGTCGACCAAAGCCGACGAGACCACCGCCCTGGTCGGCTGGACACTGATCTTCGAGGCGGGCACGTCGGTGCCGTTCACCCGTACCCGCAGCAGCGACGGGTCCGCGTCGAACTCGGTGCCCACCAGCGTGTATGTGACCGCGGCGGACACCGGGTTGAACAGGAACTCGTACGCGCCGGTGACCTGGAGCGCCGTCTCCGGCAGCGGTGTGTCGGCCGCCGCGCCGCCGCCACGCGGCGACACGAACTGAACCGCTACCGGCTGGAACTGCTGCGCCTTGTTGAAGCACTCCGTGGTGCCCCGGGCCTCCCGCCTCGGTGCTGTGACGATCTGCCAGTCACTGATGCCGCAGACCGCCCTGGGCGGCCCGAACGCGACGGCCAGCACCAGGAACGGTGCGGGCGAGCCGCCGGCCAGGGGGATCGTGATCCGGTCCAGCAGGCCGACCACCTGCTCCACCTCGCTGATCTGGCCCGACGAGTTGTACGCCTCCGAGCCGTTGGTGGCGCGGTCGGTGTTGAGGTATGCGAACAGGCCGTCGGTCGTGCCCAGGATGGACCGCATCCGGGTGAAGCTCAGCGTGAACTTCGCGTCGACCGGGTTGCCGGCCAGGTCCACGCAGGTGACCACGACCTGGAAGGAGGCGGGCACCGGCCGGGACCACCGGGTCCAGGCGCACCGGGCCGGTGTGTCCAGCGCGGTGATCTGGTAGTTCCCGCCATCGGCGGCGAAGGCCGTGCCGTCGAACCTGACCCGGGTCTCGCCGACACCGACCCGGCCCACCTCCACGTTGTCCCCGGTGATCTGACTGATCGCCGGCCGGTACGACGCGACGCTCGGCTGGTCGGCGACCAGGTAGGCGTACGCGCCCGGCGAGGCCCGCAGCGGCCCGCTGGACACGGTGTAGAGAATCGAGAACTTGGAGTCGGCCGCCTGGCCGTTCTGGTCACGGCAGACCACGCCGATCACCACGTCGGATCCCTCGGTGCCGTACCCGCCGCCGAGCTGGCACTCCCGTAGCTGACTGGCCGGCGTGACGTGTGCGACGCCGAGCACCGGGGTGGCCATCCCCGGGAACCGGACCGTCACGGCGCCGGTGCCGCGCTTTGTCGCCGTGACCTGTACCCCGGAGTTCGTGTCCTGCCGCGCCGTGTCCGGTACGAAGGTCGAGCCGGTGGACGCGCCACCGGAGTCGACCAGTGCGAACCCCCACATGTCCGCCTCCGCCGCCGCGGCCGGTGCCGGTGCGTGCAGCGCGGTCACCCCCACGGCCATCAGCAGCATGGTGAGCGCCCGTGCCCACCATCGCTGTCGTCGGACCGGACCTGCACTGAGCCTCATGTGCTCTCCTCGCTTCGAGGACCGGTCCGCCAACCGGTCGACCGCTCATCGGTCGCTATCGATTCGAGGCAGTGGGGGTGCTGGATGGGTGCGAATTCCGGAAAAAATGAGCCGGGCCGATCGGCGCGGAATGGCGAAATCGCAGAATGCGCATCGCGAAACAGGGGACGGAGAACGGCGAACATCGGCCGCTTCATTCTCGCTTGGCCCCTCAGGGACGACCGTACGATCTCGGATAACCGATGTCAATGTCGAGCGGTGCTCAGGATCGCGTGCAGGTCCTCCCAGCGGATCAGGACGATCGCGAAGAGCGCGCCGAACGTCCCCGTCAGCGCGCCCTCGGCGAGCCCGGGGAACCGGGCCGGCCACACCGTCGCGCTGACCAGACCGGTCACCGCGACACCGAGGAGAAGGCCGTTGCGCACGACGTGGACGGCAGACAGCTGCTCGCTGCCCGTACCGAAACAATTGCAGGTCACAGGCCGCTCCGAGCGGACCGCCGCGAAGATTCCGGCGATGAACGTCACCAGCAGGACGACCGCGAGGCCGTAGCCGAGGCGGGCCGAGCGCGGCACGGCCAGCAGCACCACGGCGGCCGACTCGGCGGCGACGGTGGCGACCGCGGCGGCCGGTGCCGCGCGGCCCAGCCCCAGCTCGCGCAGCGAGGCGGCGAACGCGCCGAACGCGCGTGCCTTGCCGGCGACCGCGGCGGCGAGGACCACGATCAGCATGACTCTGCAGATACATTCCAGATACATTCCAGCCCATTTCATCAGGTGCGAGCCGTATCGGCCTGCTGATGATGCGCGGGCCCTCTTGTTGTTCGCTGTGCGTGTTCCCCGTAGCTGGCTTCGTCTCCCTACACTGCGCAACAAGCTATTTACGGGGGGCCGAAATGACAAATGGCTTTGGGACGAGGCTGCGCGCGGAACGGTTGCGGCAGGGGATGACTCAGCAGCAACTCGCCACGATCACGGGCGTGCGGGTGGCCACCATCCGGGATCTTGAGCAGGGCCGCAGCGCCGCACCGCGCGGCAGCACCCGGGCGGCGCTGGCGACGGTCGTCGAGCCGCCGTCGTCAGACGGGATGCCGGTGACGAGGGTCGAGATCCTGGGCCGGCTGCGTCTGTGGCGGGCCGCGAGCCCGGCGGACATCGGCTACGGCCGGCAGCGGCTGGTACTGGCTCGGCTCGCGCTGACGCCCGGCGTGACGGTGCACCGCGACGAACTGATCGAACTGCTGTGGTCGGCGCGGCCACCGGCCAGCGCGGTGAACATGATGCACGTCTGCATCGGCCGCATCCGCCGCGTGCTGGGCGGCGTCGACGGCGCGGCCGGACCGGTGACCGTGGGGCTGACCGACACCGGATACCGGCTGGACCTTCCCGAGCAGGCACACGACGCGCACCGCTTCGGCAGCCTGGCCGAGTCCGGCACGCCGGGCCCGGCCCAGCTGGAGGAGGCGCTCGCCCTGTGGCGCGGCCGTCCGGTGGAGGACGTCGCCGAGCTGCTGGCCAACCCCGCCGTCGAGCAGCTCGAGCGGCGGCGGATCGCGGCGGCCGGACGGCTGGCCCGGCTGGCCGTGGAGAACGGTGAGGCGCACCGGGCGCTGCCGGTGCTCCGGCATCTCGCGGAGGTGTACCCGTTCGACGAGGTGCTGCACCAGCATCTGATCGAGGCGCTGGCGGCCGGCGGCCAGATGGCGGAGGCGCGGCTGGCGTATCAGGCGTTCGCCGCCCGGCTCGCCGCCGAGGCCGGTGCCCAGCCCGACCCGGCGCTGCGCGACCTGTACGCCGGGCTGGTCAAGGAACCGCGCCCGGCCGGCACCGCGATGACGATCAACCTGCTGGGACCGGTGACGCTGACGGTCGGCGGCCGCGAGGTCACCGTGCCCCGCTCCCAGCGCCGCGGTGTGCTGGCACTGTTGGCGCTGCGCGCCGGCCTCGTGGTGAGCCCGTCGGAGATCGTCGAGGCGCTGTGGGGCGGATGCCCGCCGGCCACCGCGACGACCCAGGTCCACTCGGCGATCGCGGCGCTCCGCAAGATCCTCAACACGGCCGGGTCGTGGGACGTGCTGGAGTCCACCGCTGGCGGCTACCGGCTGGCGTGCCCCCGTGAGCAGATCGACGTGTACGCGTTCGAGGACCTGGTCAGCGAGGCGCGGCAGGCAAGGCAGGCCGCCGGCCCCGGGCAGGCGCGGGAGCTGCTCGAACGCGCGGCCGGCCTGTGGCGGGGCGCGGCGCTCGGCGCGGCCAGCGGCTGCTTCGTCGAACCGCAGCGCGCCCGCCTCGAACTCGCGCGGCTGTCCTGCGTCGAGGAGCTCACCGAGGCCCGGCTGGCACAGGGCGAGGCCGCCGGCCTGATACCGGAGCTGCGCCTGCTGGTCGGCGAGAACCCGAGCCGGGAGACGCTGCGGCTGCTGCTGGTCCGGGCGTTGAAGGCGTGCGGGCGCACACTGGAGGGCCTGGACGCCGCCCGCGCGTACCGGCGCTATCTCGCCGAGGAGTTCGGGCTGGACCCCGGCGCCGAGCTGGCCGATCTCGAGTCGGCGCTGCTGCGCGGCGACGGCGAGGCCACCCCGGCACCCGAACCGGTGGCGGGCGTGGTGCCCGCCGAGCTTCCCCGGCGTACCCGTCATCTGATCGGCCGGGAAACCGACATGCGCAGGCTGACCGCGGCCCTGGGTGACCCCGCGACGATCGTCGTCGCCGGCGCGGCCGGCGTCGGCAAGACCGAGCTCGCGGTCGCCTGGTGTCACGAGGTCAAGGACCGGTTCCCGGACGGGCAGCTCTTCGTGGCGCTCAACGGTTTCCGGGACGTGGCACGGGTGCCGGCAGAACTCGCCCTGGAGGGGATGCTGCGGTCGCTGGACGTGCCGGCCGATCGCATACCGGGCCCGCTGGCCCAGCGCGCCGCGCTGTGGCGGTCGCTCACCGCCGGCAAGCGGCTGCTGCTCCTGATCGACGACGCGGCCGACTCCGAGCAGGTGCGCCCGCTGCTCCCCGGTGACGGCCCGACGGTGACCGTGGTGACCAGCCGGCGGCGGCTGTCCGGGCTGATCGCCCGGGACGACGCGGTGATGGTGCCGATCGAGCCGCTGTCCGGTGCGCACAGCCGCACCCTGCTCACGGCCGTGATGCCGGGCCGCCCGGCGGCGGAGGTGGACGCGGTCGCCGAGCGGTGCGGCGGGCTGCCGCTGGCGTTGCGGATAGCGGGCGCCCGGCTGCGGCTGTCACCGGCGTCGTCGGCGGGGATGCTGTCGTTGCTGGCCGACGAGCGGACCCGGCTCTCGGCGCTGAGCATCGACGGCTCGGCGGTGCGGTCGGCCCTGCTGTCCTCCTATCAGGCGCTGAAGCCGCACGCGGCCGCGATGCTGCAGGCACTGGCCACGCATCCCGGGCCTCGGCCGAGCCTGGCGGCCGGCGCGGCGATGACCGGGCAGAGCCCGGCGAGGGCACGGGAGAGCCTGGACCAGCTGGCCGAAGCCCATCTGGTCGGTGCTTGCGGCCCGGAACGCTACGCACTGCACGATCTGGTCCGGCTTTTCGCCCGCGAGCGTACGGTGGGCGAGCACCGCCTGCTCCGGCGTGCCGTCAACTGGTACGTGCACGCGGGCGACCGCGCCGGCCGGCAGTTGCGTCGGATGACGGTCACACTCGGGCTCGACGTACCCGAACCGGCGCCCGCGACGCTCCCGGAGCCGTCCGGCGGTGACGAGGCGGTGGCCTGGATCGACGCCGAGATCGCGAACATCGAGCCGCTGATCAAGGTCTGCCAGCGGTTCGGCTGGCACGGCTCGGTGTGGCGGCTCGTGCACGCGCCCACCCCGCTGCTCGGGCTGCGCTCCTCGGCCGGCACGTGGACCGCGCTCGCCGACCTGGGCCGGCACGCCGCCCGCCGCGACGGCAGCGTGCCCGCCGAGGCGTTCTTCCACAACGCGCTCGGCATCGCGGCGGCGTTCACCCGTGACTTCCCCGCGGCGGAGCGGCACTTCCGTACGACGCTGCGGCTGCGCGAGCGGCAGGGCGACCGCGACATGATCACCGCCTCCCGGCTCAACCTCGCCGCCGTCCACGGTGACCTCGGCAAGGCCGCCACCGCGGTACGGGAACTGAACCGCCTGGCCCGCGAGGAGCGCGACCGCCCGGACAGCCGGTGGCTGGGCCCGGTGCTGAACACGCTGAGCACCAACCTGCTGAGGCTGGGCCGGTACGACGAGTGCCGGGAGCGCGCGCGGGAGGCGCTCGACGTCGCCACCGCCGCCGGTGACGCGCAGTCGGCGGCACACGCCCAGCGCAATCTGGCCGAGGCTCTCGCCGCCGGAACCGCCCCGGAGCAGGCGATCACCGCGTTCGAGGCGGCGGCCGCGCTGGCGCGGCAGTGCGGCGACGGGCGCCTCGAAGCCCTGATCCGGCGCGGCCACGGCGACCTGCTCACCCGGACCGGCTCCACGGCCGCGGCCCGTGCTCAATGGACCGAGGCCCTGGCGCTGTTCGTCTCGCTGGCCGACAGCGAGGCGGAGACGGTACGGGAGCGCCTGGCCACGTGTTGATCGTGTGTGTTTCCTGTACAGCGGCCGTTCCTAGCGTCAGTGGTGCCCAGCACGGGGCTGGGCTCACCTCACCTGGAGGCCGGACATGACCAAACTCATGGAATCGATGGGCGAGCGCATGCTGCGCCGTCTGCTCAACAGCTCCGACGCCGGCGCCTGCGTCGACGACTTCGGTGCCCAGTGCAGGTGCGAGGCGGACACCACCGGGCCCTTCTTCTGCCAGGGCGGCAAGAAGTACTTCTACAAGAAGCGCTGGAACTTCGACTGCAACGGCCGGTGCACCAAGAAGACCTCCACCACGTGCGGCACCTGGACGAACAACGTCGCCTGTTAGTTCGGCACCCGGCGGGGCGGCGCGCCTGCGGTGCCCGCCCCGCCCTCTTCAGGAGCGAGGAAAGACGTCATGAGCCAGATCCTGCTGGTGTGGAGTGCCCTTCTCACCGTTCTCACCGCCCTCAACCTGATGCTGTGTCTCGCGATCGTGCGCCGCCTGAAGACGCAGTCACAGCACGAGCACGACCAACTGCCCGATCTGCTGGCGCCCGGCAACTCCGTCGGCGAGTTCGAGATCTCCACGCTGGACGGCGACCTGATAACAGCCGGCACGCTGGACGGGCGACTCCTGGTGGCCTTCGTGATGCCCGGCTGCGAGCCGTGCGCCGACGCCGTCGCGCAGCTGCGCGAGCGCGGTCCGGGGGAGAAGACCCTGTTCGTGGTGATGGGCCACGACGAGGACGGCGAAACCCTCGCCTACGCCGGCGGTCTGCGCGACCTCGGTGAGGTGGCGGTGGCGCCCTCGGGGTCACCGGTGATGCACGCCTTCGGCGGGGTGACCGGATATCCGTCGCTGTTCCTGCTGGAGAACCGGACGGTCCTGGTGTCGGACCGGCGCGTGTCAGCGCTGGGCGCCGCCCCGCAGCCCGCGCCGGCATGAGCGCGGGCGGGATACGCGCCACCGGACGGGATCTGTCGGCCGCGCTCGCCCTCGGCTGGACGGCGAGCCGGTCCCGGTTCACCGGCCTCGTCCTGGTCTCGGTGATCAGCGCGGCCGGCCCGGCCACCGGGGCGCTGCTGGCCAAGCTGCTGCTCGACGAGTTGTCCCGGCCGCAGGGCCCGCGCCCGGCCGACGCGCTGGTGCTGGCCGCGGCCGGTGTCGTCGCCACGACCGCGCTGCTGTTGCTCTCGCATCTGTCGTCGCTGCTGAACGCGGGGCTGTATCTGCGATTGTCGCTCGGTGTGGCAGCCACGCTGAGCGACCACACGAACCGGCTGCTCGGGTTGCGGCACTTCGAGGACCCCCGCCATCACAACCGCCTGCGCCTGGGCCTCGAGGCGGGGGACGCCGCGCCGATGGAGGCGATCACCACGGTGACGGAGACCGGCCGCTCGCTGCTCGGGCTCGGTGGCCTGGTCGCGGTGCTCGTCTCCTACTGGCCGCCGATGGCCGCGCTGCTGATCCTGGCCGCGGTGCCCGCGCTGATCGCCGAGCTCGCCCTCAGCCGGCGGCACAGCGCGATGACCGAGGTGAACGTCGCCGTGAGCCGGCGGCGCTGGCACTACCAGGGCCTGCAACAGGATCCCTGTGCGGCGAAGGAGATCCGCGTCTTCGGTCTCGGACCGCTGTTTCGCGGGCGCATGCTGACCGCGCTGGCCGAGACGAGTCACGCCGAGCTGGCGATGAACCGGCGCATCATCGGCACGCGCTCCGTCTTCGCGGTCGTCAACGCGGCCGTGCTGCTCGGGACGGTGCTGGTGGTGGTCCGGCAGATCGTTGCGGGGCGGTTGACGCTGGGTGACTTCGCCCTGTTCACCGCGGCGGTCGCCGGTATGCAGGGCACCCTGGGCGAACTCTGCTCGCAGACGCACCAGCTGACGCTCTCCCTGCGGCTGTTCCGCCACTACCGGGAACTGCTGGCGATGACCGACGACATGACCGACGGCGACGTTTCCGCGGCACCGCTCACCGACCGGATAGCGCTGCGCGACGTCTGGTTCCGCTACGACGACGACGGGCCGTGGGTGTTGCGCGGTGTCACGTTCGACATCCCGCGCGGCGCCACCGTCGGGCTGGTCGGTCTCAACGGCGCCGGCAAGAGCACGCTGGTCAAGCTGCTCAGCCGGTTCTACGACCCGCAGCGCGGCTCGATCAGCTGGGACGGGGTGGACCTGCGGCGGCTGCGCGCGGCCACGCTGCGGGAACGGCTGGGCGTGTCGCACCAGGACTTCGTGGCCTACGACCTGACCGCCCGCGACAACATCGGCGTCGGTCACCTGCCGCTCCTGGAGGACCTCGGGCGGGTCCGGGCGGCCGCCGAGCGCGCGGACGTCGACGAGACCCTGGCCGTGCTGCCGAAGGGCTACGCGACGATGCTGTCGCGGACCTTCAACGACGAGGACGACGACGGCGGCGTGACCCTGTCCGGCGGGCAGTGGCAGCGGGTCTCGGTCGCCCGTTCGCTGATGCGCGCCGACGCCGACCTGCTGATTCTCGACGAGCCGACCGCCAATCTGGACGCCGCCGCGGCCGACCGGATCGGCCGCACACTGCGGTCGCACCGCCGGGGCCGCACCACCCTGGTGATCGCGCACCGGCTGTCGGCACTGCGGGACGCCGACGTGATCGTCGTGCTCCGTGACGGCCGGGTGGCCGAGCAGGGCACCCACGACGAGCTGATCGCCGCCGGCGGCGGGTACGCGGAGCTGTTCACGCTCCAGGCCCGCGGCTATCAGGAGACGGCGGTCGCCTGATGGGATTCCCCCGCCTGTTCGCCGCGTTGCGTGCCCGGTGGTGCCTGGTCACGGTCCGCGGCAACAGCATGGCCCCGACCTACACCGACGGCGACGTCCTGCTGGTGCGGTGCGGCGGCCGGCTGCGCCGTGGTGTGCCGGTGGTGTTCCGCACGCCGGGCGAGACCGACCCACCGTTCCTGGTCAAGCGGCTGGTGGCGCTCGCCGGTGAGCGGCATCCCGCGTTCAGTGAACCGGTTCCGCCCGGACGGATCGCCGTCCTCGGCGACAACACCGGGCGCAGTCAGGACTCCCGGCACTTCGGGCCGATCGACACGGCCTCGGTGATGGGTCACGTCCTGCACCGCTTTCCAGCCCGCTCTCCGGGCTGACCCCTCGATTCACGGGAGAAAGGGTTCCACTTGAACAGGTTGCGCAGATCCATCGTGGCCGTACTCAGCGCCGTCTGCCTCGCGCCGCTGATGTCCGGCGCGCCGGCGTACGCCGACGACCCCACCACACCGGCGATCATCGAGGGGGAGAGCGAGTACGCCGACCTCGGTGTGCCGCTCGGCATCGCCGCCGACGGTGCCGCCGCCGCGGCCCTGCCGAAACCACGCACCCCGAACTTCGGGCCGGCCATCGACCGCTACGCGGTGAATGACCCGCAGAGCACCTGCCCGAGTCCCCTCACCGAACGGCCGGGGCCGGTCGCGCTGCGCGCTCTGCTCAACGACACCTACAACCTGGAGAACAAGGGCAACATCACCCGTCCCTGCAACCAGGGGAAGAAGAGCGAACACAAGGAGGGCCGCGCGCTCGACTACATGCTGAACATCAACAACGACCATCAGCGCGACATCGCCGAAACTGTTCTCGACTGGATGCTGGAGCCGGACGCCCACGGCAACAAGCACGCTGTCGCGCGCCGCTGGGGCATCATGTACATCATCTGGAACCGGAAGATCTGGGCGTCGTACTACCCCGATGACGGATGGCGGACCTACCTCGGCGACAACCCGCACACCGACCACATCCACTTCAGCTTCAGCCGGGACGGTGGCGAGAAGCGGACCTCCTGGTGGGACGGCGCCGCCCAGAACTACGACAGTTTCAGTGGCGACGCCCGGGCCGACATGGTGGTGCACTCCGGCACCGAGGTGTCGGTGCGTCAGAACGTCGGCGGTTTCGACGCCGGCCAGTCCGTCTCCACCGGGTGGGGCCGCTACCACGGTCTCGGCCTGCCCGACGGCATGGGCCGGCTGTACTACGCGGACTTCAACGGTGACCACCTGACCGACATGATCGTGCATACGGGCACCGACGTCAGTGTGCGGCTCAACAAGGGCGGCTGGTTCGACACCGGCCGCAGCGTCTCCAGCGGGTGGGGGCGGTTCCACGGTCTCGACGTGCCCGACGGTATGGGCCGGCTGTACTTCGCCGACTACAACGGCGACGGCCGGGCGGACATGATCGTGCATTCGGGCACCGACGTCAGTGTGCGGCTCAACGAGGACGGCACGCACTTCGGCACCGGCCGCAGCGTCTCCTCCGGGTGGGGCCGTTTCCACGGTCTCGGCCTGCCGGACGGTATGGGCCGGCTGTATTTCGCCGACTACAACGGCGACGGCCGGGACGACATGATCGTGCACACCGGTACCGACGTCAGCGTGCGGCTCAACCAGGTCGGCGGCGGTTTCGACAGCGGCCGGTCGGTGTCGTCCGGGTGGGGTCGTTTCCACGGTCTCGGTCTGCCGGACGGCATGGGCCGGCTGTACTTCGCCGACTACGACGGTGACGGGTTCGACGACATGATCGTGCACTCCGGCACCGAGGTCAGCGTGCGGCTCAACGACGACGGCGACGGTTTCGACACCGGCCGCTCGCTCTCCACCGGCTGGGGCCGCTTCCACGGCCTCGGCCTGCCGGACGGCATGGGCCGCCTCTACTTCGCCTGACCGGCCCCGAACCGGGCCCTGATCCGGCCGGCTGAAACGCCCCCCAGCCGAAACCGGGTCAGGGCCCCCGGCCGGTTCCGGCCCGGCCAGAAACGGGCCGGGCCGGAACCGGGTTGCTCAGGCCGGCTGGAAGAGCTCGACCAGGTTGCCGTCCGGGTCGGCGAGCAGGATCTGGCTGCCGCCCGGGCCGGTGACCACGTCGGACAGGAACGACAGGCCCTCGGCGCGCAGCCGCTCCACCTCGGCGGCGAGGTCGTCGAACTCGAGGTGGATGCGGTTGGCTCCGGGGGTCCGGGCGGACTCCGGGGTGGCCCGGGCGCCGGAGCTGGCCGGCCCGGACAGCAGCAGCCGCAGCGGGCCGCGGACCACGTCGGCGAAGGCCGGGCTCGCCGTGCCGCCGGGCTTGAACCCCAGGTGGCCGGTGTAGAACTCGACGGCGGCGGGGATGTCGCTCACCAGGTAGCGGACATTGGCGTACTCAGTCATGACGGAACCTCCGAAAGTAGCGGCAGCAGATGCCGCACTCGGGTGTCGATGTCGGCCGCGGCCCGGATGACCGCGGGAAGGCCGGTGGGCGGTGGCACGCTCCAGTGCACCCGCCGGGGATCTCCGGGGAACGGCGGGCAGGCCTCGCGGGCCCGGTCGCAGAGCGTGATCACATAGTCGAAGCGGTGCCCGGAGAGGGTGTCCCAGTGGCGCGGGCGCTGGTCGGTGACGTCTATCCCGTACCCCTCGCGAAGGACCTGGACGACCTCGGGGAGCAGGCCGGCCGGGCGTGGCCGGCTGCCCGCGCTGACCACCCGGACCCGTCCGCCGCTGTGGTGGCGCAGCAGCGCCTCCGCGACGGGGGAGCGGGCGCTGTTGCCGGTGCAGATGAAGAGCACTCCGGCGCGCGCCGGGACCGGAGACGGCAGCAGGGCGGCGCCGGCCGCGGTCAGCGCGACGGCGCAGCGTGCCGGATCGAGGTGGTAATAGGTGTCGCGGCCGTCGGCGCTGCTGCGGTTCGTGCTGACCAGGCCGCCGTCGCGCAGCAGCCGCAGGTGGTAGGAGACCAGGTTCTGCGGCTCGCCGCAGAGCGCGACCAGATCGCGGACGCGCAGGTCGCTGCGTGCGAGCTCGGTCAGCAGCCGCCACCGCAGCGGGTGGGCGGCCAGCCTGACGAACGCCGGAGGCGGTGGGTGGGACGCCACGCCGCCAGAATACATCAAATCAGTTTGATGGAAAGGAGGATGGCATACGATCACCGCTCCTTGTTGATCGATTGAGGGGAATCGACCGATGTCCTGGAGCGCCGCACCGCCGGTGATCAAGGTGGCCGCGGGAGTGTTCGGCGGGCTCGCCGCCGCGAATCTCGTGCGTACCGCCGTGCAGGTGCCGATGAATCTGGCGAACGGGAACTACAGCGACGCCGGGCGGGCGCTCTTCCTGGCGCTGAACATGATCGTGGTGCTGCTGTCGCTGCTCGCCGTGCTGGTCGCGTTCCACCTGGTCCGGGGCAGGATCTGGGCGTGGGTCACGGCCATGGTGATGCTCGGCGTGCTGACGCTGTTCGGGCTCGTGTTCCTGCTGCCGCAGCTGATCAACGGCGACTTCCCGTGGATGGGCCTCGTGGTGCTGGTGCCGTCGCTGGGCCTGCTGCTGGCGCTCACCGTGCCGCGCTCGGCCCGTGGGCACTTCACCCGCAAGCGTGACTACAGCTCGCCCTATCAGGCGCCCTGGCCGGCCGGCGGGAACGGCGCCGAGCGGCCGCACTGAGGCGGAGCACACCGCGCAAATCGGGTGACAATCGCCGGGGTCCGTGGGCAGCATGACGGGCGTGGATGTACGGGGGCCCGGAAGATACCTGTGGTGGCTGGCGCGACAGTGCAAAGGCCGGGTGGCCCTCGGCGCCACGTTCGGGTCGCTCTGGTTCGCCAGCCTCGCCGTCATGCCGTACCTCATCTCCCAGGCCATCGACCGCGGCCTGGCACCGCGCAGCGTGCCGGCACTGACCGCCTGGTCCGCGGCCGTTCTGGTCCTCGGCCTGGCCAGCGCCGGCCTGGGCATCATGCGGCACCGCAACATGACGAAGTTGCGGCTGAAGGCCGCTCTGATCACCGCCGACGTGGTGATGACGCACGCGACCCGGCTCGGCGCCGGCCTGCCCCGCCGGGTGACCGCGGGTGAGGTGGTCACCATCGGCATCTCCGACGTGTGGACGATCGGCCGGGCCATGAACGTCGGCGGCGTGGGCGTGGCCTCGATCCTCGCCTGCTCGATCATCGCGACGCTGCTGTTCCGGACGTCGCCGGCGCTGGCCGCGGTGGTCATGGTCGGCGTGCCGGTGCTGGCGCTGGTGGTCGGCCCGCTGCTGGGCCGCACCCAGCGGGCCGGGACGCACTACCGGGCCCGGCAGGGCGAGCTGAACACCCGGCTGGTCGACATGCTCGGCGGCCTGCGGATCCTCAACGGGCTCGGTGGCAAGGACGCCCACCTCGATCGGTACGAGCGGGAGTCGGCCGCGGTGCGCGAGCAGGGTTACCGGGTGGGCGGCCCGTCGAGCTGGATCGGCGCGCTCGGCGACGGCCTCCCGGTGGTCTTTCTCGCGGTGGTGATCTGGCTGGCCGCGCGGCTCGCGGCGACGGGCGAGCTCACCGTCGGCGAGCTGGTGGCGGTGTACGGCTACACCGCCATGCTGGTCATCCCGGTCGGTGTCTTCATCTTCGTCGGCTTCGACGTCACCCACGGCCTGGTAGCGGCCCGCCGCGTGACCGAGTTCCTGCGGCTGCCGCTGGACGAGGTGTCCGGTGTGCCCGCGCCGCGGGACCCGGCCGTGCTGTACGACCCGGTCTCCGGTGTGTCGGCCGAACCGGGCCGGCTCACCGCGCTGGCCGGCGCCCGCCCCGCCGACGCCGCCGAGGTGATCGACCGTCTCGGCCGGTACGGCCCGACCGACGCCACCTGGGGCGGCCGCCGCCTCGACGAGTTCGCCCGGCCCGGTGTCCGCGACCGTGTCCTGGTCGCCGACAACGACGCCGACCTGTTCGCCGGCACCCTGCGCGAGGTGGTCGCCGGTCGCCTGGAGCCCGACGACGCCCGGATCGAGGAGGCGATCACCACGGCCGTCGCGCACGACGTGGGCACCGGGCTCGACCATCCGGTCGAGTGGGGCGGCCGGAACATCTCCGGCGGTCAGCGCCAGCGGCTGCGGCTGGCCCGCGCGGTCTACGCCGATCCGGAGATGCTGCTGGCCGTCGAGCCGACCTCGGCCGTGGACGCGCACACCGAGTCGGCGATCGCCGAGCGTCTCAGCGCGGCCCGCTCCGGCCGCGGCACCGTGCTGGCGACCACCTCGCCGGTGCTGCTGGACCGCGCCGACCTGGTCCACTACCTGGTCTCCGGGCGGGTCGCCGCCTCCGGCACCCACCGCGAGCTGCTCTCCGCCGAGCCCGGTTACCGGGATCTGGTCACGCGCGTGTTCGAGGGGGACGAATGAGCGCCGTCCTGCCGGTCGCCGATCAGCGGACCGTCGCCCGTGCCGCGGGCCGGCTGCTCGCCGCCGACCGCCGCACGGTCGTCGCGCTGGTCACGCTGAGCTCGCTGGGCGCGCTGGCCGGGCTGGGCGGGCCATGGCTGCTGGGCCGGGTGATCGACACGGTCGCGGCGGGCGGCGGCGGGTCGGCGGTGGACCGCCTCGCGCTCGCGGTGCTGGGCTGCGCCGTCGCGCAGACCGTTCTGTCGCGGTACGCGCTCCGCCTCGCCTATCGACTGGGCGAACGCACCGCCGCCCGGATCCGCGAGAGTTTCGTCCGCCGGGCGCTCGCCCTCCCCGCGGCCGTGATCGAACGGGTGCCCGCCGGCGACCTGGCCGCCCGCGGCACCACCGATGTGGACGAGGTGGCCACCGCGCTGCGCGACGTCCTGCCGACGATCTTCATCGGCGTCGTTCACATGCTGTTCATCGCCGTCGCCGTGCTGCTGCTGGACCCGCTGCTCGGCGCGGTCGGCGTGCTCGGCCTCTCCGGCATCTGGTTCGTCACCCGGTGGTACCTGCGGGTGGCGCGGGACGCGTACCTGACCGAGGGCGCGGCGAACTCGCGGCTGGCCGACGAGCTGTCCGCCACCACCTCCGGCGCCCGGACGATCGAGGCGTTCGGCCTGCAGGAGCGCCGCCTGTCGGCCGGGCACGACGCGCTCGCCGAGACCCGCCGGACCCGGCTGGCCACCCTGCGGCTGCGCAGCGTCTTCTTCCCCCTGGTCGAGTCCTCGTACGCGATCCCCACAGTGCTGATCCTGCTGCTCGGCGGCCTGCTCTACATCCACGGCCACGCCACCCTCGGCACCGTCAGCGCGGCCGTGCTCTACCTGCGGCAGATGGTCGGGCCGCTGGACAGCATCCTGATCTGGATCGAGCGCCTGCAGAGCAGCAGCGCCTCCTTCGCCCGCGTCGAGGGACTGGCCGCGATCCCGCCCGCGCCGCCGTTCGCCACCGAGGTCCCGCGCGACGAGGTGATCGAGGTGCGCGGGGTGCGGTACGCGTACGACGAGGGCCGCGACGTGCTGCACGACGTCGCTCTCACCGTCCGCCCCGGCGAGCGGCTCGCGATCGTCGGCCTCTCCGGCGCCGGCAAGTCCACTCTGGGCCGCCTGGTCGCCGGGGTGGACCGGCCGTCCACGGGCACGGTGACGGTCGGCGGGGTGCCGATCGCCGACCTGCCGCCGGACGAGCTGCGCCGTCACGTCGTGCTGGTCACGCAGGAGCACCACGTCTTCCGCGAGTCGCTGCGGGACAACCTGATGGTCGCCGCCCCCGACGACGAGCTGCGCCGCGCGCTGGTCACCGTCGGCGCGGACTGGGCCACCGACCTGGACCGCGATCTCGGTGAGCGGCCGCTCGACGGCGCGCAGGCTCAGCAGCTGGCCCTCGCGCGGGTGGTGCTGGCCGGCCCGCACACGGTGATCCTCGACGAGGCGACCGCGCTGCTCG
This sequence comes from Actinoplanes sp. NPDC051861, assembly GCF_040681145.1. NCBI lineage: Bacteria > Bacillati > Actinomycetota > Actinomycetes > Micromonosporales > Micromonosporaceae > Actinoplanes > Actinoplanes sp. NPDC051861. Next base: position 87,851 of record NZ_JBFAYE010000031.1, read on the forward strand.
ACCCGACCGCGGCGCGGACCGCGGAACGGGCCCTGGCGGCGGTGCTGCACGAGCGCACGGTCATCGCGATCGCGCACCGGCTGCAGACCGCGCACGACGCCGACCGGGTGGCCGTGATGGACGGCGGCCGGATCATCGAGCTGGGCACACACGACGAGCTGGTGACCGCCGGGGGCTCGTACGCGGCGCTCTGGAACTCCTGGCACGGAGACAATTCCGTGCGGAACTCCTGAACCGGTCCAGTTCCGAAACTTTCGACGCCTGCCGATAACACGTTTGTGCCTTGACGACATAGAAGGCTGGCTATACGTTGCAGGGGCGCTATCGGAATGTTTCCGAAACTTTCGGTGCCTGGAGGCGTACCCCACATGCGAAGCTTCCTCGCGAGCGCGTCGGCTGTCCTCGTCGCGCTCACACTCGTCCCCGCCATCTCGTCCCCATCCGCGTCCGCATCCGCCGCCTCCCCGGGCGGCGACTACCTGAGCACCCGGCCGGGTCCCGGCAGGTTCCCCCTGGTCGCCGGCGGTTCCGCCGCGCCGATTGTCGCCTCGGCGAACGACCACGAGGGTGTCCTGCGCGTCGCCGGTGACCTGTCGTCCGACCTGCACGCCGCCACCGGCGTGCGGCCGGCGACGGTCACCGGCGACATCCCGGCCGGCACCAACCCGGTCATCGTCGGCACGATCGGCCGCAGCACCCTGATCGACCGTCTGATCAGGACCGGCAAACTCGACGTCCGTGGCATCGCCGGCCGCTGGGAGACCTCGCTCCAGCAGGTCGTCGAGAATCCCCTGCCCGGCGTGCGCCGCGCGTTCGTGATCGCCGGCAGCGACCAGCGCGGCACGATCTTCGGCGCCTACGACGTCTCGCGCCGGATCGGCGTCTCGCCCTGGCACTTCTGGGACGACGTCCCCGTCCCGCACGCCGCCGCCTGGTACGCGCTGCCCGGCCGGCACACCCAGGGCACCCCGAAGGTCAAGTACCGCGGGTTCTTCATCAACGACGAGAACCCGGCGACCGGCACCTGGGCACCCGGCTACTTCGGGCCCGGCAAGGCGCCCGGCTTCGAGGGCGGCCTGAACGCCGCCTACTTCGCCAAGGTCTTCGAGACCATGCTCCGGCTCAAGGCCAACTACCTGTGGCCGGCGGTCTGGGGCCGGGCGTTCGCCGAGGACGACCCGCTCAACCACGCCACCGCCACCCGGTACGGCGTGGTCATGGGCACCTCGCACGAGGCGCCGATGATGCGCGGCATCGAGGAGTGGAACCGGCACGCCAAGGCGGCCGTCCGCGACGCCAACGGCAATATCGTCACGCCCGGCTCGGACCCGTACGGCGGGACCGGCGAGTGGAGTTTCCGGCGCAACCGCGAGGCCATCGAGGCGTACTGGCGCGACGGCGCGCGGCGCATGGCCGAGGACGGCTTCGAGGGTGTGATCACGCTCGGCATGCGCGGCAACGGCGACGTGAGCCTGCCCGACGGCGACGGCATCGACCTGATGAGCGACATCATCTCGACGCAGCGCGGGATCCTCGCCGAGTTCGGCCTGCAGGAGGCACCCCAGGTGCAGACCCTCTACAAGGAGGTGCAGCGCTACTGGGACAAGGGCTACCAGCCGCCTGAGGACGTGACCGTCGTCTTCTGCGACGACAACTGGGGCAACATGCGCAAGCTCCCGCACGCCGGCCTGCCGGCACGCAGCGGCGGGTACGGGCTGTACTACCACTTCGACTACGTCGGTGACGGCCGCAACTACAAGTGGGTCGACACGGTCAACCTGGTCAACACGTGGGAGCAGCTCAACCTGTCGTACTCCAAGGGTGTCGACAAGCTCTGGGTGGTCAACGTCGGCGACCTGAAGAACGAGGAGCTGCCCACCCAGTTCTTCCTCGACTACGCGTGGAACCCGGACGCCATCCCGCTGTCCGGCATCGACGACTGGGAGCGGAGGTACGCGGCCGAGAACTTCGGTCCCGCGCTCTCCGGCGACATCGCCGAGGTCCTCGCGGAGTACGGCAACCTGCAGTCACGCCGCAAGCCGGAGCTGCTCAACCGCCGGATCACCGGCGAGGGCACCACGGTGGTCTACGACGACCAGGGCAACCCGTACTCGATCACCGATTACCGGGAGATGGACCGGGTGGTGGCCGAGTGGCAGCACCTGGCCGCTCGCGCCGAGCGGATCCGGCAGCGCGTGCCGGCCGCCGCGCAGGACGCCTACTACCAGCTGGTGAACTACCAGGTGCAGGCGACCGCGAACCTCTACGAACTGCGCCGCGCGGAGTTCACCAACATTCTGTACGCGTCGCAGGGCCGGGCGGCCACCAACGACCTGGCCGCCGAGACCGAGGCCCGGTTCGCCGAGGACCAGGCGATGAACGAGTACTACAACACCGAACTGGCCGGCGGGAAGTGGGCCGGCTGGCAGACCCAGCCCAAGATCGGGTACGGCAACGCGGCCCGCTACAACAACGCCGGGTGGCAGCAGCCGCAGACCGACAACCACGTCGCGCTGCCGGACGAGATCTTCCCGTACGTCAAGCGGATCGAGGTGCCGGCCGCCGCGTCGCTGGGTGTCGCCCTCGACGGCGGGGACGCGACCACACTTCCCGAGTTCAGCCCGTGGCAGTCCCAGCCGCAGCAGTACATCGAGGTCTACAACAAGGGCACGACACCGTTCACCTACAAGATCACCTCGGGGCAGCCGTGGGTGAAGGTGACTCCGGCCTCGGGACGGGTGGACAAGCAGGTCCGTGCCACGGTTTCCGTCGACTGGCGTCGTGCACCGAGCGGTGCTTCTTCCGTACCCCTCACGATTGAAGGCGCGGGAAGCACCCAGGTCGTGCAGGCCCCGGTGCGCAACCCCGCGCTCAGGCCGGAGGGCTTCGCGGAAGCCAACGGTTATGTGTCGATCGACGGCGCGCACCCGGACCGGAAGGTCGGCAGCTGGCGCGTGCTGCCCGGGATCGGCAAGGCCGCGGACGGCATCACGCCGCTCGCACCGAGCGAGGGCACCCGGCTGGAATACCGGGTCACGCTGACCACCACCGGGCCGGTCAAGGTCTCGGCGGTGCTCTCGCCGCGCAACAACGTGCTGCCCACGCCCGGCCTGCGGTACGCGATCTCGGTCGACGGCCAGGCGCCGCAGACCGTTGACGTGATCGCCGCGACGGGTGCGGACGACACCGGGATGAACCGGCAGTGGGCCCGCAACACCTCGGACAACGTCAACGTCACCACCACCACGCACACCATCGACAAGCCGGGCGCGCACACGCTGACGTTCTGGGCGGTCGACCCGACGGTGATCCTGCAGCGGCTGGTGGTCGACACCGGCGGCGTCAAGTACAGCTACCTGGGCCCGCCCGAGAGCCGGAGGTACTGAGTCATGCGCAGACGTACCCTCCTCGCCTCCGGTGGCGCCGCCGCCTCCGGCGTCCTGCTCGGCAACCGGCTGTCGCCCCGGACCCGCTGGGTGCACAGCTGGACCGCGATGCCGCAGCTCACCGAACCGCACAACCTGCCGCCGGCGCCGTTCACCGGAACCGACTCGGTGCTGGTCGACACCACCCTTCGGCAGACGCTGCGGCTGACCGTCGGGGGGAGGCAGATCCGGATCCGCTATTCCAACGCGTTCGGCGGAGCGGATCTGCCGATCACCGCGGCGGCCGTGGCGCTGCCCCTCGACGGCAGGTCCGGCGTGCCGGACACCCGCCCGGGCAGTTCCGTCCCGATCACCTTCGGCGGGCGCCGCGACGTGGTGGTGCCGATGGGCGCGCAGATCGTGTCCGACCCGGTGGACATGCCGGTGGCGCCGGCGACCACGCTGACCGTCACGACGTACCTGGCCGCCGGTCAGGCCACCACCGAGCTGACCTCGCACCCCGGCTCGCGGACCACGTCGTGGCTGGTCAACGGGGACCGGCACGCCGAGGCGCAGCTGATCGGGGCGACACCGACCGACCACTGGTACCTGATCAGCGGCGTCGAGGTCACCGCACCCGGCGCGCACGGCCTGGTGCTGGTCGGTGACTCGCTGACCGACGGGCGGGGCTCCACCACCAACGGCAACGACCGCTGGCCGGATCAGCTGTTCGCCCGGCTGCACAGCGGCAACGTCGCGGTGCTCAACCAGGCGGCCGGTGGCAACCGGGTGCTCCGGGACGGGCTCGGGCCCAACGCCCTGGCCCGGTTCGACCGGGACGTGCTCTGCGTCAGCGGTGTCACCTGGGCGCTGGTCTTCGAGGGGGTCAACGACATCGGCACGGCCGAGGCCTCCGAGGCGGCGCAGAACCGGGTGGTGGCCGAGCTGATCGGTGCGTTCCGGCAGATGGTGCTGCGCACTCACGCGCAGGACATCAAGGTGTACGGTGCGACGCTCACACCGTTCGGCGGGAACATCTACGACGACCCCGCCGGACTGCGCGAGGCTGCCCGTCAGGCGGTCAACCGGGCCGTGCGGGGCGGGCTGTTCGACGCGTGGGTGGACTTCGACCTCGCGGTCCGGGACCCGGCCGCGACACGGCAGATCGACCCGCGCTTCGACGTCGGTGACCATCTGCACCTGAATCCGGCCGGTTACGCGGCGCTGGCCGCAGCGGTTCCGCGCCGGTTGCTCCAGCCGAGTCCTTAGATCCTCGGTTCACGCGCCGATGAGGGCGGGGTCGGACCCCGCCCTCGGAGGTGTACGCGTACATGAGCAGCGGCGTGCACGAGCAGCGGCGCCGGGCGATCCGCTCCGGCGCCGTCTACTGCTGCCTGCCGGTGCTGCTCGCCGCGCTCTACGTGGCCGCGACCTGGTCCGGTCAGCACCGCCCGGCGATGCTGGCCGTCATTCTGGGCGTGCTGACCACGACCGGACTGGCGATGGCGGCCGCGACCCGGCTGGTGGCGTCGAAGTGGTGGATGGTGCCCCAGCACATCGGGGCCGTCTGCAACCTCGCCGGATACGTCGCCCTCGCGCTGCTCGACGGCGGCGTGGCCGGGCCGCTCGGCATCTACATACCCACGTCCACGGTCCTGCTCGCGACGGTGCTGCTGCCGCGGGCGTTCCTCGTCGTGGTCGTGCTCAACACCATCGGGTACGCGATCGTCGTGCTCTACGGCGACCCGGCGCCACCGGGCTACTGGCTGGCGCACGGGCTCGCGTTCGGCGCCGCGGCGGTGCTCTGCATGCGGCACTCCCGGGTCCTCGCGTCGCTGCGGCGGCGGCTCGCCGACAGCTCCCGGACCGACCCGCTCACCGGCTGCCTGAACCGGCGCGGCTTCGACCAGCGGCTCGCGGCGGCGCTCGGCTCCGGCCGGCCGGTCACCCTCGTGCTGCTCGACCTCGACCACTTCAAGCAGGTCAACGACGCGTACGGGCACCGGGCCGGCGACGACCTGCTCGCCTGGGTGGGCCAGGAGCTGCGGGCCGAGGTGCGCGGTCAGGGTGTGGCGGGCCGTCTCGGCGGTGACGAGTTCGCGCTGCTGGTCCCCGGCGACTTCCGTCTGGACGGGCTCCGGGAGCGGCTGCCGTCGAGCTTCGGTGTCGCCTCCTGTCCCGCGGACGGGCGCGACCCGGAGACGCTCGCCCAGATCGCTGACAAACGTCTGTATGCGGATAAAGCTTCCCGCGAGCGATCGGCCCCCTCGGCCTCGGTCGTCGCCGCGGCCCGCGCCCGGATCGGCACGACCGGGCCGTCGATCTCCTTCCGGGAACGCCGCCGGCACTCGATCGCCGACCCGGGCTGGATGTCGATCGCGCAGACCTCGGTGGCCATGGTCTACCTGGCGCTGTTCACCGCGGGCAACCCGTACCGGGCCGCGATGCTGGCCATCTGCCTGTGGGGTTTCGGCACCGGCCTGGCCGTCGTGCTCGGCTCCGGCTGGCTCAGCCGGGCCCGCTCGGCGCGGCCGCTGATGCTGCTGTTCGCGGTCAGTTCGTTCGTCAGCTGCGCGGCCATCGCCGTGCTCGACGGCGGCGCGCGCAGCCCGCTCGGCGTCGGCATCCTGATCGCGATACCGCTGCTGATGCTCGGTATGCGACCGGGCGTGGCGGCGCCGGTGGCACTGCTCGCCGGGGCGCTGTACGCGGCGGTCGGCGTGATCGCGGGCGGCGCCAGCGCCTGGTACGTGACGATCAGCCTGGTGAGCACGTTCGTGATCTCGGCGGCGTGCGCGCTGCAGGGCCGGTCGGCGGCGGCACAGCGCCGGATGCTGACCCGGCTCTCCTCGGTCGACGTGCTCACCGACGTGCTGAACCGGCGTGGCTTCTCCGAGCGGTTCGCGGCCGTTCCTCAACCGGGAGCGGCGCTGATCGTCGCCGACCTGGACGGGTTCAAGCAGCTCAACGACGCCTACGGGCACGCGGCCGGCGACGAGTTGCTGCGGTGGGTGGCGGCGACCATGCGTGCCGGGACCGGGCCCTCCGATGTCGTCGGGCGGCTCGGCGGGGACGAGTTCGTGATCATGGTCCACGGTGACGCCGCCGGGACGGTGGCGTCGTTGCGGGCGGCGCTGGAGCAGCGGACCGGGGTCAGCTTCGGCGCGGCCGTGCTCGGGGTGGACGGCGACGACTTCGACAACCTCTACGCGGTGGCGGACGGGCGGCTCTATCAGGAGAAGAGCGCCCGGAAGGATGAAACGGCCCGGGAACGGGAAACTCTGCGGGGATGACGGACGAACCCGAGTTCGAGCCACCGCTCTCACCCGATCCGCCGGCGCCTCCGGGTCAGGAGGACCTCGTCGTGCCGGACCTGCCGCTGCCCTCACCCGCGCCGGCGCCCTCCGATGAATCTGCCGACGAGGCTCCGGACTGACAAGCGCAACGGCGGCCCGCTTTCCGCGGGCCGCCGTCGGGCGTGAGTTACTTCTTCTTCGCCTTCTTGGACTTCTTGTCCTTCTTGTCCTTCTTCGACTTCTTAGCCATAGCGGTGGCCCCCTTCCGCGGTCTGATCAAGCGCGGACGCCGGAGGCGCACGCGCGGTCACCCGACGTTTCCTGGCAACCGGGAGTTAACCGTACGGGCATCCAGGTGTCCTGTCACCCTCCGCAAGATGAACTCACTGTGCGTAATCTCATTCCCGCGCTCCCAGCAACAACACCGGTCGCTCCCGCGTCGCCGACCACGACGTGAACACGCTGGTCACGGACGAGGCGAGCAGGGTCAGGGCGGTCACGCCGGCCAGTAGCAGCCAGGGGAAGTCCAGGGTTCCGCGGCCGGTGACGGCGGCGGTGGCGGAGAGGATCGCGAGGAACGCGGCGCCCGCGGCCACCAGACCCAGGACCACTCCGGTCACGGTGACCATGGCCGACTCGGCCAGCGCCGACCGCACCACCTGCGGGCGGGACAGCCCGGTGACGCGTGCCTCGGCGAACTCGCGGCGGCGGGCCGCCGCGCCGATCACCACCGCGTTGACGACGCCGACCAGCGCGTAGACGGCACCGAGCCCGAGCACCAGCACCATGATCTTGTTGCTGATCGAGTTGCGGGCCCGCGCCTCCTCGGCCAGCCAGTCACCGACCGTGACGACCTGGCCGAATTCGGACAGTGCCGCTGTGGGATCCGCGCCTTCCTCGACCTGGACGAGGGTCCTGGCCGGTGCCGACGCCAGCAGTTCCGCCGGGAGCATGTCCCGCGGGATCAGCAGATCGGCGCCGCCGCTGAGCGCGACCGGAACCTCGCCGGCCACGGTGATCTCGCTTCTTCGATAGCCCGGAAGCTCCAGTTCGACCGTGCCGGGGCCGATGTCACCGCCGGGACCCGCGGTCACGCCGTTCACGACGTTGCCGGGGTGGACTGCGTTGTAGGCGACCGGATCCACGGCCAGGATCGTGACGGTGTCGGTTTCGCGGTCCTCGCCGTCGCCGGTGGTCACCCGTCCCGGGATCTCGGTCTCGATGGAGGCGGTCTTCACTCCCGCTACCGAGCGTATTTCATTTTTCACGACAAAGTCGGCTTTAACTAGCCGCTGCTGCTCCTCGATGGCCGCCTTCGTGAACGACAACTGCGCCCCCGCCTGCCCGACCACCAGCGTCACCAGCACGATCACCGGCGCGGCGACACTGGCGCTGCGCCTCCGCCCGTCCCTCAGGTTGGCGTGGGCCAGCGAGTCCGCCCGCCCCGGAATCAGCCGCGCCACCGCCGGCACCAGCACCGGGCTGAACGCGGCCGCCGCCACCGCCGCGCACAGCGGCGCGTTCATCGCCAGGGCCATGCCGCCGTCCGGCCCGCCGTGCGGCGCGACCAGCACCAGCGTCACCGCACCGGCCAGGAACAGCAGCCCGGCGATCCAGCGTCCGGCCGTCATCACCCGGGCGCCCTCACCGGTCTCCCGCAGCGCCTCGAGGGGGCGGACCCGGGCCGCCCGGTGCGCGGCGGTCATCGCGCCGGACACCGCCAGCACCAGCCCGGTGCCGATCGACGCGCCGACGACCCACATCCGCCACTCGCCGCGGAAGCCGTCCGGGACGAAACCCATCGTCCGCATCATCCAGGCCTGCGCGGCCATCACGACCAGGCCCAGCGGGATGCCGATCGCCGCGCCCAGCGTGCCGAGCAGCACAGCCTCGCCGAGCAGCTTGCGGCGCACCTGACCACGGCTCCCGCCGGTCAGCCGCAGCAGCGCCAGGTCCCGGCGGCGCTGATCGACGGTGAACGCGAACGTCGAGCTGATGATGAAGATCGCCAGGAACCCGGCGCAGCCCATCACCACCCCGAGCATCGAGATCGTGGCGGCCTTGCCGTCCTCGAAGAGCATGATCTCGGCGGGGCCCAGCCCGGCCGGCGGGTCCATGGTGGCGGCGGTGATCAGCAGGAGCAGCGAGGACTGCACCAGCGCGACACCGAGGCAGACGGAGAAGATCGCACCGGCGAACATCACTCCTCCCACGAGGCGAGGCGGTCGGCGACGGCGTGCGAGTCGGCGCCGGCCATCCGGTCGACCACCCGCCCGTCGCGGAGGAAGACGATCGCGTCGGCCTTCGCCGCCGCGGCGGGGTCGTGGGTCACCATCACGATGCTCTGCCCGGCCTCCGCCATGGCACGGAGAAGGACCAATACCGTACGCGCGGACGCCGAGTCCAGCGCACCCGTCGGCTCGTCGGCGAAGAGCACCTCGGGCCGGGTCACCATGGCCCGCGCGATCGCGACCCGTTGCTGCTGGCCGCCGGACATCTCCCGCGGCCGGTGCCGTGCGCGGTCGGCGAGCCCGACGGCGGCCAGCACCTCCCGGACGTGGGCGCGCCGCGGTGCCCGCCCGGCGAGGCGCAGCGGCAGCGCCACGTTCTGCTCGGCGGTCAGCGATCCGATCAGGTTGAAACTCTGGAAGACGAAGCCGATCCGGGTCCGCCGCATCCGGGTCAGCTCGCGGTCGCCGGCCCGCGTGATGTCGGTGCCGGCCACGAGGACCTGTCCGGCGTCGGCGCGTTCCAGGCCGGCGGCGAGGTGCAGGAGTGTGGACTTGCCGGAGCCGGAGGGCCCCATGACCGCGGTCCAGCCGCCGCGGGGCAGGTCCAGGTCGACGTTGTCGACCGCGCGGACCGCAGCGGCGCCACGGCCGTAGGTGCGGGTCACCCCGCGGAGCGAGACCGCGGTGGTGGACTCCACTGTCGTTGTCATGGGTTCGACGCTAGGGATTTCGGGGCTGCGAATCGCTGACGCCTGCACCCGTCTGTGACGGGGAGAAAACCCTACCCTTGCAAGATCAATTCGGCGGCGGCTCCCGGGCCGTCGATTTCCGCGTACATTTTGCGAATTTCCTCGGCAGCCTGCCGGTAGCGGCCGTCGGACAGCAACTCACCCGCCAGCGCGGCCATGCGGGCCCCACCCGCCTGCCGCGGCGAAAGCCGGCGGCCGGCACCACGTCGCTCGATCAGCGTCACGTTCAGGTCCTGCTCCATCTGCAGGGGCAAACCCAACAGGGGTACGCCGGACGCCATCGCCGTCTGCACCGAGCCCTGCCCGCCGGCGGTCACCGCGAGGTCGACCCTGGGCATGATTAGGTGGCTGGGCAGCACTGATTTGATGAGAACGCGCTCGTCGTCGTCCTCGATGTCGTGCACGGTCCCCGCGACCAGGATCCGCGCATCGAGCGTTTTCATCGCTTTTATCGTATTTTTCACGATATCTGGTCCGCTGGACGTGATGGCGACATAGATGACCGGGCCGTCCTGCTGAAGGAAACGCTCCACGTCGTCCGGCAGCGGGATCGGCAGGTGCGCGAAGAGCGGCCCGGTCACCCTGAGCCGGGTCTCCGGGCGGTATCCGCGTCCCGGCCGCCACGCCTCGACGGTCTCCCTGGTCAGCCCCAGCACCCCGGGCGCCTCGGTGACCAGCGTGAGGTCACCTAGGATCAGCGCGGCGACGCTGGGCAGGCCCGGGATGCCGAGCTGCTCGGCCAGGCGGTTGAACCCTCCGGTGTAGAACCGCGCACGACCCGGCAGCGCGTTGGCGGCCCACTTCCTGACCGGCTGCGGCACCAGTCTCGGGCTGCGCAGCGGCGGCAGCAGCCCGTGCTCGAACATCGGCGGTATCCAGCTGGCCGAGTGCTCGGTGACGAGCCGGATCCCGGCGAGCCGGCTGGACAGCGTCGCGGTGAGGGCGAACCCGGTCACCACGGTCTCGACGCCTTGGCCCGTGAAGTACTCCGCCTCGGCCGTCACGTAGGCCCGCAGCTCCTCGTCGCTGTAGGCGCTCTGGTCCACCGCACCGCTGCTCGGCTGCTCGCGCAGGAACCGGGCGCAGCGCTCGTCGTCCATCCGCGGCCCGATCAGGTCGTAGTCGATGCCCTCGGCCGCAAGGACGGACTCATAGGTCCCGCCGTATGTCGCCACGCGCGGTGTGACGCCACGTTCCCGCAGCGCCCGGTAGATCTCGATCATCCTCGTGGTCTGCGACAGATAGGCGCAGTGTGGCAGCAGGCAGATCATGTAGGTAATATATTGCGCATGTCTCGGCGCGAACAGACCCTCTTCGATCTGGGCGACAACTCACGTCTCACCCCCGCGGTGCGGGCCTTCCGGTCCGCGCTGGTCCTGGCGCAGCGGTTGCGCTACCTGATGGACGAGCGCCTCCGCGCCGACGGCCTGACAACCCAGCAGGCCGCGCTGCTCACCGCGGTCCACGCCCTGGACTCGCCGACGTTGTCCACCGCGGCCGCCGCGCTGGGCACGACGCATCAGAACGCCGCCCAGTTGGTCGCCGCCCTCTCCCGCAAGGGGATGCTCCGGGTCGAGCCGGACCCGCACGACCGCCGTCGCCGCCGCCTGGTCCCGACGGCCGGGAGCGCGGCCTACTGGTCCTCGCGCGACGACGCCGACGAGGAGGCGGTCGCGTCGTGGTTCGCCACCCTCACCCCCGCCGAGCTGGCAACCTGGTCCACCCTGACCTCAAAACTCCTCAACACCCTGCCCACCCACCCCCCGCCGCAGTAATTGCGTGTGGAGTTAGCACCCCGTACGCCCCCAAACTCCACACGCGCGGGCTGTTTTTGTTGTGTGTGGAGTTGGCGCCTTGTACGCACCCAAACTCCACATGAGCTTCCCCCGGTTTGCCGGACACTGAGGGTGAGGTGGTCGACGGCATCGCAGGAAGGATGCCGTCCATGCCCGCTCCTCATCC